>NZ_LGQZ01000197.1 GCF_003116015.1 Azospirillum sp. TSO22-1
CGTCCCCGGTCAGGTAGGCGACCAGGAAGGCGCCGGACAGCGTGGCGTGGAACAGCAGCAGGAACGCCATCTCGGCGGCGGTCGGCTTGCGGGCGGCCATGGCGGGCCCTCCTCGGGGTCAGTCGTCGTGGTGGCGGCGCTCGCGGCGGCCGTCCTGGCGGCCGAAGGCGGTGCCGTCGTCGCGGATGATCTGGCTGGCGCGGATGGCGCCCTGGCGCACGCCGCCGGTCACCGTGACCTGCTGGCCCGGCTGCAGCCCTTCCGGCAGGAAGCCCTTGGTGGTGACGTCGATCTGGTCGCGGCCGTCGTTCATGGTGAACCAAGTGGCCGCCACCTTCGAGACGGTGCCGGTGGTGGTGCCGCTGCCGGCGCCCAGCACGTCGGCGATCGGCTGCGGGGCGCCGGCGGCGGCGGCGCGGTCACGGCGGTGGTGGTCGCCGGCCTGGGCGGCGCCGGCGGTCAGCGCGAGGGCGAGTGCGGCGAACGTCGCGGTCTTCAGCATGGCTCGTGTCTCCGGTTGTCGGCGCCCTTCGGCGCCCGATGACCGCACGATAGGAGACGTGAGCTGAGCCGACGCTGAATGGGCCGTTCATCCGGCGTTCAGGTTGGCGGCTGGAAGGGGTGCGGTCCGTCCCAGCGGCCGATGGCCACGGTGTGGCTGACCAGCCCGGTGTCCTCGCGCCAGAGATGCAGCTGGAAACCCGGCGGCTCCATCACGAAGCAGGCCGGTCCGCCCTCGCTGAGGTCGAGCGCCACCTGATGCGCGGTGGACGGCGCCGTCGACGCCAGCGTGCCGGCCCAGCGTCGCTGGATCGGCCGGTGCATGTGGCCGCACAGCGCGCGCTCCACCTGCGGGTGGCGGCGCACCACGGCGGCGAACGCGTCCATGCCGTCGAAGCCGAAACCGTCCATGTGGACGATGCCGGTGCGGAACGGCGGGTGATGCAGGAACAGCACCGTCGGCCGCTCCGGCCGCTCCGACAGCGTGGCGTCCAGCCACGCCAGACGCTCCGCGCACATCGCGCCGCCGACGGCGCCGGGCACGACGGTATCCAGACCGATCAAGCGCACCGGCCAGTCCTCCACCGCGTATTGCACGAAGGCGCCGCCTTGCGGCAGGCAGGCCAGCTCGGGGAAGGCCGCGGCCAGCGCGCCCCGCTCGTCGTGGTTGCCGGGGACCGGCAGCACGGGGGCCTTCAGCGGCTGCAGGATCTCGCGCAGCAGCCCGTACTCCTCCGGTCGGCCGGCGTCCACGAGATCGCCGGTCAGCAGCACCACGTCGGGCGGCGTGTTCAGCGCGTTCACCGCCGCCACCGCCCCGGCGAGAAGGGACGCGGTGTCGATGCGGCGGCAGAGCAGGTGGCCCGGCCCCGCAATGTGCGGATCGGTGAGCTGGGCGATGAGCATTGGCGTTCCTCCGGCAGACGTTTTCCGCAGGCTGCGGCGGATCGCGGCGGTGCGGAAGTCCCCCATTGGTCAGTCGCGCCCCGATGTGCGTTTTCGCACAGACAACCGCGTCGTCCGGGAGCAATGTCCAACCCGCTGTTTCCGGAGTGACCCCGATGTCCCTGCTCGATGATCTGGTGGTGCAGACCGCCGTGTTTCCGCTGCTGGCCGGCCTGATCGGCGTCGGCTTGCTGCGTTTCGCCGCCGGGCCGGCGCGCGGCCGGCGGCTGGCCGCCGCGGGCGTGGCGGTGGCGTTCCTCGCCGCCTACGCGCTGATCGTCGGCGTGCCGGCGCTGCCGCCGCCGTCCAGCATGGGCCGTCTGTTCTGGAGCGCGGTGGCCGGCGTGGTGCTCGGCATCCTGGCGGATCTGGCGGGGCTGGAGCCGAAGCGCGGCTCGCTGCTGGTCGGGGTGTGGTTGACTGCGGCGCTCGGCTGGGTTGCCTACCCGGTGCTGCCGGGCGGGCTGCCGACCGTCACCGCCGCCGCCGTGCTGGTGGCCGGCGCGTGGTTTGCGCTGTCGCGCACCGTGTCGCACGGCGCCGCGGGGGCAGCCACGCCGGGCGTGGTGCTGCTGGCGGCGGCGCTGGGCGTCGGTGGCGTGGCGCTGGTCGGCGCCTCGGCCTCGGTGGCGCAGCTCGCCTTCGCGCTGGCCGCCGCCACCGGCGGGCTGCTGCTGTGGAACTGGCCGGTCGAGCATCATGGCTGGGGCACCGCAGGTCAGGCCGCGCTCGGCATCCTGGTGCTGTTGACCGCCGCGCTCACGTTCTTCTCCTCGGCCCCGGCCGAGGCCCTGGTCGCCGTCCTGCCGGCCTTCTTCGCCGACCGGCTGCGCGACCGCCTGCCGCTGCCGGACACCTCCTTTGGCCGTGCCGCCGGAACCGTCGCCCTCACCGTCATTGCCGTCGTGCCCGCCGTGGCGGCCGTCGGCATCGCTCTCCTGCTCTCCGCCGGCACCGAAGCGTCCGGCTATTGACCCTCCATCCTCGTTAGGAAAAACCACCATGAAGACCGTTCTGTTCGCCGCCGTCCTCCTGGCCTCCGTGTCGTCCGTCGCGCAGGCCGCGCCGGTCGCCTACAAGCTCGACCCCTCGCATATGAGCGTGGCGTTCATCGTCAACCATCTCGGCTTCTCCAACGTGATCGGCCGCTTCAACGCCGCCGCGGGCGAGGTGAGCTTCGACAAGGACGCGGTGCAGAACAGCGCGCTGAAGGTAACCATCGACGCCGCCAGCGTCGACACCGCGCACGCCAAGCGCGACGAGCACCTGCGCTCGCCGGACTTCTTCAACGCCAAGGAGTTCCCGCAGATCACCTTCAAGAGCACGAAGATCGAGAAGACCGGCGACAAGACCGGCAAGCTGCACGGCGACCTGACCATGCTGGGCACCACCAAGCCGGTGGTCCTCGACGTCACCTTCAACAAGGATGGCGTCAGCGCGGCCAGCAAGTTGGAGACCGTCGGCTTCTCGGCCCGCGGCACGGTGAAGCGCACCGACTTCGGCATGAAGTACGGCGCGCCGAACATCGGCGACGAGATCCAGCTGCTGATCGAGGCCGAGGCGGTGAAGTCGTAAGGCCTTATCCCCCTCCCGACCTCCCTCTTTCTCTGGAGGGAACCATAAACCCTCACGAGAGCACCCATAAAGCCTCATCGCTGGAAGCATAAATTTGTTCTGCGGCTCCTAAATCAGATCCCGCTGATGGGTACCCGTCAGCGGGTCTCAATCCTGGTATCCGCCGCCTGGGCGATGCGGCTGCAGTTCTCGCTGTTGCCAAGTCCTGATGGGTTTAACCCATCGGGACGTCGTGTCGCGCGCTATGGGCACGGTCGCACGTAACAGAGTTGGTCAGCTTGCGCCAATCTCAGCGTGTGGTGCTGAGGTGGCTCCTACACGCCCGACCGCAAAGGCGAGCATCCGCAACGGCAGTTGGCGGGCTTCCGCGGGCACCTGCATGCCGGCGGCTATGGCGGGTTCGAAGCCCTGTACGAAGCCGCCGGCGGCGGAGCCGTTGCTGTCGCCGAGGTGGCCTGTATGGCTCATGTGCGCCGGAAGTTCTTCGACGAGCACGCCGAAACCGGCTCGCCCCTGGCCGCGGAGGCGCTGAAGCGGATCGGGCTGCTGTTCGACATCGAACGCCCCTTGACCGGCCAGCCGGCCGAGGAGCGCCGCCGGGTTCGCCAAGTGCAGGCCCGGCCGATCCTGGACGAACTGGCCGCCTTCCTCGACGCCACTCTGGCCCGCATCCCCGGCAAGGGCGACTTGGCCAAGGCGATCCGCTACCCGCGCTCGCGCTGGCCGGCGCTGACGCGCTACGTGGACGACGGCAGGCTGGAGATCTCGAACAACGCGGCCGAACGCGCGATCCGGCCGCTGGCCATCGGCCGACGCAACTGGATGCTCGCCGGCTCCGATGCGGGCGGGAAACGTGCCGCAGCGATCTACACGCCGGTGGAAACCGCCAAACTCAACGGTCTCGATCCCCAGGCCTACCTGCGCGACGTGCTCGGCCGCATCGCTGATCACCCGATCAACCGCATCGCCGAGCTGCTGCCCTGGAACATCGCCGCAGCGTCCGCAGCCTGAACCCCGGCGCCAACCCGCGCTCACCGCAGTTCCCAGCCATGATGCCGTTGGCAAAGGAGGCAACCAAGCTGGCGCGGGTCGCCGACGAAGAGCAATGCGGACAGTGCATTCCTCACCTCCAGTTTGGAGGAGATCCTCTACGTCAGCCCCGTGGCTACGAGCAAGCTGGCGCGAAGTCTGGCGGAACCGCCTGAAGGACGTTCCCCAGCCGCTTACGGCATTGGGTCTGGGGGGTATTACCAAACTGACCCAATAAGGGGATTGGGTGCGTTACCTATTCGCCCCACGTTGGCTAGCCCTGCCATCGGCAAGAATCGCATATAGCATTGTTTTCACTACGATTTTCGATTTGGCATCCGGCTTGCTGAAGAGCGTGCATCCCGTATCGCCGAGCGACGGCTTTGAAAACGCTGCCGGCATGCCAATGGAGGAGGCCCAATAATGCTGTCTTATCTCAAGATTCGGGAGGCGTTGGTCGCCGTCCCAGAGTCCGAGGTCCGCTCCACCTTTCTCAGGCTAAGGTGGTGGGCCCTCTTCGGGGTGTTTATCGGCTACGCCACCTACTATCTGGTGCGCAACAACTTCACCTTTTCCACGCCCTTCCTGGTCAAGGAGTTCGGCTGGACCAAGGCCGACGTTGGCGTCATCAGCGCCTATATGCTCATTGCCTATGGGCTGAGTAAGGGCTTCATGAGCTCGCTCGCCGACAAGTGCGACACGCGGCGCTTTATGGCAGCCGGCCTGGTGCTCAGCGCCGGCGCCAACATCGTGCTCGGCGTCGTCGAGGTCTACTGGCTCTTCGCCGTCATTGTGATCGCCAACGGCGTGTTCCAGGGCATGGGCGCCGGCCCCTCCTTCATCATCATCTCAAAGTGGTTCCCACGGAAGATGCGCGGCTCGGTGGGAGCGATTTGGAATATCTCACACAATCTCGGCGGCGGCATGGTCGCGCCGCTCGTCACCGGCGCCATCGCCATCCTCGGCACCCAGTACTGGGGCGCCAGCACCTACTGGGTGCCCGCAGCGGTCGCCTTGGTCGTGGCCGCGGTCATTCTCTCGCTGGGGGTCAGCGCCCCGAGCAGCGTGGGTCTGCCGCCGATGGAGGTCGCGCTCAAGGAAGAGGCCAATTCTGAACTCGTCCACAGCCATACCGACCACGCGCCGGAGAGCATGTCGGCCTGGCAGATCTTCCGCCACTACGTGCTGCCGAACAAGACCGTCTGGTTCGTCTCCTTCGTCGATGTCTTCGTCTACGCAGTGCGTTTTGGCGTGCTGACCTTCCTGCCGTTGTACCTGCTCAAGGAGAAGGGCTTCAGCAAGGCGGAAATGGGTGTTGCGTTTGCCGTGTTCGAATGGGCGGCGATCCCCTCGACGCTGTTCGCCGGGCTGCTGACCGACAAGCTGTTCAAGGGCCGCCGTATGCCGCTGGCGATGATCGCTATGACGATCATTCTGGGCGCGCTGTACTTCTACTGGAGTTCCTCGAGCATCCTGGTGATCAGCATCGCGGCCGGGATCATCGGCGGCATGATCTACATCCCGCAGTTCCTCGCCTCCGTGCAGACCATCGAGGTTGTGCCCTCCTTCGCGGTCGGTTCGGCGACGGGTCTGCGTGGGCTGATGAGCTACCTGCTGGGAGCCTCCACCGGAACGGCGCTGTTCGGCATTCTTTCCGAGAAGTTCGGCTGGCACGCCGGCTTCTACCTGCTGATCGCCTGCGCGGTGCTGTGCATCGTGAGTTGCGTTCTGACGCACTTCGGGGTGATCGAGATGGAGCGGAACCGCGCCACCGTCGATCCGGACCTCGTTGACGAGGTCAAGGACGCCGTGCCCGCCAAGGCCTGATCCAGTCGAGAACCTGTCCCTCGGGCGAGAATCTGTAAATCCGCCCGAGGAGAGCAGGTGCGGCGCCCACTGAAATCAGATCGAGCGTCATGGCGTGGTCGGTATGCGGTTCAAGGAAAAGCAAACGAATCTGAAGATGGCACAATGTCAAATTGAGTGTTCCAGATGTGCTTGTTGTGGAGTCATTTGCTTTGTCGCAGCACAGTGTTATCTTGAGGAGTTAGTTTCGATATGAATACGAGTGCGTTCATCCGCCGTTATCGGCAGACCAAGATTGTCGCGACGCTGGGTCCCTCGTCCTCGACACCGGGTATGATCGCTACGCTGTTCACGTCCGGCGTCGATGTCTTCCGCCTGAATTTCAGCCATGGGAGCCACGAGAACCACGGCGCCTGCGTCAAAGCCCTTCGGGACGTCGAACGTGAAACCGGCCGCCCCGTTGCCATCCTCGCCGACCTGCAAGGCCCCAAGCTGCGCCTGGGCACCTTCGCCGCTGGCCCGGTGGCGCTGGAAGCCGGGCAGACCTTTCGCCTCGATCTCTCCAAGGAGCCTGGCGATACCACCCGCGTGGGCATGCCACACCCGGAGATCTTCGCCGTGCTGGAACCGGAAGCCGAACTGCTGCTGGACGACGGCAAGGTGCGCCTGCGCGTCACCGCCTGCGGCCCCGGCTTCGCCGAAACCGTGGTGGTCAGCGGCATGAGACTGTCCGACCGCAAGGGCGTCAACGTCCCGGGCGTCGTGCTGCCGCTCTCGCCTTTGACCGCCAAGGACCGCGCCGACCTCGCCTTCGCACTCGACCAGGGCGTCGATTGGGTGGCTCTCTCCTTCGTACAGCGCCCCGAGGACGTCGCCGAGGCCCGCAAGCTGATCGGCGGGCGTGCCGCGCTGCTCTCCAAGCTGGAGAAGCCGCAGGCCATCCAGCACTTGGAGCGCATCGTCGAGCTGTCGGACGGCGTGATGGTCGCCCGCGGCGACCTTGGTGTCGAGATGCCGCCGGAGGACGTTCCCTTGATCCAGAAGCGCATCGTGCGCGAGGCGCGCTTGGCCGGCAAGCCGGTGATCGTCGCCACTCAGATGCTTGAGTCGATGATCTCCGCCCCGGCGCCGACGCGCGCCGAAGCCTCGGACGTCGCGACCGCGGTGTTTGACGGCGCCGACGCTGTGATGCTCTCGGCCGAGACGGCGTCAGGTGTCTATCCGGTCGAGGCGGTATCGATCATGGACCGCATTGCGCGCCGGGTGGAGCAGGATCCGCTTTACCGCACCATGATGGACGCCAAGCACCCGGATCTCGAGCATACCACGGCCGACGCCATCACGGCCGCGGCCCGGCAGGTGGCGGAGACGGTGCAGGCGGCGGCCATCGCCACCTACACCACCTCGGGCTCGACCACGTTGAGGGCATCGCGCGAACGCCCGGCGGTGCCGATCCTCTGCCTGACCTCCAACGTCGCTGCATCGCGCCGGCTGGTGCTTGCCTACGGCGTTCATTCCGTGCTGACCGAGGACGTACAGAACTTCTCCGACATGGTGCAGAAGGCCGTATCGCTGGCCTATGCCCACGGCTTGGCCCAGGCCGGGCAGCGGCTGGTCATCACCGCCGGCGTGCCGTTCGGCATGCCGGGATCGACCAACGTGCTGCGCATCGCTTGGGTCGAACGCCCAGGCGGCCAAGTGCCGATCGAAACGCGTGCGACGCATGCCCCGACACAGGCCACGGTCCGTGCCGCCGCCGATGCGGCCGCGGTCGCCGGAACTGACTGAGCACATGTTCGGGAGGAGATGATCCTGCCTTTCCCGATGTCTCGTTTCCGCTCCGTCTCAAACAGCAACGGACATGAGACGAGCTGCGCCGACCCACCTCCAGCGCCTGGAGTTGAGCCGTCGCCCTCTTGAAGGTGATAAGATGGACACACTGATTCAGGAAGATTATGTCGAGGCGGACGACGCGCAGCCGCATCCCTGGCACCACTTCAAACCCGGTGTCTGGCAGTACGAGGTGAACGTTCGCGACTTCATCCAGAAGAACGTCCGCCCGTACGGAGGAAACAGCCACTTCCTCACCGGCCCGACCGGCACCACCAAGGCGCTGTGGAACAAGGTCACTGCGCTGCTCGACGAGGAGCGCGCGGCCAAGGGCGGCGTGCTCGACGCCGACACCGAGATCTTCTCTTCCCTCGCCTCGCACGCGCCGGGCTACATCGACAAGGCCCTGGAACTCATTGTCGGGCTGCAGACCGACAAGCCGCTCAAGCGCGCCATCATGCCCACCGGTGGCTGGCGCATGGTCAGGAACGGCCTGGAAGCCTATGGCTACACCCCCTCGCCGAAGCTTGAGGAAATCTTCCCCAAGCTGCGCAAGACGCACAACGACGGCGTCTTCGATGTCTACACTGAGGAGATGCTGCGCTGCCGGAAGTCCGGCGTCATCACCGGCCTGCCGGACTCCTATGGCCGCGGCCGCATCATCGGCGATTATCGCCGGTTGGCGCTGTACGGCGCCGACCGGCTGATCGACGACAAGAAGGCCCAGTTGCAGTCTCTTGAGTTGGACCGTATTGACGAGGAGACGCTGCGCCTGCGTGAAGAGATCAGCGAGCAGATCAAGGCGCTGGGCGAATTGAAGACGATGGCTGCGGGCTACGGCTTCGACGTCCGCCGCGCCGCGGTAACCGCGCAGGAGGCGGTGCAGTGGACGTATCTCGCCTACCTTGCGGCGGTGAAGGAGGCCAATGGTGCGGCCATGTCGCTGGGGCGCGTCTCCAGCTTCCTGGACATCTACATCGAGCGCGACCTGCGCGAGGGCCGGTTGTGCGAGGTGGAGGCGCAGGCGCTGATCGACCAGTTCGTCATCAAGCTGCGTCTGATGCGCTTCCTGCGCACGCCCGATTACGACGCGCTGTTCTCCGGTGACCCCACCTGGGTGACCGAGTGCATCGGCGGCATGGCGCTGGACGGCCGCACCCTGGTCACCAAGACCAGCTTCCGCATGCTGCACACGCTGGCCAACCTCGGCCCGGCTCCGGAGCCCAACCTGACCGTGCTGT
>NZ_LGQZ01000210.1 GCF_003116015.1 Azospirillum sp. TSO22-1
GGCAAGCCGCTGCCCTTCGAGCGGCGCGGCATGGCGCTGACGCTGACCGTGCCGGCGGGCGGCGAGGTGACGCTGCGCTACGGCGGCACGCTGGCGGCGCTGAACCCGGAGAGCCGGGGCAACGGCGCCGCATCCGGCGCCGAGGGTGCGTACCTGCCCGGCGGGCCGGCGTGGTTGCCGACGCTGGACGATGAGGCGCCGACGTGGCGCCTGTCCGTGCGGGTGCCGGCGCCCTACGTCGCGGTGGCGACCGGGGATCTCAGGGAGGAGGGCCGCGAGGCCGGCTACCGCGCCGTCTTCACAGAGGAGCGCACGGTCGAGGCGCCCTCGCTGTTCGCCGGCAAGTGGGAGGTGCGCGAGCGCATGCACGGTGCGCTCCGCCTGCGCACCTACGTCGAGGCGGAGCTGAACGGGCTGTCCGACGACCTGCTCGACCTGACGCAGCGGTCCATCGACGGCTATTCGGCGCGGATCGGCGCCTATCCGTTCGCCGGCTTCGCCATCGTCTCGGCGCCGCTGCCGGTCGGCCTCGGCTTTCCCGGGCTGACCTACATCGGCAAAACGGTACTGCCGCTGCCCTTCGTGCGCGGCCAGTCGCTGGCGCACGAGATCCTGCATGACTGGTGGGGCAACGGCGTCCGGGTCGATTACGGGGAGGGCAACTGGTGCGAGGGCCTGACCACCTACATGGGCGACTACGCCGCCGCCGAGGTGCGCGGCGCCGACGCGGCGCAGGCGGCGCGGCTGGACTGGCTGCGCGACTACGCGGCGCTGCCGGCCGACCGCGATGCACCGGTCAGCGCCTTCAAGGCGAAGGTGCACGACGCCTCGCAGATCGTCGGCTACGGCAAGGTGGCGATGATCGTCCACATGTTGCGCGGCGAACTGGGTGAGGAGGCCTTCGCCCAGGGCATCCGCCGCTTCTGGCAGGCCCACGTCTTCAAGGATGCCGGCTGGAGCGACCTCCGCCGGGTGTTCGAGGAGCAGAGCGGCCGCGACCTCGGCCCCTTCTTCGCACAGTGGGTGGAGCGCACCGGGGCGCCGGCCCTGCACCTCGCCGGCGCGGCGCGGCAGGGCGACCACGTATCGCTGACCCTGCGGCAGGACCAGCCGGTCTATGCGCTGTCGGTGCCGGTGGTGGTCGAGACCTCGGCCGGCGTGCAGCGCCACGTGGTGCGCCTGGAGGGCCGTGAGGTCACCGCCAGCCTGCCGGTGTCCGGCACGCTGAAATCGGTAGCGGTCGATCCCGGCTACGACCTGTTCCGCCGGCTGGCTCCCGGCGAGGCGCCGCCGACGCTGCGCGACGTGACGCTGGACGGCGCCACCAACGTGGTGCTCGCCGCCGAGGGCCCGGCGGCCGAGACCGCCCGTGCGCTGGCCGAGCGGCTGATGGACCGCAAGCTGCGGGTGGTGGCCCCCGACCGCACCGACTCCGGCCAGCCGCTGGCGCTGATCGGCACGGCCAACGCGGTGGCGCCGCTGCTGCGCGCCTACCAGATCGAGGCGCCTGCCGGCCTCGCCGGGCGCGGCACCGGGCGGGCGTGGACGGCGCGCACCCCGCAGGGCAAGCCGGTGCTGGTGGTCGAGGCGGCGGACGGCGCGGCGTTGCAGGCGCTGGCGCGGCCGCTGCCGCACTACGGCCGGCAGAGCTGGCTGGTGTTCGACGGCGGCAAGGTGGCCGACCGCGGCGTCTGGCCGTCTGGCGACAGCCCGCTCAGGAGGCGATTCGACTAATCCTCCCGGGGTGCGGCGCCCCTCGGTTGGACCCTCTCCCCGTGTACCGCTGTTGAAGCTGTGACGGAGCGCATTCGCGTTCGGAATGCGCCTTTCGGGAGTGGAGATATGTCAGGGAAATCGAAAACGCTTCGTGTGTGCGCCCTCGGGATCGGTGCTGCGGCTCTTATGGCGCTGAGCGCGCCGGCCATGGCCAATCCCGGCGACACCTACACCATCACCGGCGACCGCGTGAACGTCCGCGCCGCCCCGTCCGACCGTGGCGCGATCCGCACCACGGTGCGGCGCGGCGACGAACTGCTGGAACTGCGCCAGGACGGCAACTGGACCGGCGTGCGCGTGCTGCGCACCGGCGAGGAGGGCTGGGTGTTCTCCGACCTGCTGCGCCAGCGCTCGGCCAGCACGCTGGGCAGTGGCGGCAACGGGCGGGGCAGCTTCGCCCGCTATTCCTCGAGCTTCGACCGGCTGATCGGCCACGCCAACGACGAGCTGGGCTACAAGTTCGCCGACCGCGTCGAAGCCGGCGATGACGGCCTGCTGCGCGTCACGCCGAGCCAGGAGTGGCTGTTCAACACCAGCCGCGAGGCCAAGATCTACGCGGCGATGGCGCTGTACGAGATGTGGAAGAACCACAACAACGGCCGCCCGGTCAGTGTGGCGCTGGGCGCGCGCGGCATGAACCCGATCACCATCGAGGACGGTTCCAACGGCCCGCTGATGGACCTGCCGGCGCTGGTGGGCGGGTCGCGGTGAGTTAAACCCTCTCCCGTCCCGGGAGAGGGAGGGGCCCGCCCATAGGGCGGGAGGGTGAGGGCAAATCCAAGGATCCTTGATCTTACCCTCACCCGGCGCCTACGGCGCCACCCTCTCCCGGGGCTCTCGGCGGATCTTCGATCCGCCTGACGCCGTCAGCGCTGGCCTGCGGCCAGCGCGAGAGGCGAGAGAGGGGCTTAACCCTGCGCCGCCTGGGCCGCCTGCCGACGCAGCGCCTTTAACTCCTCGAAGCGCTTGGTGACGTCGCGCAGGATGGCGGCCATGCCGAGCATGCCGCCGTTCTCGTCCGTCACCGGCACGATGGTGAACTCCACCGAGATGCGGCCGCCGCCCTTGGTCAGCGCCGGCACCGACAGCAGGTCGCCGCTGCCGTAGCGGCTCTGGCCGCTCGCCATCACGGCGTCGTAGCCGTCCCAGTGCACCTGGCGTTGCCGTTCCGGGATGATCAGATCGAGCGACTGGCCCAGCGCCTCGGCCGCGGTGAAGCCGAACACGCGCTCCGCCCCGGTGTTCCACAGGCGGATGACGCCCTCGCGGTCGGAATAGATGACGGCCTCCGCGGCGCTGTCCAGCACCGCGAGCGCCAGGCGCTGCTTCAGGTCGGTGTCCAACGTTGTTCCTCCCCGTCGGTTCGTTGTTCGGTCCGGAAGATAATACGGAAAGCGCGGTGGTTCGAGCCCTGGCGGGATTCTTCTGGGATCCGCGCGTCGTGATGGGCATGCTCGCATCCCCACCAACGGGAGTGCCGGACGGAATGATCGTCGACGCCACCTTCTACGCGCTGGTGATCCCTGCCGTTCTGCTGACCGGGATCAGCAAGGGCGGGCTGTCGGGACTCGGCGCGCTGGCCGTGCCGATGCTGGCGCTGGTCATGCCGCCGCGGCAGGCGGCCGGGCTGATGCTGCCGATCCTCTGCTTGATGGACCTGTTCGGCATCTGGGCCTACCGCGGCCGGTGGAGCCGGGGTCAACTGCGCGTGCTGCTGCCGGGCGCCATGCTGGGCATCGGGGTGGGCGTGCTGGCGTTCGGACACCTGGACGACAGCGCGGTGCGCCTGATCATCGGCGTGATCGCCGTCGCCTTCTCGGTCAACCAGTGGCTCAAGCCGCTGGTCCAGCGGCGGATCGCCGAAGCGCCGCCGGCCTCGCGGCTGGCGGGGCTGTTCTGGTCGACGCTGTCGGGCTTCACCAGCTTCCTGGCGCACGCCGGCGGCCCGCCGATCATGATCTATCTGCTGCCGCAGCGGCTGGAGAAGATGACGCTGGCCGGGACGACCGTCCTGCTGTTCGCGGTGATCAACTACGTCAAGCTGGTGCCCTACGTCTGGCTGGGCCAGATCGACACCGTCAACCTCGCCACCTCACTGCTGCTGGCGCCGCTGGCGCCGGTCGGCATCTGGATGGGGGTGTGGCTGACCAAGCGGGTGTCCGAGCGGCTGTTCTACGCCGTCAGCTACGCCCTGCTGTTCGTCGCCGGGGTGAAGCTGTTCGCCGACGGGCTCGGCGGACTCTGAGGCTCAGCGGCCCTCGACGGCCATGACGTGCAGCGAGTTGCTGGGGAACGAGCAGGCCAGCGGCGGCGCGGCCTGCGCCGGCGGGTGGAAGGCGTAGGGGCGGGGCAGCGCCGGCGCCTCGCCGGCGGGCCCGACCCTGGAGGCGGTGGCGTAGAGCCCCGGCGTCGATTCCTCGGCCCACAGCCAGAGGATCCGCTCGCCGGCGTGAGACTGGTCGGATATCGCCCGCAGCACCCGCTCGCAGGTCCGCTCGTCCATGTTGTGCAGCGCGCGCTCGACGATCACCGGCTCCGACCGCAGGGCTCGCGGGACCAGCACCAGCGCCGCCGCCGCGGCGCTGACCACGAGGCCCGCGGCGGCCCAGCGGGCGACGAACGTCAGGTCGGCTCGATCTGTCATGTCGGGAAGACTCCCAAAAGGAAAGGGGGAGCCGCGCGACGGCTCCCCCGGTTCCGGTCGGGCCGGTCAGGCGGTGGCGCGGAGGCCGGTCGCCTGCTGCTGTTGCTGTTGCTCGACCAGCGCCTGGTTGCGGGCGTGGTGCTTGACCAGCATCGGCTTGAGCACGAAGAGCGCGCAGGCCGCGGCGGTCAGGTCCATGGCCGCCGTGACGTACAGCACGGTCGCCCAAGTGCCGGTGGCCTCCATCAGCAGGTTGCCCAGCGGGACCAGCAGGGCGGCCACGCCCTTGGCGCAGTAGAGGACGCCGTAGATCTTGCCGGCGTGCTTGGTGCCGAAGGTGTCCGCCGAGGTGGCGCTGAACAGGCTGTACACCTCGCCCCAGGCCAGGAAGACCATGCCGCTGAGGATCAGGAACATCATCGGGTCATGGCCGAAGCGGCTCAGCATGATGATGCCCAGGCCTTCCAGCGTGAAGGCGACGAACATGGTCGCCTCGCGGCCGATGTGGTCGGAGACGAAGCCGAACAATGGACGCGAGATGCCGTTCATGATGCGGTCGAGCATCAGCGCGAAGGGCAGGGCGGCCATGGTCAGGCCGAGGACGCTGACCGGGGTCTCCTTGACGCCCAGGTCGTGCGCGATCACGCCCAGCTGCGCCACAGCCATCAGGCCGCCGGTCACCGTGCAGATGAACATCACCTGCATCACCCAGAACACCGGGGTGCGCAGCGCCTCGGCCAGGGTGTAGTCGCGGCGGCTCTGCGCGACCTTGGCGGACAGCTTGACCTCCTCCTTGGCCGGGGTGCGCAGGAACCAGGCGGCCACGAAGATGATGGCGCCCTGCAGCAGGCCGAAGAAGAAGAACGTGGACTGGTAGCCGCTGGCGTGGATCATGCTAGAGATCGGCAGGATGGTCAGGGCCGAGCCGGCGCCGTAGCCGCCGGCGGTCAGGCCGACCGCGAGGCCGCGCTTGTCCGGGAACCACTTGAGCGCGTTGTTGACGCAGGTGGCGTAGACGCAGCCGACGCCGACGCCGCCGATGGCCGAACCGACATACAGCATCGTCAGCGTGGAGGCGTAGCTGTCGACGATCCACGAGAGGCCGGTGAACAGACCGCCGAACGCGACGATGACGCGCGGGCCGTAGCGGTCGATGAAGTAGCCTTCGATGGGCGTCAGCCACGTCTGCACGACGACGAAGATCGTGAAGGCGGTTTGGATCGAGGCGCGGGTCCAGCCGTGCGTCTGCTGGATCTCCGGAACGAACAGCGTCCATGCGTATTGGATGTTGGCGGCAGCCACCATGCAAACAATACCAGCGACGATCTGCATCCAGCGGACTGTATCCGATGGCCGGGCAGCTCCTCCCAGGGGTGCACCCGCAGTCGTTTCGCTCATTTGCTCCCTCCCAATGCAATGTTCGAAGCATCTGGCGCGGCCGCTTCATCGGCCGGGGGTCGTTGTCGCATCGCTTTTTTTGCCTGGGCGTTGAGCCCTTTTTCTCTCCGGGGCGGAAGCAAATCTGCTCCGGCGGCCGGCTTTGGCATGCCGAATTTGGTGCATGGTATACCAGACCAAAACGCAAAGTACAAGCCCATCATTGGTGAAAAATGGGGATTATGACTCAAGTGGTGTTCGGAGGCTTGGAGGGGCAGTGCGGCTCGACCATTGCCGAATGGAAAATAAATGGGAGTATCATTGACGTATTTTGCGATCGTGTTTACATGAAAATGGCCGCGCTCATAGGTGAGCGCGGCCACAAGTGGTCTTCTCGCTTCAAAGGTAGACTCGAATACACGCGGTAAACTCAGGGAAGGCCGATCGCCCCGGCGACTCCCCTGAACAGCTGAGTGCCAATCCGACTCCGTCAGCGCATCCAACTGTCTGGTATACGGACGACGTGCGTCTGTAATCCCGGGGGTGCAAAATTTTTTTTGGTGTCGGCGGGAACCCGCCGGCATCCCCAAAACGATCATGGCCGGGACGAGCCCGGCCATGACGCGACGAAGGGAGAGAGGAGCGGAGCCTTCGCCGGGGCCTATTCCTCGCGCTGGCCGAGCAGTTGCAGCAGCATCTGGAACAGGTTGATGAAGTTCAGGTAGAGCGACAGCGCGCCCATCACGGCCAGCTTGCCGTTGGCCTCGTGGCCGTAGCCCTCGGCGTACTCTTCCTTGATGCGCTGGGTGTCGTAGGCGGTCAGGCCGGTGAACACCAGCACGCCGATGACCGAGATGGCGAACTGCAGCGCGGTCGAGCCGACGAAGATGTTGACGATGCCGGCGATGACGATGCCCAGCAGGCCCATCATCAGGAAGGCGCCCATCTTCGACAGGTCGGCCTTGGTGGTGTAGCCGTACAGGCTCATACCGGCGAACATCGCGGCGGTGATGAAGAACACCCGCGCCACGCTGGCCCCGGTGAACACCAGGAAGACCGAGGCCATGGACAGGCCCATGACCGCGCAGAAGGCCCAGAAGGTGGCCTGCAGCGCGCCCAGCGACATGCTCTGGAAGCGCCAGGACAGGACCATGATGAAGGCCAGCGGGGCCAGCATCACCACCCACTTCAGCGGCGTCGTGAAGATCGGCACGTACAGGGCCGGCATGCTGGCGACCAGGAAGGCCACCGCGCCGGTGACGGCCAGACCCAGCATCATGAAGTTGTAGACCCGCAGCATGTGCTGGCGCAGGCCGGCGTCGAACGCCGCCTGGTCGATGGTGCGGGCGTAGCCGTATTGCTGCGGCTGCTCAGGATACTGATTCCACATGGACGTCTCGTTCACTGTGTCAGGAAGGAATCGAACCAGGAGAAGTGCGCCGCCTCCGCGTACGACAGCAGGTCGGCGAAGGGGACGTCGCCGGACAGCGCGTAGACGTGGTGCCCCTGCCGCCAGTAGGCGACGGAGACACCCTCGACGCTGGCGACCTCCAGGGCGGAGACGGCGAACCGCGGGTCCTCGGCGGCGAACAGGGTGACGCGCCGCGACTCCCGCGTCGTGTAGTCGACCTGCACCGCCGCCCGGCCGTCCCACGGGACGATCCGCGTCGCCAGGGGCCGCAGCTCCCGGGGGAAGGTCGGGATGGCCAGCGTGGTGCCGGACGGCTGCGCGGCGAGACGGGCGAGGTGCGCGACCTCCTCCGGCGGCCGACTGGCCAGCGCGGTGCCCGGCGCCTCGGCCTTGCGGTACGCGTCGGCCGCTTCGCTGGCGAAGGCGGGCACCGCGTGCGCCGCCGCCGCCGGGTCGGCCAGGATGTCGCCGAACAGCTCGTGCGCCGACCAGCCGATGCCGATGAACAGCACCGCCGCCGCAGCGGCGCGCAGGGTGGGGTGGGCGTGCGGCGGGCGGGGCTTCGGCAGGGGAATCACCGCTGCCGTGGGTTCCGTCCCGGTGTCGGGGGCCGCCTCGCCCATGAGGAACAGCTGGATCTCGTCGCGCTGCCGCATGTCCTGCATGACCCGCGCGGCGAGCTCCGGGTTCTCCTGCAGATAGGCCTCCACGGCGACCCGGCGCGCGACGTCCAACTGGCCGTCGACGTAGGCGAGCAGGTCCTCCTCGGAGATTTCGGTCGACATCGCTTACCTCACCACTCGCAAACCGGTACCGGCCGCCGCCTTCTCGGCGGTGGAACGGCCGGTGGCCGCGCGCAATGCCGCGCGGGCGCGCCCCAGGCGGGACATCAGGGTCCCCATCGGAATCCCCAGGCAGTCCGCGGCATCCCGATAGCTCACTCCCTCGATCGCCACCAGCACCAACACCTCGCGCTGTTCCTCCGGCAAGTCCATCAACGCCCGCATGGTCTGGCCGAGATCGACGCCGTCGGTCTGCGGCGGCGCATGGGCGCCGGCTGACTGCGCGGCCACGACTCCCTCGGCCTCACGCTCCGTCTTCTGGCGGCGGACCCGCGACACGTGGGTGTTGTGGACGATGGACAGCAGCCATTTGCGCAGGTCGCCGCCGTCGCGCCAAGTGCGGGCACCCTCCAGCGCGCGCAGGAGCGCCTCCTGCACGAGATCCTCGGCGCGCTCGCCGTCACGCGTCAGCACCAGTGCGTAGCGGCGCAGCACACCCAGATGCTTCGAAAAATCCATTCGCCTCGTTCTTCCCCACCCCTGACCAGTATACGCAGGCGGTTGCGGCTTAATCCCGTCCCCGACAAAAAAAGCATCGGCCCCGTGGAGTCCGGCATGAAGCGAAGCCGGCGAACAATGGACGCGCTGGATTGATGATGATCAAGCAGCTTTGGTGGCTGTAATCAAGTCACCAAGCCGAATGCAAACGGCGCACTTCTGGTATTTGGCGTGCCAATCCATCGTCTTCTTCAACGGACCGATGGGAGCCGGCCATACCGCTCGAATTGGGGCGGCAGCCGGTTCGGCGTGAACAGCGGCACAGGCCGCGAGCCTGTTGGTGGAAGGGGTAGGATTCGAACCTACGTACGCTGACGCGGGCAGATTTACAGTCTGCTGCCTTTAACCACTCGGCCACCC
>NZ_LGQZ01000050.1 GCF_003116015.1 Azospirillum sp. TSO22-1
GCGGCCTCCGGCAGGGAAGAGGTTCCCTGCCAACAGCCGCCGCGTCAAACCTTCACTCCGTCAGCACCGACTTTCGAAACGGACTCTCAGGGTGAACGGCGAAACGAGACGGCCCAGCACCACATGACTTCCACTCAATGTTTCGTGCGCCACCAACGCGTCGTGGACGGTGGAGATCGCGGGGATCAGAAGGCCCCCGGGACAGAAGCACTATCAAGGACGCAAACCATCTTCATGGTGAGTTCATTTTCATATAGTGATCCTTAGCCCCCGAATCCCAGGGCGTGGCGATCCCTCACCAGTGTTTCAGATCACGCTTTCCCGAACAGAATTTTCCCCCCAGAATTGCTCCCTGGGGGCGCACCGTTCCTTTAGTTCCTTACAGAAAGGAACCATCCTGACCGCAGAGGTCAAGAATTTCCGGAACAATGACTGCGCCACAGGGTGAAATGGTCTGCCGGGGACTTGTGTCAAAAGGAAGCAAATGGCACAATAGTCATATGCCCCACGAGGGGAATCGGCCTCTGGGCCGCCGGCCGCCGGGTCCACCACCCCTGGCGCCACCGGGTGGCCGCGAAACGGTGAGGCGCGCATGGAGGCATCGGCCAGAGCGACGGTTCTGATCGTGGACGATACCGTCGACAATCTGTCGTTGATCGGTAGCTTCCTGAAGGATCTTTACCAGATCAAGGCCGCCAACAACGGTGCCGCGGCGCTCCGGATCGCCCTTTCGGCTTCCCCTCCCGACCTCATCTTGCTCGACATCATGATGCCGGGGATGGATGGCTACGAGGTCTGCCGCCGCCTCAAGGCCGATCCGCGGAGCCGGGACATCCCAGTGATCTTCCTCACCGCCCGAAGCTCGGTCGACGATGAGAAGTTCGGCCTCGACCTGGGAGCCGTCGACTACATCGGCAAGCCGATCAGTCCGCCGGTCGTGCTGGCGCGGGTGAAGAACCACCTGTCGCTCAAGGCAAGCGCCGATTCGCTGCGGGCGTCCCTCGACACGGCGCGCGCCGCCCACGCCCAGTTGGAGAAAGCCCAGAAGCATCTGATCCAGACCGAAAAGATGGCCGCACTCGGCCAACTGGTCATCGGTGTCGCCCACGAGATCAACACCCCGGTCGGCAACGCCCTGATGGGAGCGACCTACCTGGCGGAACTGCTCGATACCCTGCACGGCCAGTTCCTGGACGGCGCCCTGCGGCGGTCGGAACTGGCCGAGTTCCTGGAAGGAGCCCGCGAAGTCTGCGGCCTGCTGACCACCAACATCGTGCGCACCACCAACCTGATCCAGAGCTTCAAGCAGGTGGCGGCCGACCGCTCCGGCTCGGTGCGCCGCCGTTTCGACCTGAAGGACTACATCGGCGACGCACTCCTCGGAATCGAGTCGTACCTGGACGAGGCGGAATGCCGGCTGACGGTGTCGTGCCCGGCCGGCCTCGTCCTCGACAGCCATCCGGGGCCCCTGGCCCAGGTGCTGCTGATCCTGGTCCGTAACGCGGTCACCCATGCCTATGCGCCGGGACAGGCCGGCCGGCTTTCCCTCGACGTGTCCCTCCACGAGGACGACACCGTCGAGCTGCGGTTCGCCGACGGGGGCAAGGGGATCGCTCCCGATCACCTGCCCAAGCTGTTCGACCCCTTCTTCACCACCCGCCGCGGCAACGATTCCACGGGGCTTGGTCTTTACATCGCCTTCAACCTCGTCACCCAGGTCCTGCAGGGGACCATCGCCGTGGACAGCGTGCAGGGAAGCGGCGCCACCTTCACCCTCCGCTTTCCGCGGGTGTTGCCGGACGGCGACGGCGGAACGGCACCGTCCACGATCAGCCGGCCCGACCCTTCAGGTGAACCGCCACCGTCTCCAACACCACCGCAGGCTCAACTGGTTTGGTGATGTAGTCCACCGCCCCCAGAGCCAATCCCTTCTCCATGTCGGCGGCCTCGGTCCGGCCGGTCAGGAAGACGACGGGAATGGCGCGCGTCGCCGGGTCGCCTTTCAGCCGCTCGCAGACCTCGTAGCCATCCATGTCCGGCATCATGACGTCGAGCAGGATCAGGTCGGGCGCGGGGAGCGCTCCGGCGATGGACAGCGCCTTGGCGCCGTTGTTGGCGACCTTGAGCCGGCAGCTGTCCTTGAGCAGGCTGCTGATCAGCTTCAGGTTGTCCGGGGTGTCGTCCACCACGAGAACCGTGGGCTTTTGCGCGAGGGAAGCGTCGTCCATGGGAAAGCTCCGGCAGGGATTGTCCGTCGTCACGGCGCCGCGCTCAACGCCCGTTCGATGGCCTTCTTCAGCGCCGCGGGTGAGACCGGCTTGAGCAGATAGCCGCTCACCTTCAGGTCCTTGGCGCCCAGGACCACGTCCGGCGTGCCGTCGGAGGTCAGCATCACCACCGGGGTTTCGGCGACCGACGGGATGACCGCCTTGCGCAGTTCGCCCAGGTAGCTCAGCCCGTCGCCGTCCGGCATGTGGACGTCGCACAGCACGAGGTGCGGCTTCACCCGCAGCGTTTCGGCGATGCCTGCGGCGGCCCCCTCCGCCTCGTAGGTGTTGACGACGCCGATCTGCCGCAGCATCTGCCGGATGGTCGAGCGGATGAACCATTCGTCGTCGACGAGCAGGATCCGCAGCCTCTTGAAGTCGATGACGGCCATGATTCACCCGGTCAGAGCGGCGTTGCCGAGAAAAGGCGACAGCGCGCCTCGCAATTCCGTAAGCGTCGCCCGCAGCAACGGCGACAGTTGTTTCACCGCGTCGCCTCGGCCGTCAAGGAGGGCGCGTTCGACGTCCCCGGCCAGACCGCCCAGCCGGTCGGCGCCGGCCGTGTTGGCGATTCCCTTGATGCTGTGCGCCAGTTGCCGCGCCGCGTCCGTCTCATCGGCGGCGACCGACCGCTCGAACCCGGCCAGCTTGGTGTCGAGGTCGGCAAGGCAGCGGACAAGCACCTCGCCCAGGCGGCCGCGATCCCAGTGGTAGATCGGCCCCAGGCGCTCGAAATCGAAGATGTCCGGGTCGATCTCGGGAAGTTCGGGGAGCGGCGGTGTGCGTGACGCGGGCGCGCCGTCTTCCAGCGCCGCGGTCAGCTCGGTCAGCGCCTGGTCGAAATCGAAGTCCTGGACGCATCCGGCGATGGCCGCGAAGCGTTCCGGGAAGCCGGCGCGCAGCAGGTCGGCGTTGGACGTCAGCACCTCCTCGGCCTCGGGATCGCTGTCGGCCAGAAGCGTCCGCAACCGCTCGCACACCGCGTCCAGGCGCTCCCGGTCCACCGTCGCGGCCGCCGGGTCCGCCGCCTCCGGCCCGGGCAACGCCGCCTCCAGGTCGGCCACGAGGGCGTCCAGCAGCAGCGCCAGGGCGTCCAGCCCGGCCTCGGTCTCCTCGCGCGGGAGATCCTCGCGGATCGCCGCTTCCACGCGGGCGGCGGCGGCCTCCAGCGGGCCGGCGGCGATGTTGCCGGCGGTTCCCTTGAGCGTGTGCGCCGCCCGTTCCGCCGTCAGCCGGTCGCCGCCGTCGAGGGCGGCGCGGATGACGGCCACGGCCGCCTTCTGGCCGGCGACGAACTTGCGCAGCATGTCGAGGTAGAGCCGCTTCTTGCCCAGCACGCGCCGGAGACCGCCGGCGACGTCCAGACCGGGAACGCCGGCCGGGAGCGTCACGGCGTCGTCGCCGGCCGCCGCCGGCGGGAGCCCGGCGTCCCCGCCGAGGCCCGGGCGCGGGCGCACCCAGGCGGCCAGAGCCCGCCACAGGGCGGTGGGGTCGATGGGCTTGGCCAGGTAGTCGTTCATGCCGGCGTCCAGACAGCGGTCGCGGTCGGCCTGCATGGCGTTGGCGGTCATGGCGACGATCGGCAGGTCGGCGAAGCCCAGGCGGCGGATCTCGCGCGTCGCCGCGAGGCCGTCCATCTCCGGCATCTGCATGTCCATCAGAACGAGGTCGTAGGCCGCCGAACCGACCCTGGCGACGGCGAGCGCCCCGTTCTCGGCGACGTCCACCGTGAAGCCGGCGTCGGCCAACAGCTCGCAGGCGACCTGCTGGTTGAGGTCGTTGTCCTCGGCCAGCAGGATGCGCGCGCCGCGCAGGTGCGACAGATCGGCCGACGGCAGCGCCTCGCCCTCGCTCCCGGCCATCACCCCGATGTCCTCGCCGAGCACCCGCATGATGCCGTCGAATAGGTCGGACGGGCTGATCGGCTTGAACAGGATGCCCTCGATCCCGGCCCCGTCGGCTTTCGCCAGCAGCTCCTCGCGGCCATAGGCGGTGACGATGATCCGGTGGGGCGGCGGATCCAGCTCCAGGGTGCCGATCGCGGCGGCCGTCTCCAGCCCGTCCATGCCGGGCATCTGCCAGTCCAGGAGCAGGACCCGGAACGGGTCGCCGGCCGCGACGCCCTCGCGGACCGCGGCGATGGCGGCGGCCCCGGAGTCCACCGTCTCGACGCGGAACGACATGGCGGCCAGCATGTCGGCCAGGACGATGCGGGCGTTCTCGTTGTCGTCCACCGCCAGGACGCGCAGCCCCCGCAGGTCGGGCCGCGGCAGCAGCACCCGGCGCGGCCGGCCGCGCCCCAGCCGCGCGGTGAACCAGAACCGCGACCCCTCGCCGTGCACGCTGTCGACGCCGACCTCTCCCCCCATCAGCTCGGCCAGCTTCCTGGAGATCGCCAGCCCCAGGCCGGTCCCGCCGTATTTGCGCGTGGTGGACACGTCGGCCTGCTGGAAGCTCTGGAACAGCGTGGCCGCCTGCGCGTCGGTCAGGCCGATGCCGGTGTCGCGGACCTCGAAACGGAGCAGAAGCTCGTCGCCGGCGTCCTCGGCCACGCGGACGATGACCGCGATCTCGCCGGTTTCGGTGAACTTGACGGCGTTGTTGGCGTAATTGACCAGGATCTGCTCGATCCTCAGAGGGTCGCCGATCAGGTCGTTGGGAACGTCCGGCGCGACGTCGAAGATCAGTTCCAGCCCCTTGGCCACCGCCTTTTCGCCGATGAGGTCGGCCAGCGTGGCGAGTACCTTGTCGAGGCGCAGTTCGGCCCGCTCCACGGTCAGCTTGCCGGCCTCGATCTTGGAGAAGTCGAGGATGTCGTTGATGATGCCCAGCAGATGCTGGGCCGACTGCTGGATCTTGCGGACATAGTCGCGCTGGCGCGCCGTCAGCTCGGTCTTGAGCGCCAGATGCGACATGCCGATCACCGCGTTCATCGGCGTGCGGATCTCGTGGCTCATGTTGGCGAGGAAGGCGGCCTTGGCCTCCGAGGCCGCCTCGGCCTGCTCCTTGGCGTGGCGCAGCGCGACCTCCCGGTGGCCGATCTCGGTCACGAAGAGCTGGACGGCGCGCGCCATGGCCCCCACCTCGTCCCGGCGGCCGACGTCGGTGATGCCGCCGTCCGCCGGCCCGCCGGCCAGGGGATTGCTGGCCAGATAGACCATCTGGCTCTGCAGGCGGCTCAGCGGCCGGGTGATCGAGCGGGCGACCGAGAAGGCCGCCAGGCCGACCAGCAGCAGGCAGGCCGTGGCGCCGGCGAGCAGGATCGCCCGCACGGTCTCGCCGATCCGCTCGGCGTAGGCGCCGAAGATGTCGTTGAGCGCGTGCGCGCCCGCTGCCATCGCCTGGGCGTCGCGGTCCATCTCGGCGATCATCGCCTCGAGCCGGGCGAGGCCGTCCTTGGTCTGCGCGAGGCCGGTCCGCCAGCTGGCGATGGCGCCGATCACCTCGTCCTGGATCAGCGGCGGGATTTCCAGCGTTTCGACGTTTGCTTCCAGCTCCGCGCTGTCGGCGATGAGGCCCTCCGCCGCCGCGATGTCGCGCTGCGCCACGGCGCCGGCCGTGCGCCGGGTCAGCTTCAGCACCACGATGGCGATGTTCTGGATCGCCTGTTCGGTCTCGTTCGCCTTCACGGCATGGCGGGTCAGCTCGGTGACCTCGTCCTGCACGGAGGCGTAGGCCGTCCTGTAGACCTTCAGCAGGCGGTCGATCCTGGCGTCGAGCACGCGGGCGCCCTCCCGGACGTCGCCCCCCGCGGCGAGCGCGCGGTTCAGAGCCGTCACCGCCGGGGTGAAGCGTTCGAGCAGGAACGATTCGGTCTCCAGGCTCCCGCCGGCGAGCCGCCCGAGGGCGTCGTCCAGCGATCGGACCGCAAGATGCAGCCGCGCCGTCAGAAGGTTGATCTCCGCCGCCGCGCCCTGCGGCGGCGCAGGCGCGGAGCCCGCCGCGCCGTCCGCCGCGGCGCGGTTCGCCTCCTGGCGCCACAACCCCGCCAACGCGTCACGCAGGCCGTGGGTGGCGTCGAGCACATCGCGGCTGTCCCGCAGCCGGCGGTCGGATTCGGCGATGGTTTCGGCGTACTTGATGTTGGCGATGTGCTGCCGCTGGCGGAGGTTGTCGGTGAGGTCGATCAGCCGGGCGGCCTGCCCGGCCATCGCCGCGGCCAGGCCATCGTTCTGCTGGACGGTCGTCTCGAGCTGCACCATGTGCGCGACGTAGCGGTGGAGCCTGTGCCGGGCGGTGGTGGCGGCCGTCAGGTTCTCGCCCTCGGCCAGGGACTGCAAAGCGACCAGCTGGCGGTCGGCCGCGCCGGTCCGGTGGTTGAACGCTTCGCCGTAGGGGGGCCGCTTCGCCGACGCCGCATGGAGATAGTCGGCACGCACCGCCTCCGCGGCCATCAGCTCGCGGTACACGGTGCCGGCGATCACGGCCGCATCGCGGGTGCGGTCGGCCTGCTGCAGCAGGAACCACGCGACGACGGTGATGACGGCGCCGATCATGACCGGCATGCCGCTGACGATGGCGATCTTGCGGACGATCCCGGCACCGCCTGGATCTCGCAACAGGGAGGGGGCGTGGACGGGCAACGGCTACCTTGTGAAAGCTGCGGAAACGGCGGACGGGGGGCGGCGGCGACCGCCCCCACCCGGTGCTAGGGTACCAGATCGACGGTGGCGAAGGGATGCAGGCCGAACGGGTTCATGACGTAGCCCCGCACCTCCTTGCGCATCGCCATGAACACCAGCGAGTGGGCCAGCGGCAGCCATGGCGCCTCGCGCTTGAAGACGACCTGGGCCTGGTGGTACAGCGCGGTCCGTTCGGCGACGTCGGCCGTCTGCTTGGCCCGCACCACCGGACCGTCGAATTCCGGGTGGCACCACTTCGCCATGTTGCCGCCACCCTGCCGCGCCGCCTCGCAGCCCAGCAGGACGTAGAGGAAGTTGTCGGGATCACCGTTGTCGCCGGTCCATCCGATGAGGCCGGTCTGGTGGTCGCCGTTCATCATCCGCTTCATGTAGACGGACCAGTCGACGGTCACCAGATTGGCGCGGACGCCGATGCTGGCGAGGTCGCTGCGCATCATCTCGGCCACGCGCTTGCCGTTGGGCATGTAGGGCCGCGCCACGGGCATGTACCACAGGTCGGTTTCGAAGCCGTCGGCGTAGCCGGCCTCGGCCAGCAGCGCGCTCGCCTTCGCCGGGTCGTAGGGGATGTCGACGGTCGCGTCGTTGTAACCCATGATGGTCGGCGGCAGAGGGTTCTTGGCCACCCGGCCGAACCGGCCGTAAACGGCGTTGACCAGCGCCGCCTTGTCGATGGCCATGCTGACGGCGTGGCGGACCCGGACGTCGTCGAACGGCTTCTTCTGCACGTTGAAGGCCAGATAGGCGACGTTCAGCCCCTCCTGCTGCATCAGCGTCAACCCGGAATCGGCTTCGATCTTCGGCACGTCGGCCGGATTGGGGAACGACATGACGTGGCACTCGCCGGCCTGCAGCTTGTTCAGCCGGATGGCCGCGTTGGGCGTGATCGCGAACACCAGGTTGTCGAGCGCCGGCCTCCCTCCCCAGTGCTCCTCGAACGCCTTGAAGCGGACGGCGACGTCCTTCTCGTAGGAGACCAACTGGAACGGCCCGGTGCCGACCGGCTCCCGGTCGAAGAGTTCGGGGGTCCCTTTCCGGAGCATCTGGCCGGCGTATTCCGCCGAGGTGATCGCCGCGAACGGCATGGTCAGGTCCGCCAGGAACGGTGCCTCGGGCCGGCTCAGGGTGAAACGGACGGTCAGGGGATCGACCGCCTCGATCGCCTTGAGCAGCGTCGGCAGCGCCATGTCGTCGAAATAGTCGTAATGTTTCCCGCTCACCTTGTGGAACGGATGGTCGGCCAGCCATTGGCGCTGGAAGCTGAACAGCACGTCGTCGGCGTTGGCGGTGCGGGTGGGTTTGAACTGGTCGGTGCCGTGGAACAGCACGTTCGCCCGCAGCTTGAAGGTGTACACCAACCCGTCGGGGGACACCGTCCAGGATTCGGCCAGTCCCGGAACGATGGCGTGGCTCTTGGGGTCGAAGCGGACCAGATTGTCGAAGACCGGGATGATCGAATCGAAGCTGGTGTTGGTCCGCGCGAGCGACGGGCTGAGATCGTCCGGGTTGCCTTCCGAACAGTACACCAGGGTTTTCGCCGCGTCGGCCGGACCAGCGAAGCCACTGCCGATCAGGGTGCAAAGCGCCACAACGAACCAATGCCTCTTCATCGCTTCCGGCCTCCGACCGTCAGGTTCCCTCTCTGCCACCCAAGGTTTTACGTGAAAGGAGCGGATGGGTCCAGGTTGGAACTCGGAGCCCGCTCCAACCACACGGACGGGCCGCCAAGGTTCACTCTCCAGATGATTGCATCCATAGAGCGCGGCGCCACTCTCGCCCGATCGATGGTTCCGGATCTCGACTTCCGTGAGCTTCCCTCGGGAGAATGGACACCGGGTCACGCGGTCTGCAGCTGGGCCTGCTCTGGGGTGATGTCGCCGAGGGCCGAGTGGAGCGGCTGGCGATTGTAGTAGCCTTCGATGCAGGCGAACAGGTCC
>NZ_LGQZ01000198.1 GCF_003116015.1 Azospirillum sp. TSO22-1
GACGCCCCCGCCCCGCCCGAGCTGCCCATCCCCACCGCCCCCGCCAAGGGGCAGTGCGAGGTGGTGGTCTACAGCGCGGCGCACAGCGGCACCGTGGCCGGCCTGTCGCCAGAGCGGCGCGACCTGCTGGTGCGGGTGTGGGCCGACCGCTACCGCGACCTGCTGGCCATGCCCGAGGTCGCCTTCATCATGCCCTTCGAGAACCGCGGCGAGGAGATCGGCGTCACCCTGCACCACCCGCACGGCCAGATCTACGCCTTCCCCTTCGTGCCGCCGGCGGTGGTGCCGCTGGTCGAGGCGTTCCGCGCAGGCCCCGTGCTGGCCGACCTGCGCGAGCGCGTCGGCGACGCCTACGACGTCGCCGGCAACGACCGGGCGGTGGCCTTCGTGCCGCCCTGCGCGCGCTTCCCGTCCGAGGTCTGGATCATGCCGCGCGCCTTCCACCCCGGTCCGTGGACCTTCGACGACGCCGACGTGGCCGCCTTCGCCGCGGTGCTGGGCGAGGTGGTGGCGCGCCTCGATGGCCTGTACGGCAAGCCGATGCCCTACCTGTGCATCCTCTACGCCGCGCCGCGCGGGGAGGAGGCGCACTTCCACTTCCACATCCAGATCTACCCGTTCCTGCG
Organism: Azospirillum sp. TSO22-1; assembly: GCF_003116015.1. GTDB lineage: Bacteria > Pseudomonadota > Alphaproteobacteria > Azospirillales > Azospirillaceae > Azospirillum. The sequence continues at coordinate 627 of NZ_LGQZ01000198.1, forward strand.
CACCGCCGACCGGCTGAAGTACCTGGCGGGGTGCGAGCAGGGGGCAGGCATGTTCCTGGTGGACGGCCTGCCCGAGCAGATGGCCGCCCGCCTGCGCGAGGTCGCCTTATGAGCGCGCTGTTCTCCGAACTCTTCGCCGCCATCCCGGCCGCCGTGGCCAGGGCACCGGCCCGCGCCAACCTGCTGGGCGAGCACACCGACTACAACGACGGCTTCGTACTGCCGACTCCCCTGCCCTATCTCACGACGGTGGCGCTCGGCCCCGGCCCGGCCGGCATGATCGAGGCGCACGCCGCCCGCTTCGGCGAGACGAAGACCCGTGCGCTCGACGCGCCGCCGGCCGGCGACTGGCTGGATTATGTGCTGGGCTGCGTTCGGGTGGCGATGCAGGAGGGGGCGGCGGTGGAAGGCGTGCGCGTCGCCATCGACAGCGACGTGCCGATGGGCGCCGGCATCTCCAGCTCCGCGGCGCTGGAGGTGGCGACGCTGCGTGCGCTGCGGGAGTGGCTCGGCCTGGAGATCGACGACGTGCAGGTGGCGAAACTCGGCCAGCGGGCGGAATCCGGCTATGTCGGCATGCCCTGCGGGATCATGGACCAGATGGTCAGCTCGCTGGGGACGCCGGGGCAGGCCCTGTTCCTCGACACGCGCTCGCTGGAATACCGGCTGCTGGCGCTTCCCGCCAACCACGCGCTGGCCGTGGTGCATTCTGGGGTGGCGCACCGGCTGACCGACGGCGGCTACCGCCAGCGCCGCTCGGAATGCGAGGCGGCGGCTTCGGCGCTGACGGTGAAAAGCCTGAGGGAGCTGGACGTGGCCGACCTGCCGGCCATCATGGCGTTGCCGGAGCCGCTGAACCGCCGCACCCGGCACGTCGTCACGGAGAACCGCCGGGTGCTCGACGGCGTCGCGGCCTTGGAACGGGGCGACGCGGTGGAGTTCGGCCGGCTGATGGTGGAGAGCCACGCCTCGCAGCGCGACGACTACAACGTCTCCCTGCCGGAGATCGACGCGCTGGTGGAGACCGCCCTGAAGCACGGTGCGCTGGGCGCAAGGCTGACCGGAGGCGGGTTCGGCGGCTGCATCATCGCGCTGGTGGAGGATCCGGCGTCGTGGTGGCCGGCGGTGGCCGCCGAACACCCCGCGGCGCGGCTGGTCTATCCGCGCTGAACGATCAGGCCGCGCTGAACGATCAGGCCGCGCTGAACGGTCAGGTGTTCTCGGTCGCCAGCTTCAGCGCGAGGCCACGCGCGTCGAGGAAGCCGGGGTGGCGGGTCACCAGCTTGCCGCCGGCGTAGACGCTCCACGCGCTCTGGAAGCCGGCGCCCTCGTAGGTGATGTCCACGCGGCGGCTGCCGTTCTGGACGCGGAAGTGGCGCGGCGAGATCTTAGTCCACACGGGCTTGGCGGGCATCTCGGCGGTCCTTATGGTTAACGGATACTGCATCGTATCCTGGACCCGACCCCTTAATGGCTCCTTAAGGCCACAGCCCGCGAACACGGCACAGAAGGAGGGGGACTAGCCCGTTCGATCCCCCTACTCCGCCGCCAGCGGCACCAGGACCGGAGCGGGCGCCGGCGGGGCGTCGGCCGGCGGATCGCAGGCGTCGATCTCCGCGAAGAAGGCGCGGATGGCGGGCATCGTCTCCATCCACTGCTTCTGCAGCTCGATGCCGGCGCCGACGCAGTTCAGCACGTAGGTGGACCAGCTCAGCGACGCCAGGAAATAGCCCAGGGAGTAGACGCCGCCGTCCACGTACCACGCGCCCACCACCCAGGTGCACAGGTTGGTGACGTTGACGATCAGCCCGCGCCCGAAGTTGAAGACCAGGAAGCGCTTGCCGGTGTACTCGCCGAAGCCGGCGTAGGCGCCGAAGCGCTCGTCGTACTCCTGCACCGACTGGCGCTGCTTGCCCTCGACGACGATCCCCAGCAGGTTGCGGAAGACGTGCGTGTGCCAGCGCTGGCGTTCGTAGTCGAGTTCCTGCAGGCGGGTGTAGAGCGGCTGCAGCACGGTGTTCAGGTACACCGTCGCCAGAATGTCCAGCGCGCCGCCGGCGATGGCGATCAGGCCGATCAGCGGGTACCACCACAGCAGCAGCACCAGCGTCACCACCGCCGGGATGGTCAGCGGGACGGCGGTGCGGACGAAGGCGTTGACGAACTGCACCAGCACCACTTCGCCGCGCTCGATGATGGCCTGCTGCATGGCGGTGTCGCGGCCATTCTTGCCGACGCGCTGCTTCAGCACGCGCTTCAGCATGCTCACGCCCAGCTGCCGCGGCCCGGCGTACTGGAACCCGCTGAGATCGACGCGGCCCAGCACGTAAGGCAGCATGTTGCCGTGGCAGACCCAGAACAGGAAGGCGGTGGCGATCATGTAGTAGGTGGCGTGCAACTGCTCATGGCGCGCCATGGCGTCGATCACTTGCCCGCCGAACAGTGGTACCACCAAGTCGCCGGCCTTCTGCAGCATGATGAGTGCCGAGATCGCGGCGAGCGGCTTCCAGAACGGCAGGAACAGGCTCAACACCCTTCTGACGATCGGCAGCATGACAACCCCTGTAACTGTGTACGCGTCTGGTGACAGACTGGCCGCAGGGGATTAAGTGAATCTGAACTTCGGCAAATGTCCCACGAATGCTTTACCAAGCGCAATGGGAGGGAATGCTTTTGCGGCGGCGATTTTGGGGTACTTACCCTCACCCGGCCGCTGCCGCGGCCACCCTCTCCCGGGACGGGAGAGGGATGAGGGCCTCGCGCTCCGCCAGGTACCGTTGCAGCGCGTGATCCAGCGACGGCAGCCCCGCCCCGCGCTCCGAGCGCAGGGCGCTGTACGCCGGCCGTTCGGCGATCCACCCCAGGTCGGCCGCCGGCACGCCCAGCACCCGCTCCGGATCGAGCCCCGCCCCGCGCACGGCGGCGCGGGCGAACTCGGCCCAGGTGACCGCACCGGTGTTGGCGAGGTGCCAGACTCCCCGCTCGCGGTCCATCAGCAGGTCGAGCGCCACGTTCACCAGATCCGGCAGGTAGGTCGGCGACACGGTGACGTCGCACGCCGCCGAGAAGTAGCGCCCGCCCGCCACGGCGCGGATGGCGCGGGTGGCGTCGTTGCGCTCGTCCCAGGGGCCGAACAGCGCCCCGGCGCGCACCACCAGGGCATCCGGATGCACCGCCAGCACCGCCCGTTCCGCCTCCAGCTTGCCGCGGCCGTAGGCGCTCAGCGGCCGGGCCGCGTCGCCCTCGGCGTAGGGTTGATCGGCGGCGCCGTCGAACACCAGATGCGTCGAGAAGCCCAGCAGCGGCACACCGGCCGCCGCGCAGGCGCGCGCCAGCACCTCGGCGGCGTGGACGTTGTCGCGGCGCGCGCGTTCGGCGCGCACTTCGGCCTCGTCCACCCGCGTGCGGCCGGCGGCGTTCACCACCGCCCACGGCCGATGCCGCGCCAGAGCCGCATGGACGCTGCCGGCGTCGGTCAGGTCCAGTTCGGCGCGCGGCAGCAGGCGGTACTCCAGCCCGCGCACCACGCACAGCCGCGCCACCGCGTCGGCCAGCGTACCACCGCCGCCGGCGATCAGCAGCGGGCGCGGCGCGTGCGCCGGCGGGCTCCAGCGGTTGCGGCTGACGACATACGGACAGCCGCGCACCGGGGTCCGGTGGAAGCGGTCCTCGCGGTGCCACCAGCCCGGCCCATCGAAGGCCGGGTGGTCGGCCGTCCCGCCCGCCGCCAGATCGCGGATCAGGTGGGCGAGCGCCGTCGGCCGGATCTCCGGCCCGCGCACGTCGAACACGCCGCTCTCGTAGAAGCCGTCGCGCCGGGTCAGCAGGCTGTTCCAGTCGTAGGAGCCGAGCAGCGCCCACGCCGTCACCGCCCGAATATCGACGCCACGGTCGCGCAGCCGGTGCGCGCCGTCCCAGGCTTCCTTGAACCAGCGCAGCTGCTCCTCGCGCGACGAGCCGTTGTGCACCTCGGTGGCGGCGACCGGCAGGCGGTAGCGGTGCCACGCCTCCTCGATCAGGCTCTCCAGCCCCTCGACGCCTTCGGCGAGAACGCGGATCGCCTCGACATCGACGTGCCGCTCGCCGCCCTCCTCGGACGGCCGGACGCCGGGGTAGCGGCGCACGCGCTCGTCCAGAAAGCGCTCGCTGGTCAGGTAGTGGTCGATGCCCAGGATGTCCGGCGGGCACGGGTCGGCGGCCAGTTCGTCCAGCGTGTCCTGCATGCCCGACGGCGCCAGATAGTCCCACAGCGGGTGCTCGCGGGTGACGCGCCCGGCCAGCAGGTCGAAGGTCAGCCAGCGGCGGTGGTTCTCATGCTCTGCCTGCCGGGCCATGCGCGGCGTGGAGTGCGCCTTGCCGAGGTCCTCGGTCTGCACCAGCTTGGCGTCGGGATTGACCGCGCGGATCGCCTTCATCGCCAGCCGGGTCGCCTGCACCTCGTTGATCAGGATGCGCAGGAACACCCGGTGGTCGCGGGCGTGCGGGAACCAATGGCCGTACAGGCCGCAGAAGCGCGCGGTGGTCAGCGGCTCGTTGATCGGCGTGTAGAGGTCCAGCCACGGGTAGCGCCCGGCCACGCGGGCGGCGTAGGCGGCGAACTTTTCGGGGAAATCCGGCTGCGTCAGGTCGGTGCCGCGCGGGCCGTTGCCGTGGTGCAGCAGCGTGGCGATGGGATTGACGCCCCGGTCGCGCAGCCGCGCCAGCCGCTCGTCGGTCCAGGCCCAGCCGTCGCGCTCCACCCGCTCCCACAGCACCGGATAGCGGATCGCGGTGATGCCGAGGCCGGCGAAGGAGTCGATGTCGCCCGGCCGCTCCTGGTGGCCGCTCAGCACCGTCTGGTCGACAAAGCCGTTGCGGAGGCGGACCACGGAGCACTCCACCCCGCCCCAAAGCTCGATCTTTCGTTCTGCGCGTGACGGCACGGCCCGTCCTCCCGGCTCCATGAAGGACGTCCGGTGTCGCGCAGTTATGGTTACCCATGTGTTAAGAAATGCCGCGGCCGGACTTTGTCACACCGCAAGTCGTTGCCCATTCTTGTCACAACCCGGCAAGCACAAGCACGCCGCGGATCACCGCCGCCTATCCCTTTGCGCCTCCCCACCAGCCCTGATTTGGTTATTTTTCATTAACCATACGCCGCAAAGACTTCGCGCACCTTCTCCGGGGTCCTCCGCGCCGAGGGCCGCCAGCATACCGACGATGAACCGACGAAAAGCGGAGCGAAGCGTGCAGCGCATCACCCTCTCTCTCGATGGCGATTGGGACTTCCAGTATCTCGGCGACGAGGACGTGGCCCTCGAGGACGTCGCCGTGTGGCGCACCGCCACCGTGCCCGGCCCCTGGCAGGCGCAGTTCGACGACCTGCGCGAGCGCCAGGGCCGTGCTTGGTACCGCCGCAACGTGGAGATTCCCGCCGACTGGGCCGGCGCCCCGGTGTTCGTGCGCTTCGGCGCGGTGAACTACCATGCCCGCGTGCTGGTCAACGGCATTGAGGTGACGGCGCACGAGGGCGGCTACCTGCCGTTCGAGGCTCCGGTCGGCCGCTTCCTGCGCCCGGGCCGCAACGAGATCGCCGTGGCCGTCACCGCGCCGACCGACGATCCCGACGCCTACCCCGAGTTCTCGATGGCCGAGACGCCGTTCGGCAAGCAGAGCTGGTACGGCCCGCTGTCCGGCATCTGGCAGTCGGTGACGCTGGAGCGCCGCGCCGCCGACCACCTCACGGCGATGCGCCTCGTCCCCGCGCTGAAGGACGGCACCGTCACGGTGGCGATCCAGCTCGCCCAGCCGCTGCGCCGCGACCACGACGTCGAGATCGAGGTGACCGGGCCGGACGGCCCCTGCGCCCAGCTGGTGGTTACCGCCGCGGCCGGGCAGGACCGCGTCGAGACCACCGTCACCGTGCCCTACGTGCAGGCGTGGTCGCCGGAGAGCCCGACGCTCTACCGCCTGACCGCCACGCTGCGCCAGGACGGCGAGGCGGTGGACAGCCGCGCCGACGCCTTCGGCTTCCGCACCGTCGAGACCAGGGACGGCCGCATCTGCCTGAACGGCAAGCCGATCATGCTGCGCTCGGCCCTCGACCAGGACTATTACCCGGACGGCATCTGCACGGTCCCCTCGGCGGAGTTCCTGGAGGACCAGTTCCGCAAGGCGAAGGAGCTGGGGCTCAACTGCCTGCGCCTGCACATCAAGGTGCCGGACCCGCGCTACTACGAGGTCGCGGACCGCATGGGGCTGCTGATCTGGACCGAGATCCCCAACCCCGGCCGCCTGACCGAGCCCTGCGCCCAGCGCATGGAGGCGACGCTGAAGGGGATCGTCGAGCGCGACGGCAACCACCCCTCCATCATCTGCTGGACCATCATCAACGAGAACTGGGGCACCGATCTGGTGCACAACCAGGAGCACCGCGACTGGGTCAACCGGACCTACCGCTGGCTCAAGGCGTTCGACCCGACCCGTCTGGTGGTGGACAACTCGCCGCTGTGGCCGAGCTTCCACGTCCAGTCGGACATCGAGGACTATCACTTCTACGCCGCCCTGCCCGACCACCGTGAAGCCTGGGACGGCTTCGTCGACCGCATGGCAAGCCGGCGCGAGGCCACCTACAGCCACCACGGCGACGCCCGGCGCACCGGCGGGGAGCCGCTGATGTGCTCGGAGTTCGGCAACTGGGGCCTGCCCGACCCGAAGAAGCTGCGCGGTCCGGACGGCCGGGAGCCCTGGTGGTTCGAGACCGGCCACGACTGGGGCGAGGGCGTGATGTACGCCCACGGCGTCGAGACGCGCTTCCGGTCCTGCGGCCTGGACCGCGTGTTCGGTACCATGGAGAAGTTCGTGGAAGCCGCCCAGTGGCAGCAGTTCCGCGCGCTGAAGTACGAGATCGAGGCGATGCGCCGCCGTCCGGAGCTGGCCGGCTACGTCATCACCGAGTTCACCGACTGCCATTGGGAGTCGAACGGCCTGCTCGACATGCGCCGCAACGAGCGCGCCTTCCACCACGTCTTCCACACCATCAACGCCGACACGGTGGTGGTGCCGACGTGGGACCGCGTAGCCTACTGGGAGGGTGAAACGATCAAGGTCGGCCTCGCCGCCGCCAACGGCCGCGGCGACACCATCCGCGGCACCGAGCTGCGCTGGAGCCTGGACGCCACCGGCGCCGGCGGAACCGAGCCGATGGACCTGACTCCGGGCGTGCGGCACGGCAAGGACGCGGTGTTCGAGGCCCCGCACGTCGATGCGCCGGAGATGGTCCGCCTGGAGCTGGAGATCGACACCAGCAACGACCTGCTCGCCACCAACCACGTCGAACTGGCCATCCACCCGCGCCGCAACGGCCCCTCGGCCGGTAAGGTCTCGGTGTGGACGCCGGACGCCGACCTAACCGAGCGTTTCTCGGCGCTGGGCTACGGCACGGCGTCCGACGCCCTGTCCGCCGACGTGGTGGTCGCCCGCCGCCTGGACGACGACCGCTGCGCCGAGGTGCGCGCCGGGGCGCGTCTGGTGCTGCTGGCCGACGAGCCGCAGGACCTGCAGCCGGTCTTCCCGCACTTCCAGAACGTCCGGGTGACGCCGCGGCACGGCTCCATGTGGCTGGGCGCCTGGGCCTCGTCCTTCTCGTGGGTCAAGCGTCAGGGGCCGTTCGCCCGGCTGCCGGGCGGGCCCCTGATCGACCACAGCTTCGACCGGGTGATCCCCAACCACGTCATCGCCAACTGCACCACCTGGGACTTCCAGGCCCGCGTGCACGCCGGCATGGTGGTCGGCTGGGTGCACAAGCCGGCGGCGCTGATCGTCGAGCGCGACTGCGGCCATGGCCGCATGGTCGCCACCACCTTCCGCCTGCTGGAGGACGCGCCGGGCGCGGACCCGACGGCGACCACGCTGCTGGACGGCCTGGTCGAGCTGGCGCTGAAGGGGCGAACTGTCGCCGCCGAGATGGCGCGCGAAGGCGTGGAGTAAGGGGAGCGTATAAGCCCTCCCCCATCCCCGATGGGGGCGTGGAGCCGGTGCCATAGGCAACGAGCGCCGAAGGCGATCGTAGGCGGAGCGCGGTCGCCCGACTTGCGGGCGAC
>NZ_LGQZ01000124.1 GCF_003116015.1 Azospirillum sp. TSO22-1
GCGGGGATGACGTATTGAAGAACTTCAAGCCGTCAGGCAGACCAATCTACGGCTGCTGTGCCGGGAACTTCGCCACGAAGGTGCGGGTCTTGCCCTTGCGCTTCACGGTGATCGGCATCCAGGTGCCGGGCGCCTGGCGCTGCACCACCGCGGTCACCTCGGCGAGGCGGTGGATCGGGGTGCCGGCGGCGGTCTCCAGCACGTCGTCCACGGCGAGGCCGGCGTGGGCGGCGATGCTGTCCTCGCCGATGCGGACGATGCGCAGGCCGTCCTTGCCCGGCTCCAGCGTGACGCCCAGGCGCGGCTTCGGCGCCGTCGCCACCTCGTCGGTCGGCGCCAGCCCGAACACCGCGTCGGCCACCGTGCCGTCGAGCATCGCGCAGGTGCGCGCGCCGTCCCACGGCAGCAGCACCGCAGCACCGCCCACGCCCAGCGATTCCAGCTGGTGCGGGATGCCGAAGCGCTTCTCGATGTGGCCATAGCCGACGATGGTCACCACCGTGCGGCCGGTCTCCTTGCGGTAGGACGCGATGCGCTCGGCCATGGCGCGGTCCCACACCGACTGCGCCTCGACGAAGCGGCGGAACTCCGGCGCGTTGCGGTCGGGCCCCTTGGAGGCATCCGATGGCTTGTCCTTGCCGCCCTCATCGTGCATGCCGAGCGCGGCGGCAAGGTAGTCGATGTAGCCGGCGGGCGGCGGGGCGGGGTTGCCAACGCCCTGGCGCTCGGCCTCCGGCACGGCGGCCCAGCCTTCCTTGCGGGTGCGGCCGACCAGCCCGCGGTCGATGTTCACCGCCAGCAGCGGCACCCGGTTCATACGGACGAAGTGCAGGATCGGCAGGTAGAGCTGCGGGTCCATCCCCCACAGCGTCGCCCAGTCGGTGTCGCGCAGCATCTCCGCTTCGCTCAGCTCGCCGGCCACCCAGCGGTCGAGCGCCGCCTGCTTGGAGCGCGGCAGCATCTCCAGCCCGATGGCGATGTTCGGGTTGAGCGCGTGGATGGCGGTCAGCGTCTGCAGCTGCCAGCGGTGGTGCTCGAAGCTGTCGTGCCGCTCGCCCAGGAAGACGGCTGGCGCCGCCGCTGTCCGGCGCAGCACGGCGTCGGTTGTGAGGCGGCCGCCGCGCGCGTCGTGCCAGCGTCCCGGCGTAGCGCAGGTGGTGTCGCTCCCGGCGGCCTGCTGGGTGGCGGGGGAGGGGGACTCGACGGCGGCGGAGGCGCAGCCCGCCAGCAGCAACAGGGGAAGCAACCGGGTCAGCACGCGGATCTCCATGGGGGAGGCGGCGCCGCTCAGGCCCGGCGGCGCGCCGGTTCCGCGATAGCAGGCGGCGGTGCGTCCTCGCAAGGGAAGAAGATCTCCACCCGCGTGCCCCACGCCGGGCGCGACCGCACCCGGATGGCGCCGCCGTAGCGCTGGACGATGCCGTGCACCGCCGACAGGCCTAGGCCCTTGCCGTCGCCGACACGCTTGGTGGTGAAGAACGGCTCGAAGATGCGCGGCAGGTTCTCCGCCGGAATGCCGCAGCCGGTGTCCTGCACCACCAGCCGCACCGCGCGGCCGGAGGGCACGTGGCCGACCTCGACGCTGCGCAACGCCTCGTCCGTGGGCTCGGTGGGCGACTCGGCCCCGCCGTAGCTGCCCTCGTCGGCGGCGTCGGCCAGGGTCTCCACCGACACGGTCAGCGTGCCGCTCTCGCCCATGGCGTCCACGGCGTTGCGGCACAGGCCGTCGACCACCTGCTCGATCTGCTGCGGGTTGGCGCGGACGACGCACGGCGCCTCGGTGATCCGCGCCTCCAGCGCCACGCCCGTGGGCGCGCTGGCGCGCAGCCGGTCGACCACCGCGCGGGCGGTGGTCTCGACGTGCGCCGGCTCGTCCGAGTCCTCGGGCGGCTGGCTGAAGGCGAGCAGGTCTCGGACGATGGCGGCGGCGCGCCAGCCGCCGTCCAGCACCTCGCTGAGGTGCTTCTGCACGGGGTGGTCGGGTTCGACCTCGTAGGCCGCCGCCTCGGCGCGGGCGAGCAGCGAATTGAGGATGTTGTTGAACTCGTGCGCCGCGCCGGCGGCCAGCGTCGCCACCGCCTCCATGCGCTGCGCCTGGTGGTAGCGCTCGGCCAGCAGCAGCTGCTCGTGCTCGGCCTTCCGGCGCTCGGAGATGTCGCGGATGATCGAGGTGGAGAACATCGCCCCGTGCGAGGCCCAGTGGGCGTTGGTGAACTCGATCGGGAACTCGCGGCCGTCCTGGTGCCGGCCGTAGGTGGTGATCAGCCGGCCGCAGCTCTCGTACCCCTCGCCGCCGCCACGGCAGACCAGGCAGCGGGCGTGCTGGGTGCGGTGCTGGGGCGGGATCAGCCGCTCGATCGGGCTGCCCAGGATGTCGGCCTCGCGGTAGCCGAAGGCGCGCTCCGCCGCCCGGTTCCAGAAGATGATGCGGCCGTCCTCGTCGGCCGAGACGATGGCGTCGGTGGCCGATTCGGCAACGCGGCGGAACTGCTCCTCGCGCTCGCGGGCGGTCTGCAGGGCGCGCGTCACCTCGCGCCTGAGCCGCTCGGGCGAGGCCAGCAGCACGTACATCAGCAGGCCCGTGGCCAGCGCCAGCAGCACGCCGATCATCCAGATCGCCGCCGACGCGGCCCCCGCCGCCGGCCAGCCCTCGCGCGGCATGACGGCGAGCTGCCAGTTGCCGGTCGGCAGGCTGACGTCGAGCAGGACGGGTTCGTGCTGGAACAGCGCGGCGTCGCCGAAGAAGTTGGCGCCGCCCTCGCCCAGGCCGTCGGCGCCGCGCAGCGCGACGTCGTACTCGGCGCTGGCGGGCAGCAGCCCGCCCTCGCGCAGCAGCGGCTCGAGGTCGAGGACGATGGTGGCGAAGCCCCAGAACCGGTCCTCGGGGCCGCCCGGCGTGCTGGACAGGAAGATCGGCAGGCGCGCGATCAGCCCGGTGCCGCCCTGCACCAGCGCCACCGGGCCGGCGACGACGAACAGGCGCTGGGCGATGGTGCGGTTGACGGCGTCGCGCCGCGTCGGGTCGGCGCGCAGGTCGTGGCCCTTGACCTGCTGGTTGTTGGCCAGCGGGTAGACGTGCGAGACGATGCCCTGCGGGGCGAGCTGGAGGCTGCGGATGCCGTCGATGCCGGTGTTGGTCATCGCCTCGGCGAAGGGCTCGAAGCCCTCGTCCAGGCGGTTCATCTGGCTGCGCGCGAAGGCGGACATGCCGTAGACCAGACGCAGCCGCTTGTTCAGCGCACCTTCCAGCTTGGCGCGCAGGACGCTGGCGTAGAGCACCGCCTGCAGGCGGTTCTCCTGCTGGTAGCGGGCGCGCTCGAAGGTGTCGAGCACGCCGACGGTGGCCAGGATGAGCAGCGAGGCGACCAACGCGCCGACCACCGCCCGGATGGGCATGCCGACACCCCTGCGCGCCATCATGCGAGTGTGTCCGTTCATGCCCTGGAGCCCTTCCTGGCGGTTATCCGGCCTCCGCCACCATGACGGGCGGGAAGCCGTAGTCCTGCGCCGGGCGCAGCCGTCGCCGGCGCGGCGTTTCGGCTGGATAGCCGGCGGCGATCCAGCCGGTCAGCCCGGCCGGCAGCCAGCACGCCCCGCCGTAGCCCCAGCTGTGCACCCGGCGCACCGCCACGGCCGCGTCGTAGGACCCGTGCCCCTCGCCGTAGAAGACCATCGGCGTGTCCTTCTTGGCGAGCCGCGCCAGGTCGAACTCCCGCAGCTGGTCCATCTGCACGTTCAGCGCGCCGGGGATGCGCGAGGCCCGCCATTTCGGCCGGCAGCGCACGTCGCAGATCAGCGCCCCGCGCTCCTTCAGCGCGCAGGCCACCTGGGCATCCACCGCGGCGATGGCTTCCAGGACCCTCGGCGAGGGTTCCGGCATGCCGTTCACCTGGCCGCCGACCAGCTGGAGCAACGGCTCGAGCGGCAAGAGGATTCTCTGCATGGGGTTTCCCTCCAGTGGCGCCGCACCGTGCGGCCGCTTTCCGGGGGGCATGGAAGCAATCGGCGTGCCTGACGCGAGTCCTTGATTTTCCGCCGTTTTTCGGCAGCCCGGTCCTGTCGCGCGCCGCCGGCGCGGGAAACATTTCCGAGTCTGGGAAGGGGCGTTCCAACATCTGGTGTGCCATCGGGGACTCACGCGCAAGCGGGATCAGGACTTGGCGGCGGTGTCGAGCATCACCGGCGCGTCCTCGCGGAACTCGCTGCGCCACTTGGCGCGCCGGGCGCCCAGCTCCTCCCAGTTGCCGGGGGGCGGCGTGACCTTGAACGACCGGCTGGCGTCCGCCTTCACGAAGTCGGCGACGCGCTCCAGCCGGCCGTCGGGCACGAAGCTGAGCAGGCTGTCGACGATGTTCGGGCTGGTCACGTCGGCGCCGCCGACCGTGTAGGCCAGCAGCGCGTCCTTGACCTGGCAGCCGAGCGCGAAGCCGGTGGCGTCGGCGCCGCCGCGCCGGGCGTGGAACTCGTACAGCGCGCAGGGGCGGTCGGCGTCGGCGCGCAGGAGCAGGCGCTCGAACGTCCAGCCGTTGGCGGCGGCGTAGCGCAGCGCGGCGAACTCGCCCGACCGCCCGGCGGCCGAGCGCGAGAAGGCGAGCAGCGTCGCCTTGTCGGCGGCGGACAGCCCGTCGAACACCTTGGGCGCGATCGCCGGGCCGAAGGCGACGCCGACCTCGCCCATGCGCGCCCAGTCCTCCAGCCCGGGGGAGGCCTCCACCCGCGGCAGCAGCGCCGCCTCGCGCGCCGCGGCGTCCTCGGCGCGGTTGCCGGAGGTGGTGGCGTTGCAGCCCGCCAGCAGCAGCACGGCGATCGGCAGGGCGGGCAGGAACCGGGGCATGGGGCGCATCCGCGTGGCTCTGGGCAGTCTCGACAATGGTTCGGACTGGCTCCCGCCACAAGATGGACGCTGGGTCATACTTGGGGAGGGCAAGACCGTCCATTTTGCCATGCAACGGACGTGCCGCCACGCGCGCGTTATCCACATTCGTTTCGCCGCATCGGGGCGGCAGGCGGCGGCACGGCAATTGCTTTGTTACGGGTGAATGAACATACGACGGGCCGTGCAAGGGGAGGCCGGACATGAACGAGATCTTCGCTTGGAAGCCGGAGATGAGCGTCGGCCGCGATCAGCTCGACCGCGACCACAAGAGCATCATCAAGGCCCTGAACGAGCTGTCGGCGCTGCGGGAAAACCACGACGACGACAAGGTCCAGCCGGTCCTCAGCCGCCTGCTCAACTACACCGTCTCGCACTTCGGCCGGGAAGAGGCGTGGATGCGCGAGATCGGCTTCTCCCGGCTGGCGGAGCACGAACGGCAGCACGACGCGTTCATCCAGAAGATCCAGTTCTTCCTGGGCGAGTACCGGGAAGGACGGCGCTCGATGCTCGCCGCCGAGATGGCGGAGTTCCTCCGCTCCTGGCTGGTCGAGCACATCATGAGCGAAGACAAGGCCTACGCGGCCGAGGCGGTGTCCCATGGACCAGCTGACGAATAGGGCCAATTTCGAGGATCTGCTGCGCATCCAGCTGAAGGACGGCGACGTCGCCACCTTCGACCGCCTGCACGTCATCAGCCTCGACCAGGTCGCCGCCGCCTTCGGGGCGGAGTGGGGCCGCATCCGCGAGCGCGCCATGGCCATCGCCGAGCGCGTGCTGACGCAGAGCCTGACGGCGCGCGACGGCTATCTGATGCAGGACGACCGCTTCGTCGTGATCTTCGCCGGCCTGTCGATGGCCGAGGCGTCGATCAAGGCCAATCAGGTCGCCCGCCGCATCCGCGAGAAGCTGATCGGCGCCCAGGGTACGGCGATGAACGGCATCGACATCGCGGCCTCGCTGCTCGACGTCCGCCAGCTCGGCGAGGGTGCGGCGGCGAGGCTGCCCCGTGGGGCCCGCGCGTACCACCACGCCGTCAGCGACGAGGAGCGCCTCGGTAACGCCGACAATCTGGTGCGGCGGGTGCTGAACTCGGTCGAGATCTCCTACGTGCCGGTGTGGTCGCTGCAGGCGCAGCAGGTGTTCGGCTACCGCCTCTACCCGTCGCGCGCGGTGCGCGGCAAGGTGGTGTCGGGCGAGGCGATCCTGATCGAGCGCGCCTACGACCCGATGGTCGCCTACCTCGACCTGTTCATGTTGGAGACCGCCGCCGACATGATCGCGCGCGGCCTGCACAACGACGCGCAGCTGGTGGTGCCGGTCCACATGGGCACCTTCCTGAACGAGGGAAAGCGCGAGTTCGAGCAGTTCGCCATGACCCTGGCGGCCGATCCCTGGCGCCAGTCCATCGTCTACGAGCTGATCGGCGTCAACGACGACACCTCGCGCGCGGTGCTGGAGAACGCGCTGCGGCTGCTGTCGCCGTCGGCCAAGTTCATCATCGTCCGCTGCGAGACCGAGGCGTCCAACATCGAGTACGTCAAGGACCTCGGCGTGCGGCACCTCGGCATCAGCCTGCACGCGGCGTTCATCTCGCCGTTCGGCAAGAAGACGATCCGCAAATACATCTCGCACTTCGGCAACGATTGCCTGCGGCGCGGCTTCCACACCTTCATCTGGGGCGTCGATACGCGCCTCGACGCGCAGCTTTCCATCGGCGCCGGTTACGCCATGCTGGCCGGCAGCCTGTTCGGCAAGCCGCGCGAGCAGCCGATCCCGCCGTACCCGGTCAGCCAGCGCAGCCTGTTCCAATCGTGAGAATCGCCGCTCCGGTTCCCCGATGCGGGAACGCGTCTCCCAGATGCGGGAATTCCGCCGGGCGCCGGAACGGCCGCCGCGGGCGGGCGTTGCCCGGCGGCCGGGCGGAGGCCGGCCGATATCCGGCATTTGAGGCAAGCCGGGAGCAACATTGTCGCAGCCGTGGAATTACGCCGAAGGCCATAATTGGTTGGCATGCGGCATGCTCTCACCGTTCCGGTCGGCCGGACTCCGCCCGCGAGGCGGGCGTTCGGACGGGTTGAGGAGGCATCACCCTTTGTCCAGCATCGAGGCAGTGCAGCGCGACGACGGCGCCCCGGGCTTCGCCGGCGGAACCCCCGCCGGGGTGGGGCTCGCGCGGCTGGGCGCGGCGCTGCGCGCCCGCACGCTGGCGGCCAAGGCGCGGCTGCTGTTCGCGGCCGTCGGGCTGCTGGTGGTGCTCGCCATCGGGCTGGCCGTCGTCTACTACCAGCGCGCCGAGACCGAGCTGGCCCACGTCAGCACCATCGAGCACCTCGCCTACGGGCTGGTCAGCGTGTCGACCCAGGGCGAGGACCTGACGCGCGACCTGACCATCCCCGGCGACATCGGCGGGTCGAGCGCGCGCGGGCTGGCCGAGCACTGGATGGCCGACCTCGTGCTCATGCGGCCGGAGGGGCTGCTCGCCGCCGCCCTCGACCCCCGCGAGGTCGCGCTGTTCGAGCACGACATCCAGCGTCTGGAAGGCCTGCTGAGCGGGGGCATCGAGACGCTGGAGCGGCTGGAGGCCTTCCGCCTCGAGATCGACCTGGCGGTGCAGCGCTACATCGAGCAGGCGAAGCGCACCCTCATCGAACTGCGCCGCCGCCACCTCGACGAGCTGGAGGGGGCCAAGGCCCGCCGCCAGCAATTGATGATCGTCTTCGTCACGCTGTGCGTCGGCGCGTTCACCGGCATCGCGGTGCTGGGCTGGCTGTTCGTCACCCGGCTGCTGCGCGCGCTGGCGGTGCTGGAGCGGCGCAGCCAGAGCATCGCCGCCGGCGATTACGGCGAACCGATGCCCGCCGGCCGCGACGACGAGGTCGGCCACCTGATCGAATCCGTCAACACCATGGCCTGCAAGCTGGCCGAGCGCGACCGCGAGATCACCGCGGTGCGCCGGCAAACCGCGCAGCAGGAGAAGATGCTGGCGCTCGGCACGCTGGCCGCCAGCATCGCGCACGAGGTCGGCAACCCGCTGCAGTCGATCATGGCGGTGTGCGACCGGCTGGGCGGCTGCGTCTGCGAGGCGCGCTGCGCCCATCATGACGAGGTCGCGGCGCACGTCGACGTCATCGCCGAGCACGCCGCCCGCATGGCCCGCACGCTGGAGGAGGTGCGCGGCTTCGCGCGGCCCAGCGAGCCGGAGACGCAGCGCTTCGACCTGAACCGGGTGGTGGAGCGCACGCTGCGGCTGATGCGCTTCGAGCCGCGGCTGGCGAAGATCCGGCTGTCCACCGAGACGGCCGAGGAGCCGCTGTTCATCCTGGGCGTGCCGGACCACGTGGTGCAGGTGGTGATGAACCTGCTGATCAACGCCGCCGACGCGGTTGATCCGGAACAGGGCGCGATCACCGTCGCCGCCCGGCGCGCCGGCCACCACGTCGTCCTGTCGGTGTCCGACAACGGGCCCGGCATCCCCGAGGCCGTGCGCAAGGCGGTCTTCGAGCCGTTCTTCACCACCAAGCCGGAAGGCAAGGGAACCGGCCTGGGGCTCAGCGTTTGCCGTTCCATCGTCAAGGACCACGGCGGCCGGATCGAGATCGTCAGCGCGCCCGGCGAGGGCGCGACGATCCTGATCCGCCTGCCCTACAGCGGGTGCGAAGCATGAGGGTATTGGTCGTCGAGGACGAAGTATCGTTCCGCCAGGTGCTCATCGAGCAGATGGGCAAGGACGGCATCGAGGGGGTTGGGGTGGGCTCGG
>NZ_LGQZ01000046.1 GCF_003116015.1 Azospirillum sp. TSO22-1
GAGGATCCGGGCTGCGCCCTGCGAAGCCACGGGCTCGGCGTTCGCACGCGACCAGCCGGCCAGCGGAGCAGGACGGCTCCTTGCACTCGTATTCACAGAACGCCAGGGTGTCCGGCACCATGGCGGCAAATCCGTTCAGGTAGTCTGCAAGGAAACCTGGCAGCATGCCCCACCTTCCACCGATCATGGCGAACCGACGTGATTGCAGCACGGGAGCTCCGCGGTGATCTTGACTGAAATCAGGTCCGCGATGATCTTCCGGATATCAGCCGTTTGCACCGAATGGCAGGCGGAGAGCCGCAATGTCACGCCCGGCGTTAGGTTCATACCGCCGAACCTTTGATCCGGCGCACCGGCGCCCGGTAAGAGCGGAACGACAACAACGGCCATGCCGTCGCCCCGCCCCTTCCCTTCGGACATATTCCGCGGCTTTAAACTGATTGATACACTAACAATCAGCCAATGCGCGCACAACAATAACTACAACAACATCGCGTTTTTTACAGGCTATTGACAGCGTGATTTGCGCAATGCCAGCCTGTTCAACACGCGACCAAGGGAGGAGAGCGCCATGCACTGTGTCAGGACCCGTTTCCGCAACGCCGTCGCGGCACTCGCCGTGGCCGGGGTGGCGCTCTCCGGGCCGGCCGCGGCGGAGGGCACGCTGCGCATCGCCGAGCAGTTCGGCATCGGCTACCTGCCGCTGCACGTCATGCGGCACCAGCAGCTCATCGAGAAGCACGGCAAGGCCTTGGGTCTGGACATCAAGGTGGAGTGGGCGCAGCTCTCCAGCGGGGCGGCGATGAACGACGCGCTGCTGTCGGACAGCATCGACATGGCCTCGGGCGGCGTCGGGCCGCTGCTGACCATCTGGGACCGCACCAGGGGCAACGCCAACGTCAAGGCGATCGGCGCCTTGAACAGCATGCCGCTGTTCCTCACCACCAACAACCCGAACGTCAAGTCGATCAAGGACTTCACCGACAAGGACAAGATCGCCCTTCCCGCGGTGAAGGTCTCGGTGCAGGCGCGGACTCTCCAGATGGCGGCCGAGCAGGCCTTCGGCGACGGCAAGTTCGACGTGCTCGACAAGGTCACGGTGTCGCTGCCGCACCCCGACGCCACCACGGCGCTGCTGTCCGGCGCGACCGAGATCACCGGCCACCTCTCCAGCCCGCCGTTCCAGTACCAGCAGCTGGAGAACCCGAAGATCCGCAAGGTGCTCAGCTCCTACGATGTGCTGGGCGGGCCGCACACCTTCAACCTGATCTGGGCCAAGGAAGCCTTCAAGGCGAAGAACCCCAAGACCTACGCCGCCTTCCTGGCCGCGCTGAAGGAGTCGATGGCCCTCATCGACAAGGATCACCCGGCCGCCGCCACCGCCTATCTGGCGATCAACAAGGGCGACCTGGACAAGGGCTTCGTCGAGAAGATCCTGAACGACCCCGACATCCAGTTCGGCGTCGCGCCCAGGAACATGGGCAAGTACGCCGAGTTCATGAACAAGGTCGGCGCCATCAAGAACAAGCCGGCCTCATGGAAGGAGTATTTCTTCGAGGACGTGCACGGCGAGACCGGGAGCTGAGCGGATGCGCATCCTCGGTCGCAGCATCCTGCCGGAGACGGGGCTGTCCACCAGCATCGTCTCCCCGGCGTTGCCCCGCCCGCTGCTCGACGTGTCGGGCGTCACGCTCCAGTACAAGACGCGCCAGCACCTCGTCACCGCGACGTGGCGCGTCGATTTCCAGGTCTTCCAGGCGGAGCGTTTCGTGCTGCTGGGGCCGTCGGGCTGCGGCAAGTCCTCGCTGCTGAAGGCGGTCGGCGGCTTCCTGGCGCCAGTGGAGGGCAGCATCCGCCTGAACGGCCAGACGGTAACCGCGCCGGGGCCGGAGCGCATGATGGTGTTCCAGGAGTTCGACCAGCTGCCGCCCTGGAAGACCGTCCGGCAGAACGTCATGTTCCCGCTGCTGGCCAGCGGCAAGCTCGGCCGCCGGGAGGCCGAGGAGAAGGCGCTGGACTGCATCGCCAAGGTCAACCTCGCCAAGTTCGCCGACGCCTATCCGCACATGCTCTCCGGCGGCATGAAGCAGCGCGTCGCCATCGCCCGCGCCATGGCCATGGAGCCGGACATCCTGCTGATGGACGAGCCGTTCGCCGCGCTCGACGCGCTGACCCGGCGCAAGATGCAGGAGGAGCTGCTGCAGCTCTGGGACGACGTGCGCTTCACCGTGCTGTTCGTCACCCATTCCATCGAGGAGGCGCTGATCATCGGCACCCGCATCCTGGTGCTCTCCCCGCACCCCGGGCAGGCCAAGGCGGAGATCAACTGCCACGGCTACGACCACCGCGCGGCCGGCAGCCCGGACTTCCAGGACACCGCGACCCGCATCCACACCATGCTGTTCGCCGACCGCGTCGAGGACGAAGGGACGCTTCGCCATGAGTGACGCGATCCTCCGTCGCGAACCGCCGATCCGCCCGGAGTACGAGCGCGTCGTCACCGGCACCGGCGTCATCGGCGACGTCGCCCGCCCCCTCTCGCCGTGGGAGCGCGTCGCCAACGTCACCGCCCTGCGCCGTCTGGCCGTGCTGGCGCTGGTCGCGGCGGTGTGGGAGGGTGTCGCGCTCTGGCAGAACAACCCGCTGATGTTCCCTACCTTCTCCGCCACCGTCGCGGCGTTCTGGGAGGCGGTGGCGCGCGAGAACCTGCTGTCCATGGCGGGGCTGTCCATCGCGACGCTGCTCAAGGGCTACCTCATCGGCATCGCGCTGGCGGTGGTGCTGACGACGCTGGCGGTCACCACGCGCATCGGCGACGACATCCTGTCGACGCTGACCGCGATGTTCAACCCGCTGCCGGCCATCGCGCTGCTGCCCATCGCCATGCTGTGGTTCGGGCTGGGCGGGGCGAGCCTGACCTTCGTGCTGGTGCACGCGGTGCTGTGGCCGGTGGCGCTCAACACGCACTCCGGCTTCACCTCGGTGTCGGACACGCTGCGCATGGCCGGGCGGAACTACGGCCTGAAGGGCATGCGCTACGTGGTGCAGATCCTGATCCCGGCGGCGTTCCCGTCGATCCTGACGGGCCTCAAGGTCGGCTGGGCCTTCGCGTGGCGCACGCTGATCGCGGCGGAACTGGTGTTCGGCGTGTCGTCGGGCAAGGGCGGCCTCGGCTGGTTCATCTTCCAGAACCGCAACGAGCTGTACATCGACAAGGTCTTCGCCGGCCTGATCACCGTCATCCTGATCGGCCTGATCGTCGAGAACGTCGCCTTCCGCTGGCTGGAAGCGCAGACGATCCGCAAATGGGGCATGGTGCGCTGAGATGGCGGATCTCGTTGTCAACGTCTGGCGCGGCGAGGGCTTCGAGACCTTCCGCGTGCCGTTCCTGGAAAGCCAGACGGTGCTGGACGTGGTGACCTGGATCCAGCGCCACCTCGACCCGACGCTGTCCTACCGCTTCGCCTGCCGGGTCGGCATGTGCGGGTCCTGCGCCATGACGGTGAACGGCGTGCCGCGCTGGACCTGCCGCACGCACGTCTCCAAGGTTGCCAAGGACGGCCGGCTGGAGATCCGCCCGCTGCGCAACATGCCGGTCATCAAGGACCTCGCCGTGGACATGGCCGGCTTCTTCGACAAGTGGCAGGAGGCCGGCGGCCGCTTCGTCCCGACCCGGCCCGGCGTGCTGGAATTCGCCCGCGTCGATCCGGAGAACCCGGAGCGTCGGCAGGCCAGCGCCGGGATCGAGTGCATCGGCTGCGGTGTGTGCTATTCCGCCTGCGACGTGGTGGCGGCCAACCCGGACTATCTCGGGCCCGCCGCGCTCAACCGCGCCTGGACGCTGGTCAACGACGCGCGCGACGGCGACCGCATCGGGCACTTGGCCGCGGTCGCCGACGACGCCGGCTGCCACGCCTGCCACAGCCAGGGGAGCTGCGCCAGGCACTGCCCGAACCATCTGAACCCGACCGGGGCGATCGCCGGGCTGAAGCGGGAGGTTTTCCGCGCGCTTCTCAAGGGGGACTTGTGATGGCGGGGTTGGGGGATTGCCCGGCCCAGAACCCTCTCCCGCCCCGGGAGAGGGTGGCGCCGAAGGCGCCGGGTGAGGGTGCGCGCAAGGATCCTGGGACGCCCCTCACCCTCCCACGCTCCGCGTGGGCCCCTCCCTCTCCCGGGGCGGGAGAGGGAAAGACGCGCCGCCTGGAACTGCGCCTGTTCCTCGCCCAGCGCCTCAGCGCCATGGTGCTCGCCCCGCTGGTGCTGCTGCACCTCGGCGTCATCCTCTACGCCGTGCGCGGGGGCCTGAGCGCGGCGGAGATCCTCGGCCGCACCAAGGGCAGCGTCCTGTGGGGCGGCCTCTACGGCCTGTTCGTGCTGGCTACCGCCGCGCACGGCTCCATCGGCCTGCGCGCCATCCTGCGGGAGTGGACCCGGCGCCCCCACCTCGCCGATACCGCGGCGCTGCTGTTCGCGGCGACGGCGCTCGTCCTTGGATTCCGCGCCGTGCTGGTGCTGACATGAGAGCCGCCGCGCACCGCAACCACCCGGCCTGGTGGGCCTTCCTGGCGCACCGCCTGTCCGGCCTCGCGCTGGCGCTGTTCCTGCCGGCGCATTTCCTGGTGCTGGCGACGGCGGTCGAGGAGGCCTCGTTCGACGCCTTCGTCGCCTGGACCGACCGCCCGCTGGTGAAGCTCGCCGAGGCCGTCCTCGTCGGCCTGCTGGCGCTGCACATGGCCGGCGGCCTGCGCCTGCTGGCCCTGGAGTTCCTGCCCTGGAGCGACACCCAGAAGACCCGCATCGCGCTGGCCTTCGGCGCCGGGTTCGCGGCCGTCCTGCTCACCCTGCTGATGGCCCGCCCATGACCAGCGTGGAACGCACCGACACCGACATCCTGATCCTCGGCAGCGGCGGCGCCGGGCTGTTCGCGGCGTTGCACGCCCACAAGGCCGACTCCGACCTGCGCATCGCGATCGCGGTCAAGGGCCTGCTCGGCAAGTGCGGCTGCACCCGCATGGTGCAGGGCGGCTACAACGTGGCGCTGAACCCCAGGGACAGCCTCGAACGCCACTTCATGGACACGGTGGAGGGCGGCAAGTGGCTGAACGACCAGGACCTCGCCTGGACCCTGGTGGTCAAGGCGGTCGAGCGCATCCACGAGCTTGAGAACGACCTCGGCTGCTTCTTCGACCGCAACCCCGACGGCACGCTGCACCAGAAGGCCTTCGCCGGGCAGACCTTCGACCGCACGGTGCACAAGGGCTCGCTGACCGGCATCGAGATCATCAACCGCCTCGCCGAGCAGGTCTGGGCGCGCGGCATCGCCCGGCTGGAGGAGCACCGCGCCCTCGAACTCATCCCGTCGCGCGACGGCTCCCGCCTCGCCGGCGTGCTGATGGTGGACATGCGCACCGGCGGCTTCCGGCTGGTGCGGGCAAAGGCGGTGCTGCTGGCGACCGGCGGCGGGCCGTCCATGTACCTCTACCACACGCCGTCCGGCGACAAGACCTGCGACGGCATGGCGATGGCCCTGCGCGCCGGCTTGGCCCTGCGTGACCTGGAGATGGTGCAGTTCCACCCCACCGGCCTCGTCGCCGGCTCGCAGACGCGCATCACCGGCACCATCATCGAGGAGGGCTTGCGCGGCGCCGGCGGCCACCTGCTGGACGGCGACGGCAACCGCTTCATGCACAAGCACGACCCGCGCGGCGAGCGCGCCACCCGCGACATCGTCAGCCGCGGCATGTACGAGGAGATGCGCCACGGCAGGACCGGCCCCAACGGCGGCCTCTACATCACCATGCGCCACCTCGACCCCGCCATGGTCCGGCGCGAATTCAAGGGGATGGTCGACCGCTGCCGTGACGTCGGCTTCGACCTCGTGTCCGGTCTGGTCGAGGTGGTGCCGACCGCGCACTACATGATGGGCGGCGTGCCCTTCCGCACCGACACCTCCACGGAGATGCCCGCCCTGTTCGCGGCCGGCGAGGACACCGGCGGCGTGCACGGCGCCAACCGGCTGGGCGGCAATGGCGTGGCGAACTCCACGGTGTTCGGCGGCATCGCCGGCGACACGATGGCCGCCTGGGTGCCGCGCGAGGGCGCGCTCGCCGATCCCGACCAAGCCG
Source organism: Azospirillum sp. TSO22-1 (assembly GCF_003116015.1). Lineage (GTDB taxonomy): Bacteria > Pseudomonadota > Alphaproteobacteria > Azospirillales > Azospirillaceae > Azospirillum. The sequence goes on from NZ_LGQZ01000046.1 coordinate 6,126, forward strand.
TCATCGACGCCGCGCTGGAGCGCACGCTGCGTCCGTTCTCCCGGCCGGCCGGCGACCTCAACGGCCTGCGTGAGCGGCTGTACCGCGTGATGTGGGACGACGTCGGCATCGTCCGCGACGCCGCGGGATTGGGCCGCGCCTCCCGCACCCTGGAAGACCTGGGCGCCGAGCTGGACGCCGCGGGCATTCCCGACTCATCCCGCACCTTCAATCTGACGTGGCACGATTGGCTGAACCTGCACAGCCAGATCCTGGTCAGCCGCGCCCTCACCGCCGCGGCGTTGGCCCGCGAGGATTCCCGTGGCGCCCATTTCCGCGCCGACTTCCCGGAGACCGGCGACCTGAACACCTCCGCCAACACTTTCGTCCGCCTGGACGGCGACCGCATCGCCGTGACCACCGAGCCCGTCGCCTTCACCCGCGTGCGGCCGGGCGAGACGCTGATCGAGGACTGACCATGGCCATCCCGATTTCCGTGGTGGAGGAGACCGGCGTCGAGCTGACGCGCCGCGCCGCCATCGAGATCCCCGACGACTACCGCGCCGGCATCAAGGACATGATGGCGCGCGAGGAGGACGAGCTGAGCCGCTTCGTCCTCCAGGCCATGGTGGAGAACTGGGAGGTCGCCGAGCAGGACCGCCGGGCCATGTGCGCCGACACCGGCCTGCCGCGCTACTACGTCAAGGCCGGCAACGAGGCGCGCGTCGAGGGCGGCTTCGTGGCGTTGGAACGCGCCTTGCGCCGCGCCACCGCGCACGCCACGCACGCCATCCCGCTGCGCCCCAACCGCGTCCACCCGCTCTCCCGCAAGGACCACAACAACAACGTCGGCATCCTGGCGCCGGAGATCGAATACAGTTTCGAGCCGGACGCCGACTGGATCGACGTCACCACCGTGCACAAGGGCGGGCTGTTCGGCACCGACTACCGCATGCTGTTCCCCGGCGACGGCATCGACGGGATCAAGCGCTTCTTCCTCGACGTGATGGTGCAGTTCGGCCGCCGCGGCCTCGCCTGCCAACCGGCCATCGTCGGCATCGGGCTGGGCGGCTCCAAGGACACCTGCATGGTGATCGGCAAGCAGGCCGCCTGCCTGCGCACCGTCGGCGACCGCCACCCCGACCCGCAGGTGGCCGCCCTGGAGCGGGAGCTGAAGGACCTCGGCAACAGCATCGGCATGGGCCCGATGGGCTTCGTCGGCAAGTCCATGGTCGTCGATTGCCACGTCGAGGTCGCCTACACCCACACCGGCGGCATGCCGATGAGCGTGCACAGCTTCTGCCTGTCGTCGCGCCGGGCGGTGGCGCGCATCCACGCCGACGGCCGGGTCGAGCACCGCACCGATCCGCACTGGTTCACGGACTACCATCGCCGGGAGGGCGTGGAATGAAGGAAGTCCGCCTCACCGTCCCGGTTCGCCCAGAGGATCTGAAAGGCCTGGAGGTCGGCACCGTCGTCTACCTGGACGGCGTGCTCTACACCGGCCGCGAGGGGCTCTACAAACGCATCCTCGACGAGGGACACGCGCCGCCGGTGGATCTGGCGGGTGTCTCCAACGCCAACTTCCACTGCTCCCCCGCCGCCTCGGTCGCCGAAGACGGCACCATCACCATGGGCGCGGTCACGGCGACCGCCAGCTTCCGCTTCTCGCACTGGCTGGCGCGCTGGTTCGACGTGTCGGGATGCAAGCTCATCATCGGCAAGGGCGGCATGAGCGAAGAGGACTACCGCACCCACTTCGTCCCGCACGGCGCCGTCTACCTGACCACGGTCGGCTACGGCACCGGCGCCCTGCTCGGCCGCGGCATCAAGCGGGTGCGGGAGGTGCACTGGCTGAAGGAACTCGGCATCGCCCAGGCCATGTGGGTGCTGGAGGTCGAGCGCTTCGGCCCCTTCCTGGTGGAGAGCGATCTTGAGGGCAACAGCCTCTTCGAGCGCATGGGCAAACAGGTCAACGCCAACCTCGACCGGCTATACGACGGCCTGAAACAGCCGGCGCTGCGCCGCTATGGCGAAACGACCTCCAGGGATGACGAAGTGATTTGACGTTCCAACCCTCTCCCGCCCCGGGAGAGGGTGGCCGCGCAGCGGCCGGGTGAGGGTAACGGCAAGGATCCTTGCGCTACCCCCCCCCCCACCCCCCCCCCGGGGGGGGGGGGGGGG
>NZ_LGQZ01000141.1 GCF_003116015.1 Azospirillum sp. TSO22-1
TCGTCTTCGTCGGCGCCAACGCCCTCATCGCCGCCGTCAGCTACCTCCTCGTCGTCGGCGACATCAAGCGTATGGAACTCAAGAAGTGAGTGGCGGGAGATCCTCCATGTACATCGGCGAACAACTCATCAACCCGACGGCCGAGCGCCTGACGCTGTCGCAGCAGCTGGGCTGCAAGGGCATCGTCATCGACAGCCGCCCCAACCGCGACGTGATGGGCGAGGACGGACTGTGGGACGGCCGCAAGGTCGCCGCGCAGCGCCAGTGGATCGAGAGCTTCGGTATGAGCCTCGACGGCATGGCGATCGACGTCGGCGCCATCCTGCTCGACAGCCTGCGCGACCGCGCCAGGGCCGAGGCGCGGGCCGAGCAGCTGCGCCACAACATCCGCGCCGCCGCCGAGGGCGGGGTGCCGATGGTGAAGTACACCGTCGCCATGGTGGGCATCACCCGCACCGGCATGGTCGAGGGCCGCGGCGGCATGAAGTGCAGCACCTTCAAGGCGGCGGAGTACCAGCCCGACGCCGACGCCCGCTTCTCCTACTGGGGCGTGGTGCTGCCGGAGGACGGCTCGGGCAAGGGCCACTCGCCGACCGCCGCTAAGGGCACGGCCGAGACCTGCGGGCAGGTGACGGCGGCGGAGGCCGGCGGCATCAGCGAGGCCGACGGCTGGAACGCCATCGAGTACCTCGTGGAGTCCATCCTGCCGACCGCCGAGGCGGCGGGCGTCAAGCTCGCCTGCCACCCGCACGACCCGGCCTACCCGCCGGGCGGGCTGAACGGCGTGCACCACGTGCTGGGCTCGCTGGACGGGCTGCGCCGCTTCGTCGCCCTGGCGCCGGGCAGCGCGTCGCACGGCTTCAACTTCTGCCAGGGCACCATCGCCGAGATGTCGCCCAACCCGACCGAAACGGTGCTGGAGGCGATCCGCACCTTCGGGCCGCAGAAGCGCATCTTCATGGTCCACTTCCGCAACATCAAGGGCGGCTACCTCGACTTCCGCGAGGCAATGCCGGACGAGGGCTCGGTCGACATGGCGGCGTGCATCCGCGCGTACCGCGAGGTCGGCTACAGCGGGATCCTCTGCCCCGACCACGTGCCGCTGTCCGAGGTCGATCCCGGCCGCGAGCGCTTCTTCTCCTTCTGCCTCGGCTACACGCAGGGCCTGCTGCAGGCCGCCTGACTCCCTTCATAACGTGGCCGCGGGACCTCCCGCGGCCTGGAGACCCATCATGACGTCCTCCCCGAAAGTCACCGAGATGCTGGTCGTGCCGGTCGCCGGCCACGACGACATGCTGCTCAACCTGTCAGGCGCGCACGCGCCGTTCTTCACCCGCAACGTGGTGGTCCTCAAGGACAGCGCCGGCAACACCGGCGTCGGCGAGGTCCCGGGCGGCGAGAAGATCCGCAAGACTCTGGAGGACGCCCGCGCGCTGGTCGTCGGCCAGCCCGTCGGTGCCCACAACGCCATCCTCAACGCCGTGCGCAAGCAGTTCGCCGACCGCGATTCCGGCGGGCGCGGCCTGCAGACCTTCGACCTGCGCATCACCATCCACGCCGTCACCGCGCTGGAGGCGGCGCTGCTCGACCTGCTCGGCCAGTTCCTCGGCGTGCCGGTTGCCGCCCTGCTCGGCGAGGGCCAGCAGCGCGACGCGGTGGAGATGCTGGGCTACCTGTTCTACGTCGGCGACCGCCGCAAGACCGCGCTGCCCTACCGTTCCGAGCCGAACGCCAAGGACGACTGGTTCCGCCTGCGCCACGAGGTGGCCTTGACGCCCGAGGCCGTGGTGCGCCTCGCCGAGGCGGCGCACGAGCGCTATGGATTCAACGACTTCAAGCTGAAGGGCGGCGTGCTGGCCGGCGAGGACGAGATCGAGGCGGTCACCGCGCTCGCCCGCCGCTTTCCCAAGGCGCGCATCACGCTGGATCCCAACGGCGCGTGGTCGCTGGAGGAGGCGATCCGGCTGTGCAAGGGCAAGGGCGATGTGCTGGCCTACGCCGAGGACCCCTGCGGGGCCGAGCAGGGCTATTCCGGGCGTGAGGTGATGGCAGAGTTCCGCCGCGCCACCGGGCTGCCGACGGCGACCAACATGATCGCCACCGACTGGCGGCAGATGGGCCACGCGATCCAGCTGCACTCGGTGGACATCCCGCTGGCCGACCCGCATTTCTGGACCATGCAGGGCTCGGTGCGGGTGGCGCAGATGTGCGACGCGTGGGGGCTGACCTGGGGTTCGCACTCGAACAATCACTTCGACATCTCGCTGGCGATGTTCACGCACGTGGCCGCGGCGGCGCCCGGCAGGATCACCGCCATCGACACGCACTGGATCTGGCAGGACGGCCAGCGCCTGACCAAGGAGCCGTTCCGGATCGAGGGCGGCCTGGTGGCGGTGCCGCAGAAGCCGGGCCTGGGTGTGGAGATCGACATGGCGCAGCTGGAGAAGGCGCACGGGCTCTACAAGGAGTACGGCCTTGGTGCGCGCGACGACGCCGCCGCGATGCAGTACCTGATCCCGGGCTGGACCTTCGACAACAAGCGCCCCTGCCTGGTGCGTTGAGGCGGAGACTGTCCCTCCCCCAGCTCCGCTGGGGGAGGGAGGGGCCCGCGCAGCGGGAGGGTGGGGGCAGCGGCGTACTCAAGAATCAACGCCTGCCATGGATGCGGCTGCCCCCACCCAACCCTCCCCCGCCGGAGGCGGGGGAGGGCTTGCAACAGCACAAGAAAAAAGGGCCGCCCGGGAAGCCCGGCGGCCCTGGAAGTCTTGGGAGGAAACGCACTCGGCGTATGAACCTGCGTTCAACGCGTCAGCTGGTGTCTGTATAATGTCACGGCCCGGCGTCGTGGTAGCGCTAACAAAACATGGGTGCCATGCGGCATGGTGCCGTGGCGATCCGGGCATTCCATGTTGCAATGCGGTAGCGCCGCCCCATCTCCGGTTGTTCGACGAAGGGAATCGCCCATGACCATCACCCCCACCGCCAAGGCCGGCCGCGCCGCTCCGCGCAAGCGGGCGCGGCGCGCGACGCAGCGGGTGACCATGACCGACGTGGCCGCCGCCGCGGGGGTGTCGGCCAGCACCGTGTCGCTGTACTTCCGCCGTCCGGAGGCGGTGTCGCCGCACCTCGCCGAGAAGGTGCGCGCGGTGATCGACGAGCTGGGCTACGTCCCCAACCTGGTGGCCGGCAGCCTCGCGGCGGCGCAGAGCCGGACGGTGGCGGTGATCCTGCCGTCGATCCTCAACTCCTTCTACGCCGAGACCTACAACACGCTGCAGAGCCTGTTCCAGGGCTCGCGCTACCAGACCATGCTGGGCGTCACCGAGTTCAGCCCGGAGGTGGAGGAGGATCTGATCCGCGCCTTCCTGGCCTGGTCGCCGGCCGCCATGGTGCTGACCGGCTTCGACCACACCGAGCGCGCCCGGGCCATGCTGCGCGGTGCCGGCGTACCGGTGGTGGAGATGTGGGACATGCCCGCCACCCCGGACGAGGCGGTCGACCTGTCGGTCGGCTTCTCGCACTTCGAGGTCGGGCGGCGGCAGACCGCGCATCTCTACGACCAGGGCAGCCGCAAGGTCGCCTACATCGGCGCCGCCGTGCACCAGGACCTGCGCGTGCGCAGCCGCACCGACGGCTACGAGGACGAGGTGCGCCGCCGCGGCCTGCACCCGCCCATCGCGCTGACCGCGCCGGACGCCGCCTCCACCCCGGTCGGCACTTGGCTGATCGACGAGGTGCTGGCCGCGCACCCGGACATCGACGGCGTCGTGTGCTCCAACGACTATTTGGCGCTCGGCGCGATGTTCGAGGCGCGGCGGCGCGACCTGCGCATCCCCGAGGATCTGGCGGTGGTCGGCTTCGGCGACCTGGGGTTTTCCAGGGTGTCGCTGCCGCCGCTGACCACCGTGCGCCCGCCGCAGCGCGAGATCGGCCGGCTGGCCGCCATGCAGATCCTCGCCCGCCTGGGCGGCGCCAGGATCCCGCCGAGCCACTTCGCGCTGGAGTGCGAGCTGGTGGTGCGCGACAGCACGCGTCCAACCCTCTGATCAGCGCGCCGCCAAACGGGCAACGGCGACGGAGGGGGCGCCCCAGTCGACCGCCGGCAGGGTGTAGCCCTTGTCGCGGAACAGCCGCAGGCAGGCGGCGACCACGTCGGCGTCGAGGCTGACGCCGGCGCAGCGCCCGACCTCCTCCAGCGCGGCCTCGATGCCGAGCGCGGGGCGGTAGGGGCGGTGCGAGGCCATCGCCTCGATGATGTCGGCGACCGCCAGGATGCGCGCTTCGCGCCGGATGGCGTCGCCGGTCAGGCCCTGCGGGTAGCCGGATCCGTCGAGCTTCTCGTGGTGCTGCAGGATGATCTCGGCCACCGGCCAGGGCAGGTTGGCCTTGCACAGGATGTCGTGCCCGGACCGGGCGTGCGTCTTCAGCAGGTTGTATTCCGGCGGCGTGAGGCGGCCCGGCCGGTTCAGCAGTTCCGCCGGGACGGAGATCTTGCCGATGTCGTGCACGACGCCGGCCAGGTAGATGCCGGTGACCTCCTCTTCGCCCAGCCCCATCTCGCGGGCGATGGCGACGCTGAGGTCGGCGACGCGCTCCTGGTGGCCGGCGGTGTAGGGATCGCGGATATTGATGATCTGCGCCACCACGGCGATGGTCTCGACCAGCGAGCGCTTCATCGCCTCGGCGTGCTGCGACGCCGCCGCCTCCAGCGCGCGCCGCGCCGTGACGTCGCGCATCACCACGACCGACGCGTCACCGCCGGTGAGGAACGGACGCACGCACACCTCCAGCACCCGGTCCGGCGCGGCGATGTCGGGCAGCGGCAGGTCGTAGGCGGCCCCAGCCAGCACGAGCCGCAGCGGCAGCGGCTGGCCGACCGCGAGCCCGAGGCCGTCGAGCATGCGTCGCGCCGCGTCGTTGGCGAAGGTCACCCGTCCGCCGCGGTCGACGCACAGGATGCCCTCGCCGACGGCGCCGACGATGGCGGTCTCGCGCGCCCGCATGGTGTCGAGCGCCTGCCGCGTGCCCTCCAGCTCGGCGTGCCCCTGCTCCAGCTCCGCCTCGGCGGAGAGCAGCTGGAGGTTCTGCCGGTCCAGCTCGTTGCGCAGGACCTGCCGTTCGTGCTCGATGGCCCAGAACACCAGCTCCTGCGGGCGCTTGATGCCGACGCGGACGAAGGCCGCGAAGACCAGCGCGTCGGCGGCGGCGACCAGTGCGTGGCCGGCGAAGTTGAGGAAACCGTAGACATCGACGTACAGCGAGAAGGACAGGCTGCCCAGTGCGTTGGCGATGACCGCCAGCTGGAAGAGGTGGCGGCGGCGCCGTGTGCGCTCGTTCGTCTGGCGCTGGATGCCGACGGCGGCGGCGGCGTAGAGGGCGATGGCCACCGCCTCGCTCGCCTTCTTGAAGGGGGTGAGGCCGCTTCCCTCGACGTAGCAGGCGGGGAAGACCCCGAGCGCGATGGCGCCGAGCAGGGCGGCCGACACGCCGCCGACCGCCATGACGGTCACCCCGGTCGGAAAGCGGCGATTGGGCGTGAAGGCGGCGATGCACAGCGCGGTCGCCTCGACGAGCCGGCTGGCGGTCCACAGCTGGGTCGGCAGGTCGGTGTCGGCAGCGGGGAACACCCCCATGCCCTTGTAGGCCAGCATGTGCAGCAGTGTGACCACGCCCGTGCAGGCGTAGGTGACGCCCAGGAACCACAGGTTTCCCGACTTCAGGTAGCCGCGCGAGTTCCAGGCGATGACGAACACGCACAGCGCGGTGACCGCCCGGAACGACTCCAGGACCGCGTGGAACACGAGGTAGTTGGCGCGGCTGACCAGATAAGCGGCGACGAGCGCCGCGGCACCACCCAGCGCCAGCAGCGTGGAGGCCGGCACCCGCAGCGGTGCGGGGTCCGGTCGGGCGGCGCCCTCGGGGGTGGCCGGGCGGGTGTCCATGGCGTCTCCTCCAGTCCCGGGAGACCAGAGCCTATTCGCATCAGCATACGCTCATCCGCACATCCCCCAGCAAGGGAAGGGCTGCACGGCAGCCATCGCCGAACGTGACGCCGATTGTGCTTGTCCGCGTGATACGCGCACGCCGCCCCTCGTCGCGCCGCCCCCGATCCACTATGTTTGCTGCACCGCCGCCACGAGCGCGCGCGCCACACAGCCCCGGGTCAACGTCCGATGTCGCCTGCGCCATGTCCTCGATCCCTCTGAAGCGCCGCGAGCTGCTGGCCGGCTGCGGCGCGCTGGTGCTGCTGTGCAACGGCGCCCTGGCGCAGACCTCCACGGCGCGGCGGCTGAACCTCAAGAACGAGCACACGGGCGACGTCTTCAGCGGACCCTACCGCGACGCGGCGGGACCGCTGCCCGACGCCATGACGGATCTCGCCAACGTGCTGCGCGACCACCGCGCCAACAAGGCCGGCCCGGTGGACGTGGGCACGCTGGACTTCCTGGCCGACATCATGGAGGCGATCGGGCAGGGCCGGGCCACCGTGCTCTCCGCCTTCCGCACGCCGGAGACCAACGCCCTGCTGGCGTCCAAGGGCCTCGGCGTGGCCGAGCACAGCCAGCATCTGCTGGGCCGCGCGCTCGACGTCACCTTCCCGGCGCGCCTGCCGGACGCGCACCGCACGGCGCTGCAACTGAAGCGCGGCGGGGTGGGGTGGTACCCGCGCTCCTCCTTCCTGCACATCGATTCCGGGCCGGTGCGCAGCTGGGAGATGTTCGGCCGCGGCCTGGAAGGCCTGTTCGCCAAGGGCACCAGCGGCCGGCTGCGCACCGTCGCCGACCGCATGCGTCTGCATCGCCAGATCGCCCGGCGGCAGGCGTTGGGGCGAAATTAGGGCGTTTCACCGATCACCGTCACTGACGCTCTGTCCGCGTCATCCCCGCGAAGGCGGGGATCCATAACTTTCATGGCATCCAGTTTTGGAACGTATGGATCCCCGCCTTCGCGGGGATGACGAACGGGGGAGGATAAGGTTACTCGGAGATCGACCTTAATTCTTCGGCCGTTCCCGCTCCGCCGGGCGCCAGCCGGCGATGGCGCGCACGGCGTCCAGCGCCCGCGGGTTGCCGTTGAAGCTGGGGAACCGCCGGCGCAGCTCCGCCACCGCGACCAGTTCGCCACCTTCCAGGTAGGCTTTCCGGATCGCCGCAGCTTCTTCCTCGGTAACCGTGAACATCAAGGCATCCCGTGTTGCGTGGGCCCCGGATGATGGCCATGCCGCGGCGCGGAAACAAGCCCCAAACGCTGTAATTTCAGCGCACCTCGACGGTGGCGCTGTCACTGCGCCCGTCGGCGTCGATCACGGTGATGCGTGCGAAGCCCGGCCCTTCCGGCCGCCAGACGGCGTCGCGGCGCACCGGCGACACGGCGATGCGCCGGCCGTCCACCATCCATGACAGCGGCCGCCGTCCGCCGGACGCCAGCAAGGTCAGCGGCTCCGGCGTTCCGGAGGCAGCGCCGGCCTCGACCACCATGGCCTCGGTCGGGAAGACGAGGCGCGGCCGTTCCACGGCCTCCGGCGCGCCGGCGGCGACGCGGCGCAACAGATCGGGCGGCGCCTCGGCGACACGCGGGCCGGGAGCGGGTTCCTCCGGCAGCAGGTCGAAGACGCGCAGCAGCAGCGGCGCCGCGGTGTTGCGGCCGAAGCGGTCGGGGCTGGGCGTGCCGTCCGGCCGGCCGACCCAGACGCCGACGGTGAAGCGCCCGGTCACCCCGAACGCCCAGGCGTCGCGGAAGCCGTAGCTGGTGCCGGTCTTCAGCGCCACCGGCGCCGAGCGGCGCACCTCCTGCGCCTGCACGGCGCCGGGCGGCGGCGGCGCGCCCTCCAGGATGTCGAGCACCTGCCGGGCCGAAGCGGCGGCGAGCAACGGTACCGGCGCCGCTTCCGCCGCGCCGCGCTCCACCCGCAGCGGCGCCGCCTGCCCGTCGCGGGCCAGCGCGGTGTAGAGCGCCGCCATGTCCCACAGGCTGATCGACGCGCCGCCGAGCGCCACCGGCAGCCCCGGCGTGACGGCACCGGCCGGCATCACCAGCCGGGCGCCGGCTCGGCGCAACGCGTCGGCGAAGCGCACCGGCCCGACCTTGTCGAGCACCAGCACCGCCGGCACGTTCAGCGAGCGCTGCAGCGCGTCGCGGATCGTCAGCTCGCCGGTGAAGCCGCGATCGAAGTTGCGCGGCGCGTAGTCGCCGAAGCGGGTCGACACGTCGGCGACCAGCGTCGCCGGGTGGATCAGTCCGTCGTCGAAGCCCAGGCCGTAGATGAACGGCTTCAGCGCCGAACCGGGCGAGCGCACGGCGCGCACCATGTCCACGCGGCCCTCGCGGCGCTCGTCGAAATAGTCCGGCGAACCGAGGTAGGCGAGCACGGTTCGGCGGCTGTTCTCGACCACCAGGACCGCCAGCCCGGCGCGCTCGTGCAGGTCGGGCAGGGTGCGGCGGGCGAGGTCCTCGACGGCGGCCTGGAGCCGGCCGTCGAGGGTGGTGGGCAGCGTGGTCCGGCCGGGCTGGCGGCCTCGGAGGGCGTCGGCAAGGTGGGCGGCGAGCACCGGCAGGGGCAGACGCCGGTCGGGCACCGGCTCTGCCTTCGCCTCGGCGACCGCGCGCGGGGTGAGGACGCCGGCCTCGGCGGCGCGGTCCAGCACCTTGTCGCGCGCGGCGCGGGCCTGTTCGGCGGCGCGGTCGGGGCGCAGGCGGGTGGGGGATTGCGGCAGGGCGACCAGCAGCGCCGCCTCCGCTGCGCTCAACTCGGCCGGGCCCTTGCCGAACAGGGTGAGCGACGCGGCCCGGATGCCCTCGACGTTGCCGCCGTAGGGGGCCAGCGTCAGGTACATGCCGAGGATCTCGCGCTTCGAGTAACGCCACTCCAGCTGCGCGGCGCGCGCGGCCTCGACCAGCTTGGCGGCCAGGGTGCGGGGGCGGGGTTCCAGCAGGCGGGCGACCTGCATGGTCAGCGTCGACGCGCCGGACACCACGCGCCCGGCGGCTAGGTTCTGCCCGACGGCGCGCAGCACGGCGAGCGGGTCGACGCCCGGGTGGTCGTGGAAGCGGCGGTCCTCGTAGGCGAGCAGCAGGTCGGTGAACAGCGGCGCCACGTCGTCGGGCGTGGCGGGGAAGCGCCACGCGCCCGCGGCGTTGGTGAAGGCGCGCAGGGGGGCGTCGCGGCTGTCGGTGACGGTGACGGAGAGGTCGCCGAGGCGGGAGAGGTCCGGCGGGAAGAGGCGGTCGACGGCGAGGAGGGTGAGTACGAGGATAAACAAAATCCCTCCCCCAGCCCCGCTGGGGGAGGTTAGGTGGGGGCAGCGGCTTCCGGGGGACGCCGTAGCCCCCACCCTCCCGCTCTCGGCGGATCCAAAGGATCCGCCTGTCGCGTCAGCGCAAGCTTCGCTTGCGCGAGAGCTTCGCGGGTCCCCCCCTCCCCGGCTGGAGGTGGGGGAGGGGGACGATGGATCACTCCGCCGCATGCACGGTGATCCGCCCGACGCCCTGGCGGGCGAAGAAGCGGGGCTTGTACATGTCCTCGACCACCGCGCCGGGCAGCTCGTAGCTTCCCGGCGTCACCGCGCGCACCAGATAGGCCAGCTTGAACTTCGGCTCCTCCTCCGTCAGGTCGAACGCGGCGACGTAGCGGTCGTCGCGGGCTTCGGTCGTGCGGGTGTGGGTGAGGTCGGTCAGCCACGGCATGTCGTTGGTGCCGGCCGCTCCCAGGCGCGGATTCTCGATCTCCCAGCCCGCCGGCAGCGGGTGGGTGACCACCGCCTGATGGAACAGCTTGGTGCCCGCCTCGCCCTCCAGCACCACGACGAACACGTCGTTCTGCCGGATCTGATCGAGGTTCAGCGGCTGGCCGGCGCGGGTGAGGAAGTTGCGCTTGATGCGCAGCCCCTCGCGCGCCGCCGGCGACGGCTGCGTCGGGATGCCGGACACCGACACCGCCTGCCACACCGCCGCCTTGCCGGCGTTCGACACCTCGATCCCGCGGCCGAGCTGGGCGGCGTCGGGCAGCAGGTTGAAGGGATCGCGCTTTGGGGCTGGCGCACCGGTGACGGCCAGCTCCAGCGGCGTGCCGCCGTGGCTCAGCGTCTCGGCGGCGAGGACGATCCACGCCTTCTCCTGCGTGCTGGTCAGCTTGGCTTCGGTGGCCGAGGCCGGCAGACGGTCGATCAGCGCCGGCAGGCGCTTGCCGGTCATGCCAGCCTCGCCCAGCAGCGTGACCAGCGCCGCCGCGTCGCGCACGGTGGAGCCGTAATCCTCGTGCCACGGCTCGCGCGCCAGCCGGCCGACGGCGGCCGAGAAGGCGCTCTCCGCCCGCTCGCGGTCGCCCAGGCGGGCCAGCGCGGCGCCGAGCTGCCCCTTGGCGAGCGGCGTCGGCAACTGCTCCAGGTAGGCGTCGTGGAAGTAGCGCGCCGGCCCCGGCGTCAATACCCCGGCCAGCGCCAGCACGTGCAGCGCGTAGGCGCGGCTGGCGAGCTGAGCGTTCTCGCGGCCGCCGTCGATGGCGTGGTGGCGCAGCCACGCCAGCGCGTCGCTCAGCGGCTTCTCCGGCACCGTGTGCCCCTTGGCCTTGGCGCGGGCCAGGAACTCGACCGCGTAGGCGGTCATCCACGGCTCGGCCTCGTCGCGGGCGCTCCACAGGCCGAAGGCGCCGTCGTAGCGCTGCTTGTCCAGCGTACGGGCGACGGCGGTGGCGACGCGCGCCTCCGCCGTCTCGTCCGGCTTCGGCGCGCTTCCGATGGCCGTTTCCAGGTCGCGGACGAACAGCAGGGGCAACGCCCGGCTGATGGTCTGTTCCAGGCAACCGAACGGGTAGCGGTCGAGCGCCTTCAGCGTCCCCGCCACGTCGAACGGCGGCGCCGTGCCGAAGCTGGCGGCCAGCGTCGCGGTGCCCGGCACATAGGCGGCGAGGTCGGCGGCGGCCAGCGTCACCTTGGCCCCCGGCGGCAGCTCGCGGGTGAGAAATTGCGTCTCCACCGGGCGCGACGGCCGCACCGTGATGCCGTAGGAGCGCGTCGCCGACGCCCCGTCCGGCCCGCTCACCGCCAGCTCGACCCGGCCGATGCCGGGGGCGGTGCCCTTGAAGGGCAGGGGGATGGCGCGCCGCTCGCCGGCCTGAAGGTCGACGGAGAGGCTGCCGTTCTCCACCGCCACCGCGTCCCGGCCGGTCACCGACACCTTGTAGGTGCCGGCGGCGCCGTCCACGTTGTGCAGCGACAGCGTCAGCCGGCTGTCGTCGCCCGGCGCCAGGAAGCGCGGCATCACCGCCTCCGCCACCAGCGGGTCGCGCACGGTGAGCCGGCCCGACGCCGAGCTGACGCGGCCCTTGGACCAAGCCACCGCCATCAGCCGCAGCTCGCCGTTGAAGTCGGGGATGTCGAGCGTGGCGCGCACCTTGCCGTCCGGCCCGACCTTCAGCGGCCCCTGGAACAGCGAGACCACGGTGAACGGCACGACCGGCAGCGCCGCCCCGCTGGAATCGCCGCCCTCGCGCAGCTTGCCGAAGGGGCCGTCCAGTGCGTCGATCAGCCGGCCGTAGTCGTCGCGGATGTCGAGGCCGAGCAGGCGCTTGCCGAAGAACTGCTTGCCCGGGTCAGGGGACTGGAAGTCGGTCAGGCGCAGGATGCCCTCGTCCACCGCGGCGAGCGTGACGTACGCCTCCTCGGCGTCGCCGGCCGCCGGCGTCGCGGCGATGTCCACCGCCACCGGGCCGCGCGGGCGCGCCACCGTCGGCGCCGTGAGTGCTACGTCGAGCCGCCGTGTCGCCGGGTCGATCCCCAGCCACGCGACGCCCAGCGCGCGTACCGGCTGCCGCTCCCGGCCCTTGACCGGCGGGCGGTACAGCGTGGCGGTGACGTAGGCGCCCGGCCCCCAGGCGGCGTCCACCGGCACCTCCACCGTGGCGCCGCCGGCCGGCACGCTGATCGCGCGGGCGTCGAACAGGCGGTCGGTGGCGACGGTCAGCAGCACCTCACCGGCGAAGGGCGGGGTCAGGCGCAGCTTCGCCGTCTCGCCGGGGCGGTAGGCGGGCTTGTCGGCGACCAGCTCCAGCTTGTCGGGCGTGTCGGCGGATTCCGCCGCCATCTCCCAGCCCGACAGGAAGCGGACCGAACTGGCGACGCCGGTCGCCTTGTCGCTGACCTCCAGCCGGTAGCGGCTGAACGGCTGCGCGCCCAGGTTCAGCACCGCCGGCTTGTCGGCCGCGGCGTCCAGCGTGCCCGACTTGCGGGGGATGTCGCGGGTGGTGGCGCGGTAGGTGTAGCGGCCGTTGGCCATGTACCACTGGAAGGTCGTGTTCTCCTCGACCAGCTCCCAGCTCAGGCCGGGCTTGGCGACCGGCGTGCCGTCGGGGGCGACGGCGATCAGGTCGAAGGCGGCCTCCTGCCCCTCGCCCAGGCGCCCGTCGAAGCGCGGGCGGAGGCCGACGGCGAAGGCCTTACTGCGCACCGGCACCGAGATGTTGGCGCGCGCCGGCCGGCCGCCGGGCTCGGACAGGGTGATGCGGACCTCGGCGCGCAGCGGGCGCGTGGTGTCCGGCAGCGCCGGCAGCTTGACGTCGACGCGCGCCTCGCCCTTGGCGTCGGTGTCCGGGATCTTCAGCGGCTCCAGCTTGGCGTTCACCGTCTCGGTGACGAGGCCGAAGCGGAAGCCCTTGTGCTGCGGGTAGGGCGCCGGGTCGGGCTGCACCGACACCTCCGCCGTGCCGGGCAGGCCGGCGGCCGGCGGGCCGTACAGGAAGCGGCCCTTGACCAGCAGCTCGTACGGCTTGGCCGGGTCGAGGAACGGGGCGGGCGGCGTCAGGTCGACGGCGAGCCGCTCCGGCACGAAGTCATCGACCTGGAAGGTGGCGTGGCCGACCGGCTTGCCCTTGGGATCCGTGTACGCCTCCACCGTCCAGCCGCCGAGCGGTGCGGTGCGGGACAGCGTGACCGGCAGGAAGAAGCCGCCCTGCGGGCCGGCCGGCGCCGGGCCGGACCAGTATTCGGTGCCGCTCGGCCGCAGCACCTTGACGGTGAGGGGGAAGCTCTCCACCGCCTCGATCTTGTCGTCGCGCAGCAGGACGCCGAGGTTGACCGTCTCTCCCTGCCGGTAGACGCCTCGGTCGGTGTAGACGAAGGCGTCCATCGGCCCCGGCGGCGTCCGGCCGCCGACGCCGCGGTCGGACAGGTCGAAGGCCGCGGTGGTGAGGTCGAGCACCGCGAAGTCCGCCCCGGCGTAGGCCATCGCGGCCAGCGGCGCGTTGCCGCCGCTGCCGCGCGCCAGGCCGGGGGCGAAGCGGGCGCGCCCGATGGAATCGGTGGTGACGCGGGCCAGCTCGGCGTTGTTGCGGGCGACCAGCGCCACCTCGATCCCCGGCAGCGGCTGCGCGGTGGACAGCGAGCGGGCGAACACCGTGATGCCGTCCGCCCCCTGGAAGCTGGTCAGTGCCACGTCGGTCACCAGCACCCACTGGGTGGCGAGCGGGTAGGGAAGCTCGTGGCGCGGGATGTCCACCGGCTCCGCCACCACGGCGTACAGGCCGGGGCGGGGGGAGGGCACCAGCTCGCGGAAGGGGACGGCGGTGGTGGCCTCGCGGTTGCGCCCGCCGGCCACGTCCATGCGCCCCTTCCACACCAGCTCGCCGTCGTTGTCGGCGAGATCCTCGGTCTGGTAGGAGCCGAGCGATTCCAGCAGGCTCTGGCTGCGGATGCGGGCGGCGAGGGTGCGGTCGTTGACGCGCAGCACCTTCAGCGCCACCGCCGGCAGGTTGACGGTGACCAGCGGGATGCCCTCGCCGCCGACGCGCGGCAGGATGAAGGCGTTGCCGCGGAAGACGGCGAAGGGCTTGCGGTCGAAGACGCGGAAGCGCTGCACCGAATCGGCCTTCAGCGCCACCCCGTCGGTGCCGGGCAGGCCCTGGCGCAGCGTGACCGCGTAGGCGCCGCCGTGCGCGAGGCCGCCGACGCACAGCGTGTCGCCGCGCGCCTCGACCGGGGCCTGCGGCACCGCCGGCTCCAGCGCCACGAAGTCGCCGAAGCGGATGCCCTTCTGGGTGCCGAGCGTGTCGGAGAAGCGCACGCAGGCGCGCGGCACCGTCTGGTCCGACTCGACGCGCACCGAGCGCACGGACAGCCCGACCTTCTGCCGCAGCGCGGTGATGCGGGCGTCGAGCCCCGGCGCGCGGGCGTCGAGGTCGACCGGCGGCTCGGCGTCCTTGACCGCCACCGTGATCTCGCGCGCCGCCAGCAGCGCCGACTCCGGCTGGTTGAAGACCTCGTCCAGCAGCGTGACGAGGCGCCACAGCGCCGTCGCCTGCTCGGCCGGGGTGGTCGCGCTGTCGTAGGCGGTGTAGGCGGCGTGCAGGGCGCGGTCGCGGTTCGGCTTGGGCAGCGACAGCCACGCCTCCGACAGCGCCAGCCAGCTGGCGGGGCCATCCACCCCCAGCGCCACCGCCGCCTCGAAGGCCGCCACCACCTTGGGCCAGTCGCGCTTGGCCAGCGCCTCGCGGGCGTCCCGCTGCGCCTTGTCGCGCTGCTGCTGGCTGACTTGCGGCGGCGCCTTCAGGCGCAGTTCCGACGCGTAGGCGTTGGCGTCGGTGGCCAGTCCCGGCGGGTCGAAGCGCGCCCAGGCGCCTGTGGTTGAGACCAGAACGAGCAGGAACAGCCCGAACGATGCGAACACGCGAGCCATGATGCGCCCTCCCCAAGGTGCCGGGCACGAGCTTAGCAGGTCCCGCGCGGGCCAACGAGTGGATACCGGAGCGGGCCCGTTCGCGTGCATTGACGCTCCCGCCAACCAAGCGCAAAAATAGTACGTATGAAAATGGAGGATCGCCTGATCAATTCATTAGGCAGGCTTTATATTTGAAATGACGAATGTTGCCCGTGGGCAGGGAGGGGACGGACTTTTTTCGCGCCCATACCGGGTGCGGACCTGGCTCGTCTTGCTGGTCAGCGCCTGTGTCCTGCCGCTGGTGCTGTTCTCCGCGGTCCTTCTCTTGCGCAACATCGCCGCCGACGCCGAGCAGACCGGGCGGCTGGTCCTCAACCGGGCGCGGCTGCTGGCGGAGGACGTCGATCGCGAGGTGGCGCGGACGATCGCCGCCGCGGAGGTGTTGTCCACCGACGATAACCTCGCCCGCGGCGACTTCGAGGCCTTCCACCGGCGCGCCATGCAGGTGCGCCACCAGCTCGAGACCAACGTCGTGGTTCGCGACCGTTCGGGCCAGCAGGTGGTGAACACCCGCGTGCCGTGGGGAATGGCGCTGCCTCGCACCCCGTCCTACGAAGTCGACGAGCGGGTGATCGGCACCCGGCGGCCGCAGGTGTCCGGGCTGCTGGGCGGCGACGCGGCGCAGGCGCCGCTGCTCGCCGTGGTGGTTCCGCTGCTGCGCGACGGGGAGGTGCGCCACCTGCTGAGCCTGACCATCGCGCCGGAACGCTTGCAGGCCGTCATAGCCTCCGACCGCCAGCCGCCGGGCTGGGCGGTCGGCGTGGCCGACGGCGACGGCGTGATGATCGCGCGGTCGCGACGTCCCGAGGAGTTCGTCGGCAGCCGCCTGCCGCCTGCGGTATGGGAGCGGGTCCGCACGGCACCCGAGGGCATCCACCGCGTCCCGGACCTGGAGGGCAACCCGACGCTGCAGGCCTACGGCCGGTCGGAATCGTCCGGCTGGGTGATTGGCGTCAGCGTGCCGGAAGCGCTGGTCGCAGCGCCCGCGCGGCAAGCGCTGCTGCTTTTCACGGCCGGCGGGCTCGCGCTGTTCCTGCTCGGCGTCGCCGGCGCCTATCGGCTGAGCCGTCGCCTGACCGGCCCGGTTGTCCACCTCACCGCCGCCGCGAAGGCGCTGGGCACCGGCGAGGCCATCCCGCCGCAGGACGGCGGCGTGGTCGAGCTGGACGCGGTCGATGCCGCCATCCGCGACGCCGCCCCCCTCATCCAGCAACGCGCCATCGCCCTGCAGGAGAGCGAGAGCCGCTACCGCGCCATCGTCGAGACCGCGGTGGACGCCATGGTGGTCATCGACGACGGCGGCATCATCCAGGCCTTCAACCCGGCGGCGGAGCGGCTGTTCGGCTGCACGGCCGAAGCGGTGGTCGGGCGGAACATCCGCACGCTGATGCCGGAGCCCTACGCGTCGGAGCATGACTCCTATCTGAGAAACTACCGCCGCACCGGGGTGCGCAAGATCATCGGCATCGGCCGCGAGATCATGGGGCGGCGCCAGGACGGCTCGACCTTCCCGGCCGAACTGGCGGTGACGGAATGGCATGCCGGCGGGCGCCGCTACTACACCGGGATCATGCGCGACGTCTCCGAGCGCCGCCGGGCCGAGGACGCGCTGCGCGCCTCCAAGGTCGAGGCCGACCGCGCCAACCTCGCCAAGTCCAAGTTCCTCGCCGCCGCCAGTCACGACCTGCGCCAGCCGGTGCAGGCGCTGGTGCTGTTCCAGGCGACGCTGGCCGAGCGCCTCGCCGGGCATGCGGCGGAGCCGCTGGTGGAGTCCATGGGGCAGGCGCTCGGCAGCCTGCACATGTTGCTCGACAGCCTGCTCGACGTCTCCCGGCTGGACGCCGGGCTGATCGTCGCGCACCCGGAGGAGGTGCCGCTGATGGCGGTGATCGAGCGCCTCGCCGCCGAGTACCTCCCGCAGGCCGGTGCCAAGCGGCTGCGCCTGCGCGTCGCCTGCACCGGGATGGTGGTGCGCAGCGACCCGGTGCTGCTGGAGCGCATCCTGCGCAACCTGATCGAGAACGCGCTGCGCTACACCGAGCGGGGCGGGGTGCTGCTCGGCTGCCGGCGGTGCGGCGACCGGCTGCGCGTCGAGGTCTGGGACACCGGCGTCGGCATCGAGCCGGACAAGCAGGCGGACATCTTCGAGGAGTTCTTCCAGGTCGGCAACGTCGAGCGCGACCGCAGCAAGGGCCTGGGCCTCGGCCTCGCCGTGGTGCGGCGGCTGGCCCGGCTGCTCGGGCACGAGGTGACGGTCCGCTCGGTGCCGGGGAAGGGCTCGGTCTTCGCGCTCGATATGCCGGTCGTCGTTGCGGCCGCCGACGCCCAGCCGGCGAAGGTGGAAAGCGCCCGACCGCGCGACGGCCTGATCCTGGTGATCGACGACGAGCCGCTGGTGCGCCTGGGCCTGCAGGCCATGCTGGAGGGCTGGGGCTACCGCGTGCTGTCCGCCGGCTCGGTGGAGGAGGCGGTCCGCCATATCGAGAGCGGCGCGTGGCCGCACGCCATCCTGGCCGACTACCGGCTGCGCGGCGGCGAGACCGGGCTGGACGCCATCCGCGCCATCCACGGCCGCCTCAACACCGCGGTGCCGGCCACCGTCATCACCGGCGACACCGCGCCCGAGCGCCTGGTCGAGGTCCGCGAGGGCGGCTACGCCCTGCTGCACAAGCCGGTGGCCGCGCACGAACTGCGCGCCACCGTCGGCGAGATGCTGCGCGCGGCGGAGTGAGGGGGCGGTCACAGCGGGCTCATATAGTTTGGATACCACTTTCTGGGATGCTAGATTGCCGCCGACGGCATTTGAGGCGAAGGCCCGCGGGTATGGTTTCCAGTCCGGTTCGAATGGCAGCGACCGTGTCCCTCAGGGCGGCACGGCCTCGGGTCCGACTGGCCGGATGTCTGGCGGTGGTGGTCCTGGCCGCCTTGCCCGGCGACGGCGGCGCCCGCGTGCCGCATTCCCCGGCCGGCGACCCGCTGCAGACGCTCTGGCAGCGTCCCAAGGCGGCGCCCAACCCGAACGCGCCGCCCACCTGCGTCGATGAGGAGCCGCCGGGCCAAGCCGTGCTCGACGCCGCGGCGGGCGGCGAGGAGGCGGTGGCGCGGCTGGCCCGCGAGCGGCCGGCGGATGCGCTGCGTTGCTCCGACCTGTTTCCCGGCGCCGCCGCCACCGAGGCGCTGCTCGCCGCCGCCCGCGCCGCGCCTTACGACGCAGTCGGCGCCTTCGAGCGGCTGTCGGTCCGCCCCGGCGGGGCGGCGATCGTCGAGGCGGCGCTCGACCCGGCGTTGCTGGAGCGCGCGCTCGACAACGGGCTGCCCTTCTACCAGACGCGGCACGAGTTGCGCCGCCGCCTGCAGCCGGCCGCCGTGCGCGCGCTGGAGGGACGGGCGGCCAGGCTGCTGGCGGGCGCCTTCCGCCAGGACCCGGTGGCGGTGTCCAGCCAGATCGGCATCCTGCTCGACGACATGTCGGAGGACCACCCGGCCGACCGCTTCCGCGTGGCGCTGGCGCTGCCCGCCGACTCCCTGTTCGAGCTGATCGCCCACGCCGGGCCACTGCTCTACACCTCGTCGCTGGACGGGCTGGTCAACGTGCTGCGCATCCAGCTGAAGCAGGAGAAGCGCAGCGTCCTCAACCTCGCCAAGGCGCCCGGCACCCGCGCGCTGTGGGCCAAGTTCTTCGTCGCCGTGGTGTCCAGCGGCCGGGCGCGCGACCTGTTCGACGCGACCGCCGGCGACGTGCGCGAGCTGGCGCGGGTGAGCGTCGCGGCGCTGCTGACGCTCGATCACGGGGTGGCGCCGCCCATCGTCGCCGGGGCGCTGGCCGACGCGATGACCATCCGCCTGATCCCCGCCCGGACGGCGCTGGAGGATGAGGTGGCGGCCTTCCACCGCACCACGCAGGACCCGCAGGCCAAGGCGGTGGCCGGCCTCGCCGGCGGGCTGCACGCGCTGCGGCTGTCCGGCCGTCCGGCCAGCCCGGCCTTCCAGACCGAACGCTTCGGCGAGCTGTACCGCCTGCCGCCGCCGCCGGCGCTGTCGGAGGAGCGGCTGTTCCAGCGCGGCGTCAACTGGCAGCGCATGACCTTCTACGACGACCGCGACGGCCGTGCCTCGTTCCGCGCCTTCGTGCAGCAGCGCCGCGCGCTCGGCTGGGCGATCAACGACCACGGCGGCTTCATCACCGCCGCCAGCCCGGAGCGGCGCGGCCGGCGCATCGTCATCATCGCCGACGTCCCCGGATCGGGCGAGGCCGGCCGCGCTGCGCTGCGCGCGTGGCTGGAGCAGCACGGGGTGTCGCCCACCATCGTCGTCCACCGCGGCCACAGCTACCACGAGGACGGCACCATGACGGAGATCGCCGCGGCGACCGCCCTGGTGTTCTGGGGCTCGTGCGGCGGGCACGTGCGGCTGGGCGCGACGCTGGAGCAGGCGCCGGACGCCCAGGTGCTGGCGACCCAGAACATGGGCATCTCCACCGTCAACCAGGCGCTGCTGCGCATCATCGAGGAGCGGCTGCTGACCAGCGGCACCATCGACTGGGCGGTGGTGTGGGCCGACGCCCAGGCGCAGATCCACGACCGCCGTTTCGGCGCCTACAAGCGCCCCGACCAGGATTCCACCAACCTCGCGCTGCGCGGCTGGCGGATGCAGGCCGACCGGGTGGCGAAGCTGCCGCGGAACTGAAAAAGGCGCGCCCCCGGATGGAGGCGCGCAGTCGCTCGGAGCTGCCAGGGGGATCCCGTCAGAACGGCAGGATGATGCGGCCCCAGGCGCGGGTGTCGAGGCCACCGTAGTTGTTCTCCGCCACTGTGCGGGTCAGGTAGCCCTGCAGGATCAGCTCGGAGAAGCTGTAGCCGACCAGCGCGCCGACGGCGAACTGCTCCTGCTTCTTGTAGGTCGGGGTGGGCTTGCTGGTGTCGAACGAGGCGAAGGCCACCGGGCCGAGCTGCCACTTGCCGAAGCTCTTGGTGGCGGTGAGGTCGATGTTCAGGAAGTCCGGATTCAGCGTGCGGGTCGCGTCGCGGGTGTTGATACCGTAGATGAAGTTGCCCGTCAGGTTCCAGCCGTCGGCGGTGTAGCTGATGCCGAGGCGCTGGTTGATGTCGGTGGTGTCGAAGCCCAGCCGGTTGCCCACCGGCGTGTAGACGCCCAACAGGTAGCTGACGCCCAGGCCACCGCCCAGGTCCCACGCCAGCTGGGCAGCGAAGAACGGGTTGTACATGCCGGACTTGTAACTGGTGCTGTTGACGCCGACCTCGAGTTCCGGCAACGCGGCCAGCAACTGCAGCCGGCCGCCGGCGATCTTCGCCGGAGTCGACCAGGCGAGCACCGGAATGTTGACGCCCAGCGTCACGTCCGGATTGGAACCGGTGCCCTTGCGCACGCCCCAGTCAAAGGTATCGACGAAGTAGAAGCCCTCGGGCAGCGGGGCTCCGGCCGCGAGGCCGATGGTTTCGCCGGGCTGGGTGACCGAACCGGCCAGCGCCGGCGCCGTGCAGAACGCCGCCGCCGCACCGGCCGCTGCCACCATGGTGCTTCGCAGCTTGGAACCGAAGAATTTCAACATTGTCCGCGCCCTTTCTCGCGATGCGTTTTTTTCCCATCGGATGCCGGTTGTCGCCCGGCCACCGTTCGGCGCGCGTCGGCGCCGGGCGCAATACGCAGGAAAAGGAGCTTGGGTGGCTATTGAACTATCTGACGCCGCGCCCATTCGCACTGGCAATAACTCTCGCGTGCGCGACTCACGTCAAATATTGATAGTCTTTGGCGCGACTCGAGTCGTTTTTAATTGTGCGATGCAGTAAAAACGATTTGGCGGCATGATACTTTTGTATTGATAGTACTTAAGAAGCATGTGGTCATGGCTGCATTTATTGCAACAAAAAGGCCCCGAAGCCGCAATGGCTTCGAGGCCCATGTCCGGTGCGGAAAACCGGCGGTCACTGGCTGTAGGAGCCGGAGCCGACGATGTAATTGCCCTGGCGGATGAGGTAGGAGTGCTTGTGCTCCACCTTGTTGGTCTGGCGGTTGAGCCAGACATAGTCCAGCGCGGCCTCCGGCGTGTCGCGGGTGCGGGCGATCATCTCCTGCACCAGGGGCTTGCCCTCGGCGTCGGTCAGGTCGGAGGCGCTGGAGCCTGCCAGCTTGGGGTTGGCGCCGGAGGCGACGTACTTCCCCGCCGTGTCGAACACGAAGACGTACAGGTCCTGGCGCACGAAGGCGCCCTTGGGGTCGTGGAAGGCCTTCACCGCCTCCTCCGGCCCCTTGGCCTTCAGGTAGGCGGCGGCCTCCTGCACCAGCGCCTTGGCCTGCTCGGGCGTCGAGCGGTCGGCGGCCCCGGCGCCGCCGGCCATCAGGAGGAGGGGGAGGATCAGCGGAACGGCTTTGCGCATCGCGGGCACCTTTCAGGTCGTCCTTGGGTCGGGTCTTGGTCTTTGGTCGGAGAACGGGAAGGTCAGTCCTCGTGCACGGTCTCCAGCCAGGTGCGGATGGCCCACAGCGCCTCCTGCCCCAGCGCCTCGCCGAACTTCGGCATGTAGGTGACGCCGTTGCGGATCGAGCCGTTGATGACGCGCTCCTTGAACCACTCGTCGCCGGCGTCGCCCTTCTCCAGGAAGCGCAGGTCCGGGGCGATGCCACCCGACACCGCGCCCAGGCCATGGCAGCGCGCGCAGTTCTGGTTGAAGGCCGAGGAGCCGATCTCGACGGCCCGCCCGTTGCCGCGGTAGGGGTTGGCCTCGCGCCAGTCCGCGCCGAGCTTGTCCAGGCCGGTGGTGTCCACCGCCTGCGGGGTGACGTCGCCATGGGCGACGGCGACGGCCGGAACGGCGGCGACGGAACCGAACATCAGGCCGGCCGCCATGAGCCGAAGAAGCCGAGCGTTCATCAGTGAGCGTCCTCTCTGGGCAAGAAATCAGGGCTCGGATGTGCTGAAACCGAGCGGCTGGATCATCTGGCCGGAAGAGTAACGAGGACGCCGTGGGGCGGATAATTGGACGATGGTACAATGAGCGGGTGGTTGAGCTGGGCGCAATCGGCCGCTCTTCACGCCGTCATCCCCGCGAAGGCGGGGATCCATAAGTTTCGAAGCGGCCTGTCATGGGAGTTATGGATCCCCGCCTTCGCGGGGATGACGGTCAAGGGAGTGGTCGCGGTTGCTCCGCGCCGCTCAGAAGTGGGTGCGCGCCTGTTCCATCTGCAGGCGGTTGGCGAAGACCACGGCCTGGGTGCGGCTGTAGACCTTCAACTTTTGCAGGATGGCCGAGACGTGGGCCTTCACCGTCGTCTCGGTGATGCTCAGCTCGTAGGCGATTTCCTTGTTGAGCTTGCCGGTGCCCAGCATCTCCAGCACCCGCATCTGCTGCGGCGTCAGCGTGGCGAGGCGGCGGGCGATCTCGGCGGTCTCGCCGTCCTCCGGCTCGTCCTCGCCGGGCAGGTCGGGCACGTAGACGCCGCCCTCCATGACGAGGCGCAGCGCCGCGGCGATGCCGTCGCGTGGTGTGGATTTCGGGATGAAGCCGGCGGCGCCGCACTGGATCACCTCGCGCACCAGCTTGCGGTCCTCGTGCGCGGAGACCACCACCACCGGCGTCGCCGGAAACTGGTTGCGCAGGTTGACCAGACCGGACAGCCCGTTCATCCCCGGCATGTTGATGTCCAGCAGCAGCAGGTCCATGTCGCCCTGCTCGCCCAGCAGGCGCACGGCATCGTCGAGGCAGCCGGCCTCGAAGACCTGCTCGGCCTGACAGGTGTAGCCGACCGCGCTGCGCAGCGCGTCGCGGACCATCGGGTGGTCGTCGGCGATGAGAATCTTGCTCATGGCGTGTTTCCACGCTCGTGGTTGCCAGGGCGTTTCCAGGCGTCATCATGACGCATGGGTGTGGTGTCCGCAAGAACGGCAACGCGGCCGTGCTGTTCCCGCAACAAGATGTCCATGCCGGCGCGGGTCAGAATCGGGCCGTGAGCTGGGTGTTGACGTAGGTGGTGTTCCTCGCCTGCACCGCCTTCAGCGCGCTGCCGGGGAGGAACTCCGCCACGGTGACGCGCAGGACGAGGTTCGGCAGCGGTGCCCAGGCGACGGTCAGGTTCGGCAGGCGGCCGATGACCCGGCCGGGCACCAGCGCGGACACCGCCATGGGGTTGGTGCCGTTCGCCCCCTTCCAGTTGCCGCCGTAGACCGCGTCGTCCTCCGAGTGCCGCCAGAAGAAGCCGTAGGAGAACTCGGCGCTCACCCCCGGCAGCGGCGTCACCCGGACGCGCGGGGCGATGTCGTAGAAGTTGGTGGGGGAGAAGAAGCTGTTCGGCATGTAGTACAGCGTGTCCGGGAACAGCGGCTGGTAGGTGCCGAGGGTGCCGCGGGCGCGGTCGGCGCCGCCGCTGGCGCCGTCGATGTGTACGCCGACCCGCGGCCGCCAGGGCTCGGCGGCGAACGTATAGCCGGTGTCGGTGTTGAACGCCCAGGCCCGCACGTCGAACGGGCCGTAGCTGCCGCGCTGCACCGCCGCGTCCCAGTCGTAGCTGACGTTGCCGAGCGCTCCGAAGGCGCGCAGGCCGACGGTGTGGCGGTGGTCCTGGGCGACCAGGAAGCCGCTGGTCGCCGACACCGTCGCCGCGGTGCGCAACTCCGCCGCGTTGTACAGCCCGGTGCCGGGGCCGTTGTTGTTCGGCGCGGCGCGGAAGCCGTAGTAGAAGGCGTCGAGCGTGGCCGTCAGCGGCTCCCCGAACAGCGCCGCCTTCGGCAGGTCGACGCTGGCGTAGACGCCCCAGAGGTTGCGGTGCGGGTTGTCCTCACCGGCGAACCAGCCGTCCTTGTAGCGGTAGGCGTTGTAGCCGAAGGCGTCGACGCGCACGCTGCCCCAGTCCGCGTAGGCGCGCACGCCGTCGAAGATCGGGTCGGGCAGGCTGGTGGCGATGTTGGCGGCGACGTTGTGGCTGTTGCCGAAGAACAGCGCCTGCCGGCCGGCGCGCAGTCCGGCGCGCCCGCCCTCCAGCGGCAGCATGACCTCGGCGAAGCCGTTGACCAGTTCCAGGTCGTTGCGCTGGCTGGCCGGGATCACCGGGCCGGAGCCGTGGCCGGTCTGCTCGGCGTGCCACAGCTCGCCGTAGAAGCGCAGGTACGGGCCGAGGTGCAGGTCGGCGCCGACCATGTAGCGCTGCTTCAGCAGTTCGCTGTCCAGCGGTGGCCGGGCGGCGCCGAGCACCAGCGGCGCCCCTGGCCGCGTCGGCACGCGCGCCGTCGTGGCGACGCCGAAGTTCTTGTTTTCCGTGTAGTCGAAGCGCAGCCGGGCCTCGCCGTTCAGCGTCAGATAGACGTCTCCCGCCTCGTCCAGGCGGATGAACTTGAGCGGGGCGAGGGTGGAGGTCGCCTTGGCCGGGTCGCGCAGATGGCCGCTGTCCTCGTCGTAGCGCGCGATGTGGAAGCCGCCGGTGCCCGGGCTCTTGCCCTTGGTGAAGCGCGGCGCGGCCGGCGCCTCCTCCACCGGCACGGCGGTCTGCGCCAACGCGCCCGCCGGCGCCAGCAGGCCCAGCAGCAGCAGGCGGCAAAGCGCCTTCCGGCCCGCCCCGCCGCTCATCGCACCGTCTTCAGGTAGGCGATGAGGTTGGCGCGCTCCTCGGCGCCGGGCACGCCGGCGAAGCTCATGCGGCTGTCGGGGATGACCGCCTTCGGGTTGGTCAGATAGGCGTCGAGCCGGGTGTCGTCCCAGACGAAGCCGGCGCCCTTCAGCCCCTCCGAATAGCCGGGGAAGCCCGCCGCGCTGCCGGCGGGCCGGCCGACCACGCCGTGCAGCGACGGGCCGACGCGGTTCTTGTCCGGCTCGACCGCGTGGCAGGAGCGGCACTGGCGGAACAGCTTCTCGCCCGCCGCCGGGTCGCCGTCGGCGCGGGCCGCGCCCGACGCCAGCACCGCGGCAGCGGCGGCGAGCGCCAGGAAGGAAGGCGACGGACGCGTCATCGGTGGATTCTCCCGTGTCGGATCATTGATACCACTAATGATAACCGAACACGCTATGCCGCCGAATGCGACTAAGGACGAACGCGCCCCCGGTTGCCGCCGGCAAAACCTCCAACCAAGGTCCACTGGAGACGGGTTGGATTTTCGCTATGTTTTTTTCGTCATAGCGCCTGCGGGTGGGATGGCGTATAAGGGGCGGGTCATCGCCGGTCCGGGCTTCAGCCCGGCGGGCGGTGCGACCAGAAATACCCGCTCTCACGCCCCCCGCCCCGCGGGGGGCGTCTTTTTTGTGGAGCGGTGCCGCGGCATGTGGCGTATCGATGGGCCGATCTGGCGTAAACTGGACGAAAGTCGCATGGCCTCGGTGGCGAAGCGCCTTTTGTCGGAAGACGCGGCTGCGCTACGCTCGGTCGCGGGGAATCGCCCCAACGGAACAGGAGCTTGCGCCATGCCGGCCCAGGCCGACGCTTCAGCGCTGCCGCGCGCCATGTCGACGGCCGAGGACGCCGCCACCGCGGCGCGCGAGCTGCACGAGCGGCTGTGGCGGCCGGGTCTGGAACTGGTGGTGGTGTTCTGCGCGCCGCGCTACGACACCGCCGAGCTGGGCCGGGAACTGGCCGGGCGGTTCGGCGACACGACGGTGATCGGCTGCACCACGGCCGGCGAGATCACGCCCGAGGGCTACGCCTCCGGCACGCTGGTCGGCATCGGCTTCCCGTCCGAGGACTTCTCCATCGTCACCGAGCGCATCGACGCGCTGAACGGCTTCGAGGTGTCGGACAGCACGCGGATCCTGCGCTCGCTGTTGTCCAAGCGCGACCGCGCGCTGGCGGCGCGGCCGGAGCCGTTCCCGGACAAGGGCAGCTTCGCCATGCTGCTGGTCGACGGCATGTCGATGCGCGAGGAGACGGTGGTCAGCGCGCTGCACAGCGTGCTGGTGGACATCCCGCTGTTCGGCGGCTCGGCCGGCGACGACCTGCGCTTCGAACGGACCTTTGTCCTGCACGACGGGCGCTTCCACGAGAACGCCGGGGTGATCGCGCTGTTCACCTCGGCCCGCCGGTTCTCGGTCTTCCGCACCGAGCATTTCGTCAGCTCGGACCGCAAGATGGTGGTCACCGGCGCCGACCCGCAGCGCCGCATCGTCACCGAGATCAACGCCGAGCCGGCCGGGCGCGAATACGCCCGCATGGTCGGGCTGGAGGGCGAGCCGCTGACGCCGATGATCTTCGCCGCCCACCCGGTGGTGGTGCGCGTCGGCGGCCAGTACCACGTCCGCTCGATCCAGAAGGTCAACGAGGACGAGAGCCTCACCTTCTTCTGCGCCATCGACGAGGGCATCGTGCTGACGGTGGCCGAGGGCGTCGACCCGGTGCGGAACTTCGAGGCGATGATGGCCCGCCTGACCGACGAGATCGGCACGCCGGACCTCGTGCTCAGCTGCGACTGCATCCTGCGCCGGCTGGAGCTGGAGCAGAGCCAGCTGAAGCGCACCATGTCCGGCCTGATGGCGCAGCACAACGTCGTCGGCTTCTGCGCCTACGGCGAGCAGTACAACGGCATGCACGTCAACCAGACCCTCACCGGGGTCGCCATAGGTGGCCGATGACCACGCTGCTGGACGAGGGCGCGCGGCTGGCCGAGCTGGAGCGCGAGAACCAGAAGCTGAAGCGCATCAACAAGGTGCTGATGGACCGCGTCGAGCGGTCGATGGACTTCCAGGGCGGCGCCTTCTCGCTGTTCCAGACCGCCATCGTGCTGGAGCACAAGGTGCGCGAACGCACCCTGGAGCTGGAAGGGGCACTGCGCGAGCTGGAGGATTCGCACCGCGACCTCGCCCGCGCCAAGCAACTGGCGGAGACCATGCGCTCCCGCCTGTCCGAGGCCATCGAATCGGTCAACGAAGGCTTCGCGCTGTTCGACGCCGACGACCGGCTGGTGCTGTGCAACCGCAAGTATCTGTCGTTCTGGCCGTCGGTGGCGGACCGCATCCAGCCCGGCATGCGCTTCCGCGAGATCGCCGAGCTGGTCGCCTCCACCCACGCCGCCGGGGAGCCGGACCAGCCGGCCGAGGCCTGGTTGGCGCAGCGCCTGGGCCAGCACCGCAACCTCGGCGGGCCGCACGTGCACCGGCTGGCCGACGGGCGCTGGATCCAGGTGAACGAGCGGCGCATCCGCGACGGCGGCGTGGTCGGCGTCTACACCGACATCACCGACCTCAAGGAGCACGAGACCCGCCGGCGCGAGAGCGAGCTGGCGGAGAAGTCGGCGCTGCTCCAGGCCACCCTCGACAACATCGCCCAGGGTGTGGCGGTGTACGACCGCGACGAAAAGCTGGTGGCCTGGAACGGCCGCTTCGCCGAGTTGCTGCGCCTGCCGACCACGGTGGCGCGCAAGGACGCGCGCTTCGCCGATTTCGTCGCCTTCAACGCGGCGCTCGGCGAGCGCGGGCTGTCCATGGGCGCCCTGACGCGCCACGCCTGCGTGGTCGAGCAGCCCTGGCTGGACGGCAGCGTGCTGGAGATCAGCCGCTACCCGATGCCGGACGGCGGCTTCGTGCTGACCTTCACCGACATCACCGAGCGCCGGCAGGTGGCGCAAGCGCTGGAGGACGCCAAGGAGAGCCTGGAGCGCCGCGTCGTCGAGCGCACGGCCGAGCTGACCCAGCTCAACCGCAAGCTCCATCAGGAGATCCGCGAGCGTGCCGCGGCCGAGACTGCCGCCCGCGTCGCCCGCGCCGAGGCCGAGCAGGCCAACCTGTCGAAGACCAAGTTCCTCGCCGCCGCCAGCCACGACCTCTTGCAGCCGCTGAACGCCGCGCGGCTGTTCGTCTCCGCCCTCGACGACCTGGAGCAGCCGGCGGCCAACCGCACCATGGTCGAGAACATCGACGTGGCGCTGGCCTCGGTGGAGGACCTGCTGGCGGCGCTGCTCGACATTTCCAAGCTGGACGCCGGCGCGGTGACGCCGGAGCTGGCGGACTTCCCGGTCAAGGGCCTGTTCGGTTCGCTGGCCACCGAATACGCGCCGGTGGCGCGGGAGCGCGGGCTGGACCTGCGCGTCGTGGTGTCGGGGGCGGTGGTGCGCTCCGACATCCGGCTGCTGCGGCGGATCGTGCAGAACTTCCTGTCCAACGCGCTGCGCTACACGGCGCACGGGCGTGTGCTGGTGGGCTGCCGGAGGGTGCCCGAGGGCCTGCGCATCGAGGTGTGGGACACCGGTCCCGGCATCCCGCCCGACAAGTTGGACGAGGTGTTCCAGGAGTTCCGGCGCCTCGACACGCCGTGCGCCGCCAGCGACCGGCACCGCGGCATCGGCCTCGGCCTCGCCATCGTCGAGCGCGTGGCGCGCATGCTCGGCCACCCGATCGGCGTGCGGTCGGAGCCGGGGCGGGGTTCGGTCTTTTCGGTGACGGTGCCCTCCGGCATCCGCCCGCGCCCGGCCCGCGCGCCGGAGGTGGCGGTGCGGCCGGTGAACGACCGACTGGCCGGCGCGTCGGTGCTGGTGCTCGACAACGAACCGGCGGTGCTGGCGGGGATGGAGGCGCTGCTGCGTGGCTGGTCGTGCCGGGTGACCTCCGCCGCCTCGGGCGCGGAGGCGCTGCGCGGGCTGGAGGGGCTGGACCGGCCGCCGGACCTGCTGATCGCCGACTACCACCTGGACGACGGCGCGCTCGGCGTGACGGAGGTCGAACGGCTGCGCGCGGCCTGCGGCCGGCGCCTGCCGGCGATCATCATCACGGCGAACCGCACCGCCGAGCTGGCGGCGGAGGCGCAGGCGCAGGGCTGCATGCTGCTCAACAAGCCGGTCCGCCCGGCGCAGCTGCGCGCGCTGATGAGCGGGCTGATCGGGTAAAAGCCCCTCCCTCGCCTCGGGTATGCACAGAGGTCGCGAACTAGTAAGTCATTGAAAAATATTTATTTCTCCGTCATCCCCACGAAAGTGGGGATCCATAACTCCCAAAGCGAGAGGCTGTGGAACGTATGGATCCCCGCCTTCGCGGGGATGACGGTTAAGTTTTTGAATTTGGGGACGCGGAGCGCCGCAACATGTGCGTATGCGGTGGACCGGAGGCGAAGGAGGGCTTCAGGCCCCCGCCTTGGCCGTCATCCCCCGCGCTGGCGAATAGCGCAGGATCGCCCCCGCCAGGAACAGCGCCGTGGCTCCCAACACCGCCGCCAGCGCCTCGCCCGACACCTGCCCGTACAGGGCGAAGCGCACCAGTTCCACCCCGTGCGTAAAGGGGTTCAGCCGGCACAGCAGGTACAGCGCCTCGCCGGCCTCCTGCATGCGGTACAGCGGGTACAGCGCCGATGACAGGAAGAAGAGCGGGAACACCACGAAGTTCATCACCCCGGCGAAGTTCTCCAACTGCCGGATGGTCGAGGCCAGCAGCATCCCCAGCGCGCCCAGCATCAGCCCGTTCAGCACCAGCGCCGGCAGCACGGTCAGAGGCGCCCAGGCCGGCAGCTCGACGCCGTACAGTGTGACCACCAGCAGGAACGCGTACACCTGGAGGATCGACACCACCACCCCAGCCAGCAGCCGGGCGAACAGCAGGAAGCCGCGCGGCAGCGGGCTGGTCAGCAGCACGCGCATGCTGCCCATCTCGCGGTCGTAGACCATGGAGAGCGAGCCCTGCATGCCGTTGAACAGCTGCACCATGCCGATCAGCCCCGGCACGATGTAGACCTCGTAGGGGATATAGGTCGCATAGGGCGGGACGATGGCGATGCCGAGCGCGGCGCGGAACCCCGCAGCGAAGACGAACAGCCAGATCAGCGGCCGCACCAGCGCGCCCAGGAAGCGCTCGCGCTGGTGCACGAAGCGCAGCACCTCGCGCACCACGACGCCGTTCAGCGCGATCCACCAGCTCATGCCGCGGCCCCTCCGGTCAGGCGGTCGAAGGTCTCCGTGACGGTGGCGGCGCCGGTCGCGCGGTTGACCTCGGCCACCGGCCCGGCCGCCCGCACCGTGCCGCGGTGGAGCACCACGACGCGGTCGGTCCCGGCGTCGATCTCCTCGATCAGGTGGGTGGCCCACAGCACCGCGATGCCGTCCTGCGCGCACAGCGCGTGCACGTGCTCGATCAGTTTCCGCCGCGTCGGCAGGTCGAGGCCCACCGTCGGCTCGTCGAGCAGCAGCAGGGCCGGGCGGTGCAGCAGGGCGCGGGCGATCTCGGCGCGGCGGCGGTGGCCACCGTTCAGGGCGCGCACCTTCTCGTCGCGGCGCCCGAACAGGTCCAAGCGGGTCAGCTCCACCTCGATGCGGCGGTCGGCCTCGCGGCGGGGGATGCCGTGCAGCGCCGCGAAGTAGCGCAGGTTCTGCGCCACGCTGAGGTCGAGGTCGAGCGTCGGCTGCTGGAACACCACGCCCAGCCGCGCCAAGGCGGGCCCCGGCGTGCGGGCGAGGTCATGGCCGTGCACCCGGATCCGTCCGGCCTGCGGGCTCAGCAGCCCGGTGGCCAGGGCGAACAGCGTCGACTTCCCCGCCCCGTTGGGGCCGAGCAGCGCGGTGAACTGGCCCGGCGCCACGCCGAACGACACGCCGTCCAGCGCCTTACGCCCGGAGGCGTAGGTGTAGCCGAGGGAATCGACCGACAGGGCGTCCATGCCTCAGCCCTTCACCGCCACGCCCCAGGGATAGCGGCCGACCTTGACCGTCTTGACGACCGACAGCTTCTCCACGTCGATCACCGACACGTCGCCGCTGACACCGTTGGTGGTGAACAGCGTCTTCTGGTCGGCGGACAGGTCCATCTGCCAGACGCGGCGGCCGACCAGCAGGTACTGCTTCACCTCGTGGGTCTGCGCGTCGATCACCGCCACGTGGTTGGCCGGCCCCAGCGCCACGAAGGCGTACCGGCCGTCGTCGGTCAGGCGCACGCCGACCGGCTGGATCTTGTCCTGGGCGATGCCCTTCAGCTTGAAGCCGATGGTCTTCGTGACCTTGCGCGTCGCCGCGTCGATCACCGCGACGGTGCCGCCGATCTCCGAACTCACCCACAGCTGGCGGCCGTCCTTGCTGAACGTTGCGTAGCGCGGGCGGGCGCCGACTTGGGTGTGGTCCACCGTGGCGCGCTTCTCGGTGTCGATCCAATGGACCATGTTGGTGGTCTCAGAGGTGTTGACCGCCCAGCGGCCGTCGGGGCTGACCGCCATGCCCTCCGGCTCGACGCCGACGTCCACCTGGTAGGTGACCCGCCGCGTCGGCACGTCCACCACGGTGACGACGTTGCTGTCCTCGTTGGCGATGAACAGCTGCCGGCCGTCGGGGTGCAGCGCGAACAGCTCCGGGTCGTGGCCGGAGGGCAGGTCGTGGACGACCTTCTTCGTCGCCAGATCGACCACCTGCACCGCGTCGTCGTCGCTGGCGCAGACGAAGAGCTGGCCACCATCCTTCGAAAGTGTGATGCCGCGCGGCCGGCGGCCGACCTTGATGGTGTCGACCACCTCCAGCGAGCCGCCGTCGATGACGGAGACGGTGTTGTCCTTCTCGTTCGACACGTAGATGGTGCCGGCCGAAGCACCCGGCGCGAGGCCGAGCAGGAGAAGGGCGGGGAGCAGGCGTTTCATCGTGGGAATTCCCTCGGTCAGTGCGGCTTGCAGCCGGTTTCGGGCTGGTCGAAGCCCAGCGTGTCCAGATCGGTCTTCGGGTGCAGGAAGCCGTCCTGCGGCGACACCGAGACCAGCGAGCGGTCGGCGGCCAGCAGCACCGGCTGACGCAGCTGCCCGTCCCACGGGCGCACGCTCATCGGCACGCCCTTGAACGCCGACATCGCGAATCCGGGGCTGCGGATGTGCGTGGCCAGCGCCGCCGGGTCGGTGCTGCGGGTCTGCGCCGCCGCCTCGCCGACCAGCCGTACGGCGGTCCAGGCGTCGAGGTCGGCCGGAGTCATCGGCCGGTGCGCCAGCGCCTTGAAGCGGTTCTGCAGCTGCGACGCGCCCCATTGCTCGTGCGTGCGGTGCCAGGAGGTCGGCACGAGGCCCTGCGTGCCGGCGACCGGGCGCGCCTCCCAGGTGCGGTAGGGCAGGTACTCGCCGAATTCGCCGATCTCGTCAGCGACCACCAGCACGTCGTGCGCCCGGGCCTGGGTGAACACCGGCACCTCGGCCTCGGCGGTGCGGTTGACGTCGCTCTCGGCGGTCCAGCGCTTCTCCTCGACGACGGTGGCGCCGAAGCGCTTGGCGGCGCGGCGGATCGCGGCGGCGTAGAGGGCGTCCTCCGGCCGGCGGCCGACGACCAGCAGCCACTTGCTCCAGCGCTTCTTCACGAGGTACTGCGCCAGCGCGTCGGCCAGCATGGCGCGGCTCGGCGCGACGTGCAGCAGGTTGGGCGCGCAGCCCTCGGCGCGCAGCGAATCGTCCGGCGCCCTGGCGTTCAGCAGCGTGACGCCGGCCGCCTGCGCCGGCTTGGTCAGGCGCGCCACCGCGGCGGCGGAAAGATTCAGCACCACGAAGCGGTCGCCCTTGGCCGCGAGGTCGCGGAACGCCGTCTCGACGTCACCGTCCGGCGCGACGGTGACGGCGTCCAACTCGAAGCGCTGCTTGAGGAATCGGCCGGTGGTGGCGTTGTCGGCGATGGCCAGCCTCGCCCCCATCAGCCCGGCGTCCGGCACCGGCTCGTCGGGGGTGGAGAGCGACGGCGGCGCTTCGACCTCCTGCGTCAGGTAGCCGATTCGCAGCTCCGCCTCCTGGGCGTGCGCCGCCGCAGGCAACAGGAGGGCGAGCAGGAGGGGGACGGCGGACGGGCGCATGACCGCACTGTAACGACCCCGCCCCGGCTGGGGGCTATTGTACCATCGTCCAATTATTGACCAGGGCAGCGATGGTTATCCTGGCGCGCATGAAACTCGCCTCCCGCCGCCAGTTCCTCGCCACGCTCGGTGTCACGACGCTGGGCGCCGCCGCGCTCGCGGCCGGCCCCGCCCGCGCCCGCCCGCTGGACGAGGTGGTGCAGCGCAACCGGCTGCGCGTCGCCGTCTACCGCGACTTCCACCCCTTCTCCTACCGCGAGGGCGGGGCGCTGAAGGGCATCGACGTCGACCTCGCCAACACCATCGCCGAGCGGCTCGGCGTCCGCCCGGACGTGTTCGAGCACACGGCGGGCGAGACGGTGTCCGACGACCTGCGCGTCGCCGTCTGGCGTGGCAGCCTGTTCGGCGGCGAGCCCGCCGACATCATGATGCACATCCCGCACAGCAAGGATTTCGCGCTGCGCAACCCGGAGGCGGTGCTGTTCGCCCCCTACCAGCGCGAGCTGTTCGCGCTCGTCCGCGACCCGGAGCGCGTGCCCTTCGCCGATCCCGCCGACCTGCCGGAGGAGCCGGTCGGCGTCGAGATCGACAGCGTCCCCGACTTCTACCTGCTCGGCCTCGACGGCGGCCGTCTGCGCCGGCACGTGGTGCATTTCCCCGATCCCAGGGCGGCGGTCGAGGCGCTGGCGCGCGGCGAACTGGCCGCCGTCCTGGCACCGCGCAGCCAGATCGAGGCGGCGCTCGGCGAGCTGCGAGCGCGGTTCCCGGTCGCCGCGGTCCGCCTGCCCGGGCTGATGGCGTCGAGTTGGGACATCGGCATGGCGGCGCGCGAGAACGCCCGCGACCTCGCCTACGCCGCCGGCGACGTGGTCACGGCGATGGCGGAGGACGGCAGCCTGGAGGCGCTGTTCCGCCGCCACGGCGTGACCTACGCGCCGATTCCCGTGGATTGAGCGGAGGACGCGGCGTGCGGACGATCCTGGCTCTCCTGCTGGTCCTGGCCGTCGCGCCCGCGGCGGCGCAGGACGATCCGTTCGGCTCGCCGATGTGGGAGGTGCTGCGCGGCGAGTATTTCGGCACCGCGCCGGTGGTCTTCGACGGGCGTGTGGCCGTCACCGCGCCGGCCAGCGCCGAGAACGTCTTCGCCGTGCCGGTGGCGGTGGACGCCCGCGGCCTGGAGGGCGTGCGCGAGATCGTGCTCCTCGCCGATCTCAACCCGTTCCCGCTGGTGCTGCGCTTCCGTCCCGACGCGGCGGCGCCCTTCGTCGCCACCCGCATCAAGGTGCAGCAGGCCACCGCCGTGCGCGGCGCGGCGCTGACCGCGGATGGGGTGTGGCACGTCGGCGGAGCGCTGGTCGACGCGGCGGGCGGCGGCTGCGCCGCGCCGGCGCAGGCCTACGCGGAAAAGGACTGGGCCCAGCACGTCGGCGAGGTGCAGGCGCGCGCCTGGGCGCCCGGTCCGGCCGGCACGACGCGAGTCCGCCTGCGCATCCGGCACCCGCAGGACACCGGGCTGGTCGCCGGCATTCCCGCCTACTTCATCGAGGAACTGGCGCTGACCGGCGACGACGGCCGCGTGCTCGGCCGGCTGCAGACCGGCGAGCCGGTGGCGGAGAACCCTGTCTTCACCCTGGAACTCCACCCCGGCGCGACGCGCGCGGTGCGCCTGCGCGGCCGGGACAACCAGGCCGGCGAGATCGACGCGACCATTCCGTTGCCGTGGGTGGGGAGGGAAGGGTGATGCGACGCAAGGTATTGCCCCCACCCCTGACCCCTCCCCCGCTTCGCAGGGGAGGGGGAACAAGCGGCGGAGTTCCCTCCCCTGCGAAGCGGGGGAGGTTCAGGGTGGGGGCAAGCGTGCTCGCCGCCTTCCTTACCCTTTCCGCCTCCGCCGCCCCACTTACTTACACCCTCACGCCGATCCGCATCGCCGAGGACACCTACGTCTTCGAGGGCACGCGCGAGCATTTCACCCGCGCCAACGGCGGCAACATCCTGAACCCCGGCTTCATCGTCACCGGCGATGGCGTGCTGGTGTTCCAGACCGGCCCGTCGCGCAAGTTCGGCGAGGCGCTGCGGGCGGCGATCGCCACCGTCACCGCGCAACCGATCCGCAAGGTCTTCGTCAGCAACCTGCACCCCGACTACTGGCTGGGCAACCAGGCCTTCGCCGACGTGCCCATCGCCGCCCTGCCCGGCACCATCGAGGGCATCCGGCGCGAGGGCGAGGGCATCGCCGGGAACATGTACCGCCTGATCGGCGACTGGATGCGCGGCACCGAGCCGGTGCCCCCGACCGAGCCGGCCTACGGCTCCACCGTCGTCTACGGCCGCCACCGCCTGCGCCTGATCCCGCTGGAGGGCCACACCGACGCCGACCTCGCGGTGCTGGACG
This sequence comes from Azospirillum sp. TSO22-1, assembly GCF_003116015.1. Lineage (GTDB taxonomy): Bacteria > Pseudomonadota > Alphaproteobacteria > Azospirillales > Azospirillaceae > Azospirillum. The sequence continues at coordinate 34,813 of NZ_LGQZ01000141.1, forward strand.
AGACCACCGGCGTGCTGTTCGCCGGCGGCGTGGTGTTCTGCGACCGCACGCCGACCACGCCGCACGCCGACGTCGCGAAATGGCTGGCCGAACTCGATGCGCTGGAGGCGCTGGAGGTGCGCACGCTGGTGCCGAACCACGGCCGCGTTCGCAACGACAAGGCCTGCATCGCCCAGACGCGCGACTGGCTCACCTGGCTCGACCGCACGCTGCGGGACTCGGTGGAAGCCGGGCTGGACATGACCGAGGCGCTGGAGCTGCCGATCCCCGAGCGCTTCGCCGGCCTGGGCGTGCTGCGCGAGGAATACCGGCGCTCGGTCGCCCATCTCTGGCCGAAGATCGAACAGGCGGCGCTGCCGCGCGTCAAGTGAAGGAAACCGGACGATGCCGCAAGTCGTCTCCTACTATCTGACAATTGCCGTGTCGGAGCCGCTGTCTAGACTACCCTAACGTCGGAGCATAGGCGCTCCGCGTCCAAAGAAAACCAGTATCGCCTTTCTTTGAAACGCCGCCGGCACCGGCGTGCGGCGGCGACGGGAACGGTGTGCCTGCGCAACCTCTGCCCATGGGAGAAAACCGCATCATGAAGCGCCTGATCTCAACCTTCGCCCTGGCGGCCGGCCTGGCGGTCTGGGCCGCGGCGGCCGTCGCCGGCCCGGTCTCCAACGACGACATCCTCAAGGACGCGACCAGCACCGGCGACGTGCTCAGCTACGGCCTGGGTCCGCAGGGCCAGCGCTTCAGCCCGCTCGCCAAGCTCACGCCCGAGACGGTGGCGAAGCTGGTTCCGGCGTGGTCCTTCTCCTTCGGCGGCGAGAAGCAGCGCGGGCAAGAGGCGCAGCCGCTGGTGCACGACGGCGTCATGTACGTCACCGGCTCCTACTCGCGCCTGTTCGCGGTCGATGCGCGCACGGGCCAGAAGAAGTGGCAGTACGATCACCGCCTGCCGGAGGGCATCATGCCCTGCTGCGACGTGGTGAACCGCGGCGCCGCGATCCACGGCAACAAGGTCTACTTCACCACGCTGGACGCGCGCCTCGTGGCGCTCGACAAGGACACCGGCAAGGTGGTGTGGAACAAGAAGCTGGCCGACTACCAGGCCGGCTACTCCAACACCGCGGCGCCGCTGGTCGTCGAGGGCAAGGTCATCACCGGCAACTCCGGCGGCGAGTTCGGCATCGTCGGCATGGTCGAGGCGCGCGACGCCGAGACCGGCGAGCTGGTCTGGCAGCGCCCGATGGTCGAAGGCCACATGGGCACGCTGAACGGCAAGGAATCCACGATGACCGGCAAGCTGAACGCCAGCTGGCCGGGCGACCTGTGGAAGACCGGCGGCGGCGCCACCTGGCTGGGCGGCACCTACGACCCGGAGACCCGCACGCTGTTCTTCGGCACCGGCAACCCGGCGCCGTGGAACTCGCACCTGCGGCCGGGCGACAACCTCTACACCTCGTCCACCGTGGCGCTGAACCCGGACACCGGCGAGATCAAGTGGCATTACCAGACCACGCCGCACGACGGCTGGGACTTCGACGGCGTCAACGAGTTCGTCTCCTTCGACCTGAAGAAGGACGGGCAGACCATCAAGGCCGGCGCCAAGGCCGACCGCAACGGCTTCTTCTACGTCATCGACCGCACCAACGGTAAGCTGCTGAACGCCGCGCCGTTCGTCAGCAAGATCACCTGGGCCAAGGAGATCGACCTGAAGACCGGCCGCCCGGTCTACATCGACGACAACCGCCCGGCCGACCCGAGCGGCGCCGAGAAGGGCAAGCCGGTGTTCGCCGCCCCCGCCTTCCTGGGTGCGAAGAACTGGATGCCGATGGCCTACAGCCCGCAGACCGAGCTGTTCTACGTCCCGGCCAACGAGTGGGGCATGGACATCTGGAACGAGCCGATCACCTACAAGAAGGGCGCGGCGTACCTGGGCGCCGGCTTCACCATCAAGCCGCTGTACAACGACTACATCGGCGCGCTGCGCGCCATGGACCCGAAGACCGGCAAGATCGTCTGGGAATACAAGAACCCGGCCCCGCTGTGGGGCGGCGTCCTGACCACCGCGGGCAACCTGGTGTTCACCGGCACGCCGGAAGGCTTCCTGAAGGCGTTCGACGCCAAGACCGGCAAGGAGGTGTGGAAGTTCCAGACCGGTTCCGGCGTGGTCGGCTGCCCGATCACCTGGGAGATGGACGGCGAGCAGTACGTCGCCGTGGCCTCCGGCTGGGGCGGTGCCGTGCCGCTGTGGGGCGGCGACGTCGCCAAGCTGGTCAAGGACATCAACCAGGGCGGCTCGCTCTGGGTGTTCAAGCTGCCGAAGGCGTAGCGCAAAAGCCTCTGGAAGCCCCTCTCCCCCGACGGGAGAGGGGCTTTTTTTGCGTCTGAAATGTCAGCGCATGAAGAAGCCGCCGCTCAGGTCGTAACCCGGCTGCGGGGGCTCCACGAGGGCCGACACCGTGTCGAGCGGACTCCGCGGCGTGCCCGGCAGATCCACCCCGGGAGCGGCCATCAGCGTCGCCCCGTCCTGCGGCAACCCGGGATCCAGCAGGGCCGGCGGGCCGAACAGGTTCGCCACACCCGGATCCGGTTCCGCCGCCATCGCCGCCCGGACGCCGGTCTGCAGGCTCCAGTCGGTGCCGTTGCCGCGCAGCGTGTTGTTCCGGTAGGTGTTGTTCACGCCGGTGTCGCCGTTCTCCTCGATTCCCTTGAGGCTGTCGGTGATCGTGTTGTTGCTGACCAGCGAATGGTCGTTCGGACCGCTGCCATGCAGATGGTTGCCGGCGCCGATCAGGATGCCGGCGCCGTGCACCGCGCGGATGGCGTTGCAGGTGATCGTCAGGTCGGTGGCGTCGTGCCACGAGCTGATGCCGTCGCCGACCACGTCGTGCACGGTGTTGTTCACCACCCGGCCTCTGGTTCCGATATAGATGCCGTGCACGAGGGTGCTGTGCTCGCCGTTCGGGCCGATGTCGTAGACGAGGCTGCCGGAAATGGTGATGTCGGCGTCACCGTTGAAGCCGTCCGCCATGATTCCGGCGCCGCCCTGGCCGCCGGTGTTGGCGGCGGACCACGCCACGGAATCTCGGGCGATGTCGTGCACCTTGACGTTGCGCACCGCCGACCCGCTCCCCGACGTGAGCACTCCATACAGCCAGGGCATGCCGCCCTGCGGCTGACTGCCGTCGACCTCGAAGCCGTCGATCACCACGTGGTCGCCCAGGTTGTTCCAGGCCTCGTGCTCGTTGTCGGCGGATCCCGGCACGATCCTGGCGGCCCATTTCACGTCCGAGACGTAGGTGACGCCGTCTGTCTCGGTATGGATCCCGCCCAGGTAAGTCCCCGGTGCGACGTGGACGGTAGTCCCGGCTTTGGCGTGCTCGGCCGCTTCCTGGATGGTCTTGAAGGGCGAGGATTTGCTGCCAGGATTCGAATCGGATCCGGTCGCCGAGACGTAAAGATCGACCATGTTTTGCGAACCCTCATGATCTGTCCGATGATGAATGGGGTAATCCATTCCGTGAAAGCACCCCAATCGCATCGCTTTCTTTATGGCGCAGCCGAGTAGCGCGCTGTGTCCTGACAATGACGGAGGAACTACTTACCATCAATGCCAAGTTTTACCTGCGCATGGTATACGCCGCACCGCACACATCAACTATGGCGTTGGGCAAAGCAGGGGCGCACTTGATATGGGAATAAATACCTGTTACCGTGATTTGGGTTGAGCCGCAGGCCAGGCCCGACCGGCAACCGGGGGCGTCCAGGCATGAAACACGCCACCGATTCACGTTTCACGGTGTCGCAAAGCGTTTCATCCGGCACGTCGTCCTCGAAGGATCCGCTACGCCAGCACCCGGAACGCCGGTTCCGGCCGCGCGAGCAGCTCGGCGCGCAAGGCCTCCACCACCTCCGGCCCGCGCTCGGTGCGCGGGATCCGGATCGGCACCTCGGCCACCACCCGGCCGGGGCCCGGCGACAGCACCAGCAGCCGGTCGGCCAGCCCCAGCGCCTCGCGCAGGTTGTGGGTGACGAACAGCACGGCCACCGGCCGCCGCTCCAGCAGCGTGACCAGCAGCGCGCGCAACCGCATCGCCGTCGGCTCGTCGAGGGAAACGAACGCCTCGTCCATCAGCAGCAGGTCGGGATCGACCACGAAGGCGCGCGCCAGCGCCACCCGCCGCGCCATGCCCAGCGACAGCTGCAACGGGTAGCGGTCGCCCATCCCCGCCATCTCCACCGCGGCCAGCGCCGCGTCGGCGCGTGGACCATGCCGCTCCCGCCGCGGCAGCGCGAGGGCGACGTTCTCGCGCACCGTCCGCCACGGCAGCAGGCGCGGATCCTGGAAGACGTAGCCGAGCGTCCCGTCCGCCCGCTCCACATCGCCGTCGAAGGCCTGGTCGAGGCCGGCGGCGATGTTCAGCATCGTCGTTTTGCCGCACCCCGACGGGCCGACCAGCGCCACCACCTCGTCCCGCGCGACCTCCAGCCGGACCCCGCGCAGGGCCTCGGCGGCGCCGTAGCGCTTGGAGCGGACCTCAAGCCTCAGCGCGCACGTCCCGCCAGCGGAGAAGCCGGGCTTCGGTCGGCTGCAGGACGGCGTACTCGAGGACCTGGACCACGGCCACGAAGGCAATCGTGTAAGCGAGAATGCCGGCGACATCGAACATCTGGAACAGGAGGTTGATCTGGAACCCGACCCCGTCGCTGCGTCCCAGCATCTCGACCACCAGCACGATCTTCCAGATCAGCGCAAGGCCGGAGCGGGCCGCCGCGGCGAAGTACGGCGTGAGTTGCGGCAGCAGCACGTGGCGCAGCCGATCGAGCGGGCTGAAGCGGTAGACCTGCGCCATCTCGAAATAGCGGGCGTCGGCGGCGCGGGCGCCCTCGCGCACCAGCACCACCACGTTGGGGATCTTGTTGACGGCCACGGCGCCGATGGCCGCCGATTCGGTCAGGCCGAACCAGACATAGGCCAGCACGATGACCACCAGCGCCGGGACGTTGAGGAACAACACCAGCCACGGTCCGAACAGCCGGTCCACCGTCCGCGACCGGCCGAGCAGCAGCCCAACCGCTCCGCCGACCGCCATCGCCACCACGAAGGCCGCGGCGACGCGCAGCAGCGTGATGCCCAGGTGGTGGACCAGCGCACCCGAAGCCGCCTCGCGCAGCAGTACCGCGAACACCGCGTCGGGGCCGGGCAGGACGCGGCTGGCCGCCTGCACCGCCGCCGCCTGCCACAGCACCAGCAGCAGCGCGAAGGACAGCAGCGGGAGGGCGGCGCGGCGCATGATTCAATACCGCACGGATGGCCAGAAGGTGCCCTCGGGCAGGGTGGGCGCGTCGCCCACCAGTTCCCGCCCGCCCAGCTTGGCGAGCAGGGCGTAGAGCGCCGCCCCCTCGGCGCGCTCGGCGTCGCCCCAGTGGGCGGGAATGCCGGCGCGGTAACGGTCGCGCAGGCGTGTCCAGGTGGCGCCGTCCTCCGCCTGCATGATCGGCCGCAGCCGTTCCCACGCGGCGTCGGAGGTGGCGAGGATCCGCTTGGCCTTCTCCGACGCGGTGGCGAAGCCGGCGAGCAGTGTCGGGTTGGCCTTCGCCCACTCCTCGCGGAAGGTGAAGCCGACGGCGGGCACGGCGACCTTGGCGCCCAGCCCCCGCATCAGTTCGTCCACGCCGATCACCGCGCGCATGCCCTGCGCCTCCAGCCGCGCGGCGTAGGGCCAGAAGTTGAGCACGGCGTCCAGTTCGCCGGACGCGACCTTCTGGTTCAGCAGCGGCGGCGCGGCGAAGGCCGGCCGGGACTCCGCCTCCAGGTCGAGCCCATGCCGCTCGCGGGCGTAGGCCTTGAGCAGCAGCCAGCTCTTGTCCAGCGGCGTGCCCGCGACGCCGAGGCGCCGGCCGCGCAGGTCGGCCACATCCTTGATCGGGGAGGAGGCCGGCACCATCAGTGTGCCGACGGCGCTGGAGTGCGGCAGGAACGACAGCGCCTCCCCGGCCGCGCGCTGGCGCGCCACCCACAGATAGTCGGTGACGATCATGTCCACCGCCTTGGCCTGCAAGGCGACCTGGGTGGCCTGGTTGCTGGCCAGCTCGACCAGCTTGAGCGCGAAGCCGCCTTCCTCGTCCAGGCGGTTGGCGCGGATGGTGTCCAGCTCCCAGGTGGCGGTGCCGAACTTCAGCACGCCGATGGTCAGCAGCGGGCGCTCGGCCGCGGCGGGGGAGGCCAGGACCGCGAGCAGCAGCACGGCCGGGACCGTCAGGCGCTTCCAGAAGTTCATCACGGGCGTTCTCCCCAGAAGACATCAGGGTATCAGGGCGCGGGCCGGCCGGACATTCGACCTTCAGGCAACTTGACGTTGGGGGACCGGCGCCGGTCTCGTCGGCGTGAACGTGATTGGAACGGAGGGCGGGGTGCGCGGATCCTTCTGGACGGCGATGGCCGTCGTGATGGCGCTGGCTCTGCCGGCCCGGGCGGGCGGGCCGGTGGCCGAGCCGGCGGGCTACCGCCTCGACGGCTACCGCGCGCCGACGCCGGCGACGCTGGCCGGGGCGATGGCCGTCGACACGGCGGCGGCGCGGCGGCTGGTGGAGGAGGGGGCGGCGCTGCCGGTCAACGTGCTCAAGCTGGAACGCCGGCCGGGCGGGCCGTGGCTGCTGGCCAAGCCGACGCCGCAAATCCCCGGCGGGGTCTGGCTACCCAACGTCGGGCTCGGCGAGCCCGGGCCGGAGGTCGAGGCCTACATGGTTCAGGCCCTGGAGCGCCTGACCGGCGGCGAGCGCGGGCGGGGGCTGCTGTTCTACTGCCTGGCCGACTGCTGGATGTCGTGGAACGCCGCCAAGCGGGCGCTCTCCCTCGGCTACCGCCGCGTCTACTGGTACCGCGACGGCCTCGACGGCTGGGCGGAGGCGGGCCTGCCGACCCAGGACGGCGGCCCGCTGCCCCTGCTCGACGTGCCGTGACCAACACGTCAGTGTTTGCGGATGTACTGGTTCGATGCGAACAGGCATAGGGAGAGCAAAACCGTACGCTGCATTGTAATTCTCCCCTGAAGCAACATTGCGCCGATTTGCGTATTCTGCGGTGGTGTCGCGCGCTGTGCTTGCGTTACGCTGGCCCGCAAGCAATGGGGGAGGCCGGCATGGCGGACGAGGATACGGTGATCATCACCGACAGTGACGACACCGTCACCGAGACGACGCGGCAGGGGTGGCTCGGCCGCCTCGGCGGTTCGGTCGCCGGGGCGTTCATCGGGTTCCTCATGCTGGTCGGCAGCATCGTGCTGCTGTCCTGGAACGAGGGCCGCGCGGTGGACGCCATCACGGCCCTGAACGCCGGCGCCAAGGCGGTGCAGTCGGTGCCGGCCGACGCCGTGCAGCCGGCCAACGAGGGCAGGCTCGTCCACGTCTCCGGCCCGGCCACCGTGCCCGGGCGGCTGAACGACCCGGTGTTCAACGTCGGCCACCCCTCGGCCCTGCGGCTGGAGCGCACGGTCGAGATGTACCAGTGGCGCCAGAACGAGGAGAGCAAGAGCGAGAAGTCGGTCGGCGGCTCCGAGACCACGACGACCACCTACCGCTACGTCAAGGAATGGTCGGAGCGCCCCATCGACTCCAGCGCCTTCAAGCGCCCGGACGGCCACCGCAATCCCTCCATGCCCTACCGCAGCGCCGCCATTGAGGCGCGCGGCGCCAGGCTCGGCGCCTTCGCCCTCGACCCGTCGCTGGTCAAGCAGGTGAGCGCCTTCGAGCGGCTGGCGCCGGATTCGTCCGCCGTGCTGCCGCAGGGCTTCTCGTGGGTGGGCGAGCAGCTGTACCGCGGCGCCTCGCCCGACCAGCCGCAGGTCGGCGACGTGCGCGTCGGCTTCCGGGTGGTGCCGGTGCAGACGCTCAGCGTCGTCGGCGCGCAGATGAACGGCACGCTGACCGGTTTCCCCGGCGAGCGTGGCCAGACGATCAACCTGGTCGAGACCGGTGCCCGCAGCGCCGACACCATGTTCCAGCACGCCAAGTCGGACGAGAACACGCTCACCTGGATCCTGCGCGCGGTGGGTTTCTTCGTGATGCTGTTCGGGGTGCTGTTCATGGCCAGCCCAATCCTGTGGCTGGCGAGCCTGCTGCCCTTCCTGGAATCGCTGGTGGGGGCGGCGGCCTTCGGCATGGCGGTGGTGGTGTCGGTCCCGCTGACGCTGACCGTCGTCGCGGTGGCGTGGCTGGCCCACCGGCCGCTGGTCGGCGCGGGGCTGATCGTCGCCGGGATCGTCCTGGCGGTGCTGATCCGCCGCGTGCTGCCGTCGCGCAAGCGGGTGGCCGCTACGGCGTAGGCTGGGGGAGATTCTCCCGGAAGATCACGTCGATGCGCGGGGCGTCGATGCCGTGCATGGCCTCGCGCCCGGCGCGCAGGTTGGCGAACACCGCGGCGGCGGCCAGCATGGCGCTCCGGGCGTCCTGGTTGAGCACGGCGTCCAGCGTGCCGTCGATCAGCATGGCGCGCGTCTCCGCCGTCAGGCCGTGGCCGACGAAGACCACGTCGCGCTCCCGCCGCGCCTCCCTCAGCGCGCGGGCGACGCCGCCGGCCCCGCCGCCGATGTTGTAGATGCCGGCGAGGTCGGGGTGGTGGGCGAGCAGGGTGCGCGTCTGCCGGTAGCTCTCCCCCTCGTCGTCGTGCGCCTCGCGCAGGCCGAGGACCAGCACGTCCGGTGCCGCCTCGGCAAGGTAGGCGAGGAACCCCAGCTCGCGTTCCTCGTGCGCGCGGTAGCTGAGGCTGCCGGCGATCATCGCCACCTTGGCGGGACGGCGGCCGGCGAAGCGGGCGATCAGGTGGCCGGCGGTGCGGCCGGCGGCGCGGTTGTCCAGCCCGATGCAGGCGGCGCGCCGGCAGTTCTGCACGTCGGAGATCAGCGTCACCGTCGGCACGTTGCGCTCCGCCAGCTCGTTCACCGCCTCGCGCACGGCGGGATGCTCCAGCGCCATGAAGGCGACGCCGTCGGCCTTGCGCCAGTGCTGCAGCAGGCTGCGCGCCAGCAGTTCGGGGTTGAAGCTCTTGATGAACTCGACCTGCGCCTTGATGCCGAGCGGCGCCAGCGCCGCCTCCGACGCGCGGACCAGCTGGCCGAGGCCGGTGAGGTACCGGTTGGTGCCGGCCGGCAGCAGGAACGCCACCCGCGTCGGCTTCGGCGCCATGGCGGCGCGCAGGTCGGCCTCGGGCAGATAGTCCAGTTCGGCGGCGGCCTTCAGCACCCGCTGCACGGTGGCCGCCCGCACGCCGGGTCGGTGGTTGAGCACCCGATCAACCGTCGCGGTGGACACGCCGGACAGCCGCGCGATGTCCGCGATGCGCGGCAGGCCGCGGGCTTCACCGGCCGTTCCGACATCATCCTGCATCAATGATCATCCATCAAATCACATCAAAAATCACGTTTGACCGAGGAGGTTCGCCGACATACCGTCACGCCAACAATCACGCTATGGCATCAAACTACATCAACGATGCCGGGGAGGAAAGCATGAACCAGCTGTCGCGCCGCACCATGCTCAAGGCCTTCGCCGCCGCTCCGGCCGCGGGGGCGCTCATCGGGATGCCGGGCATCGCCCGCGCCGCCGAGTTCGAGCTGAAGTACGGCAACAACCTGCCGCTCACCCACCCGCTGAACGTCCGCGCGCAGGAGGCGGCCGAGCGCATCGCCCGCGAGAGCAACGGGCGCGTCTCCGTCCAGATCTTCCCGAACAATCAGCTGGGCGGCGACACCGACATGCTGAGCCAGGTGCGCAGCGGCGGCATCACCTTCTTCACGCCGTCGGCGCTGGTGATCGCCACGCTGGTGCCGGTGGCGGCGATCAACGCCGTGGGCTTCGCCTTCTCCGACTACGGGCAGGTGTGGGCGGCGATGGACGGCAAGCTGGGCGCGCACGTGCGCGGCGCCATCGCCAAGGTCGGCCTCCACGCCTTCGAGAAGATGTGGGACAACGGCTTCCGCCAGATGACCAGCAGCGGCAAGCCCATCGAATCCGCCGCGGACATGAACGGCCTGAAGATCCGCGTGCCGGTCAGCCCGCTGTCCATCGCCATGTTCAAGGCGCTCTCCGCCGCCCCGGCCAGCCTGCAGTTCAGCGAGGTGTACTCGTCGCTGCAGACGCGCATCGTCGATGCGCAGGAGAATCCGCTGCCGATCATCCAGGTCGCCAAGCTGTACGAGGTGCAGAAGTACTGCGCGCTGTCCAACCACATCTGGGACGGCTTCTGGTTCATCGCCAACGGCCGCGCCTGGAACGGCCTGCCGCCGGACCTCCAGAAGATTGTGGCGGGCGCCATCAACGACGCCGGCATGGCGCAGCGCGAGGACATCAAGGCGCTGAACCAGTCGGTGCAGAAGGACCTGGAGAGCAAGGGCTTGGCCTTCAACAAGCCCAACCCCGACAGCTTCCGCGCCAAGCTGCGCGACTCCGGCTTCTATTCGGAGTGGAAGGGCCGCTTCGGCGACGAGGCCTGGGGCCTGCTGGAGGGCGCGGTCGGCAAGCTGGCGTAATGAATTGCCCCCCCCCCCGCCTCCGGCGGGGGAGGGTTGGGTGGGGGCTGCAGCGCGCGCGAAGATCACCGCCTGCCACCTCCACCGTAGCCCCCACCTTCCCACGCCTGCGGCGCGGGCCCCTTCCTCCCCCGCCGGAGGCGGGGGAGGGTGTCGCAGAAGCGGATTAGCGCCATGCACCCCCATACCGAGGAGCACGCGACCATGTCCGGCGAAGCGACCGTGTTCCAGACAACGGCCTCCTCCGGTTCGGCCACCCATCTCGCCGACCGGCTGGACCGCGGCCTCGCCTTCACCGTCGAGGCGGTGGCGGCGCTGCTGGTGCTGGTGGAGATCGTCATCCTCTTTGCCGGGGTTGTCGCCCGCTACGTCTTCCACGCGCCGCTGGTGTGGTCGGACGAACTGGCCTCCATCCTCTTCCTCTGGCTGTCCATGCTGGGCGCGGTGGTGGCGCTGCGGCGGGGTGAGCACATGCGGATGACCGGGCTGGTCAGCCGCGTCGGCCCGCAGGCCCGCGCCCTGCTGGAGACGCTGGCGATCACCGCGCCCGTCGCCTTCCTGGCGCTGATCCTGCACCACGCCGCCGACTACGCCATGGAGGAGCAGTACATCGTCACCCCGGCGCTGGAGGTCTCCAACGCATGGCGCGCCGCGGCGCTGCCGACCGGCGTGGCGCTGATGCTGGTGGTGGCGCTGGTGCGGCTGATGCGGCTGCGCTCGCCCCGGCTGGTGCTGGCGGCGGTGGCGCTGACCGCCGGCGTGGTCGGCGCCTTCTGGCTGGCCGGGCCGGTGCTGAAGCCGCTGGGGCAGGCCAACCTGATCATATTCTTCGTCGGCGTGGTGGCGGCCAACGTCTTCGCCGGGGTGCCCATTGCCTTTTCCTTCGCGCTGGCCACCTTCGGCTATCTGGCGCTGACCACCACGACGCCCTTGCTGGTCATGGTCGGCCGGCTGGACGAGGGCATGTCGCACCTGATCCTGCTGGCCGTGCCGCTGTTCGTCTTCCTGGGCCTGCTGATCGAGATGACGGGCATGGCGCGCGCCATGATCCAGTTCCTCGCCAGCCTGCTGGGGCACGTGCGCGGCGGGCTGTCCTACGTGCTGATCGGGGCGATGTACCTAGTCTCCGGCATCTCCGGCTCGAAGATCGCCGACATGGCGGCCATCGCGCCGGTGCTGTTCCCCGAGATGAAGAAGCGCGGCGCCGCCCCCGGCGACCTCGTGGCACTGCTGTCCGCCACGGGTGCCCAGACCGAGACCATCCCGCCCTCCATCGTGCTGATCACCATCGGCTCGGTCACCGGCGTGTCGATCGCCGCGCTGTTCGCCGGTGGGCTGCTGCCGGCGGTGGTGCTGGGCGCGGCGCTGTGTGCCGTCGTTTGGTGGCGCTACCGGCACGAGGACCTCAGCCACGTCGCCCGCACGCCGAAGAAGGAGATCGCGCGCCTCGCCCTGGTGGCGCTGCCGGCCATTGCGCTCCCCTTCGTCATCCGCGCCGCGGTGGTCGAAGGTGTGGCGACCGCCACCGAGGTGTCGACCATCGGCATCGCCTACGCGACGCTGATGGGCCTGCTGGTCTACCGGCAATTCGACTGGGCGCGGCTGCGGCCCATGCTGATCGAGACCGCGTCGCTCACGGGCGCTATCATCTTCATCGTCGGCTGCGCCACCGCCATGGCCTGGGGGCTGACGCAATCCGGCTTCTCGCGGGATCTGGCGCGCTGGATGGCCGGCATCCCCGGCGGGGGATACGGCTTCCTCGCCATCTCCATCGTCGCCTTCGTCATCCTCGGCAGCGTGCTGGAGGGCATCCCCGCCATCGTGCTGTTCGGGCCGCTGCTGTTCCCCATCGCGCGGGCCGCCGGCGTGCACGAGGTGCACTACGCCATGGTGGTGATCTTCGCCATGGGCATCGGCCTGTTCGCCCCGCCGTTCGGCGTCGGCTACTACGGCGCCTGCGCCATCAGCAAGGTCCACCCGGACGAGGGCCTCAAGCACATCTGGGGTTACGTCGCCGCCCTGCTCGTGGGCTTGGTCGTGGTCGCCGCCATCCCCTGGATTTCCACCGGCTTTCTGCCCTTCTGAGGCCGCCGGTCCCTCTTTCAAGGAGTGTTCGCATGAGCCGATTCTTCGGCGAGATCCGGCAGGCCGGCTATGTCGTGGACGACATCGAGGCCGCCATGGACTACTGGAGCCGCACGCTCGGCATCGGCCCGTGGTTCTACAACGAGCGCGTGCCCATCAGGAACTACACCTACCGGGGCGAGCGGTACGAGGTGCACAACTCGGTGGCGCTCGCCAACTCCGGCCCGTTGCAGATGGAGCTGATCCAGACCCGCAACGATGCGCCCTCCATGTACCGCGACTTCCGGCAGGCCGGGCGCACCGGCCTCCAGCACGTCGCCTACTGGACGCAGGACTACGACGCCGACATGGAGCGGCTGCTCAAACAGGGGTTCAAACCCGTCATGAGCGGCGAGGTGGGAGAGCGCGGGCGCTTCGTCTATTTCGACACCGAGTACCACCCCGGCACCGTCATCGAGCTGTCGGAGGTCGCCGGCCCCAAGGGCAAGATGTTCGACCTGATCCGCGCCGCCTCCGAAGGCTGGGACGGCAGCGACCCGGTGCGCCCGTTCCCCGACCTCAGCCGGCTGTAAGCCGCTTATGGAGCATATTATGGGGCGCCTGGAAGCCGACTACCTGATCGAGACGCCGCTCGACCCGGCCAAGGTGGCCGAGGTGATGGCCGGCGAGCAGTCCTGCGGCACCTTCACCCGCGTGCACGGCGAGACCGACGACCTGCGCGCCCGCGCCCGCGCCGTGGTGGAGCGGATCGAGGAACTGCCCACCGCGCTCACCCCCAGCCTGCCGAACAGCTGGCTGGAGCGGCAGAGGCGGCCGGGGCCGTGGCGGCGGGCGAAGATCACCATCTCCTTCCCGGTCGCCAACCTCGGGCCCAACCTGCCGACGCTGGCGGCGACGGTGGCCGGCAACCTGTACGACCTGGGCGAGGTCACCGGGCTGCGCCTGGAATCGGTGCGCGTCCCCGCTGTCTACCGGGCGCAGTTCGAGGCGCCGCGGCACGGCGTCGCCGGCACCCGGCGGCTGACCGGCGTCTCCGAGGGCGCGCTGGTCGGCTCGATCATCAAGCCCAACGTCGGCCTGTCGGCCGAGGAGACGGGGGAGCTGGTCGGCCAGCTCTGCGCCGCCGGTTTGGACTTCATCAAGGACGACGAAATCTGCGCCGACCCGGCGCACGCGCCGCTGGCCGAGCGGGTGCCGGCGGTGATGCGGCGGGTGCGGGCGCACCAGGACCGCACCGGCAAGCACGTGATGGTCGCGTTCAACATCACCGACGAGACCGACGCCATGCGCCGCCACGCCGAGCTGGTGGAGCGCGAGGACGGCAGCTGCGTGATGGTCAGCCTGAACTGGTGCGGCTTCTCGGCGGTGCAAACGCTGCGGCAAAGCACCGGGCTGGTGCTGCACGGCCACCGCAACGGCTTCGGCGCTCTCTCCCGGCACCCGATGCTGGGCATCGGCTTCGATGCCTATCAGGTCCTCTGGCGGCTGGCCGGCGTCGACCACATGCACGTGCACGGCCTGCAGGGCAAGTTCGCCCAGCCGGATTCGGAGGTGATCGAGGGCGCGCGCGCCTGCCTGACGCCGCTGGCCGACGGGGCGGACGACCGGGTGATGCCGGCCTTTTCCTCCGGGCAATGGGCGGGCACCGTGCCGGTGACCTGGGACGCCGCGGGCACCGACGACCTGCTGTTCATGTCGGGCGGCGGCATCATGGCGCATCCGGACGGCCCGGCGGCCGGCGTCGCCTCGATCCGGCAGGCGTGGGCAGCGGTGCGCGCGGGCACCAGCCTGGAGGATGCGGCCAAAGCGCAGCCGGAACTACAACGCGCGCTGGCGTTCTTTGGGGGGAAGGCGTGACGCTCCGGTACGGCTGGTACGGCGACGATTTCACCGGCGCCACCGACACGCTGGCGACCCTGGCGAAGGCCGGGCAGCGGGCGCTGCTGCTGCTCGGCGTGCCCGACGCCGGGCGGCTGGCGAACCTCGGCCCGCTCGACGCGCTGGGCATCGCCGGGGCGGCGCGCGGCATGGATCCGGAGGCCATGCGGGCCGAGTTGGAGCCGGTCGGGCGCTTCTTCGCGGGCCTGCGCGTGCCGGTGATGCACTACAAGTGCTGTTCGACCTTCGACAGCGCGCCGCACGTCGGCAGCATCGGCGCCGCGGTGGCGGCGCTGCGGCCGTTCTTCCCGAACCCGTTCCTGCCCATCGTCGGCGGCCAGCCGAATATTGGCCGCTACTGCCTGTTCAGCACCCTCTTCGCCGCCGCCGGTATCGGCGGGACCGTACATCGCATCGACCGCCACCCGACCATGCGCGCCCACCCGGTCACCCCGATGACCGAGGCCGACCTGCGCCTGCATCTCGCCGCACAAGGGCTGTCCGACGTCGCGGCGCTGCACTACCCCGACTACGACCTGGGCGACGCGGCGCTCGACGCGCGGGTGGGCGAAGGGGGCGTGCTGCTCGACGTCGCCCGCCCGGCGCACCTCGCCCTCATCGGCCGGCTGATCTGGGAGCGCGCCCGCCGGGCGCCGCTGCTGGCGGTGGGGCCGAGCAGCGTGGCGCAGGCGCTGACCGCGCACTGGTCGCTCGCCGGCCCGGCGGCGTCCCGTCCCATGGATTACGCCCTGGAGCCGGCGCGCGGCCCGGTGTTCGTCATGGCCGGCAGCCTGTCGCCGGTGACGCGCCGGCAGGTCGAGGCCGCCGCGTCCTTCGACCGCCTGCACGCCGCCGCCGGCCTGTTGTGCGCCGACCCCGCCTACGCGGCGCGCCTGCGGGAGGACGTCGCCACCCGCCTGCGGACCGGACGGCACGTCCTGGTGTGGACCGCGCCGCCGGACGACGCGCCCGACACCGCTCAGGCCGCCGCGGTCGCCGCCGCCACCGCGGCCTTCGTCGCCGACGTGGTGCGCGCGGTGCCGGTGCGGCGGTTGGGCATCCTCGGCGGCGACACCTCCAGCCGGGCCGTCGCCGCGCTCGGCTGCTGGGGGCTATCCTATGCGACCATCCTGGGGCCAGGGGTGACGCTGTGCCGGAGCCACGGCGACGACCCCGCCTGCGACGGCATCGAGCTGATGCTCAAGGGCGGCCAGATGGGGAGCGAAGATCTTCTGGAACGGCTGGTTCACGGGTGAACACGAATTTGCAATCTTCGCAAAAACGGAGGAATGGCGGCGTATATCCTCGCAAGATTGCATGATTTTTCGGCCCAGGGCTTGCGAACCTGCGAAGGATGCGAATAATCGCATGCGGCATGACTGACGAGGACGCCCCATGCAGACGCTCATCGATGGTTTCCGGACGTTCCGCGCCACGGCGTTCCAGAATCACAAGGAGCGTTACCGCCACCTCTCCGTCGCCGGGCAGAACCCGCGCGCGGCGGTGATCGCCTGCTGCGATTCTCGCGTCGATCCGCAGCTGATCTTCGGGGCTGGGCCAGGAGACCTGTTCGTCATCCGCAACGTCGCCAACCTGGTGCCGCCCTACGCGCCAAGCGCCGACTACCACGGCACCAGCGCGGCGCTGGAGTTCGCGATCCGGCAACTGAGCGTGCCGCAGGTCATCGTCATGGGCCACACCCGCTGCGGCGGCATCCGCACGCTGCTCGACCGCGGCGCCGATGGCGGCGACTTCATCGGCCCGTGGATGTCCATCGCCGCCGACGTGCGCGCGCGGGTCCTCGACGGCGCCGCACATCCGGAACAGGCCTGCGCCGCGGCCGAGCGCGAGGTGATCCGCCAATCCCTCGCCAACCTCATGAGCTTCCCGTGGATCCGCGAGAAGGTCGAGACCGGCACGCTTGCGCTGCACGGCTGCCTGTTCGACGTGGCGGCGGCCGATCTGCTGCTGCACGACCCGGCCAGCGGCGCTTTCCGCTCCATGGCCGCGGAGACCGAGCGCCGGCCGCCGGCCGCCTGCGGCTGAGCGGTCAGCGCGCCAGGAAAGCCTGCCGCTCCAGCCCGTGCCGGGCCATCTTCTCGTTCAGGGTGCGGCGCGGGATGCCAAGCAGGTCGATCACCGCCTTGATGTCGCCGCGGCAGCGCTCCAGCGCCTGTTCGATCAGGCGTTTCTCGTAGGCGTCCACCTGCTCGGGCAGGGAGCGCCGTCCGGTCTCGGCTTCGCCCATCGGCCGTCGCCGCAGCAGCGCCGCCACCCCGCCGCGGCCGAGCGTCAGCACGTGGCGTTCGGTGAGGTTGCGCAGCTCGCGCACGTTGCCCGGCCAGTCGTGCGCCAGCAGCGCGTCGATGTCCACAGGCTCCAGCGGGCGTGGCTCGCGGCCGTGCAGGGCGGCGAACTCCGCGGCAAAGAAGTCGAACAGCAGCGGGATGTCCTCGCCGCGGGCGCGCAGCGGCGGGATGTGCAACTCCGCCACGTTCAGACGGTAGTAGAGGTCGGCGCGGAAGCGGCCGGCGTCGCTGGCCTCCAACAGGTCCACCTTGCTGGCGGCGACGATGCGGATGTCGACGGCGACCGCCTTGTTGGAGCCGAGCCGCTCGATGCTGCGCTCCTGCAGGGCGCGCAGCAGTTTCAATTGGATCGCCGCAGGTATGCTCTCCACCTCGTCGAGGAAGAGGGTGCCACCGTCGGCATGCTCGATCCGGCCGACGCGGCGCTGCGCAGCGCCGGTGAAGGCGCCGGGTTCGTGGCCGAACAGTTCGCTCTCCGCCATGCTCTCGGGGATGGCGCCGCCGTTGACGGCGACGAAGGCGCCGCGGGCGCGCGGGCCGAAGTCGTGCAGGCAGCGCGCCGCCACCTCCTTGCCGGAGCCGGTCTCGCCGTGGATCAGCACGCTGGCGCTGGTGGCGGCCAGTTCCAGCACCTCGCGCCGCAGGTCCTGCATCGCGCGCGACGTGCCGACAAGCCGTCCCTCGATGCCGCGGCCGGAGACCTGCCGGCGCAGGCCGCGGTTCTCCAGCACCAGCCGGCGCTTCTCGCAGGCGCGGCGGATCACTTCGGTCAGGCGCTCGGGCTCGAAGGGCTTCTCGATGAAGTCGTAGGCACCGCGCCGCATCGCCTCCACCGCCATGGCGACGTCGCCATGGCCGGTCACCAGGATCACCGGCAGGTCGCCGTCGCGCTCCAGCGCCTGTCCCAACACGGTCAACCCGTCCGTGCGCGGCATCCGCACATCGGTGACCAGGATGCCGGGGAAGTCCGGCGCCAGACGGGCCAGCGCCGGTTCCGGTGTCTCGAACGCCTCCACCGCGAAGCCGGCGAGGCGCAGCCATTGCTCGACCGAGACGCGCATCGGCATCTCGTCGTCGACGAACAGGACGTGTCTCAGCTCAGCCATGGGCGGCCTCCGGCAGGATCATCACGAAGGTCGCGCCGGCGTCCGGATTGTTCTCGGCGCGCAGGCTGCCGCCGAAGTCGCGCACGATGCCGTAGGACAGCGACAACCCGAGGCCCAGGCCCTCGCCGACCTCCTTGGTGGTGAAGAACGGGTCGAACAGGCGGGCCTGATGCTCCGCCGCGATGCCGGTTCCGATGTCGGAGATCCGCACCTCCCACACCCCGGGACCACGCACGGCCGATACGGTGATGCGGCGGTCCTCCACACCGGACAGGGCGTCGGCGGCGTTGCGGATCAGGTTGACCAGCACCTGCTCCAGCCGGACCGCGTCGCCGCGCACCAGGGCGTCGTCGGGCACGGCGCGGGTCAGGTCGATGCCATCCTGGCGCAGCCGCTGGCCGAGCAGCAGCAGCGCGCGATCGAGGGCCTGCCCCACCGGCACCGCCTCCACCCGCGCCGGCCCCTTGCGGGCGAAGGTCTTGAGGTGGCCGGAGATCACCGCCATGCGCTCCGCCATGTCGGCGATCATGCCCAGGTTGCCGAGCACCGAGGGGGTGTCGCCGCGCTCCGCCAGCAGGCGGGTGGACGCGACGAAGGTGCGGATCGCCGCGAGCGGCTGGTTGAACTCATGCGCCAGCGCCGCCGACATCTGTCCGAGCGCCGCCAGCTTGCCGGCCTGCACCAGTTCCTCCTGCGCGTCGCGGAGCACCTGGTTGGCGGCGGCCAGCTCGTGGGTGCGCTCCTCGACGCGGCGCTCCAGAGTCTCGTGCGCCTCGCGTTGCAGGCGCAACGTCTCGGCGCGCTGGCGGGCGAGCAGCAGGCCGGCGGCGAGCAGCAGCACGAGCGCCGCCGCCAGCACCGCGCCGCTGCGCGCCTGGGCCAGCACGGGTTCGACGTCGGCGAGCAGGCGGATGGTGGCGTCGAAGTCGGGCAGGGCCAGTTCTTGCATCAGGAAGGCGCGGCCCCGCTCATCCGACAGCGTCACCATGCCGTCCGGCCCGTCACCGAGGCCGAGCGGACGGAGGTCGGCGCCGGCATACTGCCGGGTGGCGGCGAGTTGGGCGCGCACCGGTTCGGCCAGCGGACGCAGGGGACGGTACTTCCACTCGGCGTGGCTGGCGAGGAAGACGACGCCGTTCCCGTCAGTGACCATCACCCGTTCCCCGGCCGCCTGCCAGTCGCGCTGCAGCGGCTCCAGGTCGACCTTGACGACGGCGGTGCCGGCCACCCCCTCCGCTCCGAGCGCCGCACGCGACAGGAAGTAGCCGGGCAGGCCGGTGGTGGCGCCGATGCCGAAGTAGCGGCCGCTGCCGGTCGCCATCGTCTGCCGGAAATAGGGGCGGAAGTCGTAGCGGTTGCCGACGAGGCTCTGCACCGGGTCACGCCAGTTGCTGGCGGCCAGCGTCAGCCCGGTGCGGTCGGTGACGTACAACGATGCCGCTCCGGCGGCCTCGTTTGCGTCCTCCAGCAGGCGGTTGGTGGTGTGCCGACGGTCGGCGGAAGGATCCTCCAGCAACGCCAGCACGTCCTTGTCGTGCGCCAGCAGGAAAGGCAGGTAGTCGTATCGGCCGACGGCGGTGCGGATGCCGCTGGCGTACAGGCCCAGGCGCTGGTCGCCGACCCGGCGCAGTTCGGCCAGCCCGCTCGCCTCCACCCAGCGGTGCGTCTGCCAAGGGGCGAGCGTCAGCGCTGCGACGAACGCCACGGTCCACAGAGCCCGGCGACCGCCGGGGCGCGGGCGGGGCAGGGCGTCCGTCTGCTGGTCGGTGCGGGCAATGGACATGGCCTGTGCCGGGGATTGAGGCGGAAGCGCAGAGTGCTGGGACGGATCGCCCGTGGTCAAGGGGCGCCGGCAAGGCACCGTTCCTCCGGCGGAGGAACGGATTTTCCGCGGTCGGCGGATTTCCGCCGATTTCACGCGGCGCCTCGGCGGATTTCCGCCGATTTGCCATCGCGAACATCAGCATCCCCAACGGTTGCGCCTCCGGCACGCTGCTTGCCATAGGGGCCGGCAAACCGCGGCTCCACCGCGGAAGAACCCGAGGAGGATGCATGTCCAAGAAGTTCCTGTTTGCCGCGATGGCGGTGCTCGCCGCCTTCGTGACCCAGACCGCGCACGCCGACGACGTGGTGCGGCTCGGCAACCTCAAGTTCGCCCATTATGGCGCCGTCTCCTATATGAAGGAGATCGGGCCGAAGTACGGCCTGAAGATCGAAGAACGGGTGTTTCCCAAGGGCATCGACATCCTGCCGGCCATCGTCGCCGGAGAGATCGACGCCGCCGCGAGCGCCGTAGAGGCCGCCATCGCCGGCCGCGCGTCGGGCGTGCCGATCTACGCGGTGGCCGGTTTCGCCAAGGGCGGCGTGCGCATCGTCGCCAAGCCCGACGCCGGGGTGAAGGCCATCGCCGACCTCAAGGGCAAGAAGGTGGGCGTGGCGCGCGGCGGGACGCAGGAACTGGTGCTGCTGGCCGAACTTGCCAAGCACGGCCTGTCCTGGTCGGATCGCGGCGGCAAGGACGTGCAGATCCTGTACATGGGCTATGCCGACCTCAACCAGGCGCTGGCCGCCGGCAGCATCGACGCCATGTCGCAGTCGGAGCCGCAGTCGAGCCAGGCCATCAACAAGGGCTTCGGCGTCGAGGTCATCAAGCCCTACGACACCGATCTGGGCGAACCGGTGCGCTCGCTGGTCGTCACCGAGGACTTCTACACGAAGAAGCCGGAGGTGGCCCAGCGCTTCATCCGCTGCTTCGTCGAGGCCACCGCCATCTTCCTGTCCAAGCCGGAACTGGCCGAGAAGTACGTGCGGGAAAACGTCTTCAAGGGCCAGATCACCAGCCAGGACTACCAGGACGCCATCGGCAACTCGCCGTTCAGCACCGACATCACGGTCGAGCACGTGCAGACCAGCACCGACATGATGCAGAAATACGGCGTCGGCCGCATGGCCAATCCGCCGAAGGCCGCCGACTGGGTCAAGCCCGACCTGCTGGCCAAGGCCAAGACCGCCGTCCAGGTGAACTGAGGACAGGGGAGAGCACGCCATGTCCCGTCCCTCCCGCATCACGCCGGCCGCGCTGGCGCGCGGCGCTCTGGTGCCGCTGGTCGTCGTCGCCGTCTGGCAGGCGCTGTCCTCGTCCGGCATGGTCAACCCCACGGTGCTGCCGTCGCCGGGCGCGGTGCTGGTGCGCTGGTGGCACTATCTGCTGCCGGCCGACCCGTACGATCCGGCACAGTCCGGCTGGCTCGCCTGGGCGCTGTCGGGCGAGATGCTGACCGACGCCTACTCCAGCCTGTACCGCGTCGTGCTCGGCTTCGTGGTGGGGGCGGGGCTGGCGCTGCCGCTCGGCCTGCTGATGGGCACCAGCGAGCGCGTCTACGGCCTGATGGACCCGCTGGTCCAGGTGCTGCGCCCGATCCCGCCGATCGCCTACATCCCGCTGGCGATCCTGTGGTTCGGCCTGGGCAACCCGCCGGCGGTGTTCCTGATCGCCATCGGCGCCTTCTTCCCGGTGCTGATGAACACCATCGCCGGGGTGCGCCACGTCGACGGCATCTATCTCCGCGCCGCGCGCAACCTGGGGGCCGGCAAGCTGACCATGTTCGTGCGTGTCATCCTGCCGGCGGCGACGCCGTACATCCTGGCCGGAGCGCGCATCGGCATCGGCACCGCGTTCATCGTGGTGATCGTGTCGGAGATGATCGCGGTCAACGCCGGCCTCGGCTTCCGCATCCTGGAGGCGCGCGAGTTCATGTGGTCGGACAAGATCATCGCCGGGATGTTCACCATCGGCTTCCTCGGCCTGGGCATCGACATCGCGATGAACCGGCTGAACACCCATCTGCTGCGGTGGCACCGCGGCCTCGACAGCTGAGCGGAGGCGTCCCCATGATCACCGCACTCAAATCCGTCCCCGCCTCCGTTCCCGAGACCGCCCCCGTGCAGATCGAGGTGCGCGGGGTGGACAAGGTGTTCGCCACCGGCGGCCACGAGGTCGTCGCGCTGAAGGGCATCGACCTGGAGGTCCGCCACGGCGAGTTCATCTGCCTGCTCGGCCCCTCGGGCTGTGGCAAGTCGACGCTGCTCAACGCCGTCGCCGGCTTCCAGCCGCCGTCAAGGGGCGTGGTGCTGGTGGACGGCCAGCCGATCACCGCGCCCGGCCCCGACCGCGGCATGGTGTTCCAGGAATACGCACTGTTCCCCTGGATGACGGTCGCCGAGAACATCGCCTTCGGCCTGCAGATCAAGCGCATGGGCAAGGCGGAGATCGCCGAGCGGGTGGAGGTGCTGCTGCACAAGCTGCATCTGCAGGACTTCCGCAACCGTTTCCCGAAAGACCTCTCCGGCGGCATGCGCCAGCGCGTCGCCATCGCCCGCGTGCTGGCGCTGGACAGCCCGATCCTGCTGATGGACGAGCCGTTCGGCGCGCTCGACGCGCTGACCCGCCGCACCCTCCAGGACGAGCTGCTGCGCATCTGGGAGGAGGTCGGCAAGACGGTGCTGTTCGTCACGCACTCGATCGAGGAGTCGATCTATCTGGCCGACCGCATCGTGGTGATGACCTACCGGCCGGGCACCATCAAGCAGGAGGTCCGGGTGGAGATGCCGCGCCCGCGCGACGGCGCGTCGGCGGAGTTCAACCGCCTGAAGCGCGACCTCGCCCAGATGGTGATGGAGGAGCAGCAACGCTTCAACGCCGACGAGATCCACTCGGTGACGGCGGACTGACGCGAAAGCCCCTCTCCCGTCGAGGGAAAGGGGCTTTCCGCATGATCAGAACACCCACAGTTGCTCCGGCGGCAGGTGCAGCCAGTGCGGGCCGGCCTTCAGCGGCTTGCCGAAGGCGCGCAGCGACAGCTCGCCGCAACGGAACACGTGCTCCCAGTGGCCGCCGAGGTAGACCGAGGTCTCCAGCTCGGCGCGCACGGTGTTCTCGCCGCCGGCCTCGCCGTGGGCGACCGCCACCTGCTCCAGCCGGATGACGCCGACCGCCGGGTCGGACACCGCCTTGCCGCCGCAGTTGCGGCCCCACAGCGCAAAGCCCTCCAGGTCGATCTGCACGTAGCCGCCGCGCGCCTCGCGCACGGTGGACTTCACCGTGTTGTTGACGCCCATGAACTCCGACGCGAACAGGCTGCGCGGTTCGTTGTACAGCTCCTCCGGCGAGCCGGACTGCACGATGCGGCCGTCGTCCAGCAGCACGATGCGGTCGGCGATGGCCATCGCCTCGACCTGGTCGTGGGTGACGAACACCGCGGTGAGGTTCAGGCGCTTGATCAGCGTGCGGATCCAGATGCGGGCCTCCTCGCGCAGCTTGGCGTCGAGGTTGGACAGCGGCTCGTCCAGCAGGATCACCGGCGGGCTGTAGACCAGTGCGCGCGCCAGCGCCACGCGCTGCTGCTGGCCACCCGACATCTGGTGCGGGTAGCGCCCGCCCAGATGCCCCAGGCCGACGCCCTCCAGCACCGCCTCCACCCGCGCGGTGATCTCCGGCTTGGAGCAGCCGCGCAGCTTCAGGCCGTAGGCGACGTTCTCGAACACCGTCTTGTGCGGCCACAGCGCGTAGGACTGGAAGACGAGGCCGAGGTTGCGCTTCTCCGGCGTCAGGTTGACGCCGGCCGCGGCGTCAAACACCGCGGCGTCGCCGATGCGGATGGCCCCCTTGTTCGGCTGCTCCAGCCCGGCGATGGAGCGCAGCAGCGTCGTCTTGCCGCTGCCCGAGCGGCCGAGCAGCGCCACGATCTCGCCCTGCTGAAAGGTGGCGCTGATGCCCTTGAGGATCTCGTTGCCGCCGAGGCGGACGTGCAGGTCGTCGATGATGAGCTTAGCCATGGTGATGCTTCCTGAAAGAGGTCATCAGCAGCAGACCGAGACCGATCAGCGCGATGTTGACGGTGGAGAGCGCGGTCACGGTGTCCACGGCACCCGTGCCCCACAACGAGACCAGCAGCGAGCCGATGACCTCCGTGCCGGGGCTGAGCAGGTAGACGGCGGTCGAGTACTCGCGCATGTAGGTGACGAAGATCAGCAGCCAGCTGCCGATCAGGCCGACCTTGATCAGCGGCAGCGTCAGATCGCGGCTGACCCGCCACGGGCTGGCGCCGACGACGCGCCCCGCCTCCTCCAGCTCCGGCCCGACCTGGAGCAGCGCGCCGCTCACCAGCCGCATGCCGTAGGCCAGCCAGACCAGCGTGTAGGCGGCCCAGATGCTCAGCAGCGTCTGGCGCAGCGGGGCCAGCGGGGCCACGAACAGGAACACCCAGAAGATGGCGAGGCCGGCGATCAGCCCCGGCATGGCGCGCGGCAGCAGGACCAGATAGTCCATCACCCGCGTCCAGCCCGAGTTCCAGCGGTGCGCGGCGAGGTTGACCAGCGTGTACACCGCCACCGACGCCGCCCCGCCGACCGCCGCCATCAGCACCGTGTTGACGATGCCGCGCACGAGGTTCGGGTAGTTCAGCAGCTCCTTGAAGTGGTGCAGGGTGAAGGACCCGGCCAGCGACACGCCCTCGCCCCAGCTGGTCACGAAGGACCGCAGCACGAGACCCGACACCGGCAGGACCACCGTCACCAGCAGCCACAGCCCGATCAGCGTCACCGCCGGCCAGCGCCACGCGCCGATGGACACCGGCCGCACCGCGCTCGCCTTGCCCTTCACCGCGACGTAGCGGTTGGCGGTCTTCAGCAGGGTGCGTTGCAGCCAGACCAGCGGCAGGGCGATGCAGACGATGGCGACCACCACCACGGCCATCAGCTGGTAGGACGGCGTGCCGAGCTTGACGGTCAGCTTGTAGAGATAGGTGGCGAGCACCAGGATGCCCTCCGGGTCGCCGAGCACCAGCGGCAGGCCGAACAGCTCGAAGCCCAGGAAGAACACCAGCACCGCGGAATAGAGGATGCTGGGCATGATCATGGGGAGGCTGACGGTCAGCGCCACGCGCAGCGGCCCGGCGCCGGTGGAGCGCGCCGCCTCCTCGACGTCGGAGCCCAGGCTGCGCAGCCCGGACGAGGCGTAGAGGAAGACGTGCGGCACGTGCGTCAGCCCGGCGATCACCATCAGCGACGGCTTGGAGTAGAGGTACCACGGCACCTCGCCCAGCCAGCCCTTCACCCACAGGCTGACCAGCCCGACCGGCCCGAAGGTGACGACGAAGCCGAAGGCCAGCACCACCGACGAGATGAACATCGGCACCAGGATCAGCGGCTCGATCCAGCGGCGGCCGGGCAGGTCGGTGCGGACCAGCAGGAAGGCCAGGATCGCCCCCAGCGGCACCGCGATCAGCGTCATGCCGAAGGCGATCATGGCGGAGTTGCCGAGCGCCTCGAAGAAGTCCTCGTCGTCGAGCACGAACTCGTACGCCGACAGGCTGAAGGTGGTCTGCGGCTGGAAGAACGGTCCGTCGAGGAAGCTCTGGTAGGCCACGAGGCCAACCGGAGCCAGCACGGCCAGCGCCATGGCGACGATGACCGCGATGCGCAGGGGGCGGTTCATGGGGTCACTTCCCCTGCATGGCGCGCTGGAAGTCCTTCAGGAACTTCAGGCGCTTGGTCTGGTCCATGTAGGCCAGCAGCTCGGGGCCGATGGCGATCGGCCTGGCCGAGGCCGGCACCAGCTCGGCGTCCGCCGCCATGTCGGTGCGCACCGGGCCGATGGAGCGGTTGGCGAGGTGCTTCTGCCCCTCGGCCGAGAGCATGTAGTCGAGGAACAGCTTCGACGCGTTCGGATGCTTCGCGGCCTTCGGGATGAAGGCGATGCGCGACATCACCACCGTGTAGTCGCTGGGCGCCACCAGACCCATGGAGGGATCGCGCTTCTGCCGCTCGCGCACGTAGGAGCCGATCATGTTGTAGCCGATGGCGTGCTCGCCCGACGCGATGCGCTCCAGCATGGTGCCCGACGAGGTGTAGAGCTTGGTGCCGCTCTTCCCCAGCGCCTTGATCAGGTCCATGGTGCCCTTGTCGGCCTGCATGTCCTGGGTAATGTAGAGAAAGCCGACGCCACTGCGCTCCGGGTCGTAGGTGGCGACCTTGGCCTTGTAGGCGTCGGTCTTCTCCGCCAGCAGCTTCGCGAGGTCGGCGTGCGTCTTCGGCACCTCGGCCTCGGGCACAATGCGCTTGTTGTAGGCGAAGACGATGGGCTCGGCGGTGATGCCGTAGGCCTGGTCCTTCCAGTTCGCCCAGGCGGGGATGTTGGCGCGCTCGGGCGAGGCGTAGGGCTGTGCGTAGCCGTCGTTGACCAGCTTCATCTGCAGGTCCATGGCCGAGCTGAACATCAGGTCGGTGGACCCGCCGCCGGCCGCCGCCTCGGAGATGAAGCGGTTGTACAGCTCGGTGGTGGAGAGGTCGTTGTAGTCGACCTTGACCTTGGGGTAGCGCGCCTCGAAGCCGCGAACCAGCTCCAGCGCCTCGCTGGCGTCGAGCGCGGCGTAGATGGTGACCGAGCCTTCCCGCTCGGCCGCCGAGACGATGGAGGCGTCGGTGCCCTGCGCCCACACGGGCGCGGCGCCCAGCAGCAGGGTGGCGGCAAGGACGGATGACAGATGGCGCTTCACGGTGGCGTCTCCTCAACGGATTGTTCGTTGGGGCCACAATGCCGGATGGACCTGTCATGAAGCTGTCGGTGGGGCGGACAATTCGACAGGCCCTACGGCCGCTCGATCACCATCTGCCACTGCTTGACGAAGCGCCCGCGCTTGAGGTCGTCGAGGAAGACCAGCAGCGCCGGCCCGACGACGATGCGCTGCGCCGGGCCACCCAGGTCGGTGGTCAGGCGCTCGGTCGACATCGGTCCCTGCGCCAGCGGCGACACGGCGTAGAAGGTCGGGCCGGCGGCGATCACGCTCTGGCCCCGCTCCGACAGCAGATGGTCGATGAAGCGCCCGGCCAACGCCGGCTGCGGCGCGGTGCGCGGGATCAGCGCGACGCGCGACATCACCAGCGTGTAGTCGCTGGGCAGCACGATGCCGAGCGGCGACCCCGCCGCCTGCCGGGCCCGCGCGTAGGAACCCAGCAGGTTGTAGCCGATCAGCGCCTCGCCGCGCTCGATCAGGTCCATCATGTCCGGCGTGCAGCAGGCCAGCTTCACACCGAGATCCCCCAGGGAATCGGTGAGCTGCCAGAACTGGCTCGACGCCACCGAATCCTGCGTGGCGAACAGGTAGCCGATGCCGCTGGACGCCACGTCGTAGGTGGTCAGGCGACCGCGGTAGCGCTCCGGCCGGTCGTGCAGCAGGCGGATCAGCTCGTCGCGCGAGCGCGGCACCTCCGCCTCCGGCACCAGGGCGCGGTTGTAGACGATGACCGCCGGCTCCTGGGTGAAGCCGAACGCCTCGTCGCGCCAGTTCGCCCAGTCCGGTAGCGATGCGGTCGCCGGCGAGCGGTGGCGCTGCGCGTAGCCGTCGTTGACCAGCTTGGTCTGCAAATCCACCGCTGAGCTGATGGCAAGGTCGGGCAGGGGGCCGCCCTTCGGGCTGACGATGCCGGCGTACAGCTCGGCCGTGTTCATGTCGAGGTAGTCGATGGCAACGTCCGGGTTGGCGTCCTGGAAGTCGCGGATCAGCGCGTCCATGGCCGGCTGATCGGTCGCCGCGTGGACGCGCAGCCGCGCCGCCTCTGCCCGCGGCGCCGGATAGAAGGTGGCCTCCGTCGCCAGCCCGGCGCCGGGCACCAGCAGCAGCACGACAAGCGCCAAGGCCGCCAGTCCGGCGACCGGTTCGGTGGACGGTGTGCTCGGTTCGGGGAACTCCAGCCGGGCGATCAGGCCGCCGCCGGGACGGTCGAGCAGGCGGAAGACGGCGCCGTGCGCGTCGGCCACCGCGGCGACGATGGCGAGGCCGAGGCCGCTGCCGGTGGTGCCGGCGGCGGTGCTGCCGCGGCCGAAGCGGCGCAGCACGGCCTCCTTCTCCGCGTCGGCGATCCCGGGGCCGTGGTCGGCGACCTCCAACACCGGGCCGCGGCCGGAGGAGGCCGGGTGTAGGCGCACCTCCACCGGGCTCTGGCCGCCGTACTTCACCGCGTTGTCCACGAGGTTGGCGAGCGCCTCGCGCAGGCTCACCGGGTCGCCGGAGACCTGAACGGTCTCGGTCGGGCGCTCGATGGTGATGGGCGTGTCCTCGGCCACCGCCTCGGCGCGGTGGGCGACCTGGGCAGCCAGTGCCGCGAGGTCGACGTCCTGGCTCTGCATCGCCTCGCCGCGGTGCACCACCATGGCGTGGCTGAGCAGCTGGCTGGTCAGCTGGCTGGCCTCGACGGCGTTGCGGTGGATGCGCTCCACCATGCGGCGGCGGGTCGCGTCGTCGGTCTCCTCCACCGCCAGCTCGGCCTGGGCGCGGAGTGCGGCCAACGGCGTGCGGATCTGGTGGGCGGCGTCGGCGAGGAAGACGCGCGTGGTGTCCAGGTTGCCCTTGAGGCGCGCCATCAGGTGGTTGATGGCGCCCAGCAGCTGGCTGACCTCGGCCGGGGCGGCGGCCTGGATCGGGCTGAAGTCGTTGGGGCGGCGGGCGCGGATCAGCTTCTCCAGGAAGCCCAGCGGCGCCAGCGCCTGCCGCACGCCGATCCACAGCAGCGCGGCACCCGCCAGCACCGCCAGCACGATGGGCGCGAAGGCGTTGGCGAAGATGTCAGCGGCCAGGGTGTCGCGCTCCTCGCGCGTCTGCGCCACCACCACGGTGCTCCAGCCGGTGCGCCGCGCCTGTGCGACGAAGCGGCCGAGCACGGCGACGCGCACCGCCGCTCCGCGGTACTCGGCGTCGGCGAACACCGGCGCCACGGCGCGCGCCGGTTGCCCGGCGAGGTCGGCGTAGCCGGTGATCAGCTCGCCGTCCGGCCCCAGCACCTTGTAGAAGACGCGGTCCCGCCGCGCCATACCGAGGATGCTGAGTGAGGAATAGGGCAGGTCCACGGTGACCGCGCCATTCTCCGCGCGCACGGTGTCGGCGATCGCGAGCGCGGCGGCGGAGAGCAGCTGGTCGTAGGCGCTGTCGGCGGCGCGCTTGGCGTAGGCGCGCACGAAGACGAACGCCACCACCGCGACCACCAGCAGCAGCACGAACAGGCGGACCAGCAGGCGCCGCCGCAGCGACGGCCCGTTCGCCGGGGCCTCACCGAGCATCGGTTACGTCCGCCACGTAGCCCTGGCCGT
Organism: Azospirillum sp. TSO22-1; assembly: GCF_003116015.1. GTDB lineage: Bacteria > Pseudomonadota > Alphaproteobacteria > Azospirillales > Azospirillaceae > Azospirillum. The sequence continues at coordinate 63,854 of NZ_LGQZ01000141.1, forward strand.
GCACCGTGCGGATCGTCACCGAGGCGCCGTCCAGCTTGCGGCGCAGGCGGGAGACGTACAGCTCGATGGCGTTGGGCGCCACCGCCTGGTCGAGGCTGAACAGGCGGTTCATCAGCGCCTCCTTGCTCATCACCTTGCCCAGGTTGGCGAGGAACAGCTCCAGCAGGCGGAACTCGCGCGCACCCAGCTCGATCGGCTTGCCGTCCACCGACACCTTCTTGGCGGCGGTGTCGAAGGTGAGGTTGCCGAACGCCTCGGCCGAGGACGCCATGCCGTGCGGCCGGCGCAGCAGGGCGCGGCAGCGCGCCTCCAGCTCGCGGAAGTCGAAGGGCTTGACCACGTAGTCGTCGGCGCCGAGGTCCAGCAGGTCGACCTTGGTGTCCACCTGCGAGCGCGCGGTGATCACCAGCACCGGCGTGCGGTCGCCGCGCCGCCGCATGCCGCGCAGGATCGCCTGTCCGTCCAGGCCCGGCAACATGACGTCGAGGATGACCAGCTGGTAGGTCTCGGTGCGCAGCAGCTCGTCGGCGTGGGTGCCGTCGGCGGCCCAGTCGATGGCGTAGCCGAGCTTGCGCAGGCGCTGGATGATCGCGTCCGCGAGGTCCTCGGTGTCCTCTACGACCAGGATGCGCATGGCTCGCCGTTCCCCACATCGCCACAACAGGCGGCCGGGCGCCTTGGCCCGCGTCGCGGCGATCGTTCCTCCCTGGGGATCAGTGTAGCACGGGAGCTGTCAAGGAGCTGTCATTCACCCCAACCGCGCCGCGATGCCTTCCACCGGCCCCGGCCGGCCGAGCAGGTAGCCCTGCACCACGTCGCAGCCGCAGCCGTCCAGGAAGGACAGCTGCTCGGGCGTCTCCACCCCCTCGGCGACGGTCTCCAGGCCGAGGCCGCGGGCCATGGTGACGATGGTCTCGACCAGCCGCGCCGTGTTGGCGTCGGTGACGGCGCCGGTGACGAAGGAGCGGTCGATCTTCAGCGTGTCGAAGGGGTAGCGCTGCAGGTAGCCGAGCGACGAATAGCCGGTGCCGAAATCGTCGATGGACAGCCGCACCCCCAGGTCGCAGAGCCGGCGCAGCGTCAGCCGCGTCTCCGGCGCGTCGTCCATCACCACGCTCTCGGTGATCTCCAGCTCGAGCTGTTCCGGTCGCAGGCCGGTCTCCTCGAACTGGCGGAGCACCCAGTCGCCGAATCCGCCGCCCTGCAACTGCCGCGGCGAGACGTTGACCGCCACCCGCAGCCCCGGCGCGTGGCCGGCGAACAGGCGGGCGGCCTCGCGGCAGGCGGTGGCCATCACCCAGTCGCCGACCTCGCCGATCAGCCCGGCCTCCTCGGCCAGCGGCACGAAGCTGCCGGGCATCAGCAATTCGTCCGGCGCCGGGCGCCAGCGCACCAGCGCCTCCATGCCGACCAGCGCGCCGCCGCGGATGCCGCACAGCGGCTGGTAGTGCAGCAGCAGCTCGCCGCGGCCGGCGGCGCCGCGCAGGCGGCGTTCCAGCGACACGCGCTCCTGCATGCGCTCGTTGATCTCGCGGGTGAAGAACTGGTGACGGCCGCGGCCCTGCTCCTTGGCCTTGTACATCGCCTGTTCGGCGTTGCGCAGCAGCACCTGGCTGTTGGTGCCATCGTCGGGGCACAGCGCCACGCCGACGCTGGCGCTGACGAAATGGTCGTGCCCGGCGATGGCGAAGGGGCTGGCGAACGCGGTGTCGATGCGGTGGATGATCGCCTGCACGGCGGCGCCGTCGTCCAGGCCGGGCAGGATGGCGACGAATTCGTCGCCGCCGGTGCGCGCCAGCGTGTCGCCGTGCCGCACGCAGTCGCCCAGCCGTGCCGCCGCCTCTTTCAGCAGCTGGTCGCCGGCCTCGTGCCCGAGGGATTCGTTCACCGTCTTGAAGCGGTCGAGGTCGATGTAGAGCAGCGCCGTCAGCCCGCCCTGCCGGTGGGTGAGCGCCACCGCCTGCTCCAGCCGGTCGAACATCAGCACCCGGTTGGGCAGGCCGGTCAGGTCATCGTAGTTGGCCTGGCGCAGCAGCCGCTCCTCGTAGCTGCGGCGGACCGTGATGTCCTCCTTCACGGCGACGAAGTGGGTCACGGCGCCGGTCTCGTCCTCCAGGGGGGAGACGGTGGCGTGCTCCCAGAACAGCGTGCCGTCGCGGCGCTGGTTGCAGAACTCGCCGCGCCATTCCTCGCCGCGGCGCAGCACCGCCCACAGGGCGCGGTAGGTGTCGGCGCCAACGTCCTCGCGCCCGATGAAGTCGAGCGGACGGCCGACCGCCTCCGCCGCCGGGTAGCCGGTGGCCTTCTCGAAGCTGGGGTTGACGTAGCCGATGATGCCCTGCGGGTCGGTGATGACCACCGACACCGGACTCTGCTCGATGGCCAGCGACAGCACCCGCACCCGCTCCTCGGCGCGGCGGTGCCGGGCGCGCTCGGCGGCGTCGCGCAGCTCGCGCTCGATGGCGGGGACCAGCCGGGCCAGCGCCGCCTTGTCGAGGAAGTCGTGCGCGCCGCGCTTCATCAGGCTGACCGCCTCCTCCGCCTTCACCACGCCGGAGAGGATGATGAAGGGCAGGTCGCGGCCGCTGCCGCGCAGGGTGGCGAGCGCCGCCTCGGCGCTGAAGGCGGGCAGGTGGTAGTCGCTGAGCACCACGTCCCACGCGCCGCCGGACAGCGCGGCGCGCATGGCGTCCGCCGTCTCGACGCGGCGGACGGTCGGCGCGAAGCCGCCCCGGATCAGCTCGAACTCCAGCAGCTCGGCGTCATCGGCCGAGTCTTCGACGAGCAGCACGCGCAACGGGGTGGCCATGGCCGCGGCCCTCCTCACTGCGGCGGTGGCGTGTTGGTGACCAGCCAGTACAGGCCCAGCTGGTTCACCACGTCGTTGAAGGCGTCAAACGCCACCGGCTTGCGGATGTAGCTGTTGACGCCCAGATCGTAGCAGCCGCCGACGTCGGTGGTTTCGTCCGAGGTGGTCAGCACCACCACCGGCACCCGCCGTGTCTCCGGCCGGGCGCGCAGGGCGCGCAGCACCTCGATGCCGCCGATACCCGGCAGCTTGAGGTCGAGCAGCACCAGCGCCGGCAGATCGCGGACGTCGCGGCCGGCGTAGGCGCCGGTGCCGAACAGGTAGTCCAGCGCCGTCTCGCCGTCGCGCATCACCACCACCTCGTTGGCGACGCGGCTGGCACGGAAGGCGTGCAGCGTCAGCTCGACGTCGTCGGCGTTGTCCTCGACCAGGAGGATCTTATGCTGGTCCATGGTTCGCACTCCCTTCCCACAGGGTGAAGCGGAAGGTGGCTCCCCGGCCGACCGCGCCCTCCGCCCGGATGCGCCCGCCGTGCCGCGCCAGGATGCGGACGACGGTCGCCAGACCGATGCCGGTGCCCTCGAACTCCTCGGGCCGATGCAGCCGGCTGAACGGCAGGAACAGGCGGTCGGCGTAGGCCATGTCGAACCCCGCGCCGTTGTCCCGTATCGCATACACGGTACAGCCGCTCGACACTTCGGTATCGAAGCGTATCGCCGCACCCTCGGTGTTTCGGGTGTATTTCCAGGCGTTGCCCAGCAGGTTCTCGAGAACCGCGTCGAGCAGGCGGCGATCGCCCTGCACCACCATGCCGGGCGCGACGGCGACGGACACCGCGCGGTCCGGCTCGCGCTCGCGCAGACGGGCGATCACGGACCCGGCCAGGGCGGAGAGATCGACGGAGTCGATGGTCAGCTCGCTGCGGGTCGAGCGCGACAGCTTGAGAAAGCTGTCGATCATCTCGGCCATCTCGTTGGAGCCGGCGCGGATACGTTCCAGGAAATGCCGGCCGCGGTCGTCCAGGCGGTCGGCGTACTCACCGCCGAGGATGCGGCCGAAGCCCTCGATGCGGCGCAGCGGCGCCCGCAGGTCGTGCGAGACGGAATAGGTGAAGGCGTCCAGCTCCTTGTTGGCGGCCTCCAGCTCGGCGGTGCGCTGGCGGACGCGCTGCTCCAGCTCGGCGTTCAGGCGGGTCACCTCGGCTTCGGCCTGCTGACGGGCGGCGATGTCCCACTCCAGCTCGGCGTTCAGGCCGGCGAGCTCCCGGTACAGTTCCTCCAGGCGGGTCGCCATGGCGTTGAAGGCTTCCGCCATCCGGTCCAGCTCGTCTTCGTGCCGCCGTTCGGCCCGTGCCAGGGTGAGGGGTGCCACGGCGGAGCGCGGGTCGAACCGGTGCAGGAAGCCGGCGATGCCGACCAGATGCCGGGTGACCAGCCGGTGCACGATGAACAGGATGAACAGCGCCACCAGGAAGGTCTTCACCCCCTGGCCGGCCAGGATCAGCATCGTCCGGTCGAACAGCCGCGCATAGACGCCGGACAGCGTCGCCTCGACGTGCAGGACGCCGATGGACTGCGCGCGGCCGTCCAGTTCGGTGAAGACCATCGGGTAATCGCGCACGATCACGGACTCGGTGGCATGGATTCCGACGGAGACGATGACGCCACGCCCCTCCGGACGGCCGACCTCGCGCACCTCCAGGTGCTGCATGTCGGGCAGGCGCAGAATGCCCTCCAGCTGGCGCCGGATCTGGTCGGTGTCCAGCGTCCACAGGCTGCCGGTCAGGCTGGAGAGGTAGCTCGCCTCGACGTCGTCGAGGCGGCGCTGGATCACCCCCAGGTCGGTGCGATAGTCGACGTAGAGTTCCAGCGCCGTCAGGACCAGCGTCACGGCCGAGCTGAACAGCACAATCGCCGCCAGCAGCCGGACGCCGATGCCCCGATGCGGACGCCGCGCCGGCGGTTCCACGGTGCGCACGCCCTCGGGCGCCGCCAACTCGACCTGATCCACGGAGCGCCTCCCCACGAAACGGAATGGACGGCGCCGTACGGAAAACGATGCACCTTGCCTTCAAGCTATCCCGGCCGCCGCCCGGCGGCAACGGAGGTGCGCTGTCACGTCGCGTTTAGCGGGCGGAGGGCTTCATCAGCGCCTCGACGTCGAGAGTCGCCAGGATCGCCTCCAGCTTGGCCAGCACGGCGGGGGCGTCCGGATAGCTCCTGGACAGCACCAGGAAGACGTCCTGCCGCGACAGCAGGTCCGACTCCACGCCGGCGATCGGCCGGGCGGCCAGCACCTCCGCCGCCGGCCCGGCGTAGTCGAGCAGGTAGTCGCCCCGCCCGGCCTCCAACATGGCGAAGGCGTCGTCGTGCTTCACCGCGGCGTGGTTGGTGATCCGGTTGGCAGGGTCGTTGAGGAAGCCCAGCATCCCGCCGTAGCTGTAACCACGGATGGTAACGACCCGCCGCCCGGCAAGGTCGGAGAGGGACCGCACCGGCGGCTGGCCGGCCGTGCGGTAGACGCGGATCTCGCTGCCGGTGACCGGGGTGGCGCTGAGCAGGCAGCACTCCTGCAAGGCCGGCGCCTTGACCAGCATGGAGAACTGCGCGGTGCCGTCGCGCAGCTGGTTGAACATGCGCGTCGCCGGGTAGTCCTTGCCGTGCCAGGGGATGCCGGCCTTGGCGAACAGGGCGGCGGCGACGCGCAGCAGCGGGTTGTCGGGCGTGCCGCGCTCGTTGACGCGGGTGGTCCACACCGACTGGTCGGGATAGGCGTACTCGATCTCCGGCGGCAACGCCGCGGCCCGCAGCGGGGCGGCGAGGAGCAGGCCGGCGAACAGCGCGGAAACGCAATGCCTGGAGATCCCGACCATCCCGATGACGCTCCCCCGTCCCGACGCAGTGCTCCTCATCTAACAGGGGCTTCGCGGCCGAGGCAAGGGAGGCCTCCGGCGGTTATCGCGGTGGGCGATGGCTTTGATCTGAAACATTCGTTTGCGGCGCTCGCACGCATTGCGGAAGATCGCTCCCGATCCGACGAGTCACCGTGGAGTTCCCCATGAACGCGCCGTTGAAGCGAGCCTATGCCTTCTGCGCCCGGTTCGGCCTGCGTGTCCCGATCCTCCTCGCGCCGATGGCCGGCGCCTGCCCGCCGTCCCTGTCCATCGCGCTGATGAACGCCGGCAGCCTTGGCGCCGCCGGCGTGCTGCTGATGAAGCCGGCGGAGATCCTGGCCTGGGCGGAGGAGGTGCGGAGCAAGGGTGCCGGCCCGTTCCAGCTCAACACCTGGATCCCCGACCCGCCGCCGGCGCGCGACCCGGCACACGAGGCGCTTCTGCGCGACTTCCTGGCCGGCTGGGGCCCGACGGTCCCGCCGGAGGCCGCCGACGCGACGCCGCCCGACTTCGACGCGCAGTGCGAGGCCATCCTGGAGGCGGCGCCGCCCATGGTCTCATCGGTCATGGGCCTGTTCCCGCCGGCCTTCGTGGCGCGGCTGAAGGAGCGGGGGATCCTCTGGATCGCCAACATCTCCACCGTGGCGGAGGCCAAGGCCGCCGAAGCGGCCGGGGCGGACATCATCGCCGCCCAGGGGGCTGAGGCGGGCGGCCACCGCGGCTGCTTCGACGCGGCGGGCGCGGAGCGGCAGGCGGTCGGGCTGTTCTCGCTGCTGCCGGCGGTGGTCGATGCGGTGAGCCTGCCAGTGGTCGCGGCCGGCGGCATCGCGGACGCGCGCGGCGTCGCCGCGGCGCTGATGCTCGGCGCCAGCGCGGTGGCGATCGGCACGGGCTTCCTGCGCTGCCCGGAGGCGAGGATCCATCCGGCCTGGGCCGACGCGCTGGCGCGCACGGCGCCGGAGGACACCATGATCAGCTGCGCCTTCAGCGGCCGGGCCGGGCGAAGCATCGCCACCGACTACGTCCGCGCCGCCGTCGCCGAGGGTGCGCCCGCGCCGGCGCCCTATCCGGTGCAGCGCGGGCTCACCGCCGCGATGCGGACGGCGGCGACGAAGGACGGCGACGTGCAGCGCATGCAGGCCTGGGCCGGCCAGTCCGCCGCCATGGCCCGCGCCGAGCCCGCGGCGGACGTGCTGCACAGCCTGTGGGACGGGGCGCGGGCGCTGCTGGAGGGGTAGGACATTCCATACCCTCCCCCAGCCCCGCTGGGGGAGGGGCAGGGTGGGGGCAACGGTGGAGGTGGCAGGCGTTGATTCTCGTGCGCGCCGCGGCCCCCACCCAACCCTCCCCCGCCGGAGGCGGGGGAGGGCTTGGTCGTTACGCCGCGTTCTCCAGCAGCAGCAGCCCCGCGCCCGTGTTGGAGATCGGGATGTGGTAGTTGCTGTGCAGCTTCTTCACCTTCTCGCTCATCGCCCCGCGCATGACCAGCCAGAGGATCAGTTCCGCCCCCTGGGCGCCGGCGAGGCGCACGAGATCGTGGATGGAGTAGCGGGCCAGCGCCTCGGGGTCGCTGACGATCTTCTCCATGCACATCAGGTCGAAGTCCTTGTTAATGAACCCCGCCCGCTGGCCGTCGAGCTGGTGCGACAGGCCGCCGGTGCCGAACACCACGACCTTCGTGTCCTTCTCGTACGATGCGACCGCGCGGCCGATGGCCTGCCCCAGCTTGTAGCAGCGCGCCGGGGTGGGCAGCGGGTGCTGGATCAGGTTGACCGCCACCGGGATGGTGCGGATGGCGCTGCGCTTCGCCTGGTCCGGGAACATCAGCGACATCGGCACGGTGAAGCCGTGGTCGACCAGCATCTCCTGGCAGGAGCAGATGTCGAACTCGTCCTCCACCAGCGAGTTGATGATGTGCCACGACAGCTCCGGGTCGCCCTGGAAGGGCGGCAGCGGCTGCAGGCCCCAGCCCTCGTCGTCGTTGAGGTACTGCGGGGCGGCGCCGATGGCGAAGGTCGGCATCTTGTCGAGGAAGAAGTTCAGCCCGTGATCGTTGTAGATCACGATGGCGGCGTCCGGCTTCGCCTCCTCCAGCCAGTCCTGCACCGGCGGGTAGGCGTCGAAGAACGGCTTCCAGTAGGGGTCCTCCATCTGCCCGCGGGTGATCGCGTTGCCGATCGCGGGGATGTGCGAGGTGGTGATGCCGCCGATGATGCGTGCCATGGTCTCAGCCCCTCGCCGCCAGGAGTTTCGCCTTGAAGTCCGCGACCGACATGCCGGTCTGCTGCGCGCCGATGTCCTGCATGTTCATGCCGAACAGGCCGACGAACTTGGCGAGGAAGTAGATGTTGCCGCCGGCCTCGATCAGCGCCAGCGTGTCGCGCGCCTTGACGGCGGCCTTCTGCTCCTCGCTCAGGCCGAACCTGGCGCAGTAGGCGTCCTCGTCCTCCAGGAAGGCCTTGCGGTTCTCGGCCCTGTTGAAGGAGAAGCACATCTTGTTGAGCGCATAGCCCTTCACGGCCATGTCGCCGTCGAAGATGACGGTGCCGGGAATCGGTGCCGGCTTGGCGGCGGATGCCATCTCATTCCTCCACACGTTCTTTTGTTCAGCTCCAGTAGAGCCGCATCGGGTTGTCCACCAGCAAGGCCTTCTGCTTGGCCGCGTCGGTGGCGATGCGGGGAATCACGTCGACCAGATGGCCGTCGTCGGGCATGTGCGACTTCATGTTGGGGTGCGGCCAGTCGGTGCCCCACAGCACGCGGTCGGTGAAACGGTCGACCAGCAGCCGGGCGAACGGCGCCACGTCGCTGTAAAGCGGCGGGCCTTCGACCGACAGGCGCTCGGGGCAGCTCACCTTGCTCCACAGCGTCGGCATCTCCTCCATGAGGGTGACGAAGCGCTGGAAGTCCGGGTGATCGACGCCCTTGGCGATGTCCGGGCGGCCCATATGGTCGACCACGACGATGGTCGGCAGCTGCTTCAGGAAGGGGATCAGGCCTTCCAGGTCCTGCGCCTCGAAATAGACGACGATGTGCCAGCCGAACTTGGCGATCTTCTCGGAGATGCCGAGGAAGACCTCCTTCGGCGTGGCGTCCACCAGCCGCTTGACGAAGTTGAAGCGCACGCCGCGCACGCCGGCCTCGTGCAGGTCATGCAGTTCGGCCTCGGTGATGCCGGGGCCGACCGAGGCGACGCCGCGCGCCAGCCCGTTGGACGCCTTCAGCGCATCGACCAGCGCGCGGTTGTCCTTGCCGTGGCAGGTCGCCTGGACGATGACGTTGCGCTCGAAGCCCAGGAAGTCGCGCAGCGCGAACAGCTTCTCCTTCGACGCGTCGCAGGGGGTGTACTTGCGCTCCGGCGCGTAGGGGAACTGGTCGGCCGGGCCGAACACGTGGCAGTGCGCGTCCACCGCGCCGGGCGGCGGGACGTAGCCCGGCTTGCTGGGATCCGGGTGGAAGGGCAGGTAGTCGGCGTCCATGCGTGCAGGTTCCTCCTGGTCGGCGGCGTTGGCGCCGCTCGGCGTGCATTTTTGGTGTCCGGGTATGATTATCGGTTCGGCCTATCGTTTTTCCTAGTTCGAAGTCCCCGCCTGCGTATAAGGTTTTGCTATAGGCATGGACGGCGAGGACCATGAAGGAGATCCCCAACCTCCGCCACCTGCGCGCCTTCTGCGAGGTGGCGCGGCGCGGCAGCATCAGCCAGGCGGCGGAGCACGTGCACCTCTCCCAGCCCGCCATCACCCAGGCCATCGCCAACCTGGAGGAGGAGGTCGGGGCGCCGCTGTTCGACCGGAGGCCGGACGGCATGGCGCTCTCCCCCGTCGGCGCCCTGTTTCTGGATCGCGCCGAGCGCGCGCTGGAGCGCCTGCGCACCGGCACGCGCGAGGCCATCCGCATCGGCGGGCGCAAGGGGGTGCGCGGCTTCCAGGACTTCGACCAGCTGCTGACCGCGGCCCAGGTGCGGGCGCTGACCGCGGTCGCCGACGCCGGCAACTTCAGCCTCGCGGCGCGCAACGTCGGCATCTCGCAGCCGACCATGCACCGCGCCGCCCGCGACCTGGAGCGGCTGTCCGGCCTGTCGCTGTTCACCCGCTCGGCCACCGGGATCGTGCTGACGCCGGCGGCCAGGGCGCTGGCGCAGCACGTGAAGCTGGCGGTGACCGAGCTGGCGCAGGGCTTCGCCGAGGTGCGCGAGAGCCTGGGCGGCGATTCCGGCCGCATCGTCGTCGGCAGCATGCCGCTGTCGCGCACCTACATCCTGCCGAGCGCCATCAACGCCCTGGTGCGCGAGCGCCCGGACGTCGAGATCGACGCCATCGACGGCCCCTACGAGGACCTGCTGCACGGCCTGCGCACCGGCGACATCGACGTGCTGATCGGCGCGCTGCGCGACCCGCTGCCGATCGAGGACGTGGTGCAGGAGCCGCTGTTCGAGGATCCGATCGCGGTGGCCGCGCGCGCCTTCCACCCCTTGAGCCGCAAGGGCAAGGTGACGCTGGACGACCTTGCCGCCTGCCAGTGGGTGGTGCCCAGGCGCGGCACGCCGACGCGCGACCGGTTCGAGACGCTGCTCGGCGGGCGGGCGACGCGCGGGCTGGTGGAGACCAGCTCGCAGATCCTGGTGCGCGGCCTGCTGCTGGGCAGCGACCGGTTGACCTTCATCTCCGCCCACCAGATCCGCCACGAGCACGAACTGGGTCTGCTGGTGACGCTGCCGGTCGATCTGCCGGGGACGGAACGGCCGATCGGCCTGACCATGCGCCGCGGCTGGCGGCCGACGCCCACGCAGCAGCTGTTCATCGACTTCCTGCGCGAGGCCGGGCGCAACGCCGTGTCGCCGGTGCGCAACGCCTGACCCACATATTCAAAAGACACGCGCTATTCAAAAAATGAATGGGGTAAGCCCGCATCGAATTTCGTCCAGGGTATAGCCGGTGATATCCCTGCCGGCGTGAGGCCTTTTTTTGCCGCCGGCCCGAAACAATCATCAAGCAAAGGCCGCGGCCGACACCGGAGGAAGCGATGAAGATCTGTGTGGCCGGCGCCGCGGGCGCCTTCGGCATGAAGCACCTGGAGGCGGTCGCCGCCATCGACGGCATCGAGGTGGTCTCGGTGGTCGGCGGCGGGCCCGACGACATCGAGGGCTTCGCCAAGTCCCGCAACATCCCGCACTGGACCAAGGACCTCGCCGAGAGCCTTGCCCGGCCGGAGGTGGACGCGGTGATCCTCGCCACGCCGACCCAGGTGCACGCCGCCCAGGCCATCCAGTGCCTGGAGGCCGGCAAGCACGTGCTGGTCGAGATCCCCATGGCCGACACCCTCGCTGACGCCGAGCGGCTGGTCGCCGTGCAGAAGGCCACCGGGCTGGTCGCCATGGCCGGCCACACCCGGCGCTTCAACCCCAGCCACCAGTGGATCCACAACCGGATCAAGGCGGGGGAGCTGAAGATCCAGCAGATGGACGTGCAGACCTACTTCTTCCGCCGCAGCAACATGAACGCGCTGGGCAAGCCGCGCACCTGGACCGACCACCTGCTGTGGCACCACGCCTGCCACACGGTGGACCTGTTCCAGTACCAGACCGGCGAGACCGCGGACCGCGTGCACGCGCTGCAGGGGCCGATGCACCCGCAACTCGGCATCGCCATGGACATGAGCATCGGCATGAAGGTGCCGTCGGGGGCGATCTGCACGCTGTCGCTGTCGTTCAACAACGACGGGCCGCTCGGCACCTTCTTCCGCTACATCTGCGACAACGGCACCTACATCGCGCGCTACGACGACCTGTACGACGGCAAGGACAACAAGATCGACTTGTCCGACGTCGCCGTGTCGAACAATGGCATCGAGCTGATCGACCGCGAGTTCTTCAGCGCCATCCGCGACAAGCGCGAGCCCAACGCCAGCGTCGCGCAGTGCCTGCCCGCCATGCGGACGCTGGACCGCTTGGAGCGCAGCCTGAACGCCTGACCGTCGTCGCCGGGCGCTGGCGGACCGTCAGTGCCCGGCGCGGAGCGCCGCCGCAACGCGGGCGTCGCGCACGATGCGCGCGTACAGGATGGGGGCCAGCGAGAGCCACACCGCCGCCTCGGCGATCCACAGCTGGTAGACGCCCTGCGGGCCGACGAAGCCCGACATCAGGCCGAACATGACGGTCATCAGCCACGTCATGTTGGTGCAGACCAGGGCGGCGGCGAAGGCGGCGGCACCGGCGGCGAGCGGGTGCGAAAGATCGAGCCTGGACATGGCGTTTGCTCCTGTCCGTGTCTTCCCTCCGAGCATACGCCGATCACCGGCGGAAGGATTGTGGCAGAGCGCCGCATCATCCCCCGGACGGATCGGGGCTTCATCCGGCGGGGTTATCCGCACTATCCTGCCCAGCGGAGCCAGTCGGGGAACGCGGATGAGGATTGCGCTGAGCGGAGCGGTGGTTGCTCTGGCGTGCATGGCGGGCGGTGGGGCGAAGGCCGAGCCGGTGTGGCTCGATTGCGCGCTGTTCGACGTGAAGCGCAGCGGCCTCGCCGGCGTGTTCAAGGACGGCCGCGTGCGTATCCGCATCGATGAGGCGGCCAAGAGCGCCGAACTGGTCGCCTTCCCCGATTTCATGCGTGCACCGCCGCAGGGGCTGGAACGCGCAATCACCTCGGTGAGGGAAGGGAGCGTCTTCGTTGCCTACAAGGGGCCGCTCGCCCGGCCGGAGGCGTACGGCGAGGGTGCGTTCTTCGCGGTGATCGTCACCGTGTCGCGCGCCGAGGGCGAACTGACCCTCAAGGCCGGCCCCTACAGGCCGGTCAGCCCTGCCGAACCGAACAAGTGGGGCCCGGCCACCCACGACCTCGACGAGATGAGTCAGGCGTCGGGCCGCTGCGCCGGGCGACGGCACGCGCTGTAGACGCTACAGCACCGCCTCGATCAGGAACGGCCCGCGGCGGCCGAACGCGTGCCTCAGCAGGGTGTTGAAGCGCTCCATGTCCTCGGCCCGGCCGCCCTCCACACCCATGCCGGCGGCAAGGCCGACCCAGTCGAGATCCGGCCGGCCGATGTCGGTGCAGGCGCGCGCCGACGGGCCGGGCTCGGTGAAGCCCAGGTTGGCCATCTCCCATTGAAGGATGCCGTAACGGCGGTTGGCGAAGACGATGGTCACCACGTCGGCGTTCTCGCGTGCCTGGCTCCACAGCGCCTGCAGCGTGTACATGCCGCTGCCGTCGGCCTGCAGCGTCACCACCTTGCGGTCCGGACAGGCCACCGCGGCGCCGAGCGCCAGCGGCAGCCCCATGCCGATGGAACCGCCGGTGATGGTCAACCAATCGTGCGGCCGCGCCCCGCGGCAGGGGGTGTAGGCCATGGCGCTGTTCGAGATCGCCTCGTCCACCACGACGGCGCCCTCCGGCAGCAGCGCCGCCAGCGACCGGCCGATGGCCTCGGCGGTTACCGCGCCGGTGGCGAGGTCGGGCAGGGCGAGGGCCTGCACCGGCGCCTCGGCCGCGCCCACCGCCTCGGCCAGCCATGCCAGCGCGGCCAGCGCGTCGGTGCCCGGTGGTGCGACATTGTGGATGCGCGCCTCTTTTGGCGCCAGACGGCTGGGCTTGCCGGGGTAGGCGAAGAACCCCACGGGCTCGGTGGCGCCGATCAGCACGACGTGCTCGACCTCCTTCAGCGCCGCTACGCCGAGGTCGAAGGGGTAGGGGAAGCGGTCCACCGCCGCCCGCCCGGCGCCGCGCTCGATGCGCGTGGCGCCGGTGTGGGCGAACAGCTTGGCCCCGGTCCGCGCAGCGATCCGTCCGGCCAGCTCCAGCCCGGCGGCCGAGGTCGCGGTACCGTTCAGCATCAGCACGGTGCGCCGGCCGCCGCGCAGCGCTTCTGTGGCGGCGCGCAGGGCGTCGGCGTTCGGCGCGGTGGGGGCGGGCGCCTCGACGCGGATCGGCTCGACGTCCGACGTCTGGTCCCACGAGGAGTCGGAGGGCAGGATCAGCGTCGCCACGCCGGTCGGCGGGGTCAGCGCGGCGCGGATCGCCTCGGCCGCGTCGACGCGCACCGACACCGCGTCCGGCACCGTGCGCACCCAGCACGACATGGGGCGAGCCAGCCCCTCCACGTCGGAGGTCAGCGGCGCGTCGGCGTCGCGGTGCCACGTCGCGTGGTCGCCGACGATGTTCAGCACCGGCACGCGGGCGCGCCGGGCGTTGTGCAGGTTGGCCAGACCGTTCGCCAGCCCGGGGCCGAGGTGCAGCAGCGTCGCCGCCGGCCTGCCCGTCATGCGGGCGTAGCCGTCGGCTGCACCGGTCGCCACCCCCTCGAACAGGGTCGGCACGCAGCGCACACCGGGCATCGAATCGAAGGCGGCCAGCGCGTGCAGCTCCGACGTGCCGGGGTTGGCGAAGCAAGCGTCCATGCCGTTCGCCAGCAGCGTCTTGACCAGAATTTCCGCGCCGTACATCACGCCCCCTCCGCAAAGCCGTCCAGGAAGCTCGCCAGGTTGGCGGCGAGCGCATCGCAATCGTAACCGCCTTCCTGCACCAGGACGGTGGGGTGTTTCGCCGCGGATATCCAGCGGCCGAGCGCGGCGAAGCCCGGCGTCGTCACTTTGAAGAAGGCCAGGGGGTCGCCGACGAAGGTGTCGAAGCCCAGCGACAGCACCAGCGCCCCCGGCCCGAAGGCGGCGACCTGCGCCAGCGCGTGGTCGACCATGTCGAGGAAGGTGCTCTCTTCCGTGCCCATGGGCAGAGGGATGTTCAGGTTGCAGCCCTGGCCCCGCCCCCGCCCGCGCTCGTGCGCGTAACCGGCGAACCAGGGATAGAAATTGTTCGGGTCGCCGTGGATGGAGACGACCAGCACGTCGTCGCGCTCGTAGAAGATCGCCTGCGTCCCGTTGCCGTGGTGGACGTCGACGTCGAGGACGGCGACGCGCGGTGCCTTCCCCTGTGCCGCCAGCAGCGGCAGCATCGCCTGCGCCGCCACCGCCGCGTTGTTGATGTAGCAGAAGCCGCCGGCCATATCGCGGGAGGCGTGGTGCCCCGGCGGGCGGCACAGCGCGTAGGCGGCGCGCTCGGCGCCGCTCGCCACCAGCGTGGCCGCGTGCGCCGCGGTGTCGGCGCCGCCGCACACCGCCTCCCAGGTGCCGGGACCGATCGGACAGGCGGTGTCGGCCATGTGCCAGCCGGCCTGCCCGACGATGCCCTGGGGGTACTCGGCCATGTCGGTGTTGCGGTGGACGTTGGGGATGATGACCTCCGCCGCATCGGGCAGGGCCGACCAGCGCGCGTACGCCGTCTCCAGGAAACGCAGGTAGTCGGGCGAATGCACCGCGGCGCGCGGGCCGGCGCCGTAGGCGGGCGGCTCCTCCACCGTTACGCCGCGGGCCTTCAGCGAGGCGAGCAGCGCCTGCGCGCGCTCCGGCTTTTCGGGGCAGGGCTTGATCTGGCCGCGCACCAGGAAGGTCGGCGGGCGGTGGCGCAGTTGGGCTTCGGCGAAGATGAAGCGCATGCAGGGCTCCTTACCGGGCGGTCGCCAGCACCGCGTCCGCCAGCACGGCACAGCCGGCGGCGGCGTGGCTGGGCTGGATGTTTTCCGCCTCGTTGTGGCTCAGGCCGCCTTCGCAGGGGATGAAGATCATGGCCGTCGGCACTTTGCGGGCGACGTAGACCGCATCGTGCCCGGCGCCCGAGACGATGTCGCGGTGGCGGATGCCGCGCCGCTCGGCCGAGTCCCGCACCCGCGCCACCAGATCCGGCGCGAAGGGCGTGGTGGGGAAGGCCCAGAAGTCGGCCAGTTCCAGCGTCAGGCCTCGTTTGTCAGCGATGGCGGCCAGGCGGATCCGCAGCATGGCGTCCATCCGGGTCAACTGCTCGGCATCGGGGTTGCGCAGGTCGATGGTGAACCAGACGCGGCCGGGGATGACGTTGCGCGAGTCCGGCTGCGCCAGGATGCGCCCGACGGTGGAGCAGGCGTCGCCGCCGATCTCCAGCGCGATGGCCTCCACCGCCTCGATCATCAGCGCGGCACCGGCCAGCGCGTCGCGGCGCATGCGCATCGGCGTCGGCCCGGCGTGCGATTCGCGGCCCGTCACGGTCGCCTCATACCAGCGCTGACCCTGCGCGCCGGTGACGACGCCGAGATCGTAGCCTTCCGCCTCCAGCACGGGTCCCTGCTCGATGTGCGCCTCGAAATAGGCGGCCATAGCGTGGCCGGTCACCGGGACGGAGCCCTTGTAGCCGATGCGCTCCAGTTCGTCGCCGAGGCGCAGGCCGTCGGTGTCGCGGATGTCCAGCACGTGGTCGAGCGTGAACACTCCCATCGCCGCGCCCGATCCCAGCATGGGCGGCGAGAAGCGCGCCCCCTCCTCGTTGGTCCAGACGACGAGGTCGAGCGGCGCATCCGTCTCGATGCCCAGGTCGTTGAAGGAGCGGATCACCTCCAGCCCCGCCATGACGCCGTAGATGCCATCGAAGCGCCCGCCGGTCGGCTGCGTGTCGAGGTGGCTGCCCATGCACACGGCGGCGCGATCCGGGTTCCGCCCCGGCCGGCGGGCGAAGATGTTGCCGACCGCATCGACCGTCACCGTGCAGCCGGCCTCCTCGCACCACGACACGAACCGGTCGCGGCCCTGCCGGTCGAGGTCGGTCAGCGCCAGCCGGCAGACGCCGCCCTTGGGCGTGCCGCCAATGGTCGCCAGCTCCATCAGACTCCGCCACAGGCGATCGCCGTCGATGCGCAGCTCAGCCATGAATCAGCCCCGTTCCTTGCCGTTGGTCCTGTGTTGCGCCGCCCGGCTGCGTCCACGCCTTGCCGGGGATGGCGTCGAGCAGCGAGCGCGTGTAGGCGTGCTGCGGGTCGCCGAACACCTGCCGCGCCGGGCCGATCTCGACGATGCGGCCCTTCTGCATGACCGCGATGGTGTCACAGATCTGCGCGGCGACGCGCAGGTCGTGGGTGATGAACAGCATCGACAGGCTCAGCCGATGCCGCAGATCTTCCAGCAAATCGAGCACCTGCGCCTGCACCGAGACGTCGAGCGCCGACACCGGTTCGTCGGCGATCAGCAGCTTCGGCTCCAGCGCCAGCGCGCGGGCGATGGAGATGCGCTGCCGCTGCCCGCCGGAGAACTCGTGCGGGAAGCGGTCGGCGGCCGAGGCGTCGAGCCCGACCAGCTTCAGCAGGTCGCGCGCCTTGTCCATGGCCGCGCGCCGGTCGGCGCCGAAGGCGACGGGTCCTTGCGTGATGATGTCGCCGACCTTGTGCCGCGGGTTCAGCGAGGCGTAGGGGTCCTGGAACACCATCTGCAGATGCCGGCGGTAGGGCCGGAACCTGCCACGCGACAG
This sequence comes from Azospirillum sp. TSO22-1, assembly GCF_003116015.1. Classification (GTDB taxonomy): domain Bacteria; phylum Pseudomonadota; class Alphaproteobacteria; order Azospirillales; family Azospirillaceae; genus Azospirillum. The sequence continues at coordinate 80,874 of NZ_LGQZ01000141.1, forward strand.
GGAGAGCAGGTCCACGCCCTCGAACAGGATGCGCCCGGCGTCCGGCCGGATCAGCCCGACGATGGAGCGGCCCAACGTCGACTTGCCGGAGCCGGACTCGCCGACCAGCCCGACCGTCTCCCCCTGGTGGATGGTCAGCGAGAGGTCGTCGCCGGCCACCACGGTGCGGCCACGGCGGAACAGGCCGCCGCCGATGTGGAAGGCCTTGCTCACCCCCAGCGCGGTCAGCACCGGCCGGCGTTCGGCGAGGTCGTCGTCGCGGTGCTCGATCAGGTGCGGCACGGCCGCGATCAGCTGCCGCGTGTAGGGGTGCTGCGGCCGGTTCAGCACCTCTTCCGCCTCACCGATCTCGACGAGGCGGCCGTGCTGCATGACGGCGACGCGGTGCGCGATCTCCGCCACCACGCCGAAGTCGTGGGTGATGAACATCACCGCCATGGCGCGCTTCGACTGGATGTCGCGGATCAGGTCGAGGATCTGCTTCTGCGTGGTGACGTCCAGCGCCGTGGTCGGCTCGTCGGCGATCAGCACGTCGGGTTCCAGCGCCAGCGCCATGGCGATCATCACCCGCTGGCGCTGCCCGCCGGACAGCCGGAACGGGTAGCTGCGGCGCAGCAGGTCCGGCTCGGGCAGGCCGACGGAGGCCAGCAGCTCCACCACCCGCGCCCGCCGCGCCGCGCGGTCGAGCGTGGTGTGGTAGCGCAGCACCTCGTCGATCTGGTCGCCCACCCGCATCAGCGGGTTGAGCGCGGTCATCGGCTCCTGGAAGATCATGGCGACGCGGCTGCCGCGCAGCTCGCGCTGTTCGGGCTCCGGCAGGCTCAGCACGTCGGCGCCCTTCAGGTGGATGGCGCCGGAGGCCACCCGCACCGCCTTGGGCAGCAGGCCCATCACCGCGTGTGCGGTCATCGACTTGCCGGAGCCGGATTCGCCGACCACGCAGAGGATCTCGCCGCGCTCCAGCGTGAAGGACAGGCGGTCCACCGCGTACGGGCGCTCGGCGCCGGCGGGGAGCGCGATGGTCAGGCCGCGGACGTCGAGCAGGGGGGGCAGGGGTGTCTCGGTCATCATGCCCGCCCCTTGCGCGCCAGCTTCGGGTTCAAGGCGTCGTTCAGCCCCTCGCCGACGAGGTTCAGCGCCAGCACGGTCAGCAGGATCGCCACGCCGGGGAAGAAGCTCATCCACCACGCCTGTCGGATCACCGTGCGGGCGGCGCCGACCATATAGCCCCAGCTCATCAGGTTCGGATCTCCCAGGCCGAGGAAGGACAGCGAGCTTTCCAGCAGGATGGCCGTCGCCACCATCAGCGAGGCCGAGACGATGATCGGCGACAGGCTGTTCGGCAGAATCTGGCGGACGATGATGGTCAGGTTCGATTGGCCGGTGGTGACGGCGGCCTGCACGAATTCGCGGTTGCGCAGGCTGAGGAACTCGCCGCGCGCCAGCCGCGCCAGCGGCGGCCAGGAGACGATGGCGATGGCCAGCACGATGGAGGCGAGGGACGGTGTGAAGATCGCCACCAGCACCACCGCCAGCACGAAGTTCGGGATGGTCTGGAACAGCTCGGTGAAGCGCATCACCGCGTCGTCCACCCAGCCGCCGTGGAAGCCGGCGACGGCGCCCAGCAGCACGCCGATGAGCACCGCCACGAACGTCGAGGTCAGCCCGATCAGCAGCGATACCCGCGCCCCGTGCGCGATCCCCGCCGCGATGTCGCGGCCCAGCGTGTCGGAGCCGAGCGGCGCGCCCTCGGACAGCGGCGGCTGGAAGGGGGCGGTGGTCATGTCCCAGGGGCTGTCGGGGAACGCCACGTCGGCCAGCGCCGCCATCAGCACCACCAGCGCCAGGAAGACGAGGCCGACGACGGCGCCCTTGTTGCGGGCGTAGGCGCGCCAGAAGCCGGCGTTCATGGCGCCACCTCGATGCGCGGGTCGACCAGGGAATAGATCAGGTCGGTCAGCAGGTTGAACAGCACCACCACCACCGAGGTCAGCAGGAAGATCCCGAGCAGCACCTGGTAGTCGCGCTGCAGAACGGCTTCGAAGGCGAGGCGGCCGATGCCGGGCAGGGCGAACACCGTCTCGATCAGGATGGAGCCGCCGATCAGGTGCCCGGCCTGGAACCCGGCCACCGTGATCACCGGCAGGATGGCGTTGCGCAGGATGTGCACCGAGACGATGCGCCACTCTGGCAGCCCCTTGGCGCGCGCGGTCTTCACGAAGTCCATGTCGCGCACCTCCAGGATCGAGGCGCGGGTGAGCCGCGTGTAGACGGCCATGTAGAACAGCGCCAGCGTGGCGACCGGCAGCACCAGATGCTTCATGCGGTCGAGGAATGCGTCGATGCCCGTGAGGCCGGCGCCGATGGTCTCCGTCCCGAAGGCGGGCAGCCAGCCGAGGTTGACCGAGAACAGCAGGATCAGCATCAGCCCGATCCAGAAGATCGGCGTGGCGTAGGCGGTGAGGCCCACCACGGTGATGGCGGTGTCCGACCACGTGCCGGCCCGCATCGCCGCCAGCGTGCCCAGCAGCACGCCGCCCGCCAGCGCCAGCAGGAACGCCGTCAGCGTCAGCGACAGCGTGACCGGCAGCCGCTCCAGCAGCAGTCCGAGCACCGGCCGCTGCTGCCGGTAGGAGTAGCCAAGGTCGGCCTGCACCACCTTGCCCATGTAGGTGGCGAGCTGGGTGGTGAGCGGCTGGTCCAGGCCGAACTGCTGGCGCAGCTGCTCGACGAACCGGGCGTCGGCGGCCCCGGCCTCGCCGGCCATGACCTGCGCCGGGTCGCCGGGGGCGGCGTGCACCAGGAAGAAGTTGAACACCGCGATGGCGAGGACGACGAACACCGCCTTGACCAAGCGCTGCGCGATGAAGACGGCGATGCGGGGCATGGACTCTCCCGGGTCAATAAGCCCCTCTCCCGCCCCGGGAGAGGGAGGGGCCCGCGGCGGAGCCGCGGGAGGGTGAGGGTAAGTCCAAGGATCCTCGGCGCTGCCCTCACCCGGCCGCCTGCGGCGGCCACCCTCTCCCGGGACGGGAGAGGGTTTTATGCGTCCCTCTACTTCTTCACCATGTACGCGCCGTCGTAGCTCTCGTTCACGCCGATGGCCGAGGTGACGGCGTTCTTGAAGCGCTTGTCGACGAAGGTCGGGAACTCCATCTCCAGCAGCCACGCCACCGGCACGTCCTCGACCAGGATCTTCTGCGCCGCCGAGTAGAGCTGCTGCCGCTCCTCGTCCTTCACCGCCTTGGCGGCCTGGGCGAACAGCGTGTCCACCTGCGGGTTCGCGTAGCCCATGGTGTTGGAGAACATCACGCCCTTGCGGATGTTGTCCGACACGTAGGTGCGCGACACGCCGAGCGCCGGGTCGCCGTACTGGTAGACGAAGTTGAAGGTCAGCTCGTAGTCCCAGTTCGACACGCGGTTGACCCAGCCGGCGGAGTCCGTGGTCTCCAGCGTCACGTCGACGCCGACGCGCTTCATCGCCTGCTTGACGTACTCGCCCAGCCGCGTCCAGGTCTCGCCATAGGGCATGACCAGAAGCTTGACCTTGGCCCGCGTGCCGTCCGCCCCCTTCTTCAGGCCCATCTCGTCGAGCAGCGCCTCGGCCTTCTTCGGATCGAACGGGTACTTGCGGACGTCCGGCTCATGGAAGCGGGTGACCGAGTTGACCGGCCCGGTCGCCGGCCGGCCCAGCCCGAACCAGATCTTGTCGCGGATGAAGCCGCGGTCGATGGCGTGCATCATCGCCTGCCGGAACCGCTTGTCGTCCAGCGGCTTGACGCGGGTGTTGATCTCGATCCAGGACAGGGGTGCAAAGAACTCGTAGCCCTTGGTGGTCATCTCGACGTTGGGCAGCGCCTTCAGGCGCGGCACGTCGAAGGTCTCGATGTCGTTGAACTGCGTCTGCTGCACCGTGCCCTGCTCCAGCGCCACCGAGCGCGAGGCGGCGTCCGGGATGACGCGGAAGTAGATCTCGTCCAGGTAGGGCTTGCCCGACTTCCAGTACTCGTCGTTGCGGACGAGGTGGATGTTCGAGCCCTTGGTCCACTCCTTGAACTTGAACGGGCCGGTGCCGATCGGCGTGGCGTTGGCCGGGTTGGTCTTGTAGTCGGTGCCCTCGTAGATGTGCTTGGGCATCATCGGGGCGGAGGAGACCTCGAAGGCCTGGAGGAACGGCCCGAACGGCTCCTTCAGCACGAAGCGGACGGTGTGGTCGTCCACAGCCTCGATGCTCTCGCAGCGGGCGAAGACGGCGCGGGCGCGCGGGTGCGTCTCCATCAGGAAGGTCTTGGTGGTGAACACCACGTCGTGCGCGGTGAACGGCTTGCCGTCATGCCACTTGGCGTTCTTGACGAGGCGGAAGGTGTAGGTCCTGCCGTCCGGCGACACCTCCCAGCTCTCGGCCAGCTCGGGGCGGGGCTTGAGGTTGAAGTCGTAGGTCAGCAGGCCCTGGTAGATCTTGCCGGCGACGGTCTGCGTCGGCCCCTGCTGGTTGAGGCCGAGCACGAGCAGCGGCGGTTCCGGCTGGACGATGATGTTCATCGTGCCACCGCGCTGCGGGTCCTGCGCCGCCGCCAGTCCGGGGATCGCCAGCGCCGCTGCCAGCGCCGCGGCTGTGAGTGTGTGTCGGAGGGTCGGCAGACGCATGCTCATCGATGAGGCCTCCTTATTGTGTTTCTTGGTCGATGGTCTCCAGGCCGCACCAGTCGGCCATGAACAGGGCCAGCACCGCCGTCACCCGTGCCACGCTGTCCAGCGAGACGGACTCGTCGATGCCGTGGATGCGCTCGGCTTCCGGGCCGTAGCAGGTCGCCGGGGTGTCGCCGTAGAGGACGAAGTTCCGCACATCCGTCGTGCAGGTCGCGGCCAGCCGTTCGGCGGAGGCGCCGCACACCGCCTTGTGCGCCGAATCCAGGGTTTCGATCAGCGGGTGGTCGGGGTCGATCACGCAGCCCTCGGCCTGGAAACCGCGGAACCGCACGACGGCGCTGATACCCGACAGGCCGGAGTCGGTCCGGCAGGCCTCGGCGACGGCGCTCTCGATCTCGGCGCTGACATCCGCCGCGGCCCTGCCCGGCGGGAAGCCGAAGCGCAGCTCCATCCGGCAGCGCGTCGGCACCGAGGACGCCCACTCGCCGCCGTCGATGCGCCCGACGTTGAGGTTGTAGGGGTGCGCGTGCCCGGCGTAGGCCGGATGCCGCCCCTCCGGGTGGTTCCACGCCGACTCGAGCCGCTTCAGGTGGCCGAGGATGCGGTGCGCGGCCTCGATGGCGTTGAGGCCGGCGCCAGTGTCCAGCACGTGCGCCGGGCGGCCGGTCACCTCGACCTCGCAGCGCACCACGCCGATCTGCGCGACCTGGAGCGTGTGGTTGAACGGCTCCGGGATCACCGCCGCGTCGGCCCGGTAGCCGCGCGCCACGCAGGCCAGCGCGCCGTTGCCGGTGCACTCCTCCTCGACGACCGATTGCAGGTACACCGGGGCGGCGGGTTGCACGCCTAAGCTCCTCAGAGCCTTGAACGCGGTGACGAAGGCGGCGATGCCGGCCTTCATGTCGCCCCCACCCCGGCCGTACATCCGCCCGTCGCGCACCACCGGCTCGAACGGCGGGGCGGACCACAGCTCCTCCGGCCCGGTCGGCACCACGTCGATGTGGCCGTTGAGGATCAGCGAGCGCCCGGTGGTTTGCCGCGGCCGGTGGATGCCCACAACGTTCTCGCGCCCCTCGTAGGAGATCAGCGAGGGCGACCAGCCCGGCTGCGCCTTCAGCGCCTCCTCGTCGATGGCGAAGCGGTCGACCTCCAGGCCGAGGTCCGCGAAGGTCCGCGCCATCAGCTCCTGTGCCGCAGCCTCCGCGCCCAGCAGGCTGGGAAGGCGAACCAGATCGGCGAGCAGACGTTCCCCGTCCCCGCGCAGCGCCGCCACCGCGCCCAGGATCGCGTCCCGGTCCGCGGTGGCTCCGCGCCGCGCATCCGTGCCGGATGCCGGCATGTCGTCTCCGTTGAAACCCGTTCCTATTCGTTGGGATGATTACAAATCCGCTTTTCCTTCATCTCCAAATCGATAATCCTCATTGCCGACATAAGTGTGATTTATGGGGCGGCCATGACGGCGCGCGACCTCGAACGCCTCGGCCAGCATCTGGACTGGAACCTGCTGCGCACCTTCATGGTGATCGTGCAGGAACAGGGCGTGACGCGCGCAGCATCGCGGCTCGGCCTGACCCAGCCGGCGGTGAGCCAGGCGTTGAAGCGGCTGGAGGAGCAGCTCGGCCGCCGCCTGATCGAGCGCGGGCACGGCCGCTTCCGCGTCACCGAGGCCGGCGCGGTGATCTACGCCGAAGTGCTGGAGATCTACGGCAACATCTCGCGCTTCGGCGTGCTGGTGCGGGAGATCCGCGAGGAGATCTCCGGGCACATCCGCATCCTGCTGGCCAGCCGCATCCAGTCGCCGCTGTTCGACACGCTGCTGGAGCGCTTCCACGCCGCGCACCCGCTGGTCACCTTCCGGCTGGACGTGATGGCCAGCGCCGACATCCACACGGCGATCCAGCAGAAGACCGCCTCGCTGGGCATCGGACTGATGCGCGAGCCGCCGCCGCTGGTCGCCCACACGCTGTTCGCCCGGCAGCGGTTCCGCCTGTACTGCGGCCCACGCCACCCGCTGTTCGGCCGCGCCGACCTGCATCTCGCCGATCTGAAGGCGGAGCGGTTCGTCTCCTTCACCTCCGACCAGATCGGCGGCGTGTTGTCGCCGCTGACCGCGTTCCGCGCGCAGGAGGGGATGGAGAGCCGCACCGTCGGCGCCTCGGTCAACCTGGACGAGGTCCGGCGGATGATCGTCGCCGGCCTGGGCATCGGCCCCTTGCCCGAGCACGTGACCGAGCGCGACGTGCGCGACGGCCTGCTGTGGCCGCTGCCGCCGGCCGAAGGGGTGGCGCCGGTCGACCTGCACCTGCTGTGGAACCCTGCCGCCAAGCTGAACCGCGCCGAGCGCGCGTTCCTGGAGACGTGCGCGAGGGCGCTCGACGCCATCCCGCTGGAGCGGCGCTTCGACGCCGCCGCGGTCGCCGCCTGGGCGGCGGGGCAGACCGAAGCCGCGTGATTCCGCGGGAGCGGAACGCGGGCCGGGCTGTTTAGCCCTGGATGCCTGCGGAGTTCACCCATGCCTCCCGTTCTCGCCGCCCTGGCCCTTGCGCTGATCGTCACCACCGTCCACGCCCAGCAGCCGCCGGGCGGCCCGCCGCCCGCGGTGACCACCGCGCCGGTGGTGAGCCGCGATGTAGCGCCGGCCTCCGAGTTCATCGGCCGGGTGACGGCGATCCAATCCTTCGAGGCGCGCGCCCGCGTCGAGGGCGCAGTCGAGCAGGTGGCCTTCCGGGAGGGTCAGGACGTGCGCAAGGGCGATCCGCTCTTCCTCATCGAACAGGAGCCGTACCAGGCCGCGCTCGACAGCGCGCAGGCTCAGCTGGCCAGCGCCGAGGCCAAGCTGCGCGAGACGGAACGATCGCTCGCCCGCAGCGAGGAACTGCGCGGGCGCGGCAACGTCAGCCAGGCGCAGTACGACCAGGCGCTTGCCGACCGCGACGCGGCGCACGCACAGGTGATGATGGCGCAGGCGCAGGTCCGCACGGCCGGGCTGAACCTGGGCTACACGCGCATAGCCAGCCCCATCGACGGCCGTATCGGCGCCACCGCGGTGACACAGGGCAACCTCGCCGGGCCGTCCACCGGCGTCCTCGCCACCGTGGTGCAGCTCGACCCGATCCGGGTCGTCTTCTCGGTCAGCGACCGCGACGTTCTCGAGACACTGCGGAGCATGGGCATCCAGTCGCCGGCGCAGGCGGTGGACAGGTTCGTGCCCACCCTGCGCTTTTCGGACGGCAGCGACTATCCTCAGGCCGGCCGCGTCGAATTCGCCGACAACCGCGTCGATCCGCAGACCGGCACCATCGGCGTCCGCGCGGTGTTCCCCAACCCGCAACGCCTGCTGCTGCCCGGGCAGTTCGTCACGGTGATCGTCCGCCCCGACCGGACAGAACCGCGTCCGGTGGTACCGCTGGCCGCCGTGCAGCAGGACCAACAGGGCCGCTACGTGCTGGTGCTCGACCAGGACAACCGGGTGCAGCAGCGCCGCATCGAGACCGGCGTGCAGGTCGAACAGCTGCTGGTGGTGGAGAAGGGGCTGACCGTCGGCGAGACCATCGTCGTGGACGGCGCGCAGAAGGCGCGGCCCGGCATGGTGGTGCAGCCGGTGCCGGCGACGCAGACGGCCGAACGGCCGCAGGGCCGATAAGGGAAGCGCGCGATGTTCTCCGGCCTGTTCATCCGCCGCCCCAACCTCGCCATCGTCATCGCGGTGGTCACGGTGATCGCCGGCCTGCTGGCGCTGCTGGCCATTCCCGTGGCGCAGTACCCGCCGATCACGCCGCCCTCGGTACAGGTGTCCGCCACCTACCCCGGCGCCAACGCCCAGGTGGTGGCCGACAGCGTCGCCGCCCCCATCGAGGCGCAGGTGAACGGGGTGGAGGGCATGCTGTACATGTCCTCCACCAGCACCGACACCGGGGCTTACTCGCTGACCGTCACCTTCGCGCCGGGGACCGATCCGGACATCGCGGCGGTCAACGTGCAGAACCGCATGTCGCTGGCCACCGCCACGCTGCCGCCGGAGGTCAGCCGCCAGGGCGTCACCGTGCGCCGGACCTCGACCAACATGCTGATGGCGGTCAACCTCTATTCGAAATCAAATCAGTACGACGCGATCTTCATATCCAACTACGCCAGCATCAACGTGCGCGATGCTATCGCGCGGGTGCCCGGCGTCGGTGACGCCCAGGTGCTGGGGGCGCTGAATTACAGCATGCGGGTGTGGATGAATCCCGACCGCATGACGGCGCTCGGCATCACCGCGCAGGACGTGGTGTCCGCCATCCAGGCGCAGAACATCCAGGCCTCGGCCGGGCAGATCGGCGCGCCGCCGGTGCCCGGCGACCAGCAGCAGCAGTTGACCATCCTCGCCCGTGGCCGCCTGGACGACCCCAAGGCGTTCGGCGACATCATCGTGCGGACCAACACGGACGGCGGCGTCGTGCGGCTGCGTGACGTCACACGGGTGGAACTGGGCGCGCAGACCTACAGCTCGTCCTCCAAGCTGAACGGCGCGCCGTCGGCGACCATGGTCGTCTACCAGTCGCCCGGCGCCAACGCGCTGGACGTCGCCAACGCGGTGCGCGCCGAGCTGCAGCGGCTGTCGCAGAGATTCCCGGAAGGCATTGAGTACGCGGTGGTTTTCAACACCACCAACTTCGTCACCGCGACCATCGAGGAGATCGTGCTGACGCTGGGCATCACCTTCCTGCTGGTGGTGGCGGTGATCTACCTGTTCCTGCAGGACTGGCGGGCGACGCTGATCCCCACCCTGGCGATCCCGGTGTCGATCGTCGGCGTCTTCGCGGTGCTGCTGGCCCTGGGCTACAGCGCCAACACCATCACGCTGTTCGCCCTGGTGCTCGCCATCGGCCTCGTGGTCGATGACGCCATCGTGGTGGTGGAGAACGTCCGCCACGTGATGGAGGAGCATCCGGAGCTGTCGCCGGCCGAAGCCGCGGTGCAGGCCATGCGGCAGGTCGGCAGCGCCATCGTCGCCTCCACGCTGGTGCTGGCCGCGGTGTTCTTCCCGGTCGCCTTCCTGCCGGGCATCACCGGGCAGCTGTACCGGCAGTTCGCGGTGACCATCTCCGCGTCCTTCATCATTTCCGGCATCAACTCGCTGACGCTCAGCCCGGCACTGTGCGCGTTGCTGCTGCGCCCGCCGGGGCGGCCGTGGCGGGTGCTGGAGACCTTCAACACGACCCTGGAGCGGGTGCGCGGCGGCTACGGCCGCTTGGTCGAGCGGCTGGGGCGGCGGCTGGTGGCGGGGCTGCTGGGGTTCGCGGTGCTGGCGGTGGCGGCGTTCGGGCTGCTGCGCGCGCTGCCGACGGCGTTCCTTCCCGCGGAGGACCAGGGCTATTTCTTCGTCAACGTGCAGCTTTCCAGCGCTGCGGCGCTGACCCGCACCGAACCGGTGATGGACCGTGTCGCCGCCATGGTGCGCGAGACGCCGGGCGTGGCCGACACCATCGCGGTGACCGGCTTCAGCATCCTCAGTGGCCAGGGTTCCAACGTCGGGCTGATCATCGCGGCGCTGAAGCCGTGGGCGGAGCGCGATGCCGACCAGACGGTGGACGCCATCCTGAACCGCTTACGCCCGCAGTTCGCGGCGATGCCGCAGGCCACCGTCACCGCCTTCAACCCCCCGTCGATCCCCGGCCTGGGCGCCACCGGCGGCTTCGACCTGCGCGTGCTCGCCACCGGCAACCAGCCGCCGCAGGAGGTGGGCGCCGCGTTGCGCGGCCTGCTTGTCGCCGCCAACCAGGACCCGAACCTGCGCGCGGTGTTCAGCACCTATTCGGCCGACGTGCCGCACCTCTACGTCGATCTGGACCGCACCCGCGCCTCACTGCTGGGCGTCACGCCGGGCGACGTGTACGGCACGCTGCAGGCCCATCTCGGCTCCGTCTACGTCAATGATTTCAATCTATACGGACGCGTCTTTCAGGTGAAGGTTCAGGACGCCGCCACCTACCGCGACGAGGCGGAGGCGATCCAGCAGCTCTACGTCCGCAGCCGCACCGGCGAGATGGTGCCGCTGCGCAGCCTCGTCACCGTGCGCACCACGCCGGCGCCGGACAGCATCACCCGCTACAACCAGTTCCTCTCCGCTTCGGTGAACGGCTCGGGCGCGCCGGGGATCAGCTCGGGACAGGCGCTGTCGGCCATGCAGGATGTCGCGAACCGCACCCTGCCGGCCGGCTACGCCACGGAATGGACCGGCCTGTCCTACCAGGAGAGCCGGGTCGGCAATCAGGCGATCATGGTGTTCGCGCTGGCGTTGCTGTTCGGCTACCTGTTCCTGGTGGCGCAGTACGAGGACTGGCTGGTGCCGCTGGCGGTGCTGCTGTCGGTTGCGGTGGCGGTGCTGGGCGCCGGCGCGGCGCTGTGGCTGGCCGGCATCCCCAACGACGTCTACGCGCAGATCGGCCTCGTTCTGCTGGTCGGCCTGGCGGCGAAGAACGCCATCCTGATCGTCGAGTTCGCGCGCGAGCAGCGGGCCGCCGGCCTCGGCGTTGTCGACGCGGCGGTGGAAGGGGCGCGGCAGCGCTTCCGCGCCGTGCTGATGACCGCGCTGGCCTTCATTCTGGGCACCGTGCCGCTGCTGGTGGCGCACGGCGCGGGGGCGGCCAGCCGGCGCTCCATCGGGACGACCGTGTTCGGCGGCATGGTCGCGGCGACGGTGATCGGCATCGTCTTCGTGCCCATCCTGTTCGTCGCCTTCCAGCGCCTCACCGAACGCCTGCGCCGTCACCCCGCGGCACCGGCGGGAGAGGCGCCGCACCCGGCGGAGTGACGCCTATCCGACCGTCAGCACCGCCGCTCCGGCCAATTG
>NZ_LGQZ01000232.1 GCF_003116015.1 Azospirillum sp. TSO22-1
GCCGGAGCAGTGCACCCCGTCGCGATGACCAGAACCTAACCAACCAACCACACCGCGTCAAGAAGAAATTTCGATGCGATGCGTTTTCCCGCAACCCCTGCCCGGCGTTACCGCCAAGCCTCAGTCCGACCGCAGAACAGGCAAAGCAACACGCCAGATATTGAGACGCCACCAGGACAGCGGAACCTCACACCAGAGCGATCATTGCTGATTGCTTGCTCCGAAGTCCGTTGCACCACACCACGACACCTTGTGTGCTGAGCCGGCAATCTTGCCGCACCGCACCGGATCGTGTGTCGCATCAACGGGGAGGCGGCTTATAGGAGATCGCAGCGGCCCCTGTCCAGTGCTTTTTTCATACGTCCGACGGCGCTTGGGCCGCGTCCGGAAAGCGGCTAGAGTGGCGCATCGGCTGACGAGAGGCGCTCGGACGACGTGAGCGACCCACACCCCACTTTTCCCAGGCCTGCCCGCGGGCTCCGCATCGGCAACGTGCCGGTGCTCGCCCTGCTCGCCGCGGCGGCGATGACCGGCTACGTCGGCTTTAGCGCTCGCAAGGCCTCTGAGGCACCGCAAGCCGTCGCCGCACCGGTCCCCACCGCGCCGCCAGCCGCCATCCCGGCCCCATCCGAGGAGCCGCCGCCCGTCGCAGCGCCGGTGGAGGAACCCGCTCCCGCCCCTCCAGCCGATCCGGCTCCTGCCGATCCGGCCCCTACTCCCCCGAATCTGGTGGTCGAGCCGGTGCCGGAACCTCCCCCCGAACCGCCGACACCCATGGAACCGCCGGTCACCGCGGACTCCCTGCTGGACGGCGTGCGAGCGGCGGTGGCCGGCATCCGCTGCGCCGACCTGCGCGCCGAACTGACGGACGGCGCGGTCCGCATCGCCGGCACGGTGACCAGCCCCGACGACGCCGACCGCGTGCAACGGATCGCCGAGGCGTTGCCGGAGGGCGCCGCGCAGCGGCCGGCGGTCGCCGTCGCCTCCCCGACGCTGTGCGAGCCGCTGCTGCTGACGGAACCGCTGCGCGGCGCCAACACCGCGCGTGGCCGGCCGCTCAGCGTCGCCACCGTGCCGGACGGCACGCTCGCCGGCGGGCAGGACCTCGTGCTGGACCTGCGCAGCACGGCGGCCGCCGGAGCGGTGCAGGTCGACTACTTCACGGTGGACGGCGGCGTGGTGCACCTGTTGCCCAACCCGTCGGAGCCCGCCGCGGCGCTGGAGCCGGGCGCCGCGCGCCGGCTCGGCGAGCGCAGCGGGAAGACCCGCTTCTGGACCATCGGTCCGCCCTTCGGCCAGGAGCTGATCGTCGTCGTGACCAGCGCGTCGCCGCTGTTTCCGACGCCGCGGCCGGAGGCCGAACCGGCCGCGGCCTATCTGGCGGCGCTGCAGCGCGCCCTGGCCGGACCGGCCACCGAGGGCGCGCTGGCTGCCGCCCTGTTCATCACCACGCGGGCGCCCTAAACGGCTTCGGTGAAGCGGGCGAGCACGACCGTAATGTTGTCGTGGCCGCCGCGCTCGTTGGCCAGCGCGATCAGACGCTCGCACGCCTCGTCCAGGCTGCGTGACGGCACCGCCCGCAGGATGACGGCGATGCTGTCGTCAGGCAGCATGCCGGTCAGCCCGTCGGAGCACAGCAGGAACAGGTCGCCCGGCCGCACCGCGTGCACGCCGATCTCCGGATCGACATCCGGCATAGTGCCGAGGGCGCGCAGGATGATGTTGCGCTGCGGCGCCGGCCCGCGCCCGCCCTGGTCGAGCCAATGCTGATAGAGGCTGTGGTCGCGCGTCAGCTGGCGGAGTTCGCCGTCGCGCAGGCGGTAGAGCCGGCTGTCGCCGGCGTGGAAGGCGACCAGCCGGTCGCCCGGCTCCACCCGGCGCAGGCCGACCACCGTGGTGCCCATGCCGCGCCCGTCCGGAAAGCCGCGCTCGCGATTCAGCTCCAGCAGCCGCTGGTTGGCAAGCTGCACCGCCGAGCGCACCACCGACACCGCGCTGCCCACGCCGACGTCCGCCACGGGAACGCCGTCGGTCTGCCCGGTGGGCCCGATCTTGGCCGGCGCGACGGAGGTGCCCTGGAACTCCGACACGAAGTCGATGATCGCCTCGGCCGCGGTGCGGCTGGCGACGTCGCCGCCGGCATGGCCGCCCATGCCGTCGCACACCAGCGCGACGCCGGCGTCCTCGCTGATGCCGAAGCTGTCCTCGTTGCGCGACCGCGTGCGGCCGACGTCGGTGCGGCCGGCGGTGGCCATGGCGAGAGAGGGGGGCTGGTGCATCGACGTCCACGGCTGACGGACAGGCGAGCGCTATGGTACGGCGCGGGGCGGAAACCGCAACCGGCTTTCCGCCCCATGCCGCACGAGGCGCGGCGGCCGGTCAGCCGCCGGTCACCCCTGGATGCGCCAGCTGCCGTCCGGCTGCTGGCAGGCGACGCCCGAGGCGTTCTGCGGCTGGCCGCCGATCACCACCGTGGTCTGGTACTCGCGGCAGTACTGGCCGCTCGGGGCGTAGCCGTCGCGAACCGGCGTGTAGGTGCCAGAGTTGCCGGTCTGCGGGTTGTTCCAGCGGATCGTTTCGCCCATCGGCGCGGCGTAGGCCTGCTGTTCGGCGCGCTGGACGTAGGCCTGGTCGGCACGGTCGAGCGACTTGCCGGCCATGTTGCCGAGCGCCGCGCCCAGCAGCGTGCCGACGCCGACCGCCACCAGCTTGCCGGAGCCGCCGCCGAAGCGCGAACCGGCGAGGCCGCCGACCACGCCGCCCAGAACCGTGCCGGCCGTCGCCTTGTTGGCGCCAAAACCGTCGATGCCGGTGCCCGGCGCGGCAGAACCGTAGGGGCCGGGCTGCGCGCATCCCGACAGCAGAATGGCCACGCCGAGCGCCGCGGCGGTGGAACGAGTGAGCGTCTTCATGAAAGTCCCCAGCTATGCCTCGTGCGACACGAAGATGAACGTTATGGATGGCCGACTCTTCCAAGAAGCGCAAGCGCGGCACTGATTTGTCACGGCGCTGGACGGCCGGCGGCGCATCGCCCACTCTCGGCGCAGCGGAACGTGGGAGGCAGGAAGCGATGCGGGTCCTCATCCGGGCCGATGCCGGCGTGGACATCGGAACCGGGCACGTCATGCGTTGCCTGGCGCTGGCCGAGGCGCTGGCGGCGCGCGGCGCGGCGGTGCGCTTCCTGTGCGCCCGCCTGACCGCACCGATGGAGGCGCGCCTGCACGGTGCCGGCTTCCCGGTCGCCACGATCGACGCCGAGCCCGGGTCGGACGCGGATGCGGCGGCGGTGCGGGCGGCGCTGCGGGCGGAGGCACCGATGGCTCTGGTGGTCGACGGCTACGGCTTCGGCAGCGCGTGGCGGCGCGCGGTGCGCGGCGCCGCCTCGGTGGTCTTCGCCTTCGACGACCTGGCCGAGCTTCCCGACCTCGCCGCCGACCTCGTGGCGAACGCCGGCCCGGCCGCCGCCACCCTGCCCTACGGCCGGGTTGCGCCGGAGGCGCGGCGGCTGCTCGGGCCGGCGTATTTCCCGATGCGCGCCGAGCTGGCGGCGCGCCTGCCGGCGGAGGGAGAGGCGGCCGGCGGCGACCGCCTGCTGGTGTCCTTCGGCGGCTCCGATCCGGCGGGGCTGTCGGCCCCCTTCCTGAAGGCGGTGCGGGCGCGGCTGGACGATGCGACCGGTGTCGATCTGGTGGCCGGCGGCAGCGCGCCGCGGCTCGACGCGGTTCGGGCGGCCGCGGCGGCATGGCCGTGCGTGGCGCTGCACATTGACACGCACGACATGGCCGGGCTGATGCGCCGTGCCGGGCTGGCGGTCGCCGCGGCCGGCGGCACGCTGCTGGAGCTGGCGGCCTTCCGGGTGCCGATGGTGCTGGCGGTGGTGGCCGACAACCAGGCACCGGGCGCCCGCGCCGCGGAAGCGGCGGGCTGGGCCGTGGCGGTGGACGTCCGCGGCGGCGCCGGCGGTGCGGAACACCTCGCGGAGGCCGCGGCGGCGCTGTGGCGCGATGCCGAGCGCCGGGCGGCCATGGCGCGGACCATGCGGGGGGCGGTGGACGGGCGCGGTGCGGAGCGACTCGCGGAGGCGCTGCTCGGCCACCCGCCGCGGGACGGCGGTTAAGCTCCCGAAGCCCTGCCGAGCGTCGGCAGGACCGCCTGGAACTCCCCGGCGATGCGCTGGGTGACCAGCGTCCAGGGCTGCTTCAGCGTGCGGCTGAACAGGCGCATGGTCGGGTACCAGGGCAGGCGGTCGGTGCCGAGGCAGGGCCAGTTCTCGACGTTGTCGACCCACAGCAGCCACGTCGGCAGCCCGACGGCGCCGGCGATCGACATCACCGCGGTGCCGGCCGAGATCAGCAGGTCGAGCGCCTTGAGCAGCGCCGCCACGTTGTCGAGGTCGTTCCACATGTCGATTCCCGGCAGCGTGTGCAGCGTCACCCCGTACGCCTCGCGGATGCGGGCGGTCTCCTCGGCCGCGTCGTCGTACTGCATGTTGACGAACACCACGCCCGGCGCGCGGAGGATCGGCTCCCACTCCTCGATGCGGGTGTAGTGGTGGCTGCGGCTGACCGTCTGGATCCGGCCGCGCCAGGAGATGCCGACGTAGGGGCCGGGCCCCAGCTCCTCCAGCCGGCGGCGCCAATACGCGACGCGCTGCGGATCCGGCACCAGGAAGCTGTGGTCGGGGAAGTCGGCGAGGCTGCGCCGGTAATAGCGCGGCAGGCTGCCGATCGGCAGGTGGACGTCGAAATCGTCGCGCTCCGC
Organism: Azospirillum sp. TSO22-1; assembly: GCF_003116015.1. Taxonomy (GTDB): domain Bacteria; phylum Pseudomonadota; class Alphaproteobacteria; order Azospirillales; family Azospirillaceae; genus Azospirillum. The sequence continues at coordinate 4,762 of NZ_LGQZ01000232.1, forward strand.
GTCCGGCACGGTGCCGGGCGTCACCACGGTGGCGAAGGGGAACGAGCGCTGGAACAGCGGCTGCAGCTTGGGCGAGCACTCCAGCGTGATGCGGGCGTTCGAGGCGGTGAGATCGGGCACGCAGGAGGCGAACATGATCTCGTCGCCGATACCCTGTTCCTTCCACACGAACAGGCGCTTGCCGGCGAGGTCGCGGCCGTCCCACAGCGGCTGGCGGTAGCCGCGGCTGTTCTCGGAGGTGCCGTTGAACCAGCGGAACTCGTACCCGTCCCAGCCCGACGCCAGGTTCCCCATCGCCAGTTCGAGCAGCGACTTGTTCCACACCGCAGCCGGGAAGAGCGCGCCGGTGGCGGGCTGCTGGAGCGAGCCGGAATCGGCGGTGATCTGCTCCTCGGCCGCCGCGACCTGATCCTGCACGTCGTCGAGCCGCCCCGCGTCCGGCGCGCAGAATTCTCCCAGCGACGCCGCGTCGGCCCCCTGCGCCGCGGCGACCCGCACGGCACGGCCGAACAGGTCGTGCGCCTCGGCGCCCTGCCCGGTGCCCTGCAGGGCGAGCGCCAGGTTGTTGAGCGCGCGGTAATGGGCGCGGTCGATGGCGACGACCTCGCGGTACAGCGGGATCGCCCCCTCCAGGTCGAAGCCCTGGTGCAGCGCGCAGGCGAGGTTGTAGCGGCTCGACAGGTGGGCCGGGTCGAGCCGGGCGGCGCGGCGGAAATGCGGCAGGCCGCCGGCCGGGTCGTCCGCCTCCACCAGCGCGCTGCCGAGGTTGTAGTGGACGAGCTGGTAGTCGGGCTGCGCCGCCACGGCGTTGCGGTAGCAGCGCACCGCCTCGTCCAGCCGGCCGAGCCGCTGGTTCAGGTTGCCGAGGTTGCTGTGCACGCCCGGCGCCAGCGGGTCGGCGCGCAGCGCCTGGCCCAACACCTCCAGCGCCTCCTCCAGCCGGCCGTTCCGCTGCAGCAGGACGCCCAGGTTGTTGGCGGCGGCCGTCATCTCCGGATCGTGCTGCAGGGCGAGGCGGTAGCAGTGCTCCGCGTCGAGCAGGCGCTTCTTGCTCTCGTAGACGATGGCGAGGTTGAAGTGCGCGGTGGCGTAGTTCGGGTCGTCGCTGACGATCTCGCGGAAGCAGGCCACCGCCTCGTCGAAGCGGCCCTGCTGGTGCAGCGCGGCGCCGTAGTTGTTCCAGGCCAGCCAGTAGGTGGGCAGGACCCGCACGGCGCGGGCGAAGTGGCGCTCCGACTCGACCGGGCGCTCGCGCGTCAGGTGGGAGTAGCCGAGGCAGAACAGCGCGACCGGCAGGTCCGGCTTGTGCGCCAGGGCGCAGCGGACGTACGCCGCGCCGGTCTCGATCTCGCGCCGGGTCAGATAGGCCTGCCCGAGGTTGAGCATCACCGCCTCGGGTGCCGCGCTGACGCAGCGCAAGGCCCGCAGCAGCGCCACCAGCCCGTCCTCCGGCTTGCCGGCCTGCTGGAGCGCGGCGCCGAAGTTCGAATAGGTGCGCTGGTCGCCGGGCGCCAGCGCCAGCGATGTCCTCAGCGCGCCCACCGCGCCCTCGGCGTCGCCGGCCCGGAGCTTGGTCACGCCGATCCCCGACCACGCCAGCGCCGGCGAGCGGAAGTCGAGCCGCAGGGCGCGGGCATAGGCGCGCAGCGATTCATCCGCCTTGTCCGCCATGAGGCCCAGGTTGTAGCTGTACTCCGGCACCTCCGGCGCCAGGCAGACGGCCGTGCGGATGGCGCGCAACGCCTCGCGCTGCGCCTCCGGCCCGGGCCGCTTCGCGTTGGCCAGGGCGACGCCGAGCTGGTTGCGCATGGCGGCGTCGCCGGGGCTGGTCGCGACCGCGGCGCGCAGGGCCGAGGCCGCCTCCTCGAAGCGCTCCTCGCCGATGCACGTGATGCCGGCGTTGAACAGGCCGAGCGCGCGGAAGCGGTCGGACTCCGCGCGCTCGTAGATGGCGCGCGCGCCCGCCACGTCCCCCAGGCCGAGCCGCAGCGAGCCCAGGTTGAACAGCGCCTCCGAGTAGGTCGGGGCGACGGCGACGGCGCGGCGGAACCAGGAATCGGCGGCGATCAGGTCGCCCTGCGACAAAGCGGCGACACCCAGCGTGTTCAGCGCCGGACAGCTGTCCGGGGCGAGCCGCAACGCCCGGCGCAGCACCGCCTGCGCCGCATCGGGCTGGGCGCACGCCTGCAGGACGGTCCCCAGATTGACCAGCGCCGGCGCCAGCGCCGGATCCTGCACCAGCGCACCGCGCAGCCGCTCCAGCGCGCCGTCGCGGTCGCCGCGGCGTTGCGCCAGCGCACCGGCGTTGCTCAGCGCCTCCGGCAGCGTCGGATCGAGCCGGAGCGCACGACGGACCGCAACGTCCGCCTGCGGCGGCGCGCGCTCCAACTCAGCGCTGGCGAGGCCGTTGTAGAGCACGGCGGCGTCGGGCAGCCAGGCGAGCGCGGCGCGGTGGACCGCCGCGGCGCGGGCGTGGTCGCCGGTGCGCTTGTGGAAGCGGGCCAGCGCGATCAGCCCGGCCGGGTCGAGGCTGCCGAGCGCCGCCGCGCGGGCGATCCAGAAGCGGGCGGCGTCCAGGTCGCCGGCCGCCAGATGGCATTCGCCGCGCACGAGGCAGTAGTCGTCCCGCTCGGCCGCAAGATCGCCGATGCGGTCGCACAGATCGAGCGCCGCCACCGGATCCACGGTGGCAACGCGCTGTGCCTGCATCAGGATGGCCGTGACGAGGGGAGACATGGGACGCCCAGCCAGCGGAGGGTGCGGCGGGCTGTCAGACGACGTCGGTCGGCACGCCCGGCGGGGTGGTCGCCAGGCCGTCGATGATGTTGTTGTTGATGTTGACGAGGAAGTCGACGTCGAGGGTGCCGTTGATGTTCTCGTCGATTTCCTTGCTCACCGCCTTGGCGACGATGGCGATGCTGCGGCGCAGGTCGCGGGGAAGCTTGTTGTCGTCGCTGGTGACGTCGTTCAGCAGCGTCTGCCAGAGCAGGTAGTTGTTGGTCGCGGCGCGCACCAGACCGATGGTGTCGTTCTCCTGATGGGCCTTCTGCATCGCGAAGGTCACCTGCCGGAAGACCCGCAGCTCGAAATCCCTCTGGGTCTCGCTCGCCCGCTGAACCTGCTGATAGGGATTCTTCGTCCGCAGCATCACTCACTCCATCGTCCCGGGTCAAAGCCCACGGACCTCAATTCCTACATGCGATGGTTTATTTATGGTTAAGGCCGAAAAATAGAAAACGGGCCGACCCGAGGGCCGGCCCGTTTGGAGGCGGTTAGCGGAACAGGCTCTGCAGGATCGACGGCGCCTGGTTGGCGATGCCGAGGGTCTGCGCACCCAGCTGCTGCTTGATCTGCAGCGCCTGCAGGTTCGCGCTCTCCTTGGCCAGGTCGGCGTCCACGATGGCGCCCAAGCTGCTGGTCAAGGCGTCCTGCATGGACGAGTTGAACTTGATCTGCGCGTCCAGGCGGCGGGAGTCGGCGCCCAGCGTGTTCAGCAC
>NZ_LGQZ01000122.1 GCF_003116015.1 Azospirillum sp. TSO22-1
TCCCTCCCCCGCTTCGCAGGGGAGGGTGCCTCTCTCCCCCTCCCCTGCGAAGCGGGGGAGGGGTCAGGGGTGGGGGCAATACCCCGCGATACAAGGACGCTTCCCATGAGCACCACCACCTACCAAGCCGCCGCCGCCGCGTCCGATACCGGGCTCCAGGCCCGCCGTGTCCTGGTGTTCCGCGCGCTGACGCTGGTGGCCATGGTCCTGCTCGCCGCGGCGTACATCTCGCCGGTCTGGTGGGTGTCGCTGAAGGCGCCGAACTACCCGCCGGAGACCTTCCCGGACGGCGTGCGCATCCACTTCCACGTCGACGGCGTGAAGAACGGCTGCGAACTGCGCAAGAACAAGGAAGTGGTCGAGGACGAAGCGCTCGACTGCGTCCACGAGATGAACACCATCAACCACTACATCGGCATGGAGCCGATCGAGAACGGCGCCCGCTTCGAGCTGGCCGCCGCGCCGTACGCCTTCGGTCTGGTCGGCGTGATGCTGCTGGCCTTCCTGTTCTACCGCGGGCCGTTCTGGTGGCTGCTGCCGATCGGCGGCATCATCGTGCCGGCGGCCTTCGTCGCCGACTATTCGTTCTGGCTGTGGTGGTTCGGCCACCATCTCAGCCCGTGGGGCGCCTTCACGGTCAAGCCCTTCATGCCCACCGTGTTCGGCGAGGGCAAGGTCGCGCAGTTCTCCACCTTCTCCTACCCGCACTACGGCTTCGCGCTGATGCTGGCGGCGGCGGTCGTGCTGATCCTGGCGACGCTGATCCGCCGCAAGCAGCTGTCCGAGGAGGCGGGCCGCCGCTAGGCCCGCACGCCCATGCCGAGGTTCCTGACCGTCCTCGCGGCGCTGTGCGCCGCCCTGGCCCCCGCGGCGCTGTGCGCCGCCCCGGCCCTGGCGCAGCCGGTGCCGCTCCAGCCGCTGATCGACGCGACGCCCATCGCCGACACGCTGCGGCTGGACCCCGGCGTCTACGCCGGCCCGGTCCGCCTGGAGCGGCCGATCACCATCGAGGGCGGTGGCAAGGCCACCATCGACGGCGGCGGCCAGGGGACGGTGGTGACGGTGGCGACCAACGGCGCCACGCTGGCGGGGCTGCGCATCGTCAACTCCGGCATGCTGCACGACACGCTGGACGCCGCGGTGCAGGTGCGCGGGCGCTACAACATCCTCAAGGACAACCGGATCGAGGACTGCCTGATCGGCATCGACCTGCACAAGGCCGACAACAACGTCATCCGCCGCAACACCATCCGCCCCCGGTCCGAGGAGATCGGCCTGCGCGGCGACGGCATCCGGCTGTGGTACAGCATGGAGAACACCGTCCAGGACAACATTGTCGAGAACGCCCGCGACACCGTCATCTGGTACTCGAAGAACAACACGCTGACCGGCAACCGGCTGATCGGCGGCCGCTATGGCTTCCACTTCATGTTCGCCAAGGAGAACGTGGCGCGGAACAACGTGTTCGAGGGCAACACCGTTGGCGTCTTCCTGATGTATTCCGAGGGCGTGGAGATCCGGCACAACCGCATCGTCCACACCCAGGGCCCGTCGGGCACCGGCATCGGGATGAAGGAGTCGAGCGGAATCACCGTCGTCGACAACGACATCCTGTCCAACGCCACGGGCATCTACACCGACCTGTCGCCGCACGACCCCGACCACCCCGTCGTCGTGGAGGGCAACCGCATCGCCTACAACGGCATGGCGATGATGTTCCACAACGACTGGGAAGGCGTGCAGGTGCGCCGCAACGACTTCGTCGGCAACTTCGGCACGGTCGCCGTGCAGGGCGGCGGCAGCGCGCTGCGTCACGAGTGGGCCGGCAACCACTGGGACGGCTACGAAGGCTTCGACCGCAACCGTGACGGCACGGGCGACAGCCCGTACGAGGTCTACGCCTACGCCGACCGGCTGTGGATGGACGTGCGCGACGCCCAGTTCTTCCGCGCCTCGCCCATGCTGGAGCTGCTGGATTTCATGGAACGGCTGGCGCCGTTCAACACACCGAAGCTGGTGCTGCGCGACGCCACGCCGTCGCTGCGGCCGGTGGCCACGCGCCCGGCTTCCTGAGGAGACCCCCATGTCCGCGATTGCCCAGTTCCTGGGTGAAGAGAAGTCCGACCGGCGGGAGTTCCTGCGCAGCGCGCTGCTCGGCACCGCCGTGGCCGGCGCCGCGCTCGGCGGCTTCCTGCCGCTGGCGGCGCTCGCCGAAAGCCGCCTGCGCCCGCCCGGCGCCATCGTCGAGCGCGACTTCCTCGCCGCCTGCATCAAGTGCGGGCAGTGCGTGCAGGTCTGCCCGGTCGAGGCCATCGTGCTCGCCGACATCGACGAGGGCTTCGGCATCGGCACGCCCTACATCGCCGCCCGCGAGCAGGCCTGCGACTTCTCCTGCGACGCGCTGCAATGCATCCTCGCCTGCCCCACCGGCGCGCTGAGCCACAAGCCCAGCAAGCCGGAGGAGGTGCGCATGGGCCTCGCCCGGGTCGACAAGCCGGACGCCTGCCTCGCCCGCCAGGGCCTGGGCTTCAAGGGGCAGGCGCGCGGCGAGGATTACGAGGGGGTGCACCGCTACGCCGAGGTGGATCGCTGGAAACCGATCCCGGTCGCCGATCATCCCTACGACCTGCCGCTGTGCGACCTGTGCGTGCGCGAGTGTCCGGTGAAGGGCGCCATCACGCTGGAACCCATGAGTTCCGATCCCAACGACAAGCGCCGCACGCCGGTGATCCACCCGAGCTGCGTCGGCTGCGGCATGTGCGAGATGATCTGCCCGACCGAGCCCGCCGTCCTCGTCATCGACGCCCGCCTGGGCGGGAGCGCCCCGAAATGAGCCGTCTCCTCGACAGCTTCGCCGTGATGTTCGGCCGCGAGCCGGCCAAGCCCACGCCCGCCCAGCAGACCGACGCCGCCAAGGCGCTGTTCCAGTTCAAGCGCGAGCCGGAACAGGTCAAGAAGCGCAAGCAGTTCATCAAGGAAGAGAAGACCCACTTCAAGCCCGGCAACCGCTGGCGGATCCGCCGCTGGATCTCCATCGTGCTGGTCAACCTGCTGTTCGTGCTGTCCTACCAGTTCGACATCCAGGTGGTGGAAGGGGCGCTGACCGCGTCGCGCTTCGTCGGCTTCCACATGGCCGACCTGAACTCGGCGCTGCAGGTGATGCTGGCCTACAAGGAGGTCGTCATCAACCTGGTGATCGGCACGTCCACCGTGCTGATCGTCTGGTGGCTGTTCGGCGGGCGCAGCTTCTGCTCGTGGGTCTGCCCGTACCATCTGCTGGGCGAGCTGGGGGAGATGCTGCACCTGAAGCTGGCCGCCAGGGGCTGGGCGAAGGACCATCAGCTGCACCGCGGCACCCGCACGGTGCTGTACGTGGTGTTCGCCGCGCTGGCGGTGGTCACCGGCTACACGGTGTTCGAGACGATCAACCCGGTGGGCATCCTCAGCCGCGCCTTCACCTACGGCATCTCGCTGGCGGTCCTGTGGGTGGCGGTGCTGCTGGCGGTGGAGGTGTTCTACTCGCGCCGCTTCTGGTGCCGTTACATGTGCCCGATCGGCATGACCTACGGCGTGGTCGGCGCGGTATCGCCGGTGCACGTGCGCTACAACGCCGAGGCCTGCCTGCACGAGGGGGAGTGCCGCCGCGTTTGCATGGTGCCGCACGTGCTGTCGATGACGAAGTTCGGCTGGAACGAGGACGTGAAGCAGGAGATCGGCGCCGACTGCACCCGCTGCGGCATGTGCGTCGAGGTCTGCCCCACCGGCGCGCTGAAGTTCGACATCAAGGGGTTGGGGAAGCTGCTGTGACGCAGCCTCTCCCGCGCCTGACTTGACGTTCATCAAGGCGCCCCGACCCCGCCCGCCTTCCAATATCCCTGGAACGCAGGGAAGGACACCACCGTCGATGATCCGCATCGAGAACCTGACCAAGGTCTTCAAGGGCGCGCGCGTCCTCGACGCATTGTCGCTGGAGATCGCGACGGGCTCGCGCGTCGCGCTGATCGGCTCCAACGGCGCCGGCAAGACCACGCTGATCCGCTGCCTGCTGGGCGAGTACGCCCATGACGGCTCCGTCCTGATCGACGACCGCAGCCCGCGCGCGCAGCGCGCCGAGGTGCTGAAGGGAGTCGGCTTCGTGCCGCAGATGCCGCCGCCGCTGAAGATGCCGGTGGGCGAACTGCTGCGCTTCACCGCGCAGGTCACCGGCGCCGACCCGAAGCGGTTCGAGATTGTCGCCGGCCGACTCGGCCTGACGCTGGAGCCGATCCGCAACCGCCCCTTCGTCAAGCTGTCGGGCGGCATGAAGCAGAAGCTGCTGATCTCCATCGCGCTGGGCCGCGACGTCGGCCTGCTGATCATGGACGAGCCGGCCGCCAACCTCGACCCGCCGGCCCGCAAGGCGCTGTTCGCGCTGCTCGCCGAGATGCCCAGGACCACCATGCTGATCACCAGCCACCGCCTGGACGAGGTGGCGCCGCTGGTCGACCGCGTGATCGAGCTGGACGGCGGCCGGGTCGCCCTGGACGACACCGTGGCCGACGCGCTGGACCGCGCCGCGGTGCTGGCCTGCCGCCTCGCCGTCTCGCGGCGCGAGGACGCCTTCGCCCGCGCCATGCACGAGTGGGGCTTCCGGGATGCCGACACCGGGCTGGTGTGGGAGGGCGAGGTGCCCGGCCCCGACCGGCTGCGCTTCCTCGGCACGCTGTCGCGCTATTCCGGCCTGATCACCGCCGTCAACCTGGAGGAGCCCCGCGTATGAGCCCCCTGCCACGGCGTGATGTCCTGAAGCTCTCCGCCGCCGGCGTCGCGCTGGCGTGGCTGCCGGCCGGCTGCGGCAGCGAGGAAGGGCCAGGCCCGATCAAGCTCGGCCGCGACGCCTGCGACTTCTGCGGCATGATCGTCTCGGAGCTGCGCTACGCCGCCGAGATCCGCGGCGGGCCGAACAACAAGCTGTTCAAGTTCGACGACGTCGGCTGCGCGGTGAACTTCACGCAGCGCAACGCCTGGGCCGCCGAGCCCGCGGCGAAGTTCTGGGCGATGAGCCACCAGGACGGCGCCACGTGGCTGGACGCCCGGCAGGCCGCTTACCGCCAGGGCCTTCCCACCCCGATGGGCTACGGCTTCGCCGCGGTGCCGAACGGCGCCGACACCGTGCCGTTCGACGCCATGAAGGCCGCCGCGCTGAAGCGCACCGAGTGCGCTCCCACGACCACCACCGCCGAAGCGGGAGAGACGCGATGACCGCCTTCCTCTCCGCCGTCCGCCTGGACATCGCGGAATCGACCCGCGCCCGCTGGTTCCTGCTGTACAGCCTGGTGTTCGGCGGCATCGTCGTTGGCCTGCTGGTGTTCGGCCTGACCGAGTCGCGCGTCATGGGCTTCACGGGGCTGAGCCGGCTGCTGGTCACCTACATCCAGCTCGCCATGGCGATCCTTCCAGTGTTCATCCTGATCACCACCGTGCGCTCGGTGGCCGGCGACCGCGAGGCGGGGGTGTTCGAGTACATGCTCTCGCTGCCGGTGCCCTTGGGCGCGTGGTACTGGGGGCGGATGCTCGGGCGCTTCGCCGTGGTGTTCGTGCCGGTGGTGCTGGCGCTGCTGGGCGCCATTGCCTACGGCGCGGCGATGGGCGTGGCGGTGCCCTGGTGGCATCTGGTGGTGGACGTGGCGCTGCTGCTGTCGCTGACCTGGTGCTTCCTGGGGATCGGCTTCCTGATCTCGGTGCTGGCGCGCTCGTCGGACGTGGCGCAGACCGCGGCGTTCATCGTCTGGCTGGTGCTGATCTGCTTCCTCGACCTCGTGTTGCTGGGCGTGCTGCTGCGCAGCAGCCTGCCGCCCGACGCGGTGCTGGCGGTGGCGCTCGCCAACCCGCTGCAGGTGTTCCGCACGGCGTCGATGCTGCTGTTCGACCCGCAGCTGGTGCTGCTCGGCTCGGCCGCGTACGTGATCCTCGATAACTTCGGCATCACCGGCTACATCGTCTGGGCGCTGGTCTACCCGGCGGCGCTCGGCACCGCCACCGCCGGTCTCGGCTTCCTGCTGTTCCGCCGCGGCGACCTGCCGTGACCCTGGAGACCGCGGAGCCGGCGCTGCGCCGTCACTGGCGCATGGACTTCCCCGCCTTCACGGCGGAGCAGCTCTTCGCGATGGTGGCGGACATCGAGGGTTACCCGGCCTTCATGCCCGGCTGCGTGGCGGCGCGCGTCCTGGAGCGGCGCGCCGACGGTTCCTGGCTGGTGGACAACGTGTTCGGCTTCGGCCCGCTGCGTTCGCGTTTCCGGTCCACCGCGCGCTTCGCGGCGCCGGAATGGCTGGAGATCGTGTCGCAGGATGGCCCGTGGCGGCGCTTCGCGCTGCGCTGGAGCTTCACGCCGGAGGGCGCCGGCTGCCGCGTGGATGCCGAGGTGACGGTGGAGTTCCGCTCGGCCCTGCTCGCCGCGCTGGCCCGCACCGGCCTGCCCGCGGCCGAGCCGCGCATCGTAAGAGCCTTTGAAGAGCGCGCCCGCCGCCTGTACGCTGGGCCCCCGGAGGACACGCCATGACCGTCGCCACCCTCGCCCGCCCCTCCGGGCTCTCGCTGTGGGTCCAGGCCGTGCGGCCGCGCACGCTGACCATCGCCGTGGTGCCGGTGGTGGTCGGCCTCGCCTTTGCCTGGGCCGACGCCCGGCTGTTCCACCCGCTGGTGGCGCTGGCGACGCTGCTCGGCGCCGTGCTGATCCAGGCCGGCACCAACCTCTACAACGACGCCGCCGACGGCGAGCGCGGGCTGGACACCGCCGGCCGCGTCGGCCCGCCGCGCGTCACCGCCGAGGGCTGGGCCAGCGCCGCCCAGGTCCGCCACGGCGCATGGATCTGCTTCGGCCTCGCCGCGCTGATCGGGCTGTTCCTGGTGGCGGAGGGCGGCTGGCCGATCCTGCTGCTGGGCGCCTTGTCGATCCTGGCCGGGTGGGCCTACACCGGCGGGCCGCTGCCGATCGCCTACACGCCGCTGGGCGAGGTGTTCGTCTTCCTGTTCTTCGGCGTCGCCGCGGTGTGCGGCACCGCGTGGCTGCAAGCCGGATCGGTGTCGTGGCCGGCGCTGCTGGCCGGAGCGGCCATCGGGCTGCCGGCGGTGGCGGTGCTGCACGTCAACAACCACCGCGACCGCGAGTCCGACGCCCGCGCCGGCCGCCGCACGCTGGCCATCGCCGCCGGGCCGAAGGCGGCGACGGCGATCTACGCGGCGTTCGTGCTGGCGCCGTTCGCGCTGCTGATCCCGCTGGCGGCGCTGCTGCCGGACACCGGGGTGTGGCTGGCGCTGGGCGCCGTACCGCCGACGCTGCACACCATCTGCGGATTCAAAGCCGAGCCGCCGGGCCGCGGCCTCAACGGCTTCCTGGCCAAGACCGCCAAGCTGCAGGCGGTGTTCGGCGCGCTGCTGGCGCTGGGCGTATTGCTGTGAGGGCCTTGCTCGCCATCCTGCTCCTGGTCGCGGGACCGGCGCTGGCCGGGCCGAAGGCGAGCGTCACCGTGCACGACACGCCCGTCGAGCTGCCCTCGATCAGCATCCACGCCCCGGACGGCAGCCGACACGGGCTGGAGGAGTTCCGCGGCAAGGCGGTGGTGCTCGACCTGTGGGCGACGTGGTGCCTGCCCTGCCGCGCCGAGTTCCCGAACCTCGACAAGCTGCAGGCGCGGCGCGGGGCGGAGGGCGTGCAGGTCGTGCCGATCTCGCTGGACCGCAAGGGCTGGCCGGCGGTGCAGAAGTTCTACGCCGACACCGGAGTCACCAACCTGCCGGCCTTCCTCGACGAGGACCGCACGCTGACCAGCGTGCTGGGCGCCCAGGCGCTGCCGACCACGCTGATCCTCGACCGCCAGGGCCGCGAAGTGGCCCGCGTCGTCGGCCCGCTGGAGTGGGGCGGGCTGCAGGCGGAGGAGTTGCTGAGCAAAGCCCTGGCCAGTCCCTCCCCCGCCTCCGGCGGGGGAGGTTAGGTGGGGGCAGCGAATTCTCGGGCAGGCCGTCGCCCCCACCCAACCACCGGTCGCCCGCAAGTCGGGCGACCGCGCTCCGCCTACGATCGCCTTCGGCGCTCGTTG
>NZ_LGQZ01000194.1 GCF_003116015.1 Azospirillum sp. TSO22-1
TTTTTCCCCCCCCCGGGGGGGGGGGGGGGGGGGCCCCGCCGCATCGCGGCGGGAGGGTGAGGGTAAAATCAAGGATCCTTGCCGGCACCCTCACCCGGCCGCTTCGCGGCCACCCTCTCCCGGGACGGGAGAGGGTTACGCCTCGGGGTTGCGGCGCTTGTGGCGGAGGTTGAGGGCGTTGAGGAAGCTGGTCGGCGCCTGGGCCGCGCCGCGCTCCTTGCGGGGCGCGGTGCTGAGGAAGCCGGCGACGCGGCCGCGCAGCTCGACCGCGTCGCGCGCGGCGGTGTCGGCGTCGGCCGCCACCTTGCGGCGCACCGCAGGATCCAGCGTGTTGAAGGCGCGGGTGGCGAACTCGAAGGCCGGCTGCGACTTGGTGGCGACCACTTGGCGCAGCGCCTTGGACACCAGCACGGTGTCCAGCCCGCCCGGACCGGAGACCCCGTCCAGCACGTCGGCGAGGATGCCGATGGCCTGGAGGGTACGGCTGTCGTCGAGCGAGAAAGTCTCCATGGCGCCCCTGCCGATGATCGCAGGACCGGGTCGCCCCGGTCCCAACCGCTAGATAAAAATTAATACACACACCGTGGGACGCAAGTCACGCAGTCTCTTGCGGGCCGCTACGCGGAACGGTTGACCAGTGCCACGCCGACCACAGTCATCGCCATGCCGGCCAGCGCCACGGCGCCCAGGCGCTCGTCGAACATGGCCCAGGCCACCACCGCGGTGACCGGCGGGGTCAGGTAGAACAGGCTGGCCACCCGCGCCGCCGCTCCCCGGCGGATCAGCGCGAACAGCAGGAAGATCGCCCCCACCGACAGCACCAGGGTGAGCCAGGTCAGGGCAAAGACGAACTCGCCCGTCCATTGCACGCGCATCGATTCGGTGAGCGGCGCGATCACGGCGAAGGCGACGGCGGTGGCGGCGTACTGGATGGTGGCGCCGGTGCGCAGGTCCATGCCGGTGCAGTGGCGCTTCTGATACAGCGTGCCCAGCGTGATCCCCACCAGCGCCGCCACCGCCGCGCCGAGGCCGAACGCGCTGCCGGTGCCCGCGGTGATCTTCTCGCTGACCACCAGCCCGACTCCGACGAGGCCGAGCAGCAGCCCGCCCCACTGCCGTGCCGACACCCGCTCGCCCAGCAGCCAGCCGGACAGCGCCGCGGTGAGCAGCGGCTGGATGCCGACGATCAGCGAGGTGATGCCGGCCGGCACCTTCTGCGAGATCGCGAAGAACACGCCGCCGAGATAGACCGCGTGCACCAGCAGCCCGGCCACCGCGATGTGCCCGGCCAGCCGCCAGCTCCTCGGCCAGGGGGCGCGCGTCACCAGCGCAACGAGGCCGAGCAGCGCCGCCACCGCCAGCATGCGCAGCAGCAGGAAGGTGAAGGGCTCGGCGTAGGGCAGGCCGAACTTGGCGCCGATGAATCCGGTGCTCCACAGCAGCACGAACACGGCGGGCATCACCCGCACCCAATCCGACCGCACCTCGCCGGCAACCTGCTGCGCCATCTCTCGCCCCTGCGTTTTGTTGGTTGTTTAAGCGGTCGGGGGAGCGGTGGAAAGCGGCGTGAGGGCAAGGGTGGGTTGCGTCGTCCGGTTCCGCGGACTTCTTTCGGCCGTCATCCCCGCGAAGGCGGGGATCCATACGTTCCGCAGCCACTCGCTTTGAGAATTATGGATCCCCGCCTTCGCGGGGATGACGAAGAAAAACAAGGGAATGCGCTCACTCCCCCGCCGGAACCGCCACCGGCTGCGGCAGCCGGGCGGGCGCGCGGCGCTTGGCGGCGACGTCCTCGATGTGGGTGCGCAGCGACGGGTCCTTGCGCACGAGGCGCCAGAAGTCCTTCTCCTCCAGCACCAGCAGCTGGCAGTAACCGAGCGCCCGCACGTCGGCGTTGCGCGGCTGGCCGTTGAGCAGCGCCATCTCGCCGAAGAAGTCGCCGGAGCCGAGCTTGACCGGCATCTCCAGCCCCGGCACCAGCACTTCCACCGCGCCGGAGGCGACGAAGAACATGCAGTCGCCGCGGTCGCCGCGCCGCACGATGGTCTCGCCGGGCAGCACGAGACGCGACTTCAGCAGCTTGACGATGCGCGCCGCCCGCTCCGGCGCCAGGCCGGCGAAGATGGGCACGCGACGCACCAACTCGTTGCGGTCGAGGCGCAGGTCGAGGGTCGGCGCCTGCTCCAGCGCGCGACGGCGGCCGGCGATGTCGCGCTCCAGGTCGTTCAGCACCTCCTGCGAGATCACCGATTCCGCGTGCAGCGCGCGGTAGTCGGCGGCCTCCAGCCGCAGCGCGGCGCGGCCCAGGTACTGGTTCTGCAGCACCGTCGCGTAGTCCGGATACTGCAGGCGCAGCGCCGCCAGCGCCTTCTCGACGCGGTCGAGGCGCACCGCCAGCAGCCCCTCCAGCTCCACCGCGCTGTCGGGGCCGAGCACCTGGGCGAGGCGCTGCCGGCTGAAGGCGCGCAGCTCGCGCAGCACCATGCGCACCGACACCAGCACCTCGAACCGCATGGCCAGCCGGCGGGCCAGCGGGCGCTGGATGCCGAAATGGCGGTGCAGCCAGCTGGCGGCGCGCATCTGCAGCGAGAAGTCGATGATGCCGTCGGCCGCCTTGGCGTAGCCGGCCTCCCCCTGCGCCCGCACAGCGTCGAGCGTGCGGGCCGCGCGCGCCGCCAGGAACTCGACCACGCCGCGCGACAGGATGCCCTCCTGGAAATGGGCGTAGTAGCGTTCCTGCTCGCGGTTGACGAGGATGACGAGGCCGATGGTGACGCGCTCCGCCTGCGACAGCGGGGCCTCGGCGTGGCGCTCGCCCTCGATGGCCTCCAGACGCTCGGCGTAGTGGTCGAGCATCCGCTGCGTGGCCAGCTCCTCGATCTCGTAGGTGCGGGCGAGGTCGCCGACGCGCTCCTGCACGCGGGCGACCGACAGGGCCAGCGCGCGGTTGCGCATGGCGCGCTCGACCGGCGACAGGCGGTCCAGCCCCAGCTTGTGCATCACCGGGCGCAGCGTCGTGCCGTTGACGAACAGCGTGAAGAACACGAAGCCGGTCGCCAGCACGGCGACGAACTCCTGCACGCCCGCCGGCACCCGGCCGTTCTCGGTGACCGCCATGGCCAGCGCCAGCGACACCGCGCCGCGCAGGCCGCCCCACAGCATCACCGCCTTGGTGGCGTGGCCGACGCGCTGCGCCAGCCCGAAGGCCGACAGCGCCGGCAGCAGCCCGAACAGCACCACGCCGCGCGCCGCCAGCGCCGCCGCGACCGCCACCACGAGGTAGCCGGCGTCGCTCCACGCCACGCGCTCGACGATGTGCGGGATGACCAGCGCGACCAGCAGGAAGATCAGCGAGTTCGCCCAGAAGCCCAGCTGCTTCCAGATGTGCTCCAGCGCCACCCAGGTGTCGGGCGAGATGCGCGTCTTGCCGACCGAGCCGACCACCAGCGCCGCCGCCACCACCGCCACCACGCCCGACACGTCCAGGTAATGGTCGGCCAGCAGGTAGCTGAGATAGGCGAGCGCCACGGTCAGCGTGATCTCCGCCATCGGCTGGTCGCGCACCGGCGTCACCAGCAGGCAGGCGAGGCGCCCCAGGACGAAACCGACGCACGCCCCGCCGCCGAAGCTGCGCAGGAAGTCGATGGCCGCCTCCAGCACCCCGCCGTCGGAGCGCCGGGTCAGCATGCCGAGCAGCAGCGTGAACAGCGCGATGGCGGCGGCGTCGTTCAGCAGGCTCTCGCCCTCGACCAGCATGGTCAGGCGCCGCGGCGCGCCGAGGTCGCGGAAGATCGAGACCACCGCCGCCGGGTCGGTGGTGGCGACGATGGCGCCGAGCAGCAGGCACGGCACCAGCCCCATCGGCGACACCGCCCACAGCGCGTAGCCGACCGCGAAGGTGCAGACGAACACCGCCACCACCGCCATGGCGAGGATCGGCGCCAGGTCGTCGATCAGCCGGCGCACGTCGATGGCCAGCGCCGTCTCGAACAGCAAAATGGGCAGGAAGATGTAGAGCAGCGTCTCCGACGACAGGTCGAGGCCGGAGAGCGAGACGAAGAAGTCGCCCAGCGGACCGGCCAGCCCGTCCAGCACGGTGGCGCCCTTGATCAGCGCACCCAGCGCGATGCCCGCCGCCGCCAGCAGCACCGTGTACGGCACCCGCAGCCGCGCCGCCAGCGGCGGCAGCGCGCTGACCAGCAGCAGCAGACCCGCCACACCGAGAACGTAGACGACGATCGCGTGCATGGCCGTTCGCTACCCCTTCCGATCCGCGGCAACCGTAGCGGCGGGTTGTGGCAACAGCAAGGCTGCCGGCTGCGACAATCGGGGGATGCCGTCACCCTGGACCTTTGGACGGGCTGACATGAGCGGACGGCGATGTACGCTTTGTTTCATGTCCTTACCCGAGGAGCGGGACGTGAACCGGCTGGAAGACGCGCTCATCCCCCTGGTCGCCGCCGCGCTGCTGGTGCAGATGCTGACCAGCGCGCCGCTGCGCTTCGACGCGCTGGTCGCGGGCTGGGATGCCCCGAAGGCGCCCTTCGTGCCGGTGCACACCGGACCGGAGCGGCCGGCGACGCCGCGCGCGGTGCTGGTGCGGGACAAGGATGATTACTTCGGCGGGGCGAGCTGATCAGCGTCCGCACGCCCGAAATCCACGCGACGCAACGGGAAAACACAGAGACACGGAGAATGATTATCTCTGTGCCTCTGTGTCTCTGTGGTAAATCCCCGCCACCTGAGGATCTATCCCACCACCGGCAGCACGATCCGCATGCGGAAGCCTCGCGTGTCGCGGCGGTTCTCGCCGGTCACGGTGCCGCCCAGCGCCTCGATGTTGCGCCGCACGATCCACAACCCGATGCCGAAGTGCGTGCCTTCCGCCGTCTGCCCGGTCGGGTCGGTGTCGGGCATGCCCTTGCCGGCCTCGCGCTGCGAGAAGTAGCGCTCGAAGATGCGCGGCAGGTTGCCGGGATCGACGCCGGCCCCCTCGTCCTCCACCACCAGCTCGGCGGTGCGGCCGTTGCGGCTGAGGCGGACGCTGACCGTGGCGTCGGCGGGGGAGAAGCTGACCGCGTTCTCCACCACGTTCTCGACCACCGTCTCCAGGATGTCCTCGCTGGCGCGCACCACCACGCCCGGCTGGATCGAGGAGCGCATGTGCAGCTTCCGCTCCGACAGCAGGCCGGTGTAGCTGTTGGCCATGCGCTCGACCAGCGCGGACATGTTGATCTTCTTGCGCGGCGGCTCCAGCAGGTCGGCGGCGGCCTCGTCCATGCGGCGGGTGAACGACACCAGCCCGTCGAGCTTGTCCAGCGACTTGTCGATCATGGTCAGCGCCCGGTGGCTGCGGACGTCGTCCTCCGGCAGGGCGCGGCGCAGGGGCTCCGTCGATTGCCGGATGACGGCGATCGGCGTCTTGAAGGCGTGCGCGTTGTCCTCGGCGGCGCGGCGCAGCTGGATGGCGCTCTGCCGCAGCGTGTCCACCATCCTGTCGAAGGCCTCGGCGACGCCGGCCAGCTCGGGCACGGTGTTGCGCTGGGCGAAGCTCTCGCCCGGCGTCTCGCCGCCGACGAGGTCGCGGGCGAGGTCGCCGAAGCGGTGCAGGTTGCGCATGACGCCGACCAGCACCATCAGCACCAGACCGGCCATCGCCACGTAGATCAGCGCGGCCAGCTGCACGGTCGTCGTCTTCCAGTACGGACGGCCGAGCGAGGAGCCGAGCAGCGCCTCGGTGTCGTTGCTGGTGACCAGCGCCCAGCAGCCGAACGACGTGTTCATCGGCGTGATGGAGGTCAGCACCTCCTCCGCCCCCGAGGTGCGCGGCACCCGCATGGCGAGCGGCACGTTGCCCTCGCAGCTGGAGCCGAGGCGGTCGAGGATCCCCTGCTCCACCAGCTGCCGGCGCTCGGCATCGAGG
Source organism: Azospirillum sp. TSO22-1 (assembly GCF_003116015.1). Lineage (GTDB taxonomy): Bacteria > Pseudomonadota > Alphaproteobacteria > Azospirillales > Azospirillaceae > Azospirillum. The sequence continues at coordinate 5,924 of NZ_LGQZ01000194.1, forward strand.
TCGGCGGTGGAGACGGCGGGCGCGGCGCCGACGTAGAAGAAGCCGTCACCGCCCGACAGGGCGCGCGGGCGGACCAGCAGGCGCAGGCGCGTGCGGTCGTCGGCGAAGCGGGTGAGCACCTGCCCCATCTGCGGCAGGCTGGCGCGGTCGGCGCGGCCCAGGTCGGGCTGGATGGCGCGGGCGATCAGCCGGCCCTGCTGCTGCGCGCTCTGCAGCAGCAGGGTCTGGCCGGTTTCGTCGGCGCGCCGGAACTGATCGTAGATCAGCACCGGCACGGCCAGGAACACGATGGTCAGCAGCGCCAGCCGGCTCGCCAGCGAGCGCCACAGCCACCGGGTCCGGGCCACGTTACTCCGCAGCAGCGGCAGCGTCGTCGAGGAGGCCAACGTCCGCGTCCTCATTGCCATTGCGCTGACCGGTCCCGTCGCCCCAGCGGTAGCCGAAGCCCGGGTAGTTCTCGATGCAGTCGAACTCGGCATCGACCGCGCGGAACTTCTGGCGGATGCGCTTGATGAAGGCGCGCACATTGGCGCGATAGCCCGAGGGACCGTAGCCGGCCAGGAAGCCCTTGCCGTGCACCAGGTCGTAGATCTCGCGGTAGGAGACGTCCTCCTCCGGCCGCGTCGCCATCAGCTTGACGATGTTGAACTCGGTCAGCGTCAGGTCGATGCGGGTGCCGTCCCACAGGGCGCGGCTGTTGTCCAGGCGCAGCTCCAGCTTGCCCAGGTGGTGCACGCCGGTGTCGTTGGCGGCGACCTCCTCGCCCGGCACCTTGTTGCCGTCGATGATGAGGCGCATGCGCTTCAGCAGGATCGACAGGCTGCGCGACTTCTCGACGAAGTCGAGGGCGCCGCCGGACAGCGCGGCCTCCTCGTAGATCTGGTCGGACAGCACGGTCAGGAAGATGACCGGCAGGTCGATGCCGCGGGCGCGCATCTGGCGCAGCACCTCGAGGCCGTCCATCTTCGGCATACGCCAGTCGAGCAGCACGATGTCGACCTGGCCGCCGTTGGCGAAGAAGTCCAGCGCCGGCTCGCCGCGGTCGAAGGAGACCACCTCGAAGCCCTCGTCGCCGAGGTTCAGGCCGAGCGACTCCCGGAACAGGTCGTCGTCGTCGACCAGCGCGACGCGCGCCAGCGTTGCGTTACTCATGGCTGCCGCCCCCGGCTTGGGCAAGCAGTTGGGCGAAGCATCGTTGATCGACATCTGGGACATGGTCGCTGCTCTTCACATCGTAGGAAAGGGCTCGGAAGTCCTGGGACGACAGGTCCATGTAGAAGAAGACCTTCAGGGTGCAGGCGCCGTTGGCGTAGCTCCACACCCGGGCCGGAGCCTGGTCCTCCATGGCCGCCGGGACGCCCAGGAGGCGCTTGGTCTGGCGCTGGTCCAGTCCCATCAGCGCGTCCGGATCGAGTTTGGCCGGGGCAGCCATGGCGACGCCGATGCCGCTGGGCACCGTGGCCGACAGGCCCCCCTGGGGGGTCTCGGCGCGCACCGGCGGCTTGGCCTTCGGTCGCGGCGCCTGGATGGACGCCACCGGCCCGCTCGGGCGGGAGGACAGCGTCGCGGTGTCCGGGGGGACGGTGGTGCCGGGGCACCCGGTCAGCAGCAGGACCGCCAGCACGAGGCCCGCCCCGCTCCGCCGGCCGCGGGTGCCGACGCCTCCAGCCACTTCGTGCATGGTTCCGGTCATGGTCATGCTCCGGACCTTTCAAACATCGTGGTCGAATTCGCGGGGGTCTTTCGCGCCATCTCTGCCGCAGTTCCCGCCTCCGGTGTGCAGACGATCAGTCGATCCTGGTTAATGCTGGGTTAAATGACGGACAGCTACCCCCTTTTTGCGGCCGTGTTGGCACATTTTTCTGAAATTTCCCAGGCGAACAGCGGATACAGGCGGATTCTTCCCAACTCGTTGCTGCCAAGTTGTTTCGGATTTCAACCTAATTTGCGCGGCATCGCGGCCACACAGCCGGAAAGCTGTAGGCGTGAACACGAATGTGCACGGGAGTATTCCCTTGGGCGGAGGGCGTCCCAAAGCCCTCCCCCAGCCCCGCTGGGGGAGGGTTGGGTGGGGGCAGCGGCCTGCACGGGAATCAACGCCGGCCACACACGCCATGCCCCCCCCCTCCCCCCCCCCCGGCGCGGGG
>NZ_LGQZ01000017.1 GCF_003116015.1 Azospirillum sp. TSO22-1
TCGGCCGCATCCCGGCCGGGCGCTGGAGCGTGCCGTCCGACATCGGCGGCCCGGCGGTGTTCCTCGCCTCCGACGCGGCCGACTACATCCATGGCACCATCCTGCCGGTCGACGGCGGCTGGCTGGCCCGCTGAGCGAACGGATGACGACCATGACCGACAAGACCGGCACCGACATGTTCGTGGTGGACGCCGACGTCGCCTGGGAGGACCTGGGCAAGGGTGTGCGCCGCAAGATCCTGGGCTGGAACCCCACCATGATGATGACGCGCGTCGCCTTCGAGGCCGGCGCCATCGGCCCGCTGCACCGCCACCCGCACCACCAGTGCGCGGTGGTGGAGAGCGGCTCCTTCGACGTCACCATCGAGGGGCGCACCCGCCGCCTCGGCGCCGGCGACGGCTACATCGTGCCGTCCAACGCGGAGCACGGCGTCGTCGCGCTGGAGCCCGGCGTGCTCCTCGACGTGTTCACCCCGCTCCGGGAGGATTTCCTCGCCTGAGCACCGCCTGACACCTGCCAAACGCTGAAAACACACCCCACAGAAGCGCGGTCGAAAACCGCGCCAACTCGCCGCCAAGGCACTTTTTGGAGGACGACCCCAATGAACGCCACTCTGCGTACCATCCGCAACACGCTGCTGGCCGCCACCGCCGGCGCCATCCTCGCCGCCAGCCCGGTGCTGGCCCGCGACTTCCGTTCGGCCGATATCCACCCGAACGACTACCCGACCGTCGAGGCCGTGAAGTACATGGACAAGCTCCTCAAGGAGCAGACCAACGGCAAGCTCGGCGTCAAGGTGTTCGCCAACGGCGCCCTGGGCAACGAGCGCGACACCATCGAGCAGCTGAAGATCGGCGGCCTCGACATGATGCGCATCAACGTGGCGCCGCTGAACAACGTGGTGCCGGAGACGATGGCGGTCGCCCTGCCCTTCCTGTTCCGCTCGACCGAACACATGCGCACCGTGCTCGACGGCCCCATCGGCAACGAGGTGCTGGCGGCCATGGAGCCGCAGGGCATGATCGGCCTCGCCTTCTACGACAGCGGCTCGCGCTCCTTCTACACCAAGAAGCCGGTCAAGACCCTGGCCGACCTCAAGGGCATGAAGATCCGCGTTCAGCAGTCGGACCTGTTCGTGTCGATGATCGAGGCCCTGGGCGCCAACCCGACGCCGATGCCGATGGGCGAGGTCTACACCGCGCTGAAGACCGGCATCATCGACGCCGCCGAGAACAACTACCCGTCGTACGAGTCCTCGCGCCACTTCGAGGCGGCCAAATTCTACAACCGCACGCAGCACGTCATGGCGCCCGAGGTGCTGGTGTTCTCCAAGGTCGTGTGGGACCGCCTGTCGAAGGACGACCAGACGCTGATCCGCAAGGCGGCCAAGGACTCGGTGCCCTACATGCGCAAGCTGTGGGACGAGCGTGAGGCGAAGTCCAAGGCGATCGTCGAGCAGGCCGGCAGCCAGATCCTCGACGTCGAGAACCCGAAGGAGTTCTCCGATGCGATGAAGCCGGTGTACGCGAAGTTCGCCGACACGCCGCGCCTGCAGAACCTCGTCAAGCGCATCCAGGACACGAAGTAACGCCCACTTGAGGGCGGCGCTGTTGCCATGAAGGCGGCGCCGCCCACCTCATCGGGGAGACGTGTCATGGACATCGAAATGCAAGCCGAAACCGCCGTCCAAGTCCGCCCGATGACGGGCTGGTTCACAAGCATCAACGCCACATTGTCGCGCATCAGCATGATGCTCGCCATCACCGGCCTGCTGGTGCTCATCTGCGTGGTCTTCTACCAGGTGTTCGGCCGCTATGCGCTGAACAGCTCACCGACCTGGACCGAGAACCTGGCCATCGTGCTGGTTCTCTACGTCACCATGCTCGGCGCCGCCGTCGGCGTGCGCGACGCCGGCCACATCAGCCTGGAATCCCTGCTGGTCATGCTGTCGCCGAAGGCCCGCCACGTGCTCGAGATCTTCATCTACGCGTCGGTCGGCATCTTTGGCGTCGCCATGGCCTACAACGGCTGGGTGCTCGGCTGGTCGGTGGCCAATTACAGCATGCCCAACCTGCACGTCAGCGAAGGGGTGCGCTACATCCCGCTGGTCATCTCCGGCGCGCTGATCCCGCTGTTCTGCCTCGAGCACATCGTCGCGATCATCCGCGGCGAGGAGGTCACGCCGTCATGGAACTGATCGTCCTTTCCATCACCTTCTTCGGGTTCCTGATCCTCGGCATCCCGGTCGCCTTCGCCATCGGCCTGTCGGCGCTGTGCACCATCCTGGTCGAGGGCCTGCCGGTCGCGGTGGCGTTCCAGCAGATGATGTCGGGAATGAACATCTTCTCGTTCCTGGCCATCCCCTTCTTCATCTTCTCGGGCGAGCTGATGCTGCACGGCGGCGTCGCCGACAAGATCGTCGCCGCGGCCAAGAGCATGGTCGGCCACATCCGCGGCGGCCTGGGCATGTCGAACGTCGTCGCCTGCACGCTGTTCGGCGGCGTCGCCGGCTCGCCGGTCGCCGACGTCTCGGCCATGGGCGCCGTGATGATCCCGATGATGAAGCGCGAGGGCTACCACGCCGACTACGCGGTCAACGTCACCACGCACGCCGCGCTGGTGGGCGCCCTGATGCCGACCAGCCACAACATGATCATCTACGCACTGGCCGCGGGCGGCAAGGCGTCGATCGGCGCGCTGATCGCCGCGGGCATCATGCCGGCGCTGGTGCTGATGGTCTGCAACCTGGGCGCGGCCTACTACGTCGCGGTCAAGCGCGGCTACCCGTCGGGCACCTTCCCGGGCTGGGCCATCGTCGGCCGCACGCTGGCCGCCGCGGCGCCGGGCATGCTGATCGTGGTGATCATCCTGGCCGGCATCATCTCGGGCATCTTCACGGCGACGGAGTCCGCCTCCATCGCGGTGATCTACACGGTCCTGCTGACCTTCTTCATCTACCGCACCATGACGTGGGAGCACTTCGTCATCGCGGCGGCCAAGACGGTGAAGACCACCGGCGTGGTGCTGCTGCTGATCGGCGTGTCCACCATGTTCCAGTACCTGATGGGCCTGTACGAAGTGGCCGACATGACCGGCGAGCTGCTGGCGCACGTGTCGACCAACCCGATCGTCATCTTCCTGCTGATCAACGTGATCCTGTTCCTGCTCGGCACCTTCATGGACATGGCGAGCACGATCCTGATCTGCACGCCGATCTTCCTGCCGATCGCCATGCAGTACGGCATGGACCCGGTGCAGTTCGGCATGGTGATGCTGATCAACTGCGCGCTGGGTCTGAACACGCCGCCGGTCGGCACGACGCAGTTCGTCGGCTGCGCCATCGGCGAGATCTCGGTGGGCGAGGTGATGCGCTCGATCACGCCCTTCTACGGCGCACTGTTCGTGGCGCTGGGCCTGGTGACCTACGTGCCGATGTTCTCGCTGTGGTTGCCGCGCCTGTTGATGCACTGAGTGAGAAGGAAGCGCCACCATGTTTGAGACCGCTGCCTTCACGGCGCAGCTCGCGGCCCTGGCCCAGGTCATCGCCATCGACCTGGTGCTGGCCGGCGACAACGCCATCGTCGTCGGCATGGCCGCCGCGGCGGTGCCGCTGGAGAACCGCCGCAAGGTGATCCTCTGGGGCATCGGCGCCGCGATCATCCTGCGCATCGCCTTCGCGCTGGCCACCACGCAGCTGCTGGCGGTCATCGGCCTGACGCTGGCCGGCGGGGTGTTGCTGCTGTGGGTGTGCTGGAAGATGTTCCGCGAGCTGCACCAGGGCGGCCAGGGCGAAGTCACCCCCGATGAGGTGATGGACGCCCCCGACGTGACGGTGGAAGGCGGTGCCGGCGGCGGCGGCGCGGTCGCTGTGGCCGGCGGCGCCACGGTGATGGCCGCCGTCTGGCAGATCATGGTGGCGGACGTGTCGATGTCCCTCGACAATGTGCTGGCCGTGGCCGGCGCGGCCAAGGAGCACCCGACGGTGCTGGTGATCGGCCTGCTGCTGTCGGTGGCGCTGATGGGGGCCGCGGCCAACGTCATCGCCAAGTTGCTGCACAAGCACCGCTGGATCGGCTGGATCGGTCTGGCGATCATCACCTACGTGGCGCTGGACATGATCTGGCGCGGTTCCAACGAGGTCATCGCCCACGCCGCGCTGCTGAGCTAGCGCCACCGGCTTGGCGTCAGTCCGCGGCGGTGAAATAGGCGGGGTGCGCCTTCTGCGCCTCGGCGATGATGATCTGGAGGTCGTGCAGATGGGTGTTCAGCGCCTGGGCCGCACCGTCCGGATCGTGCGCGGCGACCGCGTCGATGATCGCCTCGTGCTCGCGGATCACCAGCGTGGTGCGGCCGGGCGCCGGCAGGGTGAGGCGGCGGAAGCGGTCGACCTGCACCTTGACCTGCTGGATCAGCGTCCAGAAGCCGGGATAGCCGGCGGTCTCGGACAGCAGACGGTGGAACTCCTCGTCGGCTTGGTGGAAGCCTTCCAGATCGCCGGCCGCCTCGCGCTCGCGGTGCAGTTCCATGCAGGCGCGCAGGCGGGCGACCTGGCTGCGCGTCGCACGCTCGGCGGCGTAGCGGACGGTCGCCTCCTCCAGCACGCGGCGGATGGCGATGGCCTCCGGCAGCGCGCCGATGGGGATGCGGGCAACGAAGGTGCCGGACTGCGGGAACACCTCGATCAGACCTTCGTCGGTCAGCTTCAGCACCGCCTCGCGCACCGGGGTGCGGCTGACGCCGTAGGCTTCGGAGATCTGCTTCTCGGCAATGGGCTCGCCCGGCTTGCGGCGCAGCAACAGGATCTCGTCGCGCAGGGCGCGGTAGATGGTGGCCGACGCCGTGGCGCCCCGCTGCGGCGGCCGAGCCACCGGTGCCACCGCCCCGCGGCGGCGGGCCTTCGTGGGCATGCCCGTCCCGGGTTCGGAAACGACGGTCTCTGCGGACTTCGCCAACGTGTTCTCCAGGTCGGGCGGCACCGCATCAAATATAAGAGTTTGCTCTGCTGAACGTCAAACTTTGTGGGAAATGCAGCCATGGACCGCAAACGCACCGCACCGGTCGTCTCTTCCCTGATCATCGGCGGCTACGGGGAATGGAGCCCCTGAGACGGTGAAAGCCGCTTGCCGCGATGTAATATATTAGTATATGATACCGCCATGCCAGACGCCAGCCGCCTCCCCACCGAACCGTCCGCCCTCGCCGCCCAGTCCGTGCGGCGGGACGATCCGGTGCGCGGCATCCTGCTGGTCGTGCTGGCGGTGCTGTTCTTCACCTGCTCCGACGCGACGGCCAAGCACCTGAGCCAGACCCTGCCCTCGCTGGAGATCGCGTGGCTGCGCTACGCCAGCTTCGCGCTGCTGGTGGTGCCGGTGGTGGTGCGCGGCGGGCCGACCGTGCTGCGCACGCAGCGCCCGCTGCTGCAGATCCTGCGCGGCCTGGGCATGCTGGGTTCGGCGATATTCTTCATTCTCGGCCTGCGCTATCTGCCGATGGCCGAGGCGGCGGCGATCAGCTACGTCAACCCGGCCTTCGTCACCGCCCTGTCCATCCCGTTCCTGGGCGAGCGGGTCGGCATCCGGCGCTGGGCGGCGGTGGTGATCGGCCTGATCGGCGTGATCATCGTGATCCGGCCGGGCAGCGCCGCCTTCGACGCGTCCGCGGTGTTCCCTATCCTCTCCGCCATCAGCTGGGCCGTCGGCATCATCGTCACACGACGCATGACCGGATCGGAGGACGCCACCACCACGCTGGTGTGGACGGCGCTGACCGGGCTGGTGGTGCTCAGCGTGCTGCTGCCCTTCAATGCGGTGATGCCGACGCCGACCGAACTGGCGTTCGGCCTGCTGATCGGCGTCGCGTCGACCGCGGCACAATGGCTGCTGATCCTGGCCTACCGCTACGGCGACGCGTCGGTGCTGGCACCGTACTCGTACATCCAGCTCATCTGGTCGACGGCGGCCGGGTACCTCGTGTTCTCCGCCGTGCCGGACCTGTGGACCTTCGCGGGCATGGCCATCATCGTCGCCAGCGGCGTCTACACCGCCCACCGCGAACGCCTGCGCGCGCGGGGGCCGGCATGAACGGGAAAACGCACATGAGCAACCAGATGGGCCGGGTCGCCTCGCTGGGCGAATGCATGCTGGAGCTGGTGCGCCGGCCGGACGGCACGCTCACCATGGGCTTCGGCGGCGACACGCTGAACACCGCCGTCTATCTCGCGCGCCTCGGCGTGGCGGTGGATTACGTCACCGCGCTCGGCGACGACGCGCACAGCGACGCCATGGCCGCGGCATGGCGGGCGGAGGGCGTCGGCACCGGCCACCTGCTGCGCGTGCCCGGCCGCGTCCCCGGCCTCTACATGATCGAGACCGACCCGGCCGGCGAGCGCCGCTTCCTCTACTGGCGCGACAGCGCCCCGGCCCGCGACCTCTTCATGCTGCCGGAGTCGCCGGCGCTGATCGAGGCGCTGGAAGGCTACGACCTGCTGTACCTTTCCGGCATCAGCCTGGCGATCTGGGGCGAGTGCGGACGGGACGTGCTGTTCCCGCTGCTCGACCGCGTGCGCAAGCGCGGCGGCCGGGTCGCATTCGACACCAACTGGCGCCCGCGCTTGTGGCCCGACAAGGCGGTGGCGCGACGCGCCTTCGACGAGATGCTGCGCCACACGGACATCGCGCTGCCCGGCGTCCCCGACCTGCAGGGCCTGTACGGCGACGCCGACGCCGCGGCGGCCCTGGCCCGGGTGCGCGCCGCCGGCGTACCGGAGATCGTGCTGAAGCTGGAAACACCCGGCTGCATCGTCAGCCGCGGCGACACCGCCACCGAAGTGCCGGCCGAGCGCGTCGGCACCGTCGTCGACACCACGGCGGCCGGCGACAGCTTCAGCGCCGGCTACCTCGCCGCCCGACTGGCCGGGCAGGACCCGGCGCAGGCGGCACGCGCCGCGCACCATCTGGCCGCGCTGGTCATCCAGCACCGCGGCGCCATCATCCCGCGCGAGGCCATGGCCGGCCTCGCCCGCTTACCCTGAAGGAGAGGCCCGTCATGGCACCGAGCACCTCGCATGGCGGAACCGCACGGCGCGCCACCTCGGTGGCCGCCGGCATCTACCGCGACCTGCGCACCGACATCGTCACGCTGCGCCGCAAGCCCGGCGACCCGATCTCGGAAAAGCAGATCTCCGAAGCCTACGGCGTCAGCCGCACCCCCGTGCGCGAGGCGGTGCTGAAGTTGGCCGACGAGGGGCTGGTGGAGATCTTCCCGCAGTCCGGCACCTTCGTCGCCCGCATCCCGGTGGCCGCCTTGCCGGAGGCCACCGTCATCCGCAAGGCGCTGGAGGACGCCACCGTCCGCCTCGCCGCCGAGCGCGCGACGCGCAGCCAGATCGCCCAGCTGCGCGCCAACCTGGAGCGCCAGCGCGAGCAGGACGCCGCAGACGATGCCGACGGCTTCCACGAGAGCGACGAGCTGTTCCACGCGCTGATCGCCGAGATCGCCGGCTACCCCGGCTTCTGGACGCTGACCCAGCAGGTCAAGGTGCAGGTCGACCGCTGCCGTCGCCTCACCCTGCCGGCGCCCGGCCGTATCGGCAAGGTCATCGCCGAGCATCAGGAAATCGCCGACGCCATCGCCGACCACGACCCCGACCGCGCCGTCGCGCACCTCAACTCCCACCTCGACGCGCTGGACGTGACCATCGACGACTTCCGCCACGCCGCGCCCATCTACTTCACCGGTGTCCTGGAGTCCGTCCGATGAGCGTTCCGCTGCTCGAACCCACGCTGTCCGGCGCCCGCGTCGTTCCCGTGCTGGTCCTCGACGACGTCGACACCGCCGTGCCGCTGGCCGAGGCCCTGGTGGTCGGCGGCCTGACCACGCTGGAAGTGACGCTGCGCACGCCGAAGGCGCTGGCCTGCGCCGAGGCGATCGCCGCCAAGGTGCCCGGCGCCCTGGTCGGCCTCGGCACGCTGACCAAGCCCGAGCACTTCGCCCAGGCCCGCGACGCCGGTGCGACGTTCCTGGTCTCGCCCG
>NZ_LGQZ01000216.1 GCF_003116015.1 Azospirillum sp. TSO22-1
GGCGTGGAGCCGGTGCCGTAGGCAACGAGCGCCGAAGGCGATCGTAGGCGGAGCGCGGTCGCCCGACTTGCGGGCGACCGGTCGAGGGGACCCGGGCGAAGCCTGGGGAGGGTGGGGGCAGCGGCTTTTTTTGGCGGGCCGCTGCCTCCATCCGACCTCCCCCGCCGGGGGCGGGGGCGGGGCAAATTTCCAGTCCCTCCAAAACGGTTCCGGTGTACAAGTCCGCCGGTCCAACGGCGCCGCGGTCCCGCATGCTCTTTCACACCCAGGCTTTCGTGCTCGGCTTCCTGCCGGCGGTGCTGGCGCTGTTCTACGCGACGGCCCGGCGCGAGGCGGCGCGCGAGTGGGTGATGGTCGCCGCCTCGGTGGTGTTCTACGGCTGGTGGGACGTGCGCTTCGTGCCGCTGCTGCTCGGCCAGACGCTGGCCACCTGGGGGCTGGCGCACCTGTACCGCAAACGGCGGATCTCCTGGGTGGTGACGGCCGGCGTGGCGGCCAACCTCGCCATCCTCGGGTACTTCAAGTACGCCAACTTCTTCATGGACTCGGCCGCCGCGCTGCTGGGGCGGGACCTGCCGCACAGCGACGTGCTGCTGCCCATCGGCATCAGCTTCTTCACCTTCGAGCTGATCTCCTATCTGGTGGATCTGCGGCGCGGGCGCGTGCCGGCGTACCCGCTGCGCGGCTTCTGCCTGTTCGTCTTCTTCTTCCCGCACCTTGTCGCCGGCCCCATCGTCCGCCACAACGAGCTGATCCCGCAGCTCGCCGACGACCCGCTGCGGCCGGGCTGGGCGGAGCGCTTCGCCAAGGGCCTGACGCTGTTCATCATCGGCTTCGCCAAGAAGGTGCTGCTGGCCGATCCGCTGGCGCGCTCCGCCGACCCGCTGTTCGCCGCCGCCGTCCAGGGCGTGCCGGGGCTGGTCGACGCGTGGGAGGCGGCGCTGGCCTTCTCGCTGCAGCTGTTCTTCGACTTCTCCGCCTACACCGAGATGGCGCTGGGCATCGCGCTGCTGTTCGGCATCCGCCTGCCGGCCAATTTCAATGCGCCGTACCGCGCCGCCGACCTGCGCGACTTCTGGCGGCGCTGGCACATGACGCTGTCGCGCTGGATCCGCGACTACGTCTACATCCCCCTGGGCGGCAGCCGGCAGAGCCCGGCGGCCTACGCGCTGACGACGCTGCTCACCATGGGGCTGTGCGGGCTGTGGCACGGGGCGGCGTGGACCTTCGTCGCCTGGGGGCTGATGCACGGCGCCGGGCTGGTCGTCTGCCACGCGTGGCAGAGCCTGAAGCGGCCGTTGCCGCTGCCGGTCGCGTGGCTGCTGACCATGCTGTTCGTGGTGGTCGGCTGGGTGCTGTTCCGCGCGCCGGACTTCGCCACCGCCGGCAACCTGCTGGCCGGCATGGCGGGGCAGGGCGGGCTGGCCGGCGACCTGTCGCGGCCGTTGACCATGGCTGTCGGCGCCGCGGTGGCGCTGCTGGGGCCGACCAGCCTGGACTTCACCGACACCCGTCTGCCGGCGCGCCGGCCGGTGGCGGCGGCCTTCGCGGTGCTGGCGGTGGCCTGCATCCTCGAGGTCGGCAAGGGCCAGCCGCTCAGCTTCATCTACTTCCAGTTCTGAGGAGGGACGAGGATGCGCACGCCCCCCTCGCCTCCCTCTTGGAGCGGCTACGTCAAGACGCTGGCGGCCACCGCGCTCGGCCTCGTCGGGGTGCTGCTGGCCTTCGTGCTGGTGATGGACCCGTACCGCAACGTGCCGTTCTCGCCGCCGATGGCGCGACCGCTGATGGACGACAACCAGCGCTTCCTGTTCCCCGGCGTGGTGCGCACCGGCCGCTTCGACAGCGCGGTGTTCGGCACCTCGACCGGGCGGCTGCTGCAGCCGGCGCATCTGGACCGCCTGATGGGCGGGCGCTTCGCCAACCTGTCGATGAACAGCGCCATGGCGTGGGAGCAGTACCGGATCGCCGACCTGTTCCTGCGCACCGTGCCGGCGCCGCGCACGATGATCTTCACGCTCGACCAGGTCTGGTGCGCCGCCGACGCCGACGCCCGGCGCACCACCTTCCGGCCGTTCCCGCCGTGGATGTACGACGACGACCCGTGGAACGACCTCGCCTACCTGCTGAACGGCAAGACGCTGGAGATCGCCTGGCGGCTGGCCGAGTACCACATGGGCCTGCGCAAGCCGCGCCTGGGCGACGACGGCTACGAGCGCTTCGTGCCGCCGGACGAGCAGTGGGACCGCGCCAAGGTCGAGGCGAAGATCTACGAAGGCCCGAAGCGCGCCATCGTGCCGCAGGTGCCGCCCTACGTCCCGACCGAGGCCGAGCGCCAGGGCTGGCGCTTCCCGGCGCTGGTCTGGCTGGAGGAGCTGCTGGCCCGCCTGCCGGCCGAGGCGCGGCCGGTGCTGGCCTTCATGCCGGTGCACGTGGTGGCGCAGCCGCCGCCCGGCTCCGACGGCGAGGCCCGCGAGCGCGCGTGCAAGGACCGCATCGCCCAGCTGGGCGCCGCGGCGGGGGCCTGGGTGGTGGATTTCCGCATCCCGTCGCGCATCACCACCGACGACGCCAACTACTGGGACCACCTGCACTACCGCGTCGGCATCGCCGACTGGCTGGAGGGCACGCTGGCCGAGGTGCTGCGCGGCCGGCGCGAGGCGGCGGACGGCACGTGGCGCCTGCTGGCCGAGCCGCGCGCCGGATCGCCGCGGCGGGCACCCGTCTCATAAATTCCTCTCCGCTCCTCCCTCCACCGAAGGTATAGTGCACCCCCGACGGGAGGCGGCCATGAAGCGAGCGAGCGGACCTGACGCGGCGGTGACCCGCCGCAGCCTGCTGACCGGCCTGTCCCTGGGGATGGGCGGCTTGGCGCTGGCGTCGCCCCTGTACGCCCGGGATGCCCGCGCCCAGGACGCCGCGCCGCCGCTGCGCGTCGGTTTCGTCTACGACGGCCCGCGCGCCGACTTCGGCGTGGTCCAGGCGCACGCCGACGCCGCCCACGCCGTCGCCACGCTGCCCGGCGTCCGGGTCGAGGAGATCGAGGCGACCCCCACCACCCTGTCGGCCGCCGCCGAGGAGCTGGCCGGCGGGCGCGGCTGCCGCGTCGTCTTCGTGACGGCGCCGGGCGATTCCCTGCCGCTGCTGCTGGCGCAGGCCGAGGCGCACCGCGACACCGCCTTCCTGCTGTGCGGCGGCGCCTTCGCCGACGTGCGGTTGCCGGACAACGTCGGCGTCTACGACGCCTACATGGACGAGGGGCAGCACATCGCCGGCATCGTCGCCGGCTACGCCTCGCGTGCCAGGAAGGTTGGGCTGGTGGCGGCGGAGTCCTCGCCGCGGGTCCTGCGCTGCGTCAACGCCTTCGCACTGGGGGTGCGGCGCGCCGACCCGACGGTGGCGGTGCGCCTCGCGCTGGTCGGCGCCAGCCCGGCGCCCGACGCGGTGGCCGCCGCCGCCAGGGCGCTGGTCGCCGACGGCGCCGACGTGCTGTCCGGCCAGCTCGCCTCGGTGCGCCCGCTGTGCGAGGTGGCGGAGGCGGCCGGAGTGCGCTGCTGCGGCCTGCACATCGACCTCTCGACGCTGGCGCCGGAGGGTTTCCTGACCGGCACCCAGCCCGACTGGACCCGCATCTGCGCCGACACCGTGCAGCGCATCCAGTCCGGCCGTGCGTGGGAGCGCGTGCGGCTGGGCGGTTTCGGCCGCGGGCACGTGCGCAGCACCGCCTACGGCCGCGGCGTCGGGGTGGAGGCGCGGGCGCACGCCGACGCCGCGCGCATGCAGCTCGCCAACGGCAACGCCGCGGTGTTCCGCGGCCCGATCCTCGACAACACCGGCCGCGTCGCGCTCGCCAAGGGGAAGGCCCTGAAGAGCGACGACCCGGCCCTCGACCGCCTGGTCTGGCTGGCCGAGGGGGTGGAGGTGGTGCGGTAGCCGCTCTCAGGCGGCTTCCGTCAGCGTCAGCACCGCGCGGGCCGGCAGGCACTGGATGGTGAAGGGCGCGCGCACGCCGCCGTTGAACAGCTCGGCGCACTCCAGCGCCTTGCGCACGCGCTCCTCGGGCGGCAGGTGCTCGGTCGAGGCGAGCGAGCCCAGCGCGTAGTCGGCGCCGCAGCCGATGGCGTGGTAGCCGCGCACCGCCTCGCCGACCTGATAGTCCGACTGGATCGAGAACAGCCGGCCCTCGTGCGCCACCAGGAAGCTGCCGCCGGTCTCCACGTCGTTGGAGCGCTGCGCCCAGCCGCCGTCCTTCAGGCAGCCGCGCACGGCGTCCACGAAATCGGTCACCATGTAGCGGAAGAGATCGACGCCCGGCGCCCGCTCCGGCGGGTCGAGCCGGTAGGCCAGCAGCTGGCCCATGCGGAAGGAATTGGTGAAGCCGATCAGATAGTCGCCGTTGCGGAACACCTTGGTGTCCGCCCGCACGGTGATGTCCAGGCCCGACACCCCGGCGCTGTCGCCGCCCATCCACACGCGATCGCCGTCCACCAAGCCCACGATACAGGTCATCGCTCGTCCGCCATGAAGAAGAAAGCCTGGGCGGAGGGTCGCGTATTATGGTTAACGAAAGGTTTCCCCCTCCCAGCCGCAGGCGGCGAGCGCCTCCGCCATGTGCGGCGGCGGCGGCGCGGTGGCCGACCGGGCGGGGCCTTCCTTGTCGAGGCGGAAGGCGATGGTGCGCGCCAGCAGGTGCAGGTTGCCGGGCGGGATCCGCTCCGGCCCGTAGTACGGCTCGCCGAGCAGCGGGCAGCCGATGGCGGCGCAGTGCACGCGCAGCTGGTGGGTGCGCCCGGTGCGCGGCTTCAGCTCCAGCCACGCCCGCCCGTTCCCGTCGGTGCCGAGCACGCGGTAGTCGGTGCGCGCCGGCCGCCCGTCGGGGTGGGTCAGCATGGTCCACGAGCCGGGGACCTGGATCTTCAGCAGCGGGTGGTCGATGGTGCCCTCGGGCTCCTGCGGCACGCCCTCGCTGACCGCCCAGTAGGTCTTTTCCACCCAGCCCCCGGCGAACAGCTTGCCGAGCCGCGTCGCCGCCTCCGCCGTGCGCCCCATCACCAGGCAGCCGGCGGTGTCGCGGTCGAGCCGGTGGGCGAGGCGCGGCGGCTCTCCCAGCTCGAAGGCCAGGTCGTCCATGTACAGGCCGAGGTGGTGCTCGATCTTGTGCGCGGCGTGCACCGCCAACCCGGCCGGCTTGTTGAGCACCAGCACGGCGTCGTCGCGGTGCAGGACGAAGGAGCGGATGTCGTGGGCGGTGTAGCGCATGGCGGCACCCAAGCATGGGGTGGCGCCGCGGGGCAAGCGGGCTGTAGCATCGGGCAATCGGGCGGGGCAATCGGGCGGGGCACTCTGGTTCCCGCCGGTCCCGCGCCCCATCTCGGAGGCAGGAGATCCAGGGAGATCCAGGGAGAGGCACGCCCATGGCGGACGGTGACAAGCTGCCGGCGCAGCGGTCCTCGCAGGCCGAGGTGGACGCGTTCCTGCGCCGGGTCGCGGCGATCCCGCCGGCGCACACCGGCCGGCGCGGCCGGCTGATGTTCGCCATGGACGCCACCGCCAGCCGCGAACCCACCTGGGACCGCGCCTGCCGGATCCAGGGCGAGATGTTCGAGGCCACCGCGGCGCTCGGCGGGCTCGACGTGCAGCTGGTGTTCTACCGCGGCTTCCGCGAGTGCCAGGCCAGCCCCTGGGTCGGCACCGCGCCGGACCTGCTGCGGCGGATGACCGCGGTGCGCTGCCTCGCCGGGCAGACGCAGATCGGCCGCGTCCTCGCCCACGCCATCAAGGAGGCCAGGCAGGAGCGGGTGAACGCCCTGGTCTTCGTCGGCGACTGCATGGAGGAGGAGATCGACGGGCTGGCGCACAAGGCGGGCGAGCTCGGCCTGCTCGGCGTGCCGGCCTTCCTGTTCCACGAGGGTGCCGACCCGGCGGCGCGCGCGGCGTTCGAGACCATCGCCCGGCTGACCGGCGGCGCCTGCTGCCCCTTCGACGCCTCCTCGGCGCAGCAGCTCCGCGACCTGCTGGCGGCGGTGGCGGTGTTCGCCGCGGGAGGCCGCGCGGCGCTGGAGGATTTCGGCCGCCGGCGCGGCGGCGTCGCCGGGCTGCTGACCAGCCGGCTCGCGCCATGATGCCGCTGGTCCTGGCCGCGGTGGGGCTGGCGGTCGGCCTGTGGGTGCTGGCGCGCGTCTTCGTCTCGGCCAGTCCGCGAACCCTGGCCCGGGGCCTGCGCTACGGCGGCATCGGGCTGGGCGCCGCCGTGGTGCTGTTCGCGGCGCTGCGCGGCCAGCTCGGCACCGTGCTGGCGCTGGGCGCCATGGCCGCGCCGCTGCTGATCCGCCACCGCCGCCGGCGCGAGGCCGCGGCCCGCGTCGAACCGTCGTCCGGGCAGGCCTCGCGGGTCGAGACGCTGTACCTGCGCATGACGCTCGACCACGACACCGGGGCCATGGCGGGCGAGGTGCTGTACGGCCCGCTGAAGGGCCGCACGCTGGACTCCCTCGACCCGGCCGAGGCGGCGGAGTTGCTCTACTCCTGCCGGCAGGACGACCCGCAGTCCGCGGCGGTGCTGGAGGCGTGGCTCGACCGCGCCCGCCCCGACTGGCGCGAGCGTTTTGGCGAGGCTGGAGGCGAAGCCGGACGGCCGGCCGCCGGGGGCAGCGGCGCCATGTCGCGGGAGGAGGCCTATGAGATCCTCGGCCTGTCGTCCGGGGCCTCGGCCGAACAGGTCAAGGAGGCTCACCGACGGCTGATGATGGGCGTTCATCCCGACCATGGCGGTTCGACCTATCTGGCGGCAAAGATAAACCAGGCGAAAGACTTGCTGCTGCGGCACTGACCTTCCGCCAAGCCCCCGAAGGGTGTGTTGCGCCACTCCGGACCGTGTGGCAGAACACCTGACGGCCGCCGGTCCCATGGCGTCGGCCGCTGTGAATGGTCCTTGGACAAGGATAAGAGACCCAGATGCGTAAACCCGTGCGCAAGGTGGTGTTCCCCGTTGCCGGTCTCGGCACCCGTTTCCTTCCCGCCACCAAGGCGATCCCGAAGGAGATGATGCCGCTGGTCGATCGGCCGCTGCTCCAGCACGCCGTCGAGGAGGCCCGCGCCGCCGGCATCGAGGACTTCGTGTTCGTCACCGGCCGCTCGAAGCGCGCCATCGAGGACCACTTCGACGCCGACACCGAACTGAACCGCACCCTCGAGGACCGCGGCAACGCCGCCGCGCTCGAAGAGGTGCGCCACAGCGAGATCGCGCCGGGCCGCTGCTTCTACACCCGCCAGCAGGTGCCGCTCGGCCTCGGCCACGCGGTGTGGTGCGCCCGCGCCGTCATCGGCAACGAGCCCTTCGCCATCATCCTGCCGGACGACTACGTGCTGGCCGACCGTCCCTGCCTGAAGCAGATGGTCGAGGCCTACGAGGAGACCGGCGGCAACGTCGTTGCCGTGGTCGACGTCCCGCGCGAGCATACGCGCCGCTACGGCATCCTCGACGTCGAGAGCGACGACGGCCGGCTCGCCAAGGTGCGCGGCCTCGTCGAGAAGCCGAAGCCGGAGGAGGCGCCCTCCACCCTGTCGATCATCGGCCGCTACATCCTGATGCCGGAGGTGTTCGACCACCTGGAGAACCAGCAGACCGGCGCCGGCGGCGAGATCCAGCTGACCGACGCCATGGCCAAGCTGATCGGCACGCAGCCGTTCCACGGACTGCGCTTCGAGGGCACGCGCTACGACTGCGGCGACAAGATCGGCTTCGTCGAGGCGACCATCGCCTACGCGCTCAGCCGCCCGGACCTGTCGGATAAGGTGCGGGACCTGCTGAAGAAGTTCGGCTGACCCCGTTCGGGACCGTCGTTCCAGCCCGCCGCTCCCTTGACTGGGAGCGGCGGGCATGGCTTTTCAGCGGGACGCCCGCATCAGGGGCGGAAGGCAACGAGGATCCTCATGCGCATCGCGATGATCGGTACCGGGTACGTTGGCTTGGTGTCGGGCGCCTGTTTTTCGGAGTTCGGCGTGGAGGTGTGC
>NZ_LGQZ01000227.1 GCF_003116015.1 Azospirillum sp. TSO22-1
CGACCGCGCTCCGCCTACGATCGCCTTCGGCGCTCGTTAACTTCGTTACCGGCTCCACGCCCCCGCCGGAGGCGAGGGAGGGTGAGATTACCGGCGGCGCTCGCTCGACAGGCGCGGCATGCCGCCGGTGGTCAGTTCCTCGCGGCGGGGGGTGAAGCGGGGCTCGACGCGCACCTCACGCTCCTCCTCCTCGCGGACCGGCCCCTTGCCCGACGGGCGGCCGCTGCGCCACCAGCCGAGGCCGATGAAGCCCAGCGTGCCGGCCAGCACCGCCATCACCGCGTAGCGCAGCCAGCCCGGCGCGCTGAACCCGTCCTCGTCCTTGGACAGCGCCGTCACCGGCACCTCCTTGCCCTCCGCCGTGGTGGCGGTGACGCTGGCGCGCGGCGCCGCCTGCGGCGTGCCGGGCGCAGGCGCGGCGGCCGACGAAGAGGGCGTACGGCTCGACGGCAGGGGGACCTCGCTGGGCGCGCCGCGCACCACGGGACCGAGCGTCACTTCGCCGCCGCCGGTGGTGTCGACGTCGCCGGAGCGCTGGGCGGCGCGCGGGGCCACCTCCTTCGGCGCGACGCGCTGGACGGCGGCGGGGGCGCCGGTCTTCGGGTCGGCGAGGTTGCCCATGGTGCCGGGGGTCTTCGCCGAGCGCTCGCCCATCATCTTGCTGACGGTCGCCTGGTCGAGATTGCCGGTGGCCGGCAGGCCATGATCCTTCTGGTACTTCGACAGCGCGGCGCGGGTCTGCGGCGTCAGCTGGCCGTTGGCGCGGCCGCCGATGTCGTAGTTCCTGTCCTTGAGGATCGTCTGCGCCCACTGGATGTCGGCCGCCGACTGGGCCAGCGCCGGCCCCAGGAACAGGGCGCCGGCGCCTACCCCCGCGAGAACCGCCAGCACCACGCGCGGGCGCGTCCGCCCGAAACCGCCAGCCATCGCCGAACCTCCAGACATTGCAGACCTGTTCCGTAAACCGCTTTGCTAGCAGATTGCGGCGATTTTTCGGGCGAGAAAATGGGGGCACGCGGTTCCCGAGTCGCACGCTGCGCCGCAGCGTTGCATCCGAGTCACGATCTGGGTAACGCCGCTGCCCCACCTCCCCCACTCGCCGTTAACGGACAATAGATAAAATTTGTGGTATTTTCCGGGCCGGCGCGACGGACGGGGGGTGCATCATGTCTCGGATGGGCGGAGCGATGCTGCTGATGGGCGTGCTTCTGCTGGCGGGGTGCAGCAAGCCCAGCTACCGGGAATGGACCGCCAGCGCCGAGGTGGGCCAGGTCGCCTTCGACGAGTGCACGGACGAGGTGGACACCACCATGCGCCTGCGCGGCTACCCGCTGCGGCCGCTGCCGGAGACGCCGCATTTCGCCTACCGCAAGGAAGTCTTCGGCACCTGCATGCGCCGCAAAGGCTACAATCCGGATTGACCGCCGCTTACGACACGCTGCCGTTGGCACATTCCTTTATCGGTCGTCATCCCCGCGAAGGCGGGGATCCATGCTCGCGTCGGCGAGCCATATGACTCATGTCGCCGCTGACGCGGCTCTGCCCTGGATCCCCGCCTTCGCGGGGATGACGGCCAAAAAGTGCCCAAATCGCCAGAGCACGGCTCACGGCGTCCCCAGGCCCCAGCGCAGGTACACCAGCGCGCCGGCCAGCAGGCCCAGCACCACCACGCCCACGTAGAAGCGCACCGGCAGCGGCACCTTCTCCTTGCGCCGCTTCGGCGCCTTCGCGGACTTCGAGGGCCGCGCAGCGTTGCCTTTTGCCGAACCCTTGGTCGGGTCGTAGAGATGGATCAGCGTCCAGTTGAACTCCATCCCCTCGAAATCGGCCTCGGGGTTGTGGTCGAGCTGGACGAGGCGGAAATACGCCCGCGGGTTCACCTTGACCATCAAATCGAAGCGCGCCTCGGCCTGCTTCAGGTTCTCGCCCACCTCCAGCGTCTTCCAGCCCTTGCCGCGCGCCTTCTGGATGGCGAAGCGGATGGGTTGCGGCGGCGGCTTGGGCGGCATGGGGATGCGGGGTCGGACCTTCGGACGAGGCGCGCAGTCTAGCACGCGCGGACGCGCGGCGCATGTTATCGTCCCGGTCCACGCCCTCCCGGAGACCATCGCGTGCGCGTCCAGGCGGTCCTCGCCCATCCCCTCCCCGACAGCTTCGCCGCCGCCGTGCACCGCACGGCCGTGACGGCGCTGCGCCGCGCCGGCCACGAGGTGACCGAGACCGACCTCTACGCCGAGGGGTTCGAGCCGGCGCTCACCGCCGCCGAGCGCGCCGCCTACTTCGATCCGGACTACGACACCACGGCGGTGGAGGCGCTGGTGCGGCGGCTGCGGGCGTCGCAGGGGCTGGTGCTGACCTACCCGCACTGGTGGTTCGACACGCCGGCGATCCTGAAGGGCTGGTTCGACCGGGTGTGGGCGCCGGGAGTCGCCTTCCGCCACGACCGCGCCGGCGGGCGGATCGAGCCGCTGCTGAAGGATCTGCGCAAGGTGGCGGTGCTGACCAGCTTCGGCTCCCCCTGGTGGCTGGCCGAGCTGTACATGCGCAATCCGGCGCGCCGCATCCTCAAGGCCGGTGTGCTGACCGCCTGCGCGCCGCGGGCGCGGGTGGACTATCTGGCGCTCTACGACATGGACCGCGCGACGGCGGAGAAGCGCGCCGGGCATCTGGCCCGCGTCGAGGACGCGATGCGGGCGTTCTAAGCCCTCACGCCAGCATCACGCCGTTGCGCCGAATGGCGTCGGCATACCAATGGTAGCTGGCCTTGGGCGTGCGCGTCATGGTCTGCCGGTCGACCTGGACGAGGCCGAAGCGGCGGCTGTAGCCGTCCGCCCACTCGAAGTTGTCGAGCAGCGTCCACACGAACCAGCCCTTGAGGTTCGCCCCCTGCCGGATCGCCGCGTGGCCGGCCAGCAGGTGGTCGCGGATGAAGAAGATGCGCTCGCCGTCCTCCGCCTTCCCCTCCGGGCCGATCCAGTCGTAGTAGTCGGCGCCGTTCTCGGTCAGGTAGACGGGCGGGTTGCCGTAGCGCTCGCGCAGCTCCAGCAGCTGCTCGGTCAGGCCGTCGGGCTCGACCGGCCAGCCCATGCCGGTGCGCTTCACCCCCTCCGGCGCCGGGCCGTAGCCGGTGCCGAACAGGCCGCCGGAGTCGGGCTGCTGGTGCATGCGGCTGTAGTAGTTGATGCCCAGGAAATCGATCGGCTGGCGAATCAGCTCCAGATCGCCGGGCCTGACCAGCGGTTCGAAGTCGGCGGCCAGCAGCTCCGGGATGCGGCCGTGGAACAGCGGATCGAGGCCGGAGCGGTTCCACACCGCGTCCCACAGCGCCGCGGCCGCACGGTTGGCCTCCAGCCCGCCGACCGGCTTCACCGGCTGCAGGCTGAGCACGGTGCCGAGCGTCCAGCCCCGGCCGGCCGCGCGCAGAGCCTGCAACGCCGCGCCCTGGGCGAGGTTCTGGTGGTGCAGCGCCGCCACGCAGGTCGCCCGCCCGGTCAGCCCCGGCGCGTGCGTGCCCATGCCGTGGCCGAAGATGGCGACCACCGACGGCTCGTTCAGCATCACCCAGCGGCTCACCCGGTCGCCGAGCCTTCCGGCCACCACCTGGGCGTAGTCGGCGAACCAGCCGGCGATCTCGCGGTTGGTCCAGCCGCCCCTGTCCTGCAGAGCCTGCGGCAGGTCCCAGTGGTACAGGCACGGCCACGGCTCGATCCCGGCCTTGAGCAGCCCGTCCACCAGCCGGTCGTAGAAGTCCAGCCCCGCCGCGTTCACCGGCCCGGTGCCGTTGGGCAGCACCCGCGGCCACGCCACCGAGAAGCGGTAGGCGCGCATGCCGGCGCGCGCCATCAGGGCGACGTCCTCCGGCCAGCGGTTGTAGTGGTCGCAGGCGGTGTCGCCGGTGTCGCCGTTCAGCACCTTGCCGGGCGTGCGGCTGAAGGTGTCCCACACGCTCGGCCCCCGACCATCGGCGCCGGTGGCACCCTCGATCTGGTAGGACGAGGTGGAGCAGCCCCACAGGAAGCCGTCCGGGAACCGCACCGCGTCCGGCGCCTGCGCCAGGGCGGGCCCGAGTCGCGCTCCCGCCAGGGATGTCGCCGCCGCCTTCAAGAACGTCCGTCGCCGCACCGCTCCGCCTCCCTCTCGTGCACGCCGCACTATGCAACAGGAGCGGCGCCGAGGTCATCCCGCGCCAGGGCGTGCGCGGATACTTGTCCTTGACATGCCATTTATGCAGGATTAAATTCCGTTTTGTCAACGCCACAGCTGCGCCCGCCGGCTCCCCAGCCGCGCGGGCGCTTTGCGTTTCGGCCCCTTTCCCTTCCATTTGCCCTCTGCGGAGTGAGCCATGTCCACCCTGATGCCCCGCGACGACGACCACCGCACCATCCCGGCGCTGCGCCTGAAGCCGGGCGGCGCGCACACTCTGCCGGCCGGCGCCGCCAGCGCCCGCAACGCCATCCCCTTCGCCGCCGACACCCGGGTGGTGAGCGTCTACGCCACCGGGCCGGTCCACCTGCGCACCGGCGGCGCCGACGTCACCGCCACCGCCGCCGACCATTACTTCCCGGAGGGCGTCTACTACGACCTGTCGGTGGGCGACAGCCTGCGCGGCCGGCACACGCACGTCGCCGTGCTGCGCGCCGGGGCGGCCGACTGCACGCTGTACGTCTCCGAGAAGGAGTGAGGCCGATGCTGCTGCGCCTCGGGCGGGGCCTGTCCCCGCTGCGCTCCGCGTTCGGCGCCGTGCTGAACGCCCTTGCCGGCCGCGACGGCCGCCGCCTCGCCGCCCGCGACGGCGCCACCCTCGCCTGGAGATGACCCGATGCCCGCCACCTACATCGCCGACCTCCCCGCCGCCGCGTCGCTGGCCGACGGCGACGCCTTCCCGCTCGACACCGGCAGTGCCACGCTGAAGGCGACGCTGGCCCAGCTGCGCGCCGCCCTGCCGACCGCCGAGCTGGCCGCCGCGCTCGCGCCGCTGTTCGCCCCGGCCTCGATCGCCGAGGAGGCGGTGGCCCCCCGCCCCTTCGGCACCGCCGCCTACGCCGACATCGGCCAGATCCCGCCGAGCATCCTGGCCGAGACCGCCGCCGCCGACCGCACGCTGGCCGGCATCGACGGCGGCAAGCTGCTGGTCTGCACCGCCGCCATCGCCGTCACCCTGCCGGGCGCCTCGGACGACGGCGTCGATCCGGGCTGGGCGGTGTGGATCAAGAACCGCTCGGCCGGCGCGGTGAGCGTGCATCCGGCCGGCACCGGCACGCTGGACGGCGGCACGGCCGCGCTCACCCTGGCGGCGGGCGCGTCGTGCGCCGTCGTCCGCCTGGACGCCACCGGTTTCGAGAGCGTCTGAGCCATGGCCGCCCCCATCCTCCTCCTCGACTTCGCGCGGACGCGCCGCTTCGACCGGCGGCTCGCCTTCGCGCGGCCGTCGCCGACCGTCCGGGCCGGCACCGCCACCCCGCTGCGCGCCGTCGCCACTGGACAGCCGCGCCTGGACGCCGCCGGCCTGCTTCTGGAACCCGCAGCGACCAACCTCGCGCTGCACGGCTCGGCGTTCGACCAGCCGAGCTGGACGCTGCGGTACGTCAGCCTCGCGCCCGCCGCCGCGCCGGACGGCAGCCTCACCGCCTGGAAGGTCTCGGAGACGGCGGTGACCAACACCTTCCGGCTGTCCCAGCGCTACATCGCCGCGGAAGGCCTGCACACGGCCTCCGTCTACGCCAAGGCCGCCGGACGCAGCGTCCTGTGGCTGCGGATGAGCATGGTCGGTGGCTATGCCACGGTGGCGGCCAACCTTGCCGACGGCACGCTGCTGGCCGACAGCATGCCCGGCAGCGCGATCATGCCCGTCGGGAACGGCTGGTATCGGGTGTCGATGACGCAGCCGGTCACCGGCACGGACAACAGCGTGCTTCTGGTGCTGGCGCCGAACATCGGGCCGTTGCCGGCCTCCTATCCCGGTGACCCGGCCTGCGGGCTATACCTCTGGGGCGTGCAGATGGAGGCCGGCCCGATGGCCTCCGCGCCGGTCGCGACGGGTGCGACCGCGGCGGTGCGCGCCGCCGAGTCCTGCAGCCTGCCGCTCGACCGGCTGCCGCGGTGGTCGCCGGACGCCGGCACGCTGCTGGTCGACGCCGAACTGCCGCTGGCGCCCACCATGCCGCAGACGCTCGCCACGCTGTCCGATTCCGGCGGCGGCAACGCGCTGAGTCTGCGCCTGCCGGGCGGCACGGCGGTGCGGGCGTCGGCGAGCGGCGGGTTCGCCGGCGCCGATCTGGCGATCGGGACGATGACGCCGGGAACCCGCTTCCGGGCAGCGCTCGCCTGGAACGCGGACGGCCTTGCGGCGTGCCTGGACGGTGGCGTCGTGGCGGGTGCCGACGGCGGCGCACCCGGCGGGCTGGCCGCCCTCCGCCTGGGGCACGCCGCGGGCGGCGCCGAGCACGCCCGCTGCCGAATCGCCCGGGTGGCGCTGTATCCGGACCGCCTGCCCGACGCGGCGCTGCGCCGGCTCACGCGCGGGTGAGCCCTGCGTACTGGCTGTCCGCTTGCGCCCGCGCTATATCGGAAGCATGAGCGGAGTCTTCCTGATCCTGATGGCCCTGGCGATGGCGGCGCTGCTGGTCTCGCTGCTGGCCGGCCTGTTCTTCATGGCGCGCGGCGGCGAGGCCAACCGGCGCAACTCCAACCGGCTGATGCGGCTGCGCGTGGGGTTGCAAGGGCTGGCCATCGTGCTGTTCATTCTCGCCCTCATCACCCAGGCGGCCTAATCGATGGTCAAGCTGACGCGCATCTATACCCGTGGCGGCGACCGCGGCGAAACGTCGCTCGGCAACGGCGCGCGGGTGCCCAAGCACGACCTGCGCGTCGCCGCCTACGGCACGGTGGACGAGGCGAACGCCGTGGTCGGCCTCGCCCGCCTGCACACCCGCAACGACGCGGACGCCGACTCCATGCTGGCGCGCGTCCAGAACGACCTGTTCGACCTCGGCGCCGACCTCTGCACGCCGGAGGAGGCGGAACCCAAGTACCCGCCGCTGCGCATCCTCGACTCCCAGGTCGATCGGCTGGAGCGCGAGATCGACGCCATGAACGGGGAACTGGCACCGCTCACCTCGTTCATCCTGCCGGGCGGCTCGCCGGCCGCGGCGCACCTGCACCTCGCCCGCACCGTGGTCCGCCGCGCCGAGCGGCTGATGACCGAGCTGGCCCTGCACGAACCGGTCAATCCCGCCGCCGTCAAGTACGCCAACCGCCTGTCCGACCACCTGTTCGTGCTCAGCCGGCGGTTGAACGGCAACGGCGCCGCCGACGTGCTGTGGGTGCCGGGCGGCAACCGCTGACAACATTATTGCCTACGGCATAGGCGGCGTTGACAGGTTCCGAAACTGCTCCTATCGTTCGCCGCACTGCGAAAGCTGCCCGTTTTTGGGGCCCGTACGGGTCCGTATAGATCAAGGGTCGGACATGAAGATTCTCGTCCCGGTGAAGCGGGTGGTCGACTACAACGTGAAGATCCGCGTGAAGGCGGACGGCTCGGGTGTGGAGACCGCCAACGTCAAGATGTCGATGAACCCCTTCGACGAGATCGCCGTCGAGGAAGCGGTTCGCCTCAAGGAGACCGGCACGGCCACCGAGGTGGTCGCCGTCTCCATCGGCCCGGCCGGCGCCCAGGAGACGCTGCGCACCGCGCTGGCCATGGGCGCCGACCGCGCC
>NZ_LGQZ01000090.1 GCF_003116015.1 Azospirillum sp. TSO22-1
CGCAAGTCGGGCGACCGCGCTCCGCCTACGATCGCCTTCGGCGCTCGTTGCCTATGGCACCGGCTCCACGCCCCCAGCGGGGCTGGGGGAGGGCTTCGTTGGTTTACTCCGCCGCCTCCGCCACCGGCGCCAGCGCGTGGCTGACCAGCGCGCGCAGCTTCGCCGGCTTCACCGGCTTGTACAGCAGGTGCGCCCCGGCGCGTTCGATGCGCTCGCGAACCTCGGGCGAGCGGTCGGCGGTGACGATGATCGCCGGGATGCCGGCGCCCAGAACCTGCCGCGCCGCCCGCACCACGTCGGCGCCGATGGCGCCCTCGTCCAGATGGAAGTCGGTGATCAGCAGGTCGGGCACGAAGCCGGCCCGCTGCGCCGCGGCGATGGCGTCCTCCGGCACGGAGCCGGGCAGCACCTCGCAGTCCCAGGCGCGCAGCAGCGAGGTCAGGCCCATCAGCACGCTCTCGTCGTTGTCGATGGCGAGGATGGCGACGCCGGCCAGATCGTCCTCGCCGTCCGGCGCCGCGACTGCCACCGGCGCCGCGGCGGCGTGCACCCGCGGCACCGTCAGCGTGAACGCCGACCCCTTGCCGACCACCGAGCGCACGCCGACCGCATGCCCCAGCACCCGCGCGATCCGCTCGACGATGGCGAGGCCGAGGCCGGCGCCGCGGGCGTGGATGCGCGCGGCGCGGCCCTCGCGGTGGAACTCCTGGAAGATGGCGCCGAGCTTGTCGGCGGGGATGCCGATGCCGGTGTCCCACACCTCGACGCGGAGGTTGGCGCCGATCCGCCGGCAGCCGACCAGCACGCGCCCCTCCCGCGTGTAGCGGATGGCGTTGCTGACCAGGTTGCGCAGCACCCGGCGCAGCAGGTGGGCGTCGGTGCGCACGGTGGCGCGGCAGGGCATCACGGTGAGCGCCAGCCCGGCCGCCTCGGCCAGCGGCGCGAACTCCGCCGCCATGGCGTCGAGCAGGGGCCCGAGCGCCACCTCCGTCACCTGCGGGGTGACGCCGCCGGCGTCGAGCTTGGAGATGTCCAGGAGGTCGCTCAGCAGGTCGTCGGCGCCGGTCAGCGCGGTGTGGATGTTCTCCACCAGCTCGCGGTTCTCCGGGCGCATGGCACGCTCCAGCAGGCTCGCCACCATCAGGCGGGCGGCGCTGAGCGGCTGCAGCAGGTCGTGGCTGGCGGCGGCGAGGAAGCGGTCCTTGGAGCGGTTGGCCTCCTCCGCCTGGTTGCGGGCGGCCTCCAGGGCGGCCTCGACGGCGCGGCGCTCGGCGATCTCGCGGGTGAGTTCGGCGGTGCGCTCCTCGACGCGGCGCTCCAGCTCCTCCTTGGCCTCGATCAGCTTGCGGGCGTTCTCGCGCACGACGATGGAGGCGATCAGCACGTGCCCGAAGATCAGCGCCGCCAGCGTCAGCGACGACACCGAGTGCACGATCTGCATGATCTGCATCTTCTGCAGCTCGACCAGCGCCAGCGGGAACAGCAGCGCCAGCCCGCTGTAGCTGACCACGATGCCGCCGCCGACCGCCGACCAGAACACCAGATGCGCCGTGGCGCCCAAGGGCCGGGCGATGGAGGGGTTTGCTGCGGCATCGCGCCAGCGGTTCGGCACGTGGTTGCGGATCCACACCAGCACCAGCAGCACGACGCCGAGCATGAAGGTCCAGCTCACCAGGTCGTGCACCTGCTTGCTGAGCAGGGCCATGGCGGCGAAGGTCTCCTTGCCGACCAGCGGCGCGATCATCCGCCGCCCGTACAGGATGGTCAGCCCGGTGACGCCGAGCAGCACGAAGCTCAGCGCCGTGACGCCGTAGGCCAGCCGCTCCAGGTCGCGGACCCTTCCGGCCCAGCGCGCCAGCGTCCACGCCGCGGCGCGCAGCCGCCCGTGCAGCATCAGGAAGCCCAGCAGCACCGCGGCGCTGACGCCGGCGAGCTGGGTGCCGTAGGTGGCGACGATGTCGGTGCGCACGCTGCCCCAGTCGGCGCCGGTCAGCTGGATCAGCACGCCGCGGTGCCAGGGGCTGGGCTGGTTGACGGTGCCCTCGGTACCGTTGCGCACGTCGCGCCAGAAGTCGCTGCGCGCCGGCCAGCGGTCGGACTGCAGCATCAGGGGATCGACGCCGGACGACGTCTCGCGCCCGGCCCAGTCGGAGGGCGGGGCGGCGTGGGCGGGAAAGGGGAGGAGGAAAGCGAGGAGTAGGAGGAGTAGCGCCCCCACCCTAACCCTCCCCCGCTCTCGGCGGACCGGAGGTCCGCCTGCCGCGTCAGCGCAAACCGAAGGTTTGCGCGAGAGCTCCGCAGGGGAGGGAATTCCGCCGCATTCTCCCCTCCCCTGCGAAGCGGAGGAGGGGGTAGGGGTGGGGGCAAGTGTCCCCGATGCAGCGGCGTCTCGGTTCATGATGCCAGCACTCTAGACAATGCCGGCGATCCAGGGATTGACCTCCCTCAATCCCCGGCCGGAACGGCCGCCGCTTTCGATGCCCCATGGACGGGGGCATGCCCATGCATCACCGGCAGCACGCGGGCCAGCACGATGTAGGCCAGCACCTCGAAGGCGATCATGCCGATGGTGACCATCAGCTCCGGCACCGAGGGGAAGTAGTGGAAGGCGTCGCCGTTCGGCGTCATCGCCACCAGGAAGCCGTCCACCCGGTACAGCGACGCTGCCAGCAGCATGCTGACCGAGCCGGCGAACAGCACCTGCGGGCTCCCGCGCCACGCGGCCCGGCTGAACAGCAGGATCGGCAGGGCGAACAGCGCGATCTCCAGCCAGAACATGCGGGCCAGGAAGTCGCCCTGGAACAGCGCCGGGATCTGCCCGCGCCAGCCCAGATCGGCGAAGCGCAGCCCCAGGTACACCGCCAGGATGCCGGAGAGCACCACCGCCAGCTTCTTCAGCATCGGCGTCTCGCGCGGGCGGCGGAAGCCGTCGGCCGACAGCGTCGCCTCGAACATCACCACCGCGAAGCCCATGGAGATCGCCGACAGCAGGAACAGCGCCGGCAGCAGCATGGTGTGCCAGCGCGGGTCCACCTTGGCGCCCATGACGATCAGCAGCGAGCCCAGCGAGGACTGGTGCATCATCGGGAACAGGCAGCCCAGCGCCACCAGCACCCACATCACCTTGTTGACCCGGCGCGCCGCGTTGCTCCAGCCCCAGCGCTCGAACATGGTGGGCGAGAACTCCAGCCACAGCACGTGGATGTACAGCGCGATGCAGACCGCCACCTCGAACATGACGGAGTTCGGGTTGGCGTAGCCCGGCGTCAGGATGTGCCAGAAGTTCCACCAGCGCCCGAGATCGACCATCACCGCCACGCCGCCCAGCGTGTAGCCGAACACCGAGGCGAGCAGGGCCGGGCGCACCAGCGGGTGGTACTCGCCCTTGTTGAACACATAGACCAGCAGCGCCAGCGCGTAGCCGCCGCAGGCCAGCCCGGTGCCGATCACCACGTCGTAGACGACCCAGATGCCCCAGCTGTAGCCGTCGTTCAGGTTGGTGACGGCGCCGAACGGCGTCTCGGCGCCGATGCCGAACAGGAAGCGCATCAGCACGAAGTACCCGGCGATGGCGACCAGCGCGCCGAGGAACAGCGTGACCGGGGTGACCAGACGGCCGCCGGCGGATTCGTAGTTACTCATGGGAATCCTCCTCCGAACCGCCCTTCTTGCGCGAGCTGCGGTACGTCGCGGCCAGCAGGCCGCCCAGCACCACCGCCGGCGCCACCAGCCCGTCGTAGAGCGTGTGCTGCACCGTCTCCGACATCGAGGCGTAGGAGCGCTCCGGCAGCTTGGGCAGGCCCAGCTTGTCGAAGGGCACGCCGGACAGCATCAGCATTTGGGTGCCGCCGCCTTCCTTCTCGCCGTAGATGTGGTCGACGTACTTCGCGGCTGGCTTTTCCTTGGTCTGGTCGCCGGTCTCGGTCGAGCGGCGCGGGAACTTGGCGACCTCGCCGGGCGTCATCGCCTGCCGGCGCTTGGCCTCGGCGAGCAGCTTAGGTACCGGGCCGAAGATCGTGGCGCCCGTCGGGCAGACGTCGGCGCAGGCCGAGAAGCGGCCCTCCTTCCACAGGTGGTTGCAGAGCTGGCACTTGTGGATCTCGGGCACCGCCTTGTCGTAGTCGAACTTCGGGATGCCGAACGGGCAGGCCATCACGCAATAGCGGCAGCCGATGCAGGCGTCGGCGTTGTAGCTGACCACGCCGGTCTTCGCGTCCTTGGTCATCGCCTGCACCGGGCAGGCGGAGACGCAGCCCGGATCGACGCAGTGCATGCAGGAGCGCTTGATGAAGGAGAAGCCGTCCTGCTCCACGTCCTTGGTCTTCGCCTCGCCCTCCTTGTACATCTTGATGATGTTGAAGGAGGTGGGGGAGAGCGCTTGCGACGGGTCCTCGTAGGCACGCTCCATCGGCACCTGGATCGGCAGGCCGTTGGCCTCCTTGCAGGCGACGACGCAGGCCTTGCAGCCGACGCACATGGTGGCGTCGAACAGCAGGCCGACGGCCTCGGGCGGCAGCTCCTTGTTGCCGCGCGCCTCGGCGGGGGCGGGCGCCACGACCGCCGCCGTGGCCGCGGTGCAGCCGGCGGCGGCGCCGCGCAGGAAATTGCGTCTGCTGACGGTCATGGCCTCAGTCCCCGAGGGCGTGGTGATGGTCGGCCGGATCGGCCTTGCCCAGGCGGACCAGCAGGAACAGCGCGTACAGCAATCCCAGCGCGGCGAAGAAGCCGAGCACGCCGAGCGCGCTGCGCTCCGCCCCGGTGCCGACGGTCACCAGCGGCTGCGACATGGTCGCGTGCACCGGCAGCGTGAAGCCGACCGCCTTCTCGGTGCACGGCTTGTTGTCGGCGCAGGCCGGGTTCGGCGCGTGCATCAGGTAGTCGGCCTTGACGCTGGAACTGGAGGGGCGGCCGGTCTGCCCCTCCTTCACCGCCGACCAGAAGTCGGCGACGTTGCCGCGGTCCCCCTCCTGCGCCGCAACGGGCGCGGACAGCAGGAGGAGGACGGGGATCAGGAACTTTGCGTGCATGCTTACACCGCTCAAGCCTTGTTCCCTCCCCCGCCCCGGGGGAGGGTTAGGGTGGGGGTACCGTCAAGGATCCTTGGCTGCACCCTCACCCGGCCGCCTGCGGCGGCCACCCTCTCCCGGGACGGGAGAGGGCCCTCGTTACGACTCCGACTTCATCTTGTACGCCTGGCCCCAGCCCCATGCGCCGGAGCCGAAGCCGCGCGACACCACGCGCTCGCGGTAGATGTCGGCCACCACGTTGCCGTCGCCGGCCAGCAGCGCCTTGGTCGAGCACAGCTCGGCGCACAGCGGCAGCTTGCCTTCGGCGATGCGGTTGCGGCCGTACTTCTTGAACTCGGCGTCGGTGTTCGCCGGCTCCGGGCCGCCGTTGCAGAAGGTGCACTTGTCCATCTTGCCGCGGCTGCCGAAGGCGCCCGCCTGCGGGTACTGCGGCGCGCCGAACGGGCAGGCGTAGAAGCAGTAGCCGCAGCCGATGCACAGGTCCTTGTTGTGCAGGACCACGCCGTCGTCGGTCTGGATGAAGCAGTTGACCGGGCACACCGCCTTGCACGGCGCGTCCGAGCAATGCATGCACGCCACCGACAGCGAGCGTTCGCCCGGCTTGCCGTCATTGATCGTCACGACGCGGCGGCGGTTGATGCCCCAGGGAACTTCGTGCTCGTTCTTGCAGGCGGTGACGCAGGCGTTGCACTCGATGCAGCGGTCCGCATCACACAGGAACTTCATACGGGCCATAGGTCAAAACTCCTGGATCAGGCGGCCGTGATGCGGCAGAGCGTGGTCTTGGTTTCCTGCATGAGCGTGATCGGGTCGTAGCCGTAGGTCGTGGCGGTGTTCGCCGCCTCGCCCAGCACGATCGGATCCGCGCCCTTCGGGTAGTGCGACCGCCGGTCCTCGCCCTGGAAGTGGCCGCCGAAGTGGAAGGGCATGAACGCCACGCCGCGGCCCACACGCTCGGTCACCAGCGCCTTGACCTTCACGCGGCCCTTCTCCGGACCCTCGACCCACACCATGGCGCCCTCGCGGATGCCCAGGTTGTTGGCGTCGGCCGGGTTGATCTCGACGAACATGTCCTGCTGCAATTCGGCCAGCCAGGGGTTGGAGCGCGTCTCCTCGCCGCCGCCCTCGTATTCGACCAGACGGCCCGAGGTGAGGATGATCGGGTACTCCTTCGACACGTCGCGGTCCTGGATCGACTTGTAGAGCGTCGGCAGGCGCCAGAGCTTGGTGTCCTTGTAGGTCGGGTACTGCGCCACGAGGTCGCGGCGGTTGGTGTAGAGCGGTTCGCGGTGCACCGGCACCGGGTCCGGGAAGTTCCACGCCACCGCGCGCGCCTTGGCGTTGCCGGGCGGGTTCAGGCCGTGCTTGATCGCCACGCGCTGGATGCCGCCCGACAGGTCGGTGGTCCAGCTGACCGCGCCGATCTTCTCGCCGCCGATCTTCTGGATGACCGCCAGTTCCGCCTCGGTCAGGTCCTTGTCCCAGCCCATCTTCTGGAGCATGGCCATGGTGACCTCGGGGTAGCCGTCCTTGATCTCCGAGCCGACGGGGTAGGAGTTCTCGGCCAGCAGCGTGACGCCGTTGCGCTCCACGCCGAAGCGGGCGCGGAAGGCGCCGCCGCCCTCGGCCACCGGCAGCGAGGTGTCGTACAGGTTGGCCGAGCCCGGATGCTTCATCTCCGGCGTGCCCCAGCACGGCCAGGGCAGGCCGAAATAGTCGCCGTCGCACGGGCCGCCGTTGGCGCGCAGCGTGGTCTTGTCGAAGGTGGCCTGGTGCTGCATGTGCAGCTTCAGGCGCTCCGGCGACTGGCCGGTGTAGCCGACCGACCACATCCCGCGGTTCCACTCGCGGGTGGTGTCCTCGATGTCCGGCTCGTTCCCCTGCACCTTGATGTTCTTGCAAAGCTGCTCGGCGAAGCCGAACTTCTTCGCGAACAGGTACATGATCTCGTGGTCGGTCTTGCTCTCGAAGAGCGGCGCCATGACCTTGTCGCGCCACTGCACCGAGCGGTTCGACGCCGTGGCCGAGCCGGTGGTCTCGAACTGCGTGGCGGCGGGCAGCAGGTAGACGCCGTCCTTGCGGTCGTGCAGCACCGCGGTCATGGTCGGGAACGGATCGACCACCACCAGGATGTCCAGCTTCTCCATCGCCTTCTTCATCTCGGGCAGACGGGTCTGGCTGTTCGGCGCGTGGCCCCAGAACACCATGCCCTTCACAGTGTCGGGCTGATCGACGTTCTCCTTGGCCTCCAGCACGCCGTCGAACCAGCGGGAGACCGGGATGCCGGTCTTCTCCATGAAGTCCTTCGACTTGAAGCGCGCCAGGATCTGGTCGTACGGCACCTCCCAGACGCGCGCCCAGTGCTTCCAGGCGCCCTCGGCGAGGCCGTAGTAGCCGGGCAGCGAGTCCGACACGACGCCGAAGTCGGTGGCGCCCTGCACGTTGTCGTGGCCGCGGAAGATGTTGGTGCCGCCGCCGGCCATGCCGACGTTGCCGAGCGCCAGCTGCAGCACGCAGTAGGCGCGGGTGTTGGAGGAGCCGACGTGGTGCTGGGTGCCGCCCATGCACCAGACCAGCGTGCCCGGCCGGTTCGACGCCAGCGTGCGCGCCACGCGCTTC
>NZ_LGQZ01000166.1 GCF_003116015.1 Azospirillum sp. TSO22-1
AGCTGGTGCGCACCGGCTTCGGCACCAACAACGTCGACCACTGCACCCGTCTGTGCCACGCCTCGTCGGTGGCGGCGCTGATCGAGGGCATCGGGTCGGGCGCGGTGACCGCCCCCTTCATGGCGGCCGAGGACGCCGAGGTCATCGTGGTGATCGGCTCCAATCCCACCGAGAACCACCCGGTCGCCGCCACCTTCTTCAAGAACGCGGTGAAGAAGGGCGCCAAGCTGGTCATCATGGACCCGCGCGGCACCGCGATGCGCCGGCATGCCTCGCACATGATGCAGTTCAAGCCCGGCCGCGACGTGCCGATGCTGAACGCCATGCTGAACGTCATCATCAGCGAGGGGCTGTACGACGCCACGTACGTGGCCGAGCACACCCAGGACTTCGAGGAGCTGAAGGCGCACGTCGCCGCCCTCACGCCGGAGGCCATGGCCCCGGTGTGCGGCATCGACGCCCAGACGCTGCGCGACGTGGCGCGGCTGTACGCCACCTCCAAGGCCTCGATCATCTTCTGGGGCATGGGCGTGTCGCAGCACACCCACGGCACCGACAACGTGCGCTGCCTGATCGCGCTGTCGCTGGTCACCGGCCACATCGGCCGTCCGGGCACGGGCCTGCACCCGCTGCGCGGCCAGAACAACGTGCAGGGCGCCTCCGACGCCGGCCTCATTCCGATGATGTACCCGGACTACCGTCCGGTGGACGACCCGAAGGTGCACGCCTTCTACGAGGACTTCTGGCAGACCAAGCTGGAGACCAAGCGCGGCCTGACGGTGGTCGAGACCATGGACGCCATCCACGCCGGCAAGGTCCGCGGCATGTACGTCATGGGCGAGAACCCGGCGATGTCCGACCCGGACGTGCAGCACGCCCGCGAGGCGCTGGCGGACCTGGAACACCTCGTCGTCCAGGACCTGTTCCTCACCGAGACGGCGAAGTACGCCGACGTGGTGCTGCCGGCCTCGGCCTGGCCGGAGAAGAACGGCACGGTCACCAACACCAACCGCCAGGTGCAGCTGGGCCGTCAGGCGCTGCCGCCGCCGGGCGACGCGCGGCAGGATCTGTGGATCCTCCGGGAGCTGGCCCGGGGCCTCGGCCTCGACTGGACCTATGAGCACCCGCGCGACGTGTTCATCGAGATGAAGGGCGCCATGCCCTCGCTCGACAACATCACCTGGGATCGCCTGGAGCGCGAGGGTTCGGTCACCTACCCGAGCCTGTCGCCGGACGACCCGGGCCAGGAGATCGTCTTCGGCGACGGCTTCCCGACGGCGACCGGCCGCGGCCGGCTGGTGCCCGCCGACGTGATCCCGCCGGCCGAGGAGCCGGACCAGGAGTTCCCGATGGTGCTCACCACCGGGCGCCAGCTGGAGCACTGGCACACCGGGTCGATGACGCGCCGCGCCCAGGTGCTGGACGACATCGAGCCGGAGGCGGTGGCCTACATGAGCCCGGCCGACCTGCGCCGGATGGGCGCCAAGGGCGGCGACAGGGTCAAGGTCACCACCCGGCGCGGGGTGATCGAGCTGAAGGCGCGCTCCGACTACGGCGTTCCGACCGGGCTGGTGTTCATCCCGTTCTGCTACGCCGAGGCGGCGGCCAACGTGCTGACCAACCCGAAGCTCGACCCGTTCGGCAAGATCCCAGAGTTCAAGTTCGCCGCGGCGCGGATCGAACCCGCTGCGTGACCGGAG
The DNA here is from genome assembly GCF_003116015.1 of Azospirillum sp. TSO22-1. Taxonomy (GTDB): domain Bacteria; phylum Pseudomonadota; class Alphaproteobacteria; order Azospirillales; family Azospirillaceae; genus Azospirillum. Next base: position 1,701 of record NZ_LGQZ01000166.1, read on the forward strand.
GGACGGAACCATGAAAGCACAAGCGCTCGCGGCAGAGACGCCGGTGAAGGGGCAGCTGGTCCAGTCGCTGTCCCGCGCGCTCAACATCCTGTCGATCCTCGGTGCTTCCGGCGGGCCCATGAGCCTGACCGCCGTCGCCGAGGCGGCCGGCCTGTCGCCCTCCACCACCCACCGCCTGCTGACCACGTTGCAGGAGGAGCGCTACGTCCGTTTCGACCAGGGCAAGCGCGGGTGGTCGGTGGGGCTGCAGGCCTACATGACCGGCATCAACTTCCTGCGGACGCGCAGCCTGGTCGACGTCGCCCGGCCGCGCCTGCGCCGCCTGATGGAGGACAGCGGCGAGGTGGTGAACCTCGCCGTCGAGGACAACGGCGAGGCCATCTACCTGCACCGCGTCGCCGGCCCGCGTGCTGTCCAGTCGACGGTGCCGGTGGCGGAGCGCACGCTGCTGCACTGCTCGGCCGTCGGCAAGGCGCTGCTGGCCGGCATGGCGGAGACGCGGATCCAGACCATCCTGTCGCAGCGCGGCATGCGTCAGTTCACGCGCACAACCGTGTCGTCGCTGCCGGCGCTCAAGCAGGAGCTGACCCTGGTGCGCAGCCGCGGCTACGCCATCGATCAGGAGGAGCGGGTGTCCGGCCTGCGTTGCGTCGCGGCCCCCATCTACGACGAGACGACCGCCGTGGTCGGCGCCGTCTCGCTGTCCGGCACCACGCGCCGGATCGAGGACACCCGGGTCCGTGACCTGGGCGAGATGGTCAAGCGCACCGCCGCCGCCATCACGGCGGAGTTCGGGGGCCGCCTGCCCATGTAAAGTGTTTGTGCTTTTGTGTCCTTGCGAGGTTCCCTGCTAGACTCGGCCGCGCGGCTTTCGTCGTGCGGCCTAATTTTTTTATATAATTCTAAGTTTCCGTATGGTGGAAAGGCAGAAAAAGAGCGTTGATAGCGGCGGTCTATCGTGCGATAGTTTTCAGGACAGAGGGTGTTGTGCCCTCCGTATCTGGCGAGTTGTAGTTGTCGCTTCTTGCGGAATCCTCGGTTCTGGCCGTGCTGTTGTCAGCACGGCCATTTTTTTGACCACATGACAGGGAGGGGGAGGAGCCATGGCGTTGCCGTTGTCGATGACCGCGGTCGAGGTGAGCAAGCCCGGGGCGCCGGAGATGCTGGTCCCGGTGCAGCGTCCGGTGCCCGCCGTCGGGGCGGACGAGGTGCTGATCGCGGTGTCGGCCGCCGGAGTGAACCGTCCGGACGTGTTGCAGCGGATGGGCCGCTACGACCCGCCGCCCGGCGTCACCGACATTCCCGGCCTGGAGGTCGCCGGCCGCATCGCCGCGGTCGGCGCGGGCGTGACGGGGTGGAGCGTCGGCGACCCGGTCTGCGCGCTGCTGGCCGGCGGCGGCTATGCGGAGTACTGCACGGCGTCGGCCACGCAGTGCCTGCCGGTGCCCGATGGCCTGACCATGGCCGAGGCGGCGGCGCTGCCGGAGACGCTCTTCACCGTCTGGTCCAACGTGGTGGAGCGCGGGCGGCTGCAGGCCGGCGAGACGTTGCTGGTGCACGGCGGCGCCTCGGGCATCGGTACCACGGCGATCCAGCTCGGCAAGGCGCTGAGGGCGCGGGTCTTCACCACCGTGCGCGGGGCGGACAAGGTGCGGGCCTGCCGCGATCTCGGCGCCGACCGCGCCATCGACTACACCGCCGAGGACTTCGCCGCGGTGGTGAAGGAGGAGACGGGCGGGACGGGGGCCGACGTGGTGCTCGACATCGTCGGCGGCGACTACCTGGCGCGCAGCATCGACTGCATGGCGGTGGAGGGGCGCTACGTGGTGATCGGCTTCGTGCGCGGGCCGAAGGCGGAGGTCAACCTGTTCCCGGTGATGACCAAACGGCTGACGCTCACCGGCTCGACGCTGCGGGCGCGGCCGGTGGCCTACAAGCAGGCGCTGGCGACGGAACTGCGCAAGACGGTGTGGCCGCTGATCGCGCAGGGCCGGCTGAAGCCGGTGGTCTGCGAGACCTTCCCGCTGGCCGCCGCCGCCGACGCGCATCGGCTGATGGAGAGCAACCAGCACGTCGGCAAGATCGTGCTGCGCGTGGGGGAGTAAACCGGTAAGCCCCTCTCCCCTTGCGGGGGAGAGGGGCTTTTCGTTACTCGGCGGCGTGGACGCTCAAGCGCCCGGCCACGGGTTGCGATGAAGCGCCGATCAGGCGGGCGCGCATCGGCTTCAGCACGAAGAGGGCGAGCCCGGCGGCGAGCGCGTTGATCGCGGCGGCGATGTAGAACACCACCATCCAGCTGCCCGTGGCGTCGGCGATGACGTTGGCGAAGGGCACCAACAGCGCCGCCGTGCCCTTGGCGGTGTACAGCAGCCCGGCGTTGGAGGTGGCGAAGCGCGAGCCGAAGGTGTCGCCGCAGCAGGCCGGGAACAGGCTGTAGATCTCGCCCCAGGCGAAGAACACCAGGCCGGTCAGCAGCACGAAGGCCACCGGGTCGCGCCCGTAGACGCTGAGCGCCACGATGCCGGCCGCCTCCAGCGCGAAGGCGACGAACATGGTGTTCTCGCGGCCGATGTTGTCCGACACCCAGCCGAAGAATGGCCGCGTCACGCCGTTCAGCACGCGGTCGATGGACAGCGCGAAGGTCAGCGCCGGCAGCGTCAAGCCGAGGATCGAGACCGGCACGCCGTCGAGGTGGAAGTCCGTGGCGATCGGCCCGAGCTGCGCGGTGGCCATCAGGCCGCCGCCCGCCACCATCACGAAGATCAGGTACATCAGCCAGAACACCGGCGTCCTGACCATCTGCGCGGGCGTGTAGCTGGTGCGGCTCTGCACGACCTGCGCCGTGCCGGCAGCCGGAACCTGGCCATGCTTCGGCTCGGCGAGGAACCAGGCGAGCAGGAAGACCACCGCGCCCTGGCCGATGCCAAAGGCGAGGAAGGTGGCCTCGTAGCCCGAGGTCTGGATCATGGTGGCGATCGGCACGACGGTGAGCGCCGAGCCGGCGCCGAAGCCGGCGGCGGTCACGCCGGCGGCGAGACCGCGGCGGTCGGGGAACCATTTCAGCGCGTTGCCGACGCAGGTGCCGTAGACGCCGCCGGCGCCGATGCCGCCGATGGCCGCGCCCAGGTACAGCAGCCCCAGCGAGTCCGCGACCGAGTTGATCGCCCAGGCGATGGCGCACAGCGCCCCGCCGACCAGCACCACGATGCGCGGGCCGAACTTGTCGACGAACCAGCCTTCGACCGGAACCAGCCAGGTCTCGGTGACCACGAAGATGGTGAAGGCGACCTGGATCGCCGCACGGCCCCAGCCGTGCTTGACCTCGATGGGCTCGACGAACAGGGTCCAGCCGTACTGCAGATTGGCGATCATCGACATGCAGATCACGCCGATCAGCAACTGAACCCAGCGCGCGTTGCGCGGCGGGGTGTCCCCCGCTCGGTCGTGCCGCATGTGTTTCCTCCCCGCGTGCATAAAGCTTTTTGTTTTGACTGTACCGGATGTCCGACGGAAGCACCGGGGCTGGCATGCCAAACTCGGTATTCCATGACTGCCGAATGCGAGTGTGCATAACATTCGGCCCGGACAACAACCTGTCCAGTCGACTAGAGCCTCATGCTTAGGGATAGAACTATCTGCTATGACCTTTGGGGGGGCTCCGTTACCAGCACGGCGCGGAAGTCGTTGACGTTGGTCAGCGTCGGGCCGGTGACCAGCAGGTTGTCGACCGCGCGAAAGAAGCTGTAGCCGTCGTTGTCGGCCAGCCGCTCCTTGGCGTTGACGCCGCGCTGGGCGGCGCGGGCCAGGGTGTCGGGGGCGAGCAGGGCACCGGCGTTGTCCTCGGTACCGTCGATGCCGTCGGTGTCGGCGGCCAGCGCGTGCACGCCCGGCAGCCCGTCCAGAGCCACCGCCAGCGCCAGCAGGAACTCCGCGTTGCGGCCGCCGCGGCCCTGGCCGCGCACGGTCACCGTGGTCTCGCCGCCGGACAGCAGCACGCACGGCGCGGGGGCCGGCTGGCCGTGGCCGGCGACCTGCCGGGCGATGCCGGCGTGCACCAGCGCCACCTCGCGCGATTCACCCTCCAGCGCGTTGCCGAGGATCACCGGCGTGACGCCGGCCTTCCGCGCCACCTCGGCGGCGCGCTCCAGCGCCATCTGCGGCGTGGCGACCAGGATGGTCCGGGTGCGGGCGAGGCGCACGTCGCCCGGTTTCGGGGTCTCGTCGCGGCCGGCCAGCAGGTGGTCGAGCACCGGCTTGGGCGGCGTGATGCGGTATTTGTCCAGCACGCCCAGTGCGTCGGCGAAGCTGGTGGGATCGGCCACGGTGGGGCCGGAGGCGATGACCGACAGATCGTCGCCCGGCACGTCGGAGATGACCAGCGACACCACCGGTGCCCGCGACGCCGCGGCCAGCCGTCCGCCCTTGATGGCGGAGAGGTGTTTGCGCACGCAGTTCATCTCGGTGATGGTGGCGCCGCTCTTCAGCAGCGCCTTCGACACCGCCTGCTTGTCGGCCATGGTCAGGCCGGGGGCAGGCAGCGCCAGCAGCGCCGAGCCGCCGCCGGAAATGAGGCAGAGCAGCAGATCCTCCGGCCCGACGTCGCCGGCGATCTCCAGGATGCGGCGGGCGGCCGTCTCGCCGGCGGCGTCGGGCACCGGGTGCGAGGCCTCGACCACCTCGATCCGCTCGGTCGGGACGCGGTGGCCGTAGCGGGTGACGACGAGGCCGGAGAGCGGCCCGTCCCAGTTGGTCTCCACCGCGCGGGCCATGGCCGCCGCCGCCTTGCCGGCGCCGACCACGACGGTGCGGCCCTTCGGCGGCGGGGGCAGGTGCGGCGGGACGCACAGGGAGGGCTGCGCCGAGTCCACGGCGGCCCGGAACATGTCGGTCAACAGCGTTCGCGGATCGGCGATGGTCACGGCTCACACTCCCTGTCGTTCTTATGGTGCCTCGCGCAGAGCTTATCCCCTTCCATCGCTTCCGTCATGGCCGGGCTCGTCCCGGCCATCCACGCACCTGGACCCTTGTGGACGTTCAGGCCCGTGGATGCCCGGGACGAGCCCGGGCATGACGGCAGAGGGGAAGGGCTTTGGCGAAGCAGTCTTACTCGGCCGCCTGGAGCGTCCGGTGATTCTGCCCGATCTCGTGCCCGCCGAGCAACTCGAGAGCACGCACCATGGCGGAGTGGTCCCACGCCTTGCCGCCGTGCGCGGCGCAGGCGTTGAACAGCTCCTGGCAGGTCGCGGTGTTCGGCAGCGACAGGCCCAGCGCCCGGGCACCCGCCAGCGCCAGGTTGAGGTCCTTCTGGTGCAGCTCGATGCGGAAGCCCGGATCGAAGGTGCGCT
>NZ_LGQZ01000222.1 GCF_003116015.1 Azospirillum sp. TSO22-1
CCGGATCAAGCGGCAATCCGGATTTCCGGATCTGCCCTTTTCCGGACGGAGTGACCGTCCGCTTTGCGCCGATAGTGTTGAAAAACTCCCTGGTGAGTGCTTCGCAGCCGATTCCACGCAACAATGCGTCGCTCTGCCAGCCCCCGAAGCGATATCACTGTCCGATATGGTCATGACAAGACAGAAAATTTCTCGCCCCGCCGGGCCGGGGAGTTTTTCAACACTATCCGCCACAAGCTGACCGACGCCGTGGTCTGCCCCGAGGGCGGGGCATTCGCCGCAGAGGCGCCGCTGCGCCTGCCGCGCGGCTTCCACTGCTACCGCCCACCCCTCGATGCGCCGGACACCGTGCCCCCACCGCGCCAGCGCAACGGCTTCGTCACCTTCGGCGCCTTCCACGGCGTCGCCAAGATCAACCCGGCAGTGGTAGCCGCCTGGGCCGCGGTGCTGCGCCGGATGCCGGGATCGCGGTTGCGGCTGAAGGCGACGCAGTTCGCCGACGCCGTGGTGCGCGACCGCTACCGGGCCATGCTCGCCGTCGTCGGCATCGACGCCGACCGGCTGGACCTGCGCCCGCGCACCGCGACGACCGCCGAGCACCTGGCGGAGTACAACGCCGTGGACGTGGCGCTCGACGCCTTTCCCCACAACGGCACGACGACGACCTGCGAGGCGCTGTGGATGGGCGTGCCGGTGGTGACGCTGTTCGGCGACCGCCCGGCGGCGCGCATGTCGGCCAGCCTGCTGACCTAACTCGGCCTCAAGGATCTGGTTGCCGGCGACCTCGACGGCTACGTGCGGACGGCCTGCGGGCTGGCCGGACGGCCCGACCTGCCGCAACTCCCCGCAGGCATACGGGGGCGGTTCGCCACGTCGTCGCTGGGCGACGCCGCGTCGTTCACCCGCGACCTGGAGCAGGCGTTGCGCGGGGCGTGGGTGCGCTGGTGCGCCGACGTTACTTGAACGCCTCGACGTTCAGGCTGGTCAATTCGCCTAGGCGGCGCTCGGAACTGCAGTCGTCGAACAGCCCGAACTCCGCCACCCGTCGCACCCCGGAGAAACCGGCGACACTGAGGAAATGGAGGAGCGTTTCCCACGTCATCCCCACCTTGTGGAAGTCGTGCTCGTCCGTCTGTCCGCCGAAGGTGTAGAGGGCCAGGAAGAACTTCTGCTCCTTCGAGAGGTGAGGCGACAGGTAATGCCGGCAGGTGACCTCGAAGTCCGGGACGCTGAGGCGCAGCACCCCGCCCGGCTTGAGAACCCGGTGCGCCTCCCTCAGCGCCTGGGGCAACTCATGGCGGAAGCCGAGATGCTCGTAGATGTGCGACGCGTAGATCTCGTCGACGCTGGCGTCGGCGAAGCCGGTCAAGGACACGCAGTCGCCGACGAAATCCACCCCCGGACCGGGAGTGATGTCGAGAATAGTCCAGCCGGGCTTAACCTGTTTGCCGCCGATGTGCAGACGGAGTCCGCCGGGCATTCGTTACCTTTGTCTTATAGAGTGGAGACACGGGAAGGGCTGCACGGGCAGCATACCCGCCGACTCGCCACAATTCACGACAAGACGTCTCCAATGTGACTCCTGACCCAAAACTCGTCCACTCGGAACGAGAATGCCGGGTAGGGATCGGGTCATCATCAGGCACTGCTTCAGCCGATCCGCAGCCGACTCCGTTAATGGGGGCGGCGCTAAGCAATCCTTCACGTCTATCGGCTCCGTCCGCCTATTAGAGTTTGGCGGCCACGTCCCAGCCTGTCCGTCAAGCTGACTTTATGATGGCATTCCGGACAAACTGATTGCCGGACGGGTTTCCGGACGTGATCGCCAATGACGGGTTTTGGTCGATCGCCGCCATGCCGGTGGTCCCGGGATCGCCGAGCCACGTCACCTGCACCGGCGCCGGCTTGCGCGCGAACACCGCGAGGTGGTTCATCATGGTGTGGCCGCCGAGATCGACCAGGATGTCGATGCCGTCCGCCCGGATCTGCCGCGCCACCGCGTCGGACCCGAGGCCGCGGATGTCGCGCCACCGGTCGGCGAGGCCCCTGAGCCGCCCAGACCACCGTCACGCGGGTGATGTCGTTGAGCGGGTCGAAGGTGACCGGCTTGCCCAGGAAGGGGGCGATGCGGGCACGGAACTCCGGGTCGTCGAGCACGTCGCCCCGCCCGCTGTCGACGCCGGCCGCCGCCGTGCCCTGCCGGCGCAGCTGATCGGCCGCGCCGAGGAACAGCAGGCCCTTCAGCTCGGGCACCAGCACGGCGGTGCCGCCGGGCGTGGGGGCGGGCGCCGGCGGGACCGGCAGGGCGCCGGCCGGCGGGTTGGCCGGCGGCTCCTCGGGCGCGATGCGCTCGAAGTCCTGCGCCATGGCGGCGGCGGTCAAGGCGGACAGGACGGCGCCGCACAGGCCCGCCCGGGTCAGCAGGGACGCGAAAGTCATCACTGGGCGTCCTGCCGGCGCTTGCCGGTTCCCTGCCCGTCGCCGTTCCCGGCGGTGAGGGTGGCGCTGGGCTTCTCGTCGGCGGTGAAGGTGGTGAAGCTGGAAGCCGAGGCCAGGGAGCGGCCGCCGGCCCCCTCGCCCTGGGCGGAGGCGCCACCGCCACCGCCTTCCCCGGCGCCGTTGGCCCCGGCGGTGCCGGAGGGCGGGATGGACGCGGTGCCGCCGGACGGCGCGGTCGGCGCGCCGCCGCCGTTGCTCGTGGCGTGGTCGGCGCGCTGGCTGTAGACGACGTTGAAGCCGCCGGCGCTGACCGAGGTCTCGAGGACGGTGTTCGACGACGCGCCGTTGGACGCCCCGGTGGACGACGGGGTGTTGCCGCCCGCGGGCGGGGCGTTGACCTGGATGGTGACGATCGGCCCGCCGCTGCCCGCGGCCGGGCCCGTCCCGACCGAGGAGGTCACGCCGGAGGCCGACGCGCCGGGCGTCGTCGGCGGTGCCGGCGGCGGGGCGACGGCCGGGCTGCCGGTGAGCCCGGTGTTGGTCCCCATGGTCTGGGTCGTCGTGGTGCCCGCCGTGGTCGTCCCGCCGATCACCGGCGGCGTCGGAACCAGAACCTGCGAAGGCTGCTGGGGAGCCACGGGGGGAGCCACCGGTGTCGGTGTAGGCGTCGGTGTAGGTATGGGCGTCGGCGTCGGAGTGGGCGTCGGAGTGGGCGTCGGAGTGGGCGTCGGTGTCGGGGTGGGCGTCGGAGTAGGCGTCGGTGTCGGGGTGGGCGTCGGAGTGGGCGTCGGCGTCGGAGTAGGCGTCGGCGTCGGCGTCACCGGCGGCGTGGGCGTGATGACAGCCCCGTCGGCATAGATGATGCGGTCGCCGGTCTCGGTCACCGAGGACGGCGGGTAGTCCGCGTAGGTCTTGCCGTCGATCCGGGCGGGGGTCAGGTCGCCGAGCGTCGTGGTGGCGCTGTCGGCGGAGTAGATCAGGTAGCGCCCCGACGACAGGCTGAAGACGTCCGCCCCGACGTTGTTGGTGAAGACGCCGTTGGCCGCCCCCACCACCAGCGGCGTCCCGGCGCCCGAGGTGGTGAGCGTGCCGTTCAGGATCACGTCGCTGCCGGCCGTCGGCCCCAGGTTCAGCGCGCTGATCGAGCCGGCGAGGATGCCGGTCAGCGTCATCGCGCCCGATTCCCGGTTGGTCTTGCCGGCGCCGTCGGCGATGCGCAGCGTCACGCTGCCGGTGCCGGCGTTGATGACGGAACGGCCGACCATGGTGATGACGGCGGCGCCGGGGTCGCGCTGGGCATCGATCACGCCGTTGGCGAGCGCCTCGTTGGCGATCAGCGTCAGGTCCCCGTCGTCGGTGGTGATCCAGCCGCCGAACAGGATCGAGCGGCCGGCCTGCAGCGTCAGCGCGCCGCCGTTGCCGTTCGGGTTGTTCACGGTGATGGTGCCGTCCAGCGTGATGTCGTTGCTGGCCTGCAGGGTGACCGCGGTGCCCCTGTTCAGCGTGGCCGCCAGATAGGACGGGGACAGGCCGACGTCCTGGCCGGCCTCCAGGGCGAAGGTGAACGCCGACGGATCGGTGATCCCGACGACGATTTTGCCGCCCACCTCCGGCGTGGCGACGATGTGCCCGGCGTAGGTGAGGTACAGGCCGAGACGTTCGCTCGCCGCGGTGCCGACGAGGGCGTTGGCGGGACTGACGGCGCCGACGGTGCCGCCCGTGCCGCTGCCCAAGGCCACCATGCCCGCCGAGCCGTTCCAGTAAACGCTTCCCACGACGTAGTTGCCGTTGGAGAGCGGGGTCACGACGCTGCCCACCCGATCATTGGTGCTGGTGCCGACGAGGCTGTTGGTGGCGGAGACGGCGCCGACGATCCCGGTGGTGCCGTTGCCCCAGGTCACCGCCCCCGCCCCGGCCGTCGTGCCGTTGGCCCAGTAGGGGCTCGTCACGACGTAGTGGCCGTTGCTCAGTTCCGTCACGCGCCCGCCGCCCACATTGTCGCCGGGCGCGGTGCCGACGAGGCTGTTGGTGGCGGAGATGACGCCGACGAGCCCTGTGGTGCCGTTGACCCAGGTGACGGCGCCGGCGGAGGTCAAGTCGGTTCCGGTCAGGTGGTACGGGCTGAGGACGACGTAGTTGCCGTTGCGCAGAGCCGTCACGCCGCCGTCGCCCACCCGGTCGAGGGCCTGGGCGCCGACGAGGCTGTTGGTGGCGGAGACGACGCCGGCGAGCCCCGTGGTGCCGTTGATCCAGGTCACGGCCCCCGCCTGGGACGCGGTGCCGTTGCTCCATTCCCGGCTCACCACGACGTAGTTGCCGTTGCTCAGGACCGTGATGCCGCTCGCGCCCACCCTGTCGTTGTCGTGGCTGCCGATCACGGTCGAGATCAGCGCGCCGGTGTTCCCGTTGAACAGGTGGACGGCACCGGCGACGTTGCCCCCGGTGTTGTCCTGGTCACTGACCACCAGTACGGTGCCGTTGCCCGAGACCATGGAGGTACCGAAGCCGTTGTAGGTGCTCGGCGTCGGGTCGATCAGTTGGAACTGCGGGTAGGTCGCCGCATCCGAGATGGTGATGTTCTTGGGGTCGAGCAGCAGCGTGGCCGCGTCCACCGTGCCGGCGTAGAGCAGCGAGTCCTTCGACGACACCTCGACGAGGCCGCCCCTCTCCGGCGCGCTCCCGCGCGCCGAGATGGTGCCGGCGAACTCGGTCCGCGCGTCCGACCAGACGATCACCCGGCCGCCGTCGCCGCCGTCCGTCGCGTCGGCCTTCAGCGTCGCCGCCAGGGTGACCAGCGTGGTGCGGGCGCGCGGCGCGTCGCCCCGGCCCTGGTAGTCGCCGCCGATGCGGATGGCGCCGCCGTCGGTGCGCCCCGAGGTGTCGATCTGCGCCGCGACCAGCCTGACCGCGTCGGCGAACAGGTCGACCGAGCCGCCCAGAGCGTCGCCCGTCGCCTCGAACCGGCCCGACGAGAACAGCGTGCCCGCCTCCCCCGTCACCGTCACCGACACCGTGCCGCCGTCTCCGCCCGTGCCTTTTGCCGTGGTCGCGGCCTTGACCGTGTCGACGTAGCGCTTGCCGGCCTTGACCGTGACCCGGCCGCCCTTGCCGGCCGTGCCGTCCGCCGACACGCGGCCCTGGTTGACCACCCGGTCGGCCGTCACCGTCACCGTGCCGCCCTTGGTGCCGGAGGCGGACAGCGTGCCGGTGTGCGTCGCCATGCCCTGCTCGGCGCTGACCGCGACGGCGCCGCCGGAGCCGTCGGCGTTGCGCGCCTCCACCGTCCCCTCGATGACGACGTGCCCGCCGGCCCCGTCCTTCGGTGCGGCGGTCAGCCACACCTTGCCCTCGCGCGTCGCCGAGCCGGTGGCGCGAACCACGCCGCCGGTGTTGCCGGCCAGTGCGTAGACGTTGCCGCCCGCCGCCTTCAGTTCCGCCTGCGCGGCCTCGACCAGCCCGGAATTCTCGACCTTGCCGCCGGCGTTGCCGACCCGCACGAAGACGCGCTCGCTGTCCGCCCCGGCATCCTTCAGCAGTACCTCGGTGCCCGACGCCAGCGCGGCCGTGCCGTTCGGCGCCTTGATCTCGCCCGCGTTGACCACCTCGTGGGCGATCAGCACGACGTCGCCGCCGGTCGAGGAGATCTTGCCGAGGTTCTTGACCGTGCCCTGACCCTCGCCCTTGAACAGCAGCGTGCCGCCGGCCATGAAGTGCTCGTTGAGCACGTCGCGGGTCGAGGCGACGAAGCTGCCGCCGGTCACCACCACGCCGGACTCGCCGACCACCACGCCCTGCGGGTTGACGAGGTAGAGCGTGCCGGTCGCCTTCAGCGTCCCCATGATCTCGCTGAGATTGCCGCCGGTCACCCGGTTCAGCGTGGCGCCCGAGCCGTTGTTGACCTGGACGGTGCCCCCCTTGCCGATGGAGAAGTCCTGCCAGGTGACGACGCCGCGCGCCGTCGTCTGGGTGACGGTCGTCGTCGCTCCCGACTGCGCGATGCTGCCGGCTCCCGCCACGAACTGCCCGCCGGTCGGCAGCACCGGCTGGCCGGCCAGGGCACTGCAGGAGGCCAGCGAGCCGACGATGGCGGTGGACGACAGCAGGGCGATGCGGGTGGAGCGGTCGAACAGCATGGACGTGCGGCTGCCTTTCCGGAGCGGCCACCTGCGTGCACGGAAGCCGCCGAAGCGTCGGGGAATAGTTTGGATTTGCTTTAAACCGGCAATGTCTCGGGCCTGTGAACAGGATGTGGACAGCCGTTCACAAAGCCACATTTGTCACCCAGGTAAACCAAGCTGTAGTTTTATTAATTTTACATTGAACAATCTCTGGTTATGATCAGCGCCGCGGATCCCGTATCCGTTATCGTGACGGCTCACGCGGTCGGGAGGCGGCCGCGCCATGCCTCCGAGATGCCGCACGCATTCTTCGCGACAGTGTGGCAACGTACGCCGCGACGATGGGGAGCGGCGATGAGCCTCCTCCGAATCGGTGGACACCTTTGCCAAGCTCCCGTTGGGAGCGGAGAGGTGGAAGATGACAACACGGCGCATCT
>NZ_LGQZ01000202.1 GCF_003116015.1 Azospirillum sp. TSO22-1
TCGACGGCGATCTCGTCGAAGGGGTTCATCGACATCTTGACGTTGGCGGTCTCCACGCCCGAGCCGTCCGCCTTCACGCGGACCTTCACGTTGTAGTCGACCACCCGCTTCACGGGCACCAGCACCTTCATCGTCTCTTCTCCGGAAATCCTCAAATCCGCTCGATGACCGCAGCGATGCCCTGCCCCACGCCGATGCACATGCTGACCAGCGCGTAGCGCCCTCCCGTCCGCTCCAGCTGGCGCAGCGCCGTCAGCGCGAGGCGCACGCCGCTGGCGCCCAGCGGGTGGCCGATGGCGATGGCGCCGCCGTTCGGGTTCAGGCGGGAATCGCCGGAGGGCATCTCCAGCAGCTTGGCGCAGCCCAGCACCTGGGTGGCGAAGGCCTCGTTGATCTCGATGACGTCCATGTCCTTCAGCGTCAGGCCGGCGCGCTCCAGCGCCTTGCGGCTGGCCGGGACGGGGCCGAGGCCCATGACGCGCGGCTCCACCCCGGCGATGGCGCCGGAGAGGATGCGGCCGCGCGGCTTCACCCCAGCCCGCTCGCCCGCCGCCCGCGTGCCGACCAGCAGGGCGCCCGCTCCGTCGTTAACGCCGGACGCGTTGCCGGCGGTCACCACCCCGCCCTCGTTCAGCGGACGGAGCACCGCCAGCTTTTCCACCGTGGTGTCGGCGCGGGGGTGCTCGTCCTCGCTCACCGTCAGGGTCTTGCCCCTGGCCGGCACCTCGGCCGCGCAGATCTCGCCCGCGAAGAAGTCCTCCGCCTTGGCGGCGGCGTAGCGGGCCTGAGAGGCGGCGGCGAAGGCGTCGCTCTCGGCCCGGCCGATGCCCAGCTCGCGGCCGACGGTGTCAGCGGTCTGGGGCATGGTGTCGCCGCCGTAGGCCCCGGTGATCCACGGGTTGGGGAAGCGCGCGCCGATGGTCGAATCGAAGATCGCCGCCTCGCGCGAGAACGGCGCCTCCCCCTTCGCCAGCACGAAGGGGGCGCGGCTCATGCTCTCGACACCGGCGGCGACGAACAGCTCGCCCTGGCCGCAGTGGGCGGCGCGCGCCGTGTCCAGCAGGGCCGCCAGGCCGCTGCCGCACAGCCGGTTCACCGTCAGCCCGCCGGCCTCGACGGGCAGGCCGGCGCGCAGGCCGGCGTGGCGCGCCACGTTGCGCGCGTCCTCGCCGGCCTGGTTGGTGCAGCCGCAGACGACGTCCTCGATCCGCGCGGCGTCGAAGCCGCCCGCCTCCACCACCGCCTTGATCGCCTGCGCCAGCAGATCGTCCGGCCGCACCCGCGACAGCGCCCCGGCGTGGCGGCCGAACGGCGTGCGGATCCCGGCGTAGATGTAGGCGTCAAGCATGTCTCATCCCCTCAATCCCGATATGCGGAATTTAATTCCATTTTCGTTGACGCGCACCATATCCGCTGTAGGATGACAATTCAAACGGAAATTCACCGACACGGCGGAGGAGAGAGAACGCCATGAAGTGCGTGCTGTGCAGACGGTTCGGCCCACCCGACACGCTGACCATCGACGACGTGCCGGAGCCCGGCTGCGGCCCCGGTTCGGTGCGGATCCGCGTCCACGCGGCCGGGGTGAACTTCCCCGACACGCTGATCATCGAGGGCAAGTACCAGCTTCGCCCGGAGCCGCCCTTCACGCCGGGGGCCGAGGTGGCCGGCGTGGTGGACGCCATCGGCACCGGGGTGGCCGGACTGGCGCCGGGCGACCGGGTGATGGCGCTGACCGGCTGGGGCGGCTTCGCGGAGATGGTCGAGGTGGAAGCCCGGCGGGCGATGAAAATCCCCGACACGATGGACTTCCCGACCGCCGCCGGCTTCGCCATGACCTACGGCACGTCGATGCACGCGCTGCGGCAGCGGGCGCGGCTGGCGCCGGGAGAAACGCTGCTGGTGCTCGGCGCCGGGGGCGGCGTCGGCCTCACGGCGGTGGAACTCGGCCGCACCATGGGCGCTACGGTCATCGCCGCGGCGGGCAGCGCGGAAAAGCTGGAGGCGGCGCGCGCCGCCGGCGCCACGCACCGGATCAACACCCGTGAGGAATCGCTGCGCGACCGCCTGAAGGCGATCACCGCCGGGCGCGGCGTCGATGTGGTCTACGATCCAGTCGGCGGCGACCTGTTCGACGAGTCGCTGCGCAGCCTCGCCTGGAACGGCCGGCTGCTGGTGATCGGCTTCGCCAGCGGCCGGATTCCGCAGGCGCCGGTCAACCTGCCGCTGCTCAAGGGCGCGGCCATCGTCGGCGTCTACTGGGGCGCCTTCCGCCAGCACGAGCCCGAGGAGGATCGCCGGAACTTCGACGACCTCTTCGCCTGGCACGCCGAGGGCCGCCTGCGCCCGCGCATCGACCGCCTGCTGCCGCTCGACCGCGCCGCCGAGGCACTGAACGCGCTGCGCGCGCGGACGGTGACGGGAAAGATCGTGCTGACGGTGGACGGCTGACGCCGCTCCGTATGGTTCTGCATTGCAGAATAAAATTCTGCATGCCAGACTGCTCACTCTGAATGAAAACGAACAGACGGGCCGCGCCCCGCGGCTCAGGAGGAAGCATGTTCGAATGTTCGCCGCGGGCCGAGGCCCTGCGCCAGCAGTTGCTCCGCTTCATGGACGAGCACATCTACCCCAACGAGTCCGTCTTCCTGGCGCACGAGGAGGGCGAGGCCCGCTGGCGGAACCCGCCGCTGCTCGAGGAGTTGAAGGCCAAGGCCAGGGAACGGGGGCTGTGGAACCTCTTCCTGCCGGAGAGCGAATACGGCGCCGGCCTCACCAACCTCGACTATGCGCACCTGTGTGAGATCATGGGCCGCTCGCCGGCGGCGGCGGAGGTGTTCAACTGCTCCGCCCCGGACACCGGCAACATGGAGATCCTCGCCCGCTACGGCAGCGAGGCGCAGAAGGAGCGTTGGCTGAAGCCGCTGCTGGACGGCGAGATCCGTTCCTGCTTCTCGATGACCGAGCCGGCGGTGGCCTCGTCGGACGCCACCAACATCCGCTGCTCCATCGTGCGCGACGGCGAGGAGTACGTCATCAATGGGCGCAAGTGGTGGTCGTCCGGCGCCATGAACCCGGCGTGCAAGCTGGCCATCGTCATGGGCCGGACGAACCCGGACGAGAAGCGCTACCGCCAGCAGTCCATGGTGCTGGTGCCGATGGACGCGCCGGGCGTGCGGGTGGTGCGCGCGCTGACCGTGTTCGGCTACGACCACGCGCCGCACGGCCACGCCGAGGTGGAGTTCACGGACGTCCGCGTGCCGGCGTCGAACATCCTGCTGGGCGAGGGCCGCGGCTTCGAGATCGCGCAGGGCCGCCTCGGACCCGGCCGCATCCACCACTGCATGCGCACCATCGGGCTGGCCGAGCGCGCGCTGGAGGCGATGGTCGCCCGCGTGAAGGAGCGCGTCGCCTTCGGCCGCCCGCTGGCCGAGCAGGGCACGATCCGCCAGGACATCGCCCGCTCGCGCGTCGAGATCGAGCAGGCCCGTCTGCTGACGCTGAAGGCCGCGCACATGATGGACACGGTCGGCAACAAGGTGGCGCGGCGCGAGATCGCGATGATCAAGGTCGTGGCGCCGACCATGGGCTGCACCGTCATCGACCGCGCCATCCAGGCGCACGGCGGCGCCGGCGTGTCGC
This sequence comes from Azospirillum sp. TSO22-1, assembly GCF_003116015.1. Lineage (GTDB taxonomy): Bacteria > Pseudomonadota > Alphaproteobacteria > Azospirillales > Azospirillaceae > Azospirillum. The sequence continues at coordinate 3,643 of NZ_LGQZ01000202.1, forward strand.
AGGACGTCTTCCTCGCCGCCGCCTACGCCAAGGTGCGCACGCTGCGCCTCGCCGACGGCCCGGACGAGGTGCACCTGGAGAGCATCGCCAAGCTGGAGCTGGGGTGAGGCGGTCGCCCTACCCCTGTGCTTTCCGGTGGAATGTACCGATGTCTTGTTCTAAAGCAGGCGAGGGCCAATGAAGGCGTGGCGGGAGCTGGTGCGGTGAAGAAGAGAACCAACCCTATCGCAGGCGACATCACCACGCTGGACGGTGACGATCCCTTCCCCGGCGACCGCCAGTTCGTCGTCGCGCTGTACCGCGGACTGGAGATCCTGCGCTGCTTCCGTCCGACCGACGGCGCGCTGGGCAACCAGGAGCTGGCGCAGCGCAGCGGCCTGCCGAAGGCCACGGTGTCGCGCCTGACCTACACGCTCAGCAAACTCGGCTACCTCGTCTACATGGAGGAGAGCGGCAAGTACCGCATGGGCGTGCCGGTGCTCGGCCTCGGCTACGCCTGCCTCGCCGGCATGAAGATCCGCGAGACGGCGCAGCCCTTCCTGCAGGAGCTGGCCGACTACGGCGGCGACGGCGTCACCACCGCGCTGGGCGGGCGGGACGACCTCAGCATGATCTACATCGCCTTCGCGCGCAGCGTCGGCATGATCTCGCTGCAGCTCAACGTCGGCTCGCGCATCTCGCTGGCCCGCTCCGGCATGGGGCGCGCCTACCTGGCCGGGGTGAGCGAGCAGGAACGCGCCATGCTCATGGAAAAGCTCCGCGCGCGGGCCGGCGAAGACCGCTGGCCGAAGCTGGAGGACGGCATCCTGCGCGCCATCGAGGAGGTGCGCACCCGCGGCTTCTGCATGAACGTCGGCGACTGGCACCCACAGGTGAACTCGGTGGCGGTGCCCTTCCGCCCGCCGCACGGCGACATGCCGGTGCTGGCCTTCAACTGCGGCGGCCCGGCCTACAACCTGACGCCGGAGCGGCTGGAGAAGCACCTCGGACCACGGCTGGTGGAGATGGTCGGCAAGGTGGCGGCGTTCGGCGGGACGTACGGCTGAAACTCAGCCGCGCGGCCGCTTGATGAAGCAGGTGGCCGACGCGCTGGCGAGCAGGTTGCCGGCGGCGTCCCGCAGGGTTCCCTCGGCCACGCCGAGTGAGCGCGAGAGGTGCGTGACCCGCGCCTCCGCCACCAGATCCTCGTGCCGCGGCACGGGGCGCAGCATCTTCACGGCGAGATCGACCGTGCCGTAGCCGACGCCGGCTTCGAGCATGGTGTGAACGGCCGATCCCGTGACGGAATCCAGCACGGTGGCGGCGAAGCCGCCGTGCACGCCGCCGAGCGGGTTGAGGTGCCGGTCGTCGGCGCGGGCGCGCATGACGACGCGCCCTTCCTCCACCTCCAGCCCCCGCATCCCCATGGTCTCGGCCATCGACGCGCGGGGCAGCGCGCCGGCAGCGAACGCCTTCAGCAACTCGAGGCCGGAAAGCGCGTGATGGGGCGGCGCCCTGTCATTCGTGCCCAAAATCGAACTCCCCTCAGATCCCCGCCAGCATCAGGTCCGCCGCCTTCTCGCCGATCATGGCGCTGGGCGCCTGGGTGTTGCCGCTGACGATGCTCGGCATCACCGAGGCGTCGGCGACGCGCAGCCCCTCCAACCCGCGCACCCGCAGCTGCGGGTCGACGACCGAGCGCGCGTCCGCCCCCATGCGGCAGGTACCGACCGGGTGGTAAATGGTGTCCGCCCGCGCGCGGATCAGTTCGCGCAACGTCTCGTCGCTCTCGCGGCTGGTGTCGTAGAGCGGCTTGGCGGGAATCCTGGAGATCGACGGCGCCGCCAGGATGCGGTGCACCAGACGCACGCCGCGCAGCAGCGTCTCCAGGTCCTCCGGCGCGCTGAGGTAGCGCGGATCGATCAGCGGCGCCACGTGGGCGTCGGGGCCGGCGAGGCGGACGGTGCCGCGGCTCTCCGGCCGCAGGCCGCAGACGTGCACCGAGAAGCCTCGGGCGTAGTGCCGCTTGCGGCCGTGGTCGTCCACCGGGCTGATGCAGAAATGCAGTTGCAGGTCGGGGCGGTCGAGGTCCGGCCGGCTCTTGAGGAAGCCGCCGGCCTCGGAGATGTTGCTGGTCAGCAGGCCGCGCCGCTCCTTCTTGTAGCGCTGGAGCGCGCCGAAGAACTGGATGGCGAAGCCCGGCGTCACGCCGATCAGGTCGCGCGACGAGGCCAGCCGCGCCACGCAATAGTCCAGGTGGTCCTGAAGGTTGCCGCCGACCTCCGGCGCGTCGTGCAGCACCTCGATGCCGAGGTCGCGCAGGTGCTCCCCCGGCCCGACGCCGGAGGCCATCAGCAGCTGCGGCGAGCCGAAGGCGCCGGCCGACAGCACGACCTCCCGGCGCGCGCCGATCAGCCGCTCGCCGCCCGCGCCGGCCACGATCATGCCGCGGGCGCGCCGGCCCTCGAAGACGAGGCGCAACGCCTGGGTGTCGGCGATCACCGCCAAGTTGGGACGGGTGCCGTTTTCCAGATAGGCGCGCGCGGCGTTCCAACGCTCGCCGTTCTTCTCGAACACCTGGTAGAGACCGACGCCCTCCTGCACCGGGCCGTTGAAGTCGCGGTTCTCGGGGAAGCCCGCCTCGACCGCCGCCCGCACGAACAGACCGGAGAACGGGCTGGGATCCACCGGGTCGGCGACGTTGAGCGGGCCGCCGACGCCGTGCAGGGCATCGCCGCCGCGCTCGTTGTTCTCGGATCGCCTGAAGCAGGGCAGCACGTCGTCCCAGCCCCAGCCGGTGCAGCCGGCGGTGGCCCAGCCGTCGTAGTCCTCGCGCTGACCACGGACGTAGACCATGGCGTTGATCAGGCTGCTGCCGCCCACGCCGCGCCCGCGCGGCTGGTAGCCCTGGCGCCCGCCCAGTTCGGCCTGTGGCACAGTCCGGTAGGCGTAGTTGCGCTCGGACGGGCGCGGCACCGTCGCGGCGATGCCGAAGGGCGCGTGCACCACATGCGGGTGGCTGCCGGGGCCGGTCTCCAGCAGCGCCACGGCGAGGTCCGGCCGCGCGTCGGCGAGGCGGGCGGCGACCGCGCACCCGGCCGGGCCGGCGCCGACCACGACCACGTCGAAGATGTCGTTCATGGATCTCATCCGATCTGATGGAAAGGTTTGGCCGCGGGGCGCGCGGCCGGGACCGGCCGCCGCAATCCGGGCATGAGGAGGGAGATGAGGGCGGGGATCATGACGATGGCGCCGAGCATGTTCCACAGGAACATGAAGG
>NZ_LGQZ01000044.1 GCF_003116015.1 Azospirillum sp. TSO22-1
CCGAACCTCGCCAACGTGCAGAACCTCTCCGCCGGCATCGGCAACTTCGCCGGCCAGGGCGCCCTGGTCCGCCAGCGCTGAGCACCGGGTCACGTCTCTCCCTCCCTTGACCTTGGCCCCGACCGGTTCGTCCGGCCGGGGCCTTCCTTCTTTGCGGGAGCCGTCCGTGCCGATGACGAGCATGAGGCCGTTGCCGTCGCTGTATCGTCCCGGCTCCTTGGCGTTCCGCACCTGGGCTGCAGTTAGGCGGACAGCCATCTTTCGTTCTCCGAACGGTCGGATGCAAACCGGTCAACCACTTGCCCGCCGCTTTGCTGTAGACTGTGGGACGCTGACCGGCGCTTCCGTCCCACAGTCTCGCTTTGAGCTGGGGAGGTGAGGTTCGGCGGGTTCCGTCCCACACTTCCTCACGGCTTACGGCGACCGTCGACGAACCGGCATGAACCAGAACGTCAGAATTTCCAATGGTTGCAGAAGGGAGGGGGAGCCGGAGCGAACCGCGGCGAACCGGATTTCGGCAGCCCCCCGCTTCGCCACCTCCTCCAGCCAAGCCGATGTCGTCGGACGTCCTGCCGACGGGCTGGGGAGACCCGCATGACCGACACCTCCAAGATCCTGCTGATCGTCGCCCACGCGCCGTCCGACAACACGCGGCGGCTGCGCGACGCGGTTCTGCGTGGCGCGCAGGCGAATCTCGGCGAGGGGATGGCCGTGCGCGTCCTGGCGCCGCTGGACGCCGGGCCGGCGGACGTGCTCGCCGCACGGGCGGTGATTCTCGGCACGCCGGAGAATCTCGGGTACATGAGCGGGGCGCTGAAGGACTTCTTCGACCGCATCTACTATCCATGCCTGGAGCGCACCCAGGGAATGCCCTACGCTCTGTACGTCCGCGCCGGGCATGACGGCACCGGTACCCGGCGCGCGGTCGAGAGCATCGCCACCGGCCTGCGCTGGCGGGCGGTGCAGGAGCCGCTGATCTGCCGCGGCCCGTTCCAGGATGACTTTACGATTCGCTGCGGGGAGCTGGGCGCGCTGATGGCCGCCGGGCTGGACATGGGGATTTTCTGATGCCCGATTCTCTGTTCGACGGCTCCAACGGCGGGCTGATGATGACCGCGGCCACGGTGATCGCCGTCACCGTCTACATGTGGTGGCGCGGAGCCCTGACCCTGGCGTCCATGCTGGCGACCGTCGCCTTCGCCGCCATGCTGGCCGGCGTCATGGTGACATATCTCTGACAAGAAGGCGCTCCGGCCACGGACGGCCGGAGCGTGAGGTCGGGGAGGACGGAGGGAAAGCGGATCAGCGCTGGCGGACCAGGGCACCCTGGCCGGCGAAGTTGCCGATGCCGGCGGAGAGGTTCGACACGTTGGCGAAGTTCGGGCCGCCGAAGGGCACGCGACCGCCGGAGCGCTGCAGGACGGTGGCGCCCTGCGCGGCGGTGTTGCCGATGCCCGCCGCGGTGTTCGCCACGTTGGCGACATTCGGGCCGGCGAACAGGCCGCCGCCACGCTGCATGGTGGTGACGCTCTGGGTGGCAGTGTTGCCGATGCCGGCGGCGGTGTTCGAGATGTTCGACACGTTCTGCGCCATGGCGGGAGCGGCGAACAGCGCGAGCGAGGCGAAGCCGGCGAGCAGGGAAGTGCGGATCATGGGGTCGTCTCCTTGGGTTGCTGGGGCTCTGTCCGCCCCGGTGTGTCTCGATGACCGGACCCTACCCGCACCTGCCCGGCGCCGGTGTGAGACGCACCACAGAAGCCGTCGTTTCATGACCGCACACACCGGGGTGTGACGGCCGTCACTGCGCCCTACCCCTTTTTCGCCGACAGTGCGTCTGCGAGGCGCAAAACGCGCATCGTATTGGTGTTGACGAGGAGGTCGCCGCTGCCTTCGGGTGGCGGCGGCTTTGTCGCGTTCGCGGCCGCCGTTTGACGGGGTCATTTGACGGAGGTCAAGGGCGCGGCCTCGCCGCCATGGCTGTTGCAAGCGAACGCGCGGACGGCGACCATGGCCGCCGCGCAGCCGCCGCGAGGAGATGCCATGGCTACCGACTGTTCCCGCCCCGCTTCCGGTTCCGGCCCGATGCCGCTCGACGAGGCGTTGGCCCGCGTGGTCCAGGGCTTCGGCCCGGTCACCGGCGTGGAGACGGTGCCGTTGCCCGACTCGCTGGGCCGCATCCTGGCCGAGCCGGTGACCGCCCCGGTCGACGTGCCGCCCGCCGCGGTGTCGGCGATGGACGGCTACGCCTACGCCACCCCCGCCAATCCCGACTCGCCGCTGCGCCTGCCGGTGGTCGGCCGCGTACCGGCCGGCGCACGATTCGAGGGAATGGTGCGGCCGGGCGAGGCGGTGCGCATCTTCACCGGCGCGCCGGTGCCGGCCGGCGTCGACACCGTCGCCATGCAGGAGGACTGCCGGGCCGAGGAGGGCGCGGTCGTCGTGCTCGACCCGCCCGCGCGCGGCGCCAACATCCGCCCGGCCGGTGAGGACATGACAGCCGGATCCGTGGTGCTGGAGGCCGGCCGGCGCCTGCGCGCGCAGGAGGTCGGGCTGGCCGCGGCGGTCGGGCGCAATTCGCTGTCGGTGCGCCGGCGGCTGCGGGTCGTGCTGTTCTCCACCGGCGACGAACTGCGCGAACCGGGCGGCGCCAAGCCGGACCACGCCATCTACGACGCCAACCGCTACACCATCGGCGCGCAGCTGGCGGCGCTGGGGGCGGAGGTGCGCGACCTCGGCATCCTCGCCGACAAGGCGGCGGCGGTGCGCGCCGCGCTGGAGGACGCAGCCGGCACGGCGGACCTGATCGTCACCTCCGGCGGCGTCTCGGTGGGCGAGGAGGACCACGTCAAGGCGGCGGTCAGCGCGCTCGGCTCGGTGGACCTGTGGAAGCTGTCGATCAAGCCGGGCAAGCCGCTGGCGCTGGGGCAGGTGCGCGGCACGGCGTTCCTCGGCCTGCCGGGCAACCCGGTGTCGGCGATGGTGACCTTCATGCTGGTCGGCCGTCCGCTGGTGCTGCGGCTGATGGGCGCGGAATCGGTGCAGGCGCCGCGCTGCCTGGTGGTCGCCGGGTTCGCGTTCGCCAAGAAGCCCGGCCGGCGCGAGTTCCTGCGCGCCCGGCTGGAGATCGGCGCCGACGGCCGTCCGGTGGCGCGGAAGTTTCCGATCGACAGCTCCGGCGTGCTGACGTCGATGGTCGAGGCCGACGGGCTGGTGGACATGCCCGCAGGAGAGACCGCCATCCGCGAGGGCGACATGGTGGCGTTTTTGCCGTTCACCGGGCTGTTCGGGTAGGCATTGTTGCCCTCCCCACGCTCCGCGGGGGGAGGGAGGGGACCCGCGAAGCGGGGAGGGTGGGGGCAGCGGCTTTGCGGGACCAACTTGCCCCCACCCAACCCTCCCCCATCGGAGCTGGGGGCGGAGCTGGGGGAGGGCCTTGAAGACCTACTTCCTGTTATGCCCGCTGATCTCAGCGTGCAGCGGCTTGGTGTCCTCGAAGGTCTGCATCTGCTCGGGCGAGGCTTCCTTCTGGTGCTGCGCCTTCCACTCCTTGAAGGGCATGCCGTAGATCACCTCGCGCGCCTCGTCCTCGCTCATCTCGACGCCGCGTTCGACGGCCGCGGCGCGGTACCATTTGGACAGGCAGTTGCGGCAGAAGCCGGCGAGGTTCATCAGGTCGATGTTCTGCACGTCGGTGCGCTTCCGCAGGTGCGCGACGAGGCCGCGGAAGGCGGCGGCCTCCAGTTCGGTGCGGGTGCGGTCGTCCATCTCTCTCCCTTTCTTGCTTCTATCCGCGGCTCAGCGTCACGAAGCGGCCGTGGCAATGGAACTGCTTGGACGAGGCGCCGCCGAGGATCGCCTCGACCAGGGCTGGCACGTTCTCGGCGACGAAGCCGGACAGCGTCTCGATGCCGTAGTCGAACAGCCGTGGCGTCAGCGGCGTCCCCGGCCCGACCAGCGTCACCCGGGCACCGCGGCTCGCCGACAGCAGGCGCGGCAGCGTCCGGTTGGCCAGCGCCGAGGCGGTGGTCACCACGGCCTCGGCACCGGGCAGCAGCCAGTCGCAGGCCGGTTCCGGGTACTCGCCGGGGCGCGGGTCGATCTCGATGACCTGGGCGCGCGGCAGGCGCTCCCTGATCTGCGGGAAGCCGCCGACCACCACGACGCGGCCCTCGGCCTCGGCGTGCTGGTCCAGGCCGTTGACGGCCGGCCCGGTCTGGCCGACGTGGTTGTAGTGGGCGTTGAGCGCGGCGACGCCGATGGCGATCCCCAGCGCGTCCCAGCCGCGCGCGGCCGGTTCGGCGAGCGCCTTCAGGCTCCACCCGGCCCACGACTCCGGAGCCGGCACCGCAGCGCCGGCGCTGCCCGACGGGCGCGCGGCGAGACCGATGGACCCCGCCGTGGTCTCGACCAGAATCCACTTGGCCCCGATGACGACGCGCCTGACCTCGGCGTCCTCGACGCCCAGCAACAGGTCCTCGTACAGCCGGTGCGGCCCCCACCAGCGCCACAGCGACTCCGCGTCCGGCGTCAGCAGGTCGGCGTAGCCGCCGGCGAAGCTCTGCCACTCGTTGATGTAGCGGCTGCCGACGCTGGTCAGCAGCGGGATGCCCTCGCTGATGGCGCTGAGCATCTCGTCGGACAGCCCCTCGCCATGCGCCTCCAGCCCAGCGAACTTGTTCACCACGATGAGGTCGGCGCGCTCCGCCACGGCGCGGCGCAGCGCCTGGCTGGCCTCGGCGACCCCGCGGGGATCAACGCGGCAGGCCTGCGACTCCCGCCCCAGGTGCTGTGAGATGCCGAAGGCGCGGCCGGTCGCCACGTCCACCAGATCCATCTGATCGGCGCAGTCGTCGCCGCTGCCGTAGTTGCGCTGCACCAGGCCGCCGACGCGGAAGCCGCGCCGCTTCAACTCGGCGGTGAAGCGGTCGAGCAGGGCGTCGATGTGCTCGGATCCGGGACCGTGCACCACGGCGCCGGGGCGCAGCGGCGGCGGGGAAGCGGGGGCGAGTGCAACCATGCTTGAAGCCTTCTCAGAGGTGCCGGCGGATGTGGTAGACGAACACCTCGTCCTCGCGCTGGTCGTACGACAGCAGCTCGTTGGCGGTGATGTTGCAGAAGTGCCGGAAGTCGATCACCGACGCCGGGTCGGTGACGTAGACGAGGACCTCCTCGCCCTCCGCCATGCTGTCGAGGAGCTTGCGAGTCCGCAGGATCGGCAACGGACAGAACAGCCCCCGCACATCCAGTTCCCTAGCCGCCACGCGTCTGCTCCCTGCTCTGCCGTCCGGGGGACTGTAGCGCCTTGGCGCCGCCGTTTCCAAGCCCTGCGCAACCGCCCGGCGCCTGCGGTGTTGTCAGGTTGAGAGGAAACGGCGGAGGCGGGGCGGGCCATGGCGCGCATATCGAACAAGGTGGTGGTGGTGACCGGGGCGTCGAGCGGGATCGGGCGGGCGACGGCGCTGGCCTTCGCGCGCCAGGGCGCCACGGTGGTTCTGGCGGCCCGGCGCGACGCGGCGCTGCACACCGCGGCGGAGGAGTGCCTGGACGTCGGCGGCCGCGCCATGGTGGTGCCCACCGACGTCACCGACCAGGAGCAGGTCAACCACCTCGTCCGCCGCGCCATCGAGGCGTTCGGCGGCATCGACGTGTGGGTCAACAACGCCGGCGTCATCGCCTTCGGCCGCTTCGAGGAGACCCCTGCCGAAATGTTCGAGCAGGTGGTGCGCACCAACCTGATGGGCACGGCGAACGGCTGTCGGGCGGTGTTGCCGCACTTCCTCGACCGGGCGGAGGGGGTGATCGTCAACAACGCCTCGGTGGTCTCCACGGTGGGGCAGCGCTACGCCAGCGCCTACGTGGCCAGCAAGTTCGCGGTGCGCGGCTTCTCCGAAACGCTGCGGCAGGAACTGGTGGAGGAGCCGGGCATCCAGGTCTGCACGGTCATGCCGGGCTCCATCGACACGCCCTTGTGGCAGCACGCCGCCAACTACACGGGGCGCGCCGTGCGCCCGCCGGGGCCGGTGACTCCGCCCGAGGCGGTCGCCGACGCCATCGTGCAACTGGCGGTCAAGCCACAGCGCGAGGTGTTCGTCGGCGGTGCCGGGCGCTTCGCCGAGTTGCAGCACGCCATGGCGCCCGGCATGGCCGAGGCCGCGGCGGCGCGCCTGATCGAGCGGGAGATGTTCGAGAACCGCCCGGCGCCGGAGACCGACGGCGCGCTGCTGCACCCCATCGACGACCGCCACGACGCGAGCGGTGGGTGGATGGAACCGGAGGCGCGGCGGCGCGGCGTGTCGTGGACCAACGTGGCGCTGTTCCTGCTGCCCATCGCGCTGATGAGCCGGCCGTTGCACGGGGTGCGATAACCCTCTCCCGCCCCGGGAGAGGGAGGGGGGCGCGCGGAGCGCGGGAGGGTGAGGGTAAGTTCAAGGATCCTTGTGCAACCCTCACCCGGCCGCTGCGCGGCCACCCTCTCCCGGGGCGGGAGAGGGATGCTTTCATCCCCCGCCGATCCCCTCGATGAACTTCTCCCCTGTCTTCGGGTCGATGTTCTCGCCGGTGCCGGGGGTGCCGGGGCGGGCTTCGTCGCGCTTGCCCATGGCGGGGTCTTCGGGCTTCATGCCCTTCCACTTGTCCTGCGCGTTTTCCGGGGATTTCTTCGTGTCGTCCATGGTCATCCTCTCCGGTTCGGAATCCCTTCTGGCAACAGGCGGCCGTCCCGATCCTCTCGGCCGTCCTTCCCGTGGCTGACCTCGACCCTGCGCTGATCCACGCCCTGGCCGCCGCGCACCCCGAGGTGACCACGGCCGCCGCCGCCGGCTACGCCCGCGTCGAGCAGGCGGAGGCCGCGGGGCTGGTGCCGCTCGGCCTGCCGCTGCCGAAGGGCAGGCGCGACCTGCTGGTGCCGGCCGAGCGGCGCGCGGCGATCCTGCTGGAGATCGAGGGCGCCGCCGACCGCGCCCGGCGCCGCGACGCGCTGCTGGCGCAGGGGCGCCGCGCCTTGGCCGGCGGACGCGCGGCGCTGCACCCGGCCGAGGACCGCACCCGCGTGCGCGCCACCTTGACCGACGAGCTGCGCTGGCCGGAGATGCCCGCCCCCGTGCGCCTCCAGGTGGCGCGGACGCTGGACGCGCTGGAACTCGCCGACCTGACCGACGAGGAACTGGCCGGACGGCTGGAGGGCGACCCGCCGCTGACCGCGGCGTTGGACGACGCGCTGTCGCGCACCGCCGCCCGCCTGCGCGCCTGCGCTGAGGACGCCGGGGAGGCCGCCGACGCCTGGACCTTCGCCGACCTCGCCGACCGGCTGTCGCGGGCCGCCCGCAATCGCGAGGGGGTGGACGAACTGCTGGCCCGCTGGGACCGCGAGTTCGACGCGTGGCGGCGCGAGCGCGCCGAGGCGCGGGGCCGGGCGTACGTCGACCGGCATTTCGACTTCGCCCGCTTCGAGAACCTGTTCCCGGTGGCGCGGGGGATGGGGCGGAGGCTGGTGCTGGTCACCGGCCCGACCAACTCCGGCAAGACGCACCGCGCCATCGCGGCGCTGAAGGACGCCCGCGACGGCGTCTATCTGGCACCGCTGCGGCTGCTGGCGCTGGAGGTGATGGAGCGGCTGAACGCTCTGGGGACGCCCACCGCGCTGCTGACCGGCGAGGAGGAGATGCGCGTGCCGGGCGCCCGCCACACCGCCTCCACCATCGAGATGCTGGACCCCGACCGGCCGGTCGAAGTGGCGGTGATCGACGAGATCCAGATGCTTGCCGATCCCGAGCGCGGCTGGGCCTGGACGGCGGCGCTGATCGGCGCGCCGGCCGACACCGTCTATATCCTCGGCGCGCCCGAGGCGCGTCCGCTGGTCGAGCGCGTCGCCGCGCACCTGGGCGAGCCGTTGGAGGTGGTCGAACTGGAGCGCAAGACGCCTTTGACCCTGCTGGAACGCCGGCTGGAATGGCCGGACGTCGAGCCGGGCGACGCGCTGATCGCCTTCTCCCGCCGCGAGGTGCTGAGCGTGCGCGACACGCTGCTGGCGCGCGGGCTGTCGGTGGCGACGGTCTACGGCGCGCTTGCCCCGGCGGTGCGGCGGCGGGAGGCGGCGCGCTTCGTCTCGGGCGAGGCCGACGTGGTGGTGGCGACCGACGCCATCGGCATGGGGCTCAACCTGCCGTGCCGGCGCGTGCTGTTCACCGCGCTGGAGAAGTTCGACGGCAGCGCCGTGCGCCCGCTCACCTCGACCGAGGTCAAGCAGATCGCCGGCCGTGCCGGCCGTTTCGGCCGGCACGAGGAGGGGGCGTTCGGCGTCGTCGCGCGCGGCACGCCCGGGGCCTTGAAGCGGCTGCTGGAGGCGGCGGACACAAGGCTGCGCCCGGACGCGCCGCTGGCGGTGCGGCCGACGCGCGGCATGCTGCGGCGCCTCGCCGGGTATCTGGGAACCGGGGAAACGGTGCTGCTGGTGGACTGCTTCGCGGCGGCGCGGACGGCGGGGTCGCCCTACCGGGTGGGCGCGCTGGCGGCGGTGCGGCGGGTGGCGGTGCTGCTCGACGCGCGGCGGCTGGATCTTGCGGCGCGGCTCGATCTGCTGCTGGTGCCGGCCGACCTGGACGAGGTGGCGGATGCACGGGTGCTGACGGCGATCCTCGACGCGGTGGAGGCGGGCGAACCGCTGCCGCTCGGCCGCGTGGTGCCGGCGCGGATCGACGGGCTGGACACGGACGCGCTGGAGGGGCTGTCGCGGGCCTGCGACCTGTACCACTGGGCGGCGCGCAAGTTCCCAACGCTGCTGCCCGACCGCGAGCGGGTGCGGGTGATGCGGGACGCGATCGGCAAGCGCCTGTCGGAGATGCTGGCCTCAAAGGCGCGGCGGCGGGAGGCGCCGCCGCCGGCGGGGTTCCGGGGCGCGCCAAGGAAGAGGTTCGGGCCGAGGAGGCGCTGATCTCCCTCCCCCAGCTCCGCTGGGGGAGGGAGGGGGCCCGCGAAGCGGGAAGGGTGGGGACAGCGGCTTCGCAGGGAGGGCGTTGCCCCCACCCAACCCTCCCCCAGCGGGGCTGGGGGGGCTCCGGAAAGCTACGCCCCTACCAGCCCCCGATGCTTCAGCAGCGGTTCGATCCGCGGCTGGCTGCCGCGGAACGCCGTGTACAGCTCCATCGGGTCGCGGGTGTCGCCGGCCGAATAGATCGCCTTGAGGCCCGCGGCGAGAGTCGGGTCGAACAGGTCGCCGGCCTCCTGGAACGCCTCGAAGCCGTCGGCGTCCAGCACCTCGGCCCACAGGTAGGCGTAATAGCCGGCGGCGTAGCCGCCCCCGGCGAACAGGTGCTGGAAGTGCGGCGGGCGGTGGCGCACCGCGATCTCGGCGGGCAGGCCGATGCGCTCCGTCACTTCGCGCTCGAAGGCCGGCACGTCGAGGCCGGTCGGGTCGGGCAGGGTGTGGAACGCCATGTCGAGCAGCGCCGCCGCGGTGTACTCCACCGTGGCGAAGCCCTGGTTGAAGGTGCGCGCGGCCAGCAGGCGGTTCAGCAGCGATTCCGGGATCGGCTCGCCGGTCTGGTGATGGAGCGCGTACGTCCGCAGCGTCTCCGGCGCCGACATCCAGTGCTCGTAGACCTGCGAGGGGAACTCGACGAAGTCGCGCCGCACCGAGGTGCCGGACTGCGACGGGTAGCGCACCTTGCTCAACAGACCGTGCAGGCCGTGGCCGAACTCGTGAAACAGCGTCTCCGCCTCGTCGAAGCTCAGCAGCGTCGGCTCGCCGCGGGCGAAGTTGTTGTTGTTGAGGATGATCGGCGACACCGTGCCGTCGAAGCTCTCCTGGTCGCGGAAGCTGCTCATCCAGGCGCCGGAGCGCTTGTCGGCGCGGGCGAAGTTGTCGTGCAGGAAGACGCCGACGTGCGCGCCGGCCGAATCCAGCACCTCGTAGACGCGGACGTCCGGGTGGTAGACCGGGGAGCCGGGGCGTTCCTCGAAGCGCAGGCCGAACAGCCGGCCGGCGGTGTCGAAGGCGGCGCGCACCATGTTGTCGAGCACGAAGTACGGCTTCACCTCCGCCTCGTCGAGGTCGTACTTGGCCTGCCGCACCTTCTCCGCGTAGTAGCGCCAGTCCCACGGCGCGATGGAGTCGTTCAGCCCCTCGGCGCGGGCCTGCGCCTGCAGTTCCTGGCACTCCTCCGCCGCCTTGCGCTTGGCCGGCTCCCAGACCTGCAGCAGCAGGCGCTCCACCGCCGGCGTGTCCTTGGCCATGGTGTCGTCGAGGCGGTAGTCGGCGTAAGTGGCGTAGCCGAGCAGCTTCGCCTGCTCGGCGCGCAGGGCCAGGATCTCGCCGATCAGCGGGGTGTTGTCGTGCTCGCCGGGCTGGCCGCCGCGCTCCGTCCAGGCGGTGTAGAGCCGCTGGCGCAGGTCGCGGCGGGTGGAGAAGGTGAGGAACGGCTCGACCGAGGAGCGGGCGAGGGTGACGACGTACTGGCCCTCCAGCCCGCGCTCCTTCGCCGCCTGCGCGGCGGCGGCGCGGGCGAAGGCGGGCAGGCCGGCGAGGTCGCCCTCCTCCAGCACCAGCTGCCAGTCCTTCTCGGCGTGCAGGACGTTCTGGTTGAACAGCGTGTGCAGGGTGGCCAGCCGCTCCGACAGCGCGGTCATGCGGGCCTTGGCTTCCGCGCCCAGCGCGGCGCCGCTGCGGATGAAGCCGAGGTGCAGCCGCTCCAGCAGCCGCAGCTGGTCGGTGGCGAGGCCCAGCGTGTCGCGCTTGCCGTACAGGTCCTCGACGCGGGCGAACAGCGTGGGGTCCAGCCAGACGCGCATGTGGTGCTGCGCCAGCTTCGGCGCCACGTCGCGGGCGATGGCCTCCAGCGCGTCGGAGGTGTTGCTGGAGGTCAGGTTGTAGAACACCGAGCTGACGCGGTTCAGCAGGCGGCTGGAGCGCTCCAGCGCCTCCACGGTGTTGGCGAAGGTCGCCGGTTCGGTCTGGCCGGCGATGGCCTCGATCTCCGCGACGTTCTCGGCCATGGCGCGCTCGAAGGCGGGCGGGAAATGCTCGGGCCGGATGCGGTCGAAGGGCGGCAGGCCGAACGGAGTCGTCCAGGCCTCGAAAAAGGGATTGTCGGTCATGCGGCCTCCAGTGGCGTCGCCCATGGATCTAGGCGGGCCATGGTGCGCTGCCAACCGGAATCACGGGCGCTGGGGCTTCGTGTTGTCCGTGCAGGTGTCGGCGTGGCGGCACCAGCCCTGGAAAACGCCGGCGACCTGGGCCGAACTGCAGGCGGAGAGCACCAGCAACGCGGCGAGAAGTGCGAATCGGAACGTCGTCATGGCAACCCCGCGTAGCAGTCGTGAGCAGGTCACCCCTCGTCGGTCACCAGGGGATCCGGGCCGTCCATGCCGTCGGGGTCTTCCTCCGCGTTGGCAAGGTAGGAGATCGGCGGCTGCTCGCGCTCGTACTCGCTTTTGCGCAGGGCCTCGGCGTGCGCCGTGATGGTCTCGACGATGATGTCGCGCATGGCCTGGGCGGCCTGCCGCGGCGTCATCTCCTCGACGAAGGCGACGGAGCAGACCGAGGCGATGGCCGCCGCGCGCCGCATCCCGCTGATTTCCTCGTTGCCCATCACCGCTCCCTTTCTGCTTCGGCCGGCCGGATCCGTGATAGCGGTGTGGGCGCCGGGGGGCAAGATGCGGCGCCCGGCGCGCGGCGCCTATTTTTGTGGAACCCCCGCCGGGACGCGCCTATACGAAGCCGGTGATCCCATCCCTCCGGACGACGCCCGCCGCCGCCATGTCATCCGTAGCCCAAGCCATCCTGCTGGCCCTCGGCCATCACCGCGCCGGACGATTCGACGACGCGCGCCGCGTGTGCCGTGTGTGCCTCGCCTTCGATCCGGCCAACCCCGACGCGCTTCAGGTCCTCGCCCTCACCGCCGGGGGCCTCGGCCGGTGGGAGGAGGCGGGCGCGATGCTGCGGCGGGCCATCGCCGTCAACGGCGCGCTGGCGCCGCTCCACAACTCGCTGGGCAACGCGTTGCAACGGCTTCGCCGCTTCCCCGACGCCGAGGCCTGCTACCGCCGCGCCGTCGCCCTGGACCCGGGCTTTGCCGAAGCGCTCTACAACCGCGGCATCACGCTGTGGGAGCAGGGGCGGCTCGCCGCGGCGGTGCGCGACTACCGCCGCGCCCTGACCGCCCGGCCGGACTACACGAAGGCGTACAACAACCTCGGCAACGCGCTCTCCAACCTGGAGCGGGGCGCGGAGGCACAGACCGCCTACCGGGCGGCGTTGGCGCTGGTGCCGGGGTCGGAGGAGGTCCTACTCAACCTCGGCGCGCTCGCGGCGCGTGGCGGGCGCGACGACGAGGCGGAAGCGCTCTTCCGCCGGGCCCTGGCCGCCAACCCGGGATTCGCGGAGGCGCACACCGAACTCGGCATGCTTCGCCTTGCCAAGGGGAGCTTCCGCGACGGCTTCGCGGAATTCGAGTGGCGCCGCCGCGAGGCGGTGTGGCGCAGCCAAGCGCCGCAATTGCCCGGCAAGCCGTGGGCCGGGGAGCCGCTGGACGGCCGCACCATCCTGCTCCACGCCGAGCAGGGCTTCGGCGACACCATCCAGTTCTGCCGCTTCGCCCCGCGGCTGCGGCAGCTTGGCGCGCGGGTGCTGCTGCTGTGCCCGAAGCCGTTGCGGCGCCTGCTCGACTCCCTGCCCGGCATCGACGGCGTGGTCGCGGCCGGGGAGCCGCTGCCGGCGTTCGACGTCCATCTGCCGCTGCTCAGTCTGCCGGCGGCGCTCGGCACGACGCTGGAGACGATCCCGGCGGGCATCCCGTACCTCCAGCCCGATCCCGCGGCGGCGGCGGCATGGCGGCAGCGTCTGGGCGCCCACGAGGGGCTCAAGGTCGGGCTGGTCTGGGCCGGCGCGGCGCGGCGGCACGACATCGCCGCCAGCCTCGTGGACCGCCGGCGCAGCCTGGACCTTGCGCAACTGCGCCCGCTGGCCGGCGTCAAGGGCGTCCGCTTCGTCAGCCTGCAGGTGGGCGAGGCGGCGGCCCAGGCCGGCGGGTGGCCGGCGGACTCGGCGCTGATCGATCCGACGGCGGGGGTCGGCGATTTCGCCGACACTGCGGCGGTCGTCGCCAACCTCGACCTGGTCATCAGCGTGGACACGGCGGTCGCGCATCTGGCGGGCGCGCTGGGCCGGCCGGTGTGGCTGCTGTCGCGCTTCGACGGCTGCTGGCGATGGCTGCGCGGCCGCGCCGACAGCCCGTGGTACCCGACGCTGCGCGTCTTCCGCCAGCCGAGCCCCGGCGACTGGCCGGCAGTCGTCCGGCGGGTCGCGGCCGAGTTGGAAAGCCGCACGGCGGGCGGAATCCGGCCATAGGGAAGGGGCACGCGTCCGCGGCTTGCTTTCAATTTGAGATGCATTGAGGCACACTTCCTCGCGTACGCCCACGCTGGAGGATTTACCGAAATGCGTGCCCTGACGATCGCCCTGGCCACGGCCGCCGCCGTCTCGCTCTCGACCGCCGCCTTCGCCGATGAATTTCTGGCGCTGTGCGACGCCGCCCAGAACCCGCAGAATGCCAAGGTGTGCAAGTGCGCGGCGGGCAAGCTCGCCGGCGCTGATCGCGCCGCCGCGTTCGAGGCGGCCAAGGCCATGAAGGCCGCCATGGCCAGCGGCAAGCCCGAGGACGCCAACGCCGTCACCACCAAGCACGCCAAGGGCCTGGAGATCCTGCGGACGGCGCAGGCCACCTGCCTGTGATCCGTCACAGATCCAGGCGCTGTTCCACAGCGTAGCGGATCAGTTCGCGGGTGTTGTTGAGGGCGAGCTTTTCCTTCATCTGCGTGCAGGTGTTCGCTACCGTCTTGTAGCTGATGCCGAGCTGGTCGGCGATGTCGCCCAGCGCCAGCCCCTGGCCGAGCCGGCGCAGCACCTCGCGCTCGCGCGGCGTCAGGTCCTGGCGCAGCCGCTTGCCCGGCGCGTGGTTCAGCACCGCCAGCTCGCGCGCCATGGCGTGGCTGAGATAGATCCGGCCGTCCAGCACCGCATCCACCGCGACGATCAGCTCCTCCGGCGCGTCGTTCTTGGTCAGGTAACCCTTGGCGCCGGCCTGGAGCGCGCGCGCCACGAAGATCGGGTCGTCATACATGCTGAAGACCAGCGCCCGGCACCCGGGATCCATGTCGATGAGCCGGCGCAGCACCTCCAGCCCGCCGGTGCCCGGCAGCCCGAGGTCGAGGACGACCATATCCGGCCGCCGCGCGGCGTAGGCGGCCAGCGCCTCCTCGGCGTTGGTCGCATCGCTCACCGCGTAGCCGGCACCGCTTTCCGTCAGCAGGCGCCGGCAACCGGCGATGACGATGCGGTGGTCGTCGACGATCAGAACGGACGCCATGCGCTCACGCCTCCACCCGCGCCGACACTGGAGCGCCGGCAGGGATGACCGCGTGCACCAGCGTGCCGCCGTCCGGCGACGGCCGGACCGTCAGCGTCCCGGCCAGCGCGTGCACCCGCTCGCTCATGCCCGAAATGCCGAATCCGCCGTTGGCCGGGGCGGCAGGTGCGCCGAGGCCGTCGTCGCGCACCGACACCACGACGTGGTCGCCGCCGTTTCCGGCACGCCGTTCCACGGAGACGGCCACCTCCGTCGCCCCGGCGTGGCGGGCGGCGTTCATCACCGACTCCTGGACGACGCGGTAGACCGTCAGGCGGATCGGGTCGCTGAGGTCGTCCAGCGACCCGTCGAGATCCAGGTGCCAGCGCGTGCCCGACGCCTGCCGGCGCCAGCGCGCGATCTCGTCGTGCAGCACCTCGCTCAGGGGCAGGTGGTCCAGCACCGCCGGGCGCAGGCGGCCGAGCACGCGCCGGCTCAGCTGGTGGATGGCTTCGATGGCGGTCATCGCCGCCTCGGCGCGCGCGTCGATCTGGCCGGGCTTCGCCACCGCCGGGTCGTGCGCCAGCCGGTGCAGCTCGCGCACGTCGATCTTCAGCGAGAACAGCGAGGGGCCGAGCTCGTCGTGGATGTCGCGCGCCAGCTCCCGCCGCTCGCGGTCCTCGACCTCGACCAACTGGGCCGCAAGGCGGCGGTTCTCCGACTGGGTGCGTGCCAGACTGTCGCCCAACGCCTGGATGCCCGCGGCGATCGGCACCAGCTCGGGCACGCCGGGGCGGTCGAGGCGGACGCCGAAGTCGCCGCGCTCCATCCGCGCCAGCTCGCGCTCGAACAGGCGCAGCGGCCGCAGCGCGCGGTCGGCCGCCAGCGCCAGCATCAGCAGCATGCCGGCCGACAGCGCGGCCATGCAGGCGGCCAACGCCTTCACCGTCTCCCACACCTCGGCCACCTCGTCCCACGGTTCGGCCATGATGGCGTAGGCCGCCGCGGCGCCGCCGGCCGCCGGCAGGATCTCGACCCGGCGGACGACCGGTTGCACGCCGACCAGCGCGGTGAACCAGCCCGGCACCTCGTCGCTGGCGCCGGAGGTCCGCGTCTCGCTGATCGCCAGGCCGTTGCGGTCGAGCAGGCGGATCTGCACGTGGCGCAGCTTGCGCGCCGCGACCAGCGGCTGGAGCGCCGCCACGTGCTCGGCCGGCGCGCGGGCGCGGGTGTCGACGGCGAGCGACTTCTCGATCAGCAGGCTGGCGAGTTCGAGGACCGAATCCATCTCGGCCCGCACGCTCTGCCGCGCGTCGATGATGATCACACCGCCGCCCGCCGCCGTGAACAGCAGCAGGAACAGCGCGAACAAGGCGATCAGCCGCCGCTTCAGAGACATGGTTCCAGCCATTCGCACACGCATTCCCCGGATAGTAGAGGGAAGATCAGGGGCGCGCCATTGGCGGAAGGACTGATGACTCCTTGCCGAATTTTCCCGGTTCAGGGCCGGGAATGTTTCCCGTTGCGGCCGGAAATGCTTCTTGCGTCCATGGTCGAATTGCCTGATTCGCCGGCTTCTTGATCAAATCACCGCATCTTTTGACGATTGGGTGAAGCCATGCGACGCAGCGTCCTGGGAGCGTGCGTGATCGGGTCGGGCACGGTTGGAATGGCGCTGGCGGCGGATCCGGCGCCGGTCACGCTGGCGCCGGTGGAGGTGACGGCGACCACGCCGTTGGCCGGGGCGGGCATCGAGGCCGACAAGGTGCCGGTCAACGTCCGCCGGCTGACCGAGACCGACCTGTCGGAGCGTGGCGCGCCTGACCTGCTGGGCACGCTGGAGACGCGGCTGCCCAGCGTCAACGCCAACGCGGCGCAGAACAACCCCTTCCAGCCCGACCTGCAGTTCCGCGGCTTCACCGCCTCGCCGCTGATCGGCAACGCGCAGGGGCTGGCGGTCTACCAGAACGGCGTGCGCGTCAACGAGGTGTTCGGCGACACCGTCAACTTCGACCTGATCCCGGACATCGCCATCCAGGACATGGACGTGGTGCCTGCCACGCCGGCCTTCGGCCTGAACGCGCTGGGGGGTGCGCTCAACATCCGCATGAAGGACGGCTTCACCAGCCCGGGCGGCCAGCTGATCCTGCAGGGGGGCTCCTTCGGGCGGGTGCAGGGCGCCCTGGAGTACGGCATGCAGGCCGGCGACTACGCCGGTTACATCGCCGGGCAGGCGCTGCATGAGCGCGGCTGGCGCGAGCACTCGCCCTCCACGCTGCGGCAGATGTACGGCGACGTCGGCGTGCGCGGCGCGCACGGGCAGGTCAACCTCTCCCTGACCGCCGCCAACAACAGCCTGACCGGCAACGGCCCGGCCCCGGTCGAGCTGGTCTCGGCCGCGCGCTCGCACGTCTTCACCTATCCGGACCGCACCGAGAACAAGCTGGTCATGCCGGCGGTCCGCGCCGACCTCAAGGCGTCGGACACGCTGTCGTTCCAGGCCACCGGTTATGTCCGGCACTACGAGCGGCAAACGGTGAACGGCGACACGGTGGACGCGGAGGCCTGCGAATCCACCGACCGCAACCGCGATGGCCGCGACGACCGGACGGGCCAGCTGGTGTCGCTGCGCGACGACCGGCTGTGCCTGAACGACAGCGGCCCCGTGCTGGTCGACAGCCAGGGCCGGCCGATCGACGATTTCCTGAACGGCACGCGCGGCGGCGTGCTGAACCGCACCAGCACCACCTCCACCTCGGTCGGCGGCACGCTGCAGGCGACCAGCCAGGCGCCGATGTTCGGCCAGCCCAACACGCTGGTCGGCGGCGTCAGCCTGGACCATGGCGTAACGCGCTTCTCGGCGAGTTCGGAGATCGGCACGCTGACCGCCGATCGCACGGTGGCCCCCGTCGGCCTGATCATCCAGCAGCCGGACGGCGAGATCGCGCCGGTCTCGGTCCGCTCCACCACCACCTACGCCGGCGTTTATCTGTCGGACACGCTGGACGTCACCGACGCGCTGGCGCTGACCGCCGGCGGGCGGCTCAACGTCGCGCGGATCATCCTTGACGACCGGCTGGGGACCGCGCTGAACGGCAGCCACCGCTTCACCCGCTTCAATCCCGCGGCCGGCGCCACCTACAAGGTCACGCCGGGATTGACCGCGTACGCCGGCTACGCGGAGAGCAACCGGGTGCCGACGGCGGCGGAGCTGTCCTGCGCCGATCCGGCGCGGCCCTGCACGCTGACCAACTTCTTCCTGTCCGACCCGCCGCTCAAGCAGGTGGTCGGCCGCACCTGGGAGGGGGGCTTGCGCGGATCCAACGTCCGGCCGTTCGAGGGCGCGCGCCTGGACTGGAGCCTCGGGCTGTTCCGCAGCGGCCTCCAGGACGACATCCTGAACGTCGCCTCGGGCGTGCGCGGGCGCGGCTACTTCATCAACGCCGGGCGGACCCGCCGTCAGGGCGTCGAGACGGGCGTGCGTCTGTCTGGCGCAGGGTGGAGCGTCCACGCCGACTACGCCTACGTCGAGGGGACGTACGAGAGCACGCTGGTGCTCAACAGCCCGGACAATCCGAACCGCGACCGCACCACGGGCACGGTGGTGGCCCGCCCCGGCGACCGGCTGCCGGGCATCCCCGCCCATCGCATCAAGCTGGGCGGCTCGCTGAAGGTGACGGACGCCTGGACCGTCGGCGGCACGCTGAACGCCTTCTCCGGCCAGACCTACGTGGGCGATCCCTCCGGGTCGGTCGGCAAGGTCAAGGGCTACGTCACGCTCGATGCGACGACGAGCTACCAGATCACCGAGATGGTGCAGGTCTTCGGGCTGGTGAAGAACGTCACCAACGCGCACTACTCCACCTTCGGGACCTTTGGCGGCGTGCGCGAGGTCCCCCTCGCCGAGGCGCCCGGCGCGCGGGATCCGCGCTTCGTCAGCCCGGCGCCGCCGCGGGCGTTCTACGGCGGCGTGCGCGTCGTCTTCTGAACGGGGAGGGCGCGGCGGTGGCCTTCGCGCACGACGGCTCCACTGGCAGTCCTCTCGGTGGCCTGGAGCGGGCCGTCCCGTTCCGGGCCGACGGGCGGCAGGGCCGGTGCGACGCGATCGCCGGGATGCTGTCGGCCCTTCTGCACGTCGCCGTCGTGACCGGCGTGCTCCTGGTCCCTCCCGGTGAAAGGGGCCTACCGGAGGTGCCGTCCGCTGTGGCCGTCGATCTCATTCTGGAGCTGGCCGCACCCGAAGAGGCGCCGGCGTCCGAGGAGCCCCCGGTTTCGGCGGATCCGCCGGCGCCGGCCCCGGCCGAGGCCACCCCAGCCCCGCTTGCCGAGTCCGCCGCAGAGCCAGCATCGGCCGTCGAACAGCCATCCGCCGCGTCAGCGGAAGTTCCGATGGAGCCTGTCTCGGTCGAGGCGATCGTGTCGCCATCGGATGCAGCCCCACCTCCAGCAGTGCTGCCTGCCGAGGCCTTGCCGGCCGCCGCCCTTCTTCGTCCGCCGCGAAAGCCGCGGGTGGCGCCGCCGACGGCACCGCAGGCGAGCCCACGTCCGTCTCCGACGGTGTCGGCCATGCCCGCGGAGCCGTCCCGTCCCTCGCCGGAGCACCCCGCCGCTTCCGTGATCGTTTCCGTCGATTACGCGGCATCCGTCAGCAGCCGCCTGGAACGGCTCAAGACCTATCCGCGGCAGGCGCGCCTGCAACGTCAGGAGGGAACCGTCCTGGTCCGCTTCAGAGTGGACGCCGAGGGCCAAGTCGTGTCGTGCGCGATTGCCGGCGGTTCCGGCTATGCCCTGCTGGACGAAGAGGCGTGCGCCCTGGTCCGCCGCGCGTCGCCGCTGCCTTCGCCGCCCGGCACGAGTGGGCAAGGCTCGCTGGAACTGACCGTTCCGGTGCGCTTCTTCCTGAACTAGGGCGGTTCGGGATTCGCAAATGGCGGATGGGGTGGGATTCGAACCCACGGTGGAGTTACCCCCACGCCAGTTTTCAAGACTGGAGCCTTAAACCGCTCGGCCACCCATCCACGGCGCCCAGATGGGATATGGGAAGGCGGCGCGCGGGTCAACCCCCAGGTGCTGGCTCCGGTGCGTGGGTATCAGGTGCGGATGGGCCGGCCCAGCGTGCGCAGGCGCCGCACCGGCTTCGGCGCCGCGGGCGCGTCGGAGAAGTCGGGCAGGCTGGGCGCGCGGGCGATGATCTTGCCGATCATTCCCACCGTCTCCTCCAGTTCGGCCAGGACCGTGTCCGGCACCTGGCCCTGGAAGCGCGGCTGCGCCAGCTTGGCGCGGGTCTCCTCAAGGTTGCGCAGTTCGGGCTCGAACAGCTCGCGCGCGCCGATCGGCAGCACCTGGTCGTCCTTCATGGTGGCGAAGTAGTTGCGCGTCGCCTTCACCAGCATGACGGTCAGCAGCAGATCCATCCGCTCGAACTCGGTGCGCAGGTCGTCCAGCTTCTCGCCGACGTAAGCGCGCAGCCGGTCTTCGGTCAGGGCCACCAACGCCCGGACCTCCTCCACCTTGCGGCGGAAGTCGCCGTAGGAGGCGAAGCGGTCGTCGTCCATGTCGCGTTGGGCACGCTCGGCCAGCCCCACCGCCTCGCGCGCCTGCCGTTCGAGCGCGAGCAGCAGGCCCTCGACCTCCTGACGGACGTTCTTGGCGCGCCACACCATTCCACGATCCCCAACACCCGGCGGCCCGGATGAGCGCCGTACACCCTCCCTTGTAGGGTGTCGCGATTAACAAAGCTTTATTTAAATTGCGTCGAAATCCCGCAATTCGAGGACGACCGGCGTGTGGTCGGAGGCCTTCTCGGCGCCGCGCGGGCGGCGGTCGATGGCGCAGCCGACCAGCCGGTCGGCCGCCTGCGGCGACAGCAGGAAATGATCGATGCGCAGGCCCAGGTCGCGCGGCCACGCACCCGCCTGATAGTCCCAGAAGGTGTAGGCCTTGGCGTCGTCGTGCAGCGCCCGGTAGGCGTCGGTGAGGCCGAGGTTCAGCAACTCGCGGAACTTCTGCCGCGACTCCAGGCGGAACAGCGCGTCCTCCTGCCAGCCGACGGGGTCGTAGACGTCGCGCGGCTCGGGGATGATGTTGTAGTCACCGCCCAGCACGAACGGCAGCTCGGAATCCAGCAGTGTCCGCGCGTGCGCGATCAGCCGGTCCATCCAGCGCAGCTTGTAGGGGTACTTCTCGGTGCCGACCGGGTTGCCGTTGGGCAGGTAGAGCGAGGCGACGCGGTAGCCGCCGACGGTGGCCTCGACGTAGCGGGCCTGCTCGTCCTCCGGTTCGCCGGGCAGGCGGGTCAGCGTCACCTCGGCGGGCTGCCTGGAGAGCAGGGCGACGCCGTTGTAGGCCTTCTGCCCGACGGCGGTCACGTGGTAGCCGAGATCCTCGAACACGGCGCGCGGGAAGGCGTCCGTCTCGCACTTGATCTCTTGGAAGAGGGCGACGTCCGGCGAGACGGCGCGCAGCCAGTCGGTGACGACGGGCAGGCGCGCCTTCGCCGAATTGACGTTCCAGGTGGCGATCTTCACGGGCTTGCTCAGACCGCGAAGGACGAGCCGCAGCCGCAGGACGACTTGGCGTTCGGGTTCTTGATCTGGAAGGCGGCGCCCATCAGGTCCTCGACGTAGTCCAACACCGCGCCGTCCAAAAGGTCGAGCGAGCAGTCGTCGGTGACCACCTTGGTGCCGTTGTGCTCGAACAGGTGGTCGTCGGCGTTCACCGCGTCGTCGAAGTTGAAGCCGTACTGGAAGCCGGAGCAGCCGCCGCCGGAGACGGTCAGGCGCAGCATCATGCCCGGCTTGCCTTCCATCTGCACCAGGGTGGCGATGCGCTCGGCCGCGCTGTCGGAGATGCGGAGCATGCGCTCGGTCGTCACGTCGGACATGGGATACCCTATTGGAAGCGGATGGCCGGAACCCTACGCCGAAATGTAGGGGGAGCGGGGCCGTTCGTCAAAGGTGCCCCTTTCGGAGGGCGGGGTTTTAGACCGCCTTCCCGGTTGCACCCCAACCCGCCCAGGGCTAGTGTCCGCGCCATGACGGCGGACATGTACCAGGCACAGCTCGCCCCCTACGCCTGCCACCCGGCGCACAGCCGCGGGCGGCTGGTGCGGGAGGACGAGAGCCCGACGCGCTCGTGCTTCCAGCGCGACCGCGACCGCATCGTGCATTCCGGCGCCTTCCGCAAGCTGAAATACAAGACCCAGGTCTTCATCTACCACGAGGGCGACTATTACCGCACCCGGCTGACCCACAGCCTGGAGGTGGCGCAGATCGCCCGCTCGATCAGCCGCACGCTCGGCCTCAACGAGGATCTGGCGGAGGCGGTGGCGCTCGCCCATGACCTCGGCCACACGCCGTTCGGGCACGCCGGCGAGATCGCGCTGAACGCCTGCATGGAGCCCTACGGCGGCTTCAGCCACAACGACCAGGCGCTGCGCATCCTGACCCGGCTGGAGCACCGCTACGCCGGCTTCGACGGGCTGAACCTGACGTGGGAGGCGCTGGAGGGCGTGGTCAAGCACAACGGCCCGCTGCTGCCGCTGCCGGACGGGCAGGGGCTGCCGACCACCATCCGCGCCTTCCAGGACGCCTGGGACCTGGAACTGCACACCAACCCCGGCGCCGAGGCGCAGGTGGCGGCGCTGGCCGACGACATCGCCTACAACAACCACGACATCGACGACGGCCTGCGCGCCGGCCTGTTCGACATGGACGAGGTGGCGGAACTGCCGCTGTTCGGCCCCATCGTCCGCGAGGTCTGCGACCGCTACCCGGGCCTGGAGCGCGGCCGGCTGATCCACGAGACGGTGCGCCGGCTGATCGACCGCATGGCCACCGACCTGCTGACCGAGACGCGGGCCCGGCTGGCCGGGATGAAGCCCGGCTCCGCCGCCGAGGTGCGCGCCGCCGGCCGGCCGGTGGTCGCCTTCTCCGACCGGATGCTGGAGGAGCAGCGGCCGCTGCGCGCCTTCCTGCGGCAGCGGATGTACCGCCACTACCGGGTCAACCGGGAGATGAGCAAGTGCAAGCGCGTGGTCCGCGCGCTGTTCCAGCTGTTCATGGACGAACCGAACTGCCTGCCCACCCAGTGGCAGGCCGACCTCGCGGCCACCGGCGGCGAGACGGACCTGACCGTCCGCGCCCGTCTGGTGGCCGACTACATCGCGGGCATGACCGACCGCTTCGCGCTGGCCGAGTACAGCCGCCTCTTCGACATGGATGCGAAGACCTAAGAGATGAATATTTTCAAGGCGTTCGAGAACGATATTCGCAAGATCCTGGAGGAACTGGCGGCGGAAGGCGCCCTTCCGGCCGGGCTGGACACCTCCCGCGTGACCGTGGAGCCGCCGCGCGAGGCGGCGCACGGTGACCTGTCCACCAACGCCGCCATGGTGCTGGCCAAGCCGGCCGGGCAGCCGCCGCGCAAGCTGGCCGAAGCGCTGGCCGCCAAGCTGAAGGCGCGCGCCGACGTCACCAGCGTCGAGATCGCCGGCCCGGGCTTCGTGAACCTGCGCCTGTCGCCCGCCGTCTGGCGCGACCGCCTGAAGGACATCCTGGCCGCCGGCACCGCCTACGGCCAGAGCGACATCGGCAAGGACGCGCCGGTGAACGTCGAGTACGTCTCGGCCAACCCGACCGGCCCGCTGCACGCGGCGCACGGCCGCGGCGCGGTGTTCGGTGACGCGCTGGCGGCGCTGCTGGAGAAGGCCGGCCATAAGGTCACGCGCGAGTACTACATCAACGACGCCGGCGCCCAGGTCGAGGTGCTGGCGCGCTCCACGTATCTCCGCTACCGCGAGGCGCTGGGCGAGGACATCGGCGAGATCCCGGCCGGCCTCTATCCCGGCGAGTACCTCAAGGACGTCGGCCAGGAGCTGGCGCAGCGCGATGGCAATAAGTGGCTGCAAGCGCCTGAAAACGAATGGCTTCCGGCCTGCCGCGACTTCGCCATCGCGCGCATCATGGAGTGGATCAGGGACGACCTCGGCGCCCTGAACATCCGCATGGACGCGTACACGTCGGAGCGTGCGCTGGTGCAGTCCGGCGCCGTGGACACGGCGCTGAAGGCGCTGGAGGACCGCGGGCTGATCTACGTCGGCGTGCTGGAACCGCCCAAGGGCAAGAAGCCCGACGACTGGGAGCCGCGCCCGCAAACCCTGTTCAAATCCACGGACTTCGGCGACGACGTTGACCGTCCGCTGAAGAAGTCGGACGGCTCGTTTACCTACTTCTCGAACGACATCGCCTACCACCACGACAAGTACGTGCGCGGCTTCGCCAACCTGATCGACGTCTGGGGCGCCGACCATGGCGGCTACGTCAAGCGCATGCAGGCGGCGACCTCGGCCATCACCGGCGGCGAGGCGGCGCTGGACGTGAAGCTGTGCCAGCTCGTCCACCTCATGCAGAACGGCCAGCCGGTCAAGATGTCGAAACGCGCCGGCACCTTCGTGACGCTGCGCGACGTGATCGAGACGGTGGGCAGGGACGTCGTCCGCTTCATCATGCTGACCCGGCGCAACGACCAGACGCTGGAGTTCGACTACGCCAAGGTGACCGAGCAGTCGAAGGACAACCCGGTCTTCTACGTGCAGTACGCGCACGCCCGCTGCCGCTCGGTGCTGCGCCACGCCGCAGAGGCCTTGCCCGGCAAGGACCTGACGGCGGACGGCCTCACCGCCGCCAACCTCTCCCGCCTCGACGATGAGGCGGAACTGGCGCTGGTCAAGCGCATGGCGACCTGGCCGCGCCTGGTCGAATCCGCCGCCGAGGCGCACGAGCCGCACCGCGTCGCCTTCTACCTGTACGACCTCGCGTCCGACTTCCACGCGCTGTGGAACAAGGGCCGCGATGACGCCAGCCTGCGCTTCCTCATCGAGGGTGACGAGGAACTGACGCTGGCCCGCCTCGCCATGGTGCAGGCGACGGCGACGGTGATCGCCTCCGGCCTGCAGGTCATGGGGGTGGAGCCGGTCGAGGAGATGCGCTGATGAAGTACGAGGGCGACGTCAACTACGCGTCCAACCCCTACGGCTACCCGCCCGCGGAACCGCGCCGGCGGCGCGGCCTGCTGGGGCTGGGCGCCTCGGTGGTCGGTATCGCGGCGTTTGCGGGCGTCGTCCTCTACGCCTACAAGGGGCATGACCGGACCGGACCGGACGGCGGCCCGCCGCTGCTGGAGGCCGACGCCACGCCGACCAAGCTGCGCCCCGAGCAGCCCGGCGGCATGGAGGTGCCGCACCAGGACAAGCTGGTCTTCGACCGCCTGAACCATGGCGCCAAGGACGGCAAGCCGCCGGTCGAGCACCTGCTGCCGGCGCCCGAGGCGCCGCTGCCGCGCCCGGTGGTGACGCCGCAGGTGCCGGACCTGCCGGCCACCCTGCCGCCGCCCGCCGTGGCGTCGCCGCCGCCGCCGGCCACCACGACCGTTCCGAAGGCGCCCGCCGACGTGCTGCCGCCGGTGGTGCCGCCGCCGCCGGTGCAGGTGCAGGCCGCGCTGCCGCCGCCACTGCCGGCCGGCGGCCAGTCGAGCCAGGTCGCCGCGTTGCCGATCGCCCCTCCCAGGGCGACGCCACCGGCCGCCAAGACTCCCGCTCCCGCGCCGCAGCCGGCCGTTGCCGCGCCGTCGAAGCCGGCGCCCGCCCCGGCGCCGCAGGCCGTTCCGCAGTCGCCGCAGCCGGCGGCCGCGCCCAAGGCACCACCCGCGCCCGCACCATCGGCCGGGGGCAGCGGCTACCGCGTCCAGCTCGCCTCGGTGCGCAGCGAGGCCGAGGCGGCGGCGGAGTGGAAGCGGCTGTCCGGCAGGCATTCCGAACTGGGCGGCCTGAGCATGCAGGTCGCCAAGGCCGACCTGGGCGAGAAGGGCGTCTACTACCGCGTGCAGGGCGGCAGCGTCGACGAGGCGCGGGCCAAGTCCATCTGCGAGAAGCTGAAGGCACAGAACGTGGGGTGCGTGGTTGTCCGTCCCTAAGCCGCCGCGCCCCCGCGCCATCGTCCTCGGCTGCGCCGGGGCCGTGCTGAGCGCCGAGGAGAGCGACCTCTACCGCCGCGCCGACCCGTTCGGCTTCATCCTGTTCCGCCGCAACTGCGAGACGCCGCAGCAGGTGCGCGACCTCGTCGCGGCCATGCGGGAGTCCGTCGGGCGGCCGGACGCGCCGGTGCTGATCGACCAGGAGGGCGGCCGCGTTGCCCGCCTGCGCCCGCCGCACTGGCCGAAGCACCCGCCGGCCCGCACCTTCGGCGAACTGGCCGAGCGCGACCGCGCCGTCGGGCGCGAGGCGGCGTGGCTGAACGGCCGGTTGCTGGCGCACATGCTGGCCGACGTCGGCATCACCGTGGATTGCGCGCCGGTCTGCGACGTTCCCATCGAGGGCGCGCACGACGTGATCGGCGACCGCGCCTTCTCCCGCGATCCGGCCCTGGTGGCGGAGCTGGCGCGGGCGACCTGCGAGGGGCTGGTCGCCGGCGGTGTGCTGCCGGTGGTCAAGCACCTGCCCGGCCACGGCCGCGCCTTCGCCGACAGCCACGCCGAGCTGCCGGTGGTCGACGCCGCGCGCACCGATCTTGAGGCGACCGATTTCGCCCCCTTCCGCGACCTCGCCGACATGCCGCTCGGCATGGTGGCGCACGTGGTGCTGAAGACGGTGGACCCGTTCCGCCCGGCCAGCACCTCGCCGGCCGTCATCGCCGACGTCATCCGCGGGCCGTCCATCGGTTTCGACGGGCTGCTGTTCAGCGACGACCTGTCGATGGGCGCCCTGTCCGGCGACGCCGGGGAGCGCACGCACGCGGTGCTGGCCGCCGGCTGCGACGTGGCGCTGCACTGCAACGGCGTCCTGGCGGAGATGGTGCAGGTCGCCGAGGCCGCCCCCATATTGAGCTATGCCGCCGCCCAGCGCTGGGCGCGCGCGCAGGCCATGCGCGGGGTGCCGGAAGCGGTGGACGCGGAGGCGCTGCGCGCCCGCCTCGACGCGCTGCTGACTCCGGCGGCCTGACGGGAGGTAGCGGGTGGAAGACTGGATTCTCAAGGTCACGGCGGTGGCGATCCCCGCCATCCTGGCGATCACGCTGCACGAGGCGGCGCACGGCTGGATGGCGCAGAAGCTGGGCGACGACACCGCCGCCCGCCTCGGCCGCGTCACCTTCAACCCGTTGCGCCACATCGACCCGTTCGGCACGGTGATCCTGCCGGCGGTGATGTACTTCACCACCGGCTTCGTCTTCGGCTGGGCCAAACCGGTGCCGGTGGACTTCACCCGCCTCAACCACCCCAGGCGCGACATGGTGTGGGTGGCGCTGGCCGGGCCGGGGACCAACTTCCTGCTGGCCCTGGCCTCGGCGTGGGGGCTGGCGCGCTTCGGCGACGTGCAGGGCATGTTCGGGGCGTGGCTGGCGGCGACGCTGACGGTGTCGGTGCTCGCCAACGTCATCCTGATGATCTTCAACATGATCCCGCTGCCGCCGCTGGACGGCGGCCGGGTGGCGGTGGGCGTGCTGCCCGACGCGCTGGCGTTCCCGCTGGCGCGGCTGGAGCGCTACGGCATCCTGATCCTGGTCTTCGCGCTGTTCCTGCTGCCCTTCGTCGGGCGCGAGCTGGGCGTGAACCTGGACGTCTTCTCGTGGATCATGCAGCCGGCCATCGGCTGGGCGATCAACGTCCTCGAATTCCTCACCGGCCCATTATGAGCGACGACGGCTTCGCCGAAGACCAGCCGACCCCGGCCGAACAGCTGGTGGTGGCGCTCGATGGTTTCGAGGGGCCAATCGACATGCTGCTGGCGCTGGCGCGCGACCAGAAGGTCGACCTGACGAAGATCTCGATCCTCGCGCTCGCCGACCAGTACCTCGCCTTCGTCGCCGAGGCGCGCAAGCTGCGGCTGGAGCTGGCGGCGGACTACCTCGTGATGGCGGCGTGGCTGGCCTACCTGAAGTCCCGCCTGCTGATCCCCGAGCAGCCGGAGGACGAGCCGTCCGGCGAGGACATGGCCGCCGCGCTGGCGTTCCAGCTGCAGCGGCTGGAGGCGATGAAGGGGGTGGCGGCGACGCTGATGGCGCGTCCGCGCCTGGGCATCGACGTGTTCGCCCGCGGCGCGCCGGAGGACCTGGACATCCAGCGCAAGTCGGTGTTCCAGGTGACGCTGTACGACCTGCTGAAGGCCTACGGCGACCACAAGCGGCGCAAGGACGCCTCGGTGCTGCACATGGAGCCGCTGCGGCTCTACTCCATCGAGGACGCGGTGAAGCGGCTGGCCGAGATGATGGGGCGGATCCCGGACTGGACGACGCTGCAGAGCTTCCTGCCGCGCGAGCCGGCGGGGTCGCTGATGGGCCGCTCGGCGCTGGCCGCGCATTTCGCGGCGACGCTGGAGCTGGCCAAGGCGGGGCAGGTGGAGCTGCGCCAGGACGGCGCCTTCGGCCCGATCTGGGTCCGCCGCGCGCGGCCGGTTGAGGAGTGAGGGTGTGGTGATCGAAATGGTCAAGGACCCCGAGCGGGTCGAGGCGAAGATCCAGAAGCTGCGGCTGCTCGAGGCGCTGCTGTTCGCCTCCGCCGAGCCGCTGGACGAGGAGGTGCTGGGCGGCCGCCTGGGGCCGGACGCGGACGTGCGCGCCCTGCTGGAGGAACTGCGCACGCACTATGCGCCGCGCGGCGTGAACCTCGTGCGCACCGGGGCGGGATGGGCCTTCCGCACCGCGCCGGACCTGGCGCCGCTGCTGCGGCTGGAGCAGGAGGTGTCCAAGAAGCTCTCCCGCGCCGCCATCGAGACGCTGGCCATCGTCGCCTACCACCAGCCGGTCACCCGCGGCGAGATCGAGCAGATCCGC
The DNA here is from genome assembly GCF_003116015.1 of Azospirillum sp. TSO22-1. GTDB lineage: Bacteria > Pseudomonadota > Alphaproteobacteria > Azospirillales > Azospirillaceae > Azospirillum. The sequence continues at coordinate 28,163 of NZ_LGQZ01000044.1, forward strand.
GGCGTCGCCACCAGCAAGGGCACGCTGGACATCCTGATGGAGCACGGCTGGATCCGCCCGGGCCGCCGCCGCGAGACCGCCGGCCGGCCGCTGACCTGGATCACCACCGACCATTTCCTCGACCATTTCGGGCTGGAGACGCTGCGCGACCTGCCGGGCGTGGACGACCTGCGCGCCGCCGGCCTGCTCGACTCGCGGCCGGTGCTGTACGGCGTCTCGGCGGGGGTGGGCGACGCGCTGCCGTCGCCGGACGAGGCCGACGAAGAATAGGGGGAGACCCCCTCGTATCCTCGTCCGAAATGCCTACCTGAATCGGTGAATCGCCCGGTCCGCCCGTCGTTGCGGCCCGGGAACGTTTCTGCCATAGTGCCGCCCCTGACAGGGGGCAAACGCTCGGGAACTGGAGACCATGGGATTTACCAGCATCTGGCACTGGATCATCGTTCTGCTGATCGTGGTGCTTCTCTTCGGCGCCGGCAAACTGCCGAAGGTGATGGGCGACCTGGCCAAGGGCATCAAGAACTTCAAGGCCGGGCTGAAGGACGACAGCGACGATGAGGCGCCGGCGCAGCCCGCCGCCACTGTGACGCCGCTGCCGAATCAGGCCGCCGCGCCGGTCGTTCCGCCTGCTCCGGCGGCCGCTCCGGGCACCGACCCCGGCCTGAAGAAGGACGAGACGGCCCGCACCTGAGCGGCGCCGTCGTCGCCCGCACACGCCGGCTGAGAGGTTCGAGGACGCATGTTCGACATCGGCTGGTCCGAGCTTATGGTCATCGCGCTGGTGGCCCTGGTGGTCATCGGCCCGAAGGACCTGCCGCAGGCGATCTACGCCGTCGGCAAGTGGGTGCGGAAGGCGCGCTTGGTGGCGCGCGACTTCCAGGGCCACTTGGACGACATGATGCGCGAGGCGGAGCTGGACGACCTGCGCAAGCAGGCGCTGAAGGCCCGCGACCTCAACATCAAGGCGATGGTGGAGAATCAGATCGACCCCAAGGGCGATCTGAAGGCCGCCTTCGACCTGCCGCCGGAGATGACCGGCGCCGCCGGACACCCCGGCAGCCCGCCGGAGGACGCGCCGCCGCTGCCGCCCGCCGACCCGCTGGCTGAAGCCGCGGCCGCCGCGCCGACGCCGGCTGAGGCGGCGCCCGCCGAGGCGCCCAAGGCCGCCGCCGACTCCGCCGTGGTCCCGCAACCCACGACCGACACCAAGACGACATGACCGGGATGACCACCGAACCCGAGCAAGACGAGGTCGAAGACAGCAAGATGCCGCTGATCGATCATTTGATCGAGCTGCGCAACCGGCTGATGTATTCGATCGTGGCGCTGCTGGTGGCCTTCCTGCTGTGCTACCTCGTGTCGGACAAGATATACAATTTCCTGGTGCAGCCGCTCGCCGACATCCTGGCGGGGCAGGGGCGCCGGATGATCTACACCGGCCTGACCGAGGCGTTCTTCACCTACGTGAAGGTGGCGTTCTGGGCCGGTTGCTTCCTCGCCTTCCCGATCGTCGCCAGCCAGGTCTGGATGTTCGTGGCGCCCGGCCTCTACAAGCACGAGCGCAAGGCCTTCCTGCCCTTCCTAGCGGCGACGCCGGTGCTGTTCTTCCTCGGCGGGGCGCTGGTCTACTACTTCGTGTTCCCGATGGCCTGGAAGTTCTTCCTGGGCTTCGAGTTCCACCCCGGCGGCGACACCGGCCAGCTGCCCATCGAGTTCGAGGCCCGCGTCGGCGAGTACCTGCATCTGGTGATGGCGCTGATCTTCGCCTTCGGCGTGGCGTTCCAGCTGCCGGTGGTGCTGACGCTGCTGGTGCGCGCCGGCCTGCTGACGGTGGAGACGCTGACCTCCAAGCGCCGCTACGCGATCGTCTTCGTGTTCATCGTCGCCGCAGTGCTGACGCCGCCGGACGTGATCAGCCAGGTGAGCCTCGCCATCCCGATGCTGTTCCTCTACGAGGTCTCCATCTGGATCGGCCGTGCCATCGAGAAGAAGCGCGCCGAACGCGAAGCCACCGACGAGGCGGAGACGGCGGCGGAGTAAAGGGCTGATCCCCTCCCGCCGGAGGCCGGGGGAGGGAGCAGGGCAGCCCCTGAAACCGCCCCCGAAACCGTCCTACGCCGCCGTTGCCTTGTGGTCGTGCTGCTGCCGCACGCGGGCGTAGGCCTCGGCCAGGGCCGTCGCTTCCGACGACACCGCCTGCGCGTCCTGCCGCCGCGCCGCCTCGACGATGCGGGTGGCGGCGTCCGCGACCTCGGCGAAGCCGACGCTGCCGGCCGCGCCCTTCAGGGTGTGCGCCTCGCGCTCGGCCGCTTCCAGGTCGGAGGCGCGGCAGGCGTCGCGCAGGCGGCTGAGATTCTCCGGCGAGTCGCGGAAGAAGGTCTCCAGCAGCGCGTGGAAGCCGGAATCGCCCATGGCCTCGCGCAGTTCCGCCAGCTTGACCGCGTCGGCCTCACGCGCGACGGGCTGCGGTGGCGCGGCCACCGGCGTGGGCGCCGCCACGGCGTAGGGCACGCCGCCGGAACGCCCGGCCCAGCGCGATACGGTGGCGAGCAGGCGTTGCGCGTCCACCGGCTTGGCGAGGTAGTCGTCCATGCCCGCGGCGTAGCACAGCGCGTCGTCGCCCCGCATGGCGTTGGCGGTCATGGCGACGATGGGGATGCGCGCGGCCGGGCCGGGCAGGTTGCGGATCGTGCGCGTCGCCTCCAGCCCGTCCATCTCCGGCATCTGCACGTCCATCAGCACCATGTCGTAGGGGATGGCGCGCACCGCCGCCACCGCCTCGGTGCCGCTGGCCACCGCCTCGGCCACATGGCCGGCGCGGCGCAGCAGGGCGAGGGCGAGCTGCTGGTTCACCGGGTTGTCCTCGGCCACCAGGATGCGGCAACGCCTGCCCTCGGCCGGCGCCGCGGCCGCCGCGGCCGGGGCGGGGGGCGCTTCGGCTTGGCCGGGCTCGGCGTCGAGCAGCTGGGCGAGGCAGGCCCTCAGCGCGTCCAGGCGCACCGGCTTGGGGAGCAGCGCGTCGATGGCGCCGGGCGCCGGCGGCTGGCCGGGCTGCGAGGAGGCGAGCGCCAGCCGCATCCGGATCAGCGCCGGGGTGGCGCGGATCCGCTCGGCCAGTTCGGGGCCGGTGACGCGCGGCATGCGGTGGTCGAGGATGGCGGCGTCGAAGGCACGGCCATCCGCCTCGGCTGCGGTCAGCGCGGCCATGGCGGTGTCGGCGTCCTCGGCGGACTCGGCGACGATGCCGAAGGCGGCGAGCTGGCGCGCCAGCACGTCGCGGTTCACCGCCATGTCGTCCACCACCATCATCCGCCGGCCGGACCAGCGCAGCGCGGGGTCGGCCGGCACCGCGGTGCGCTCCAGCGGCACGGTGAACCGGAAGACGCTGCCGCGGCCGGGCGCGGTGTCGACGCCGATGGAGCCGCCCATCAGCTCGGTCAGGCGCTTGCAGATCGCCAGCCCCAGGCCGGTGCCGCCGTGACGGCGGGCCGGGCTGGCGTCCACCTGGGAGAACATGGAGAACAGCCGCTCGCGGTTCGCCTCGGCGATGCCGATGCCGGTGTCGCGCACCTCGAAGCGGATCTGCACCCGGTTGTCCAGGGTGGACTCCTCGAACAGCAGGATGGAGATGCTGCCGCGGTCGGTGAACTTGACCGCGTTGCCGGCGAGGTTGAGCAGGATCTGCCGCAGCCGCCCAGCGTCGCCGCGCAGCGTGCCGCGCAGAGACGGCGGCACGAAGCTGACCAGCTCCACCCCCTTGGCCACGGTGCGCGGGGCGAGGATGTCGACCACGCTCTCGACCAGCGGCACAAGTTCGAACTCTCCCATCTCCAGCGCCAGCTTGCCGGCGTCGATCTTCGAGAAGTCGAGGATGTCGTTGAGGATGGACAACAGCGATTCGGCGGAATCGCGGATCGTCCCCGCGTAGGAACGCTGCTCCTCGCTCATCGGGGTGTCGAGCAGCAGGCCGGCCATGCCGATCACGCCGTTCATCGGCGTGCGGATCTCATGGCTCATGGTGGCCAGGAATTCCATCTTGATGCGCTGGCCGGCCTCGGCGCGCTCCTTGGCCTCGCGCAGGTCGCTCTCGGCGTGCTTGCGCTCGGTCAGGTCGCGGAGGATGGCGGCGAACAGCGGGCCGTCGTGCGTGCGCACCTCGGCAATCGAGATGTCCAACGGGAACGCCTCGCCGGTGCGGCGCATCGCGGTCACCTCCCGGTTGAAGCCGGTGGGCGGGCGCGGGCCGGGGCCGGTCACCCCGGCCATGCCGCGGCGGTGCGCCTCGCGGTCCTCGGGCGCCATCAGCTCGGTGACGTTGCGGCCGACCAGCTCACCCGGCGGGAAGTTGAAGATGCGGTGGGCGGCGTTGTTGGCGCTCTCGATCCGGCCGTCGGCGCGCGCGGTCAGAATGCCCTCGACCGCCGTCTCCAGGATCGCCTTCAGGCGCGCGTTGCCCTCCTCCAGCGCCACGCCCTGCCGGCGCAGCAGGCCGAGGCTGCGCATCAGCAGCACGGTGAACAGCGCGATCAGCACGATGAACGCACCGGCGATCAGCGCGCTGTCGCGCACGCTGGCGCGCCACGCGGCCAGTTCGTCCTGTTCGTCGTGGGTGACCACCAGCACCAGCGGCCAGACCGGCACGGTGCGGTAGGACACCATGCGGCGCCGGCCATCCACCGTCTCGGTGAACACGCCGTTCTCGGCTTGGCGCAGATGGGTGTGGAAGGGCGAGGATGCGGCGTCCGAGCGGCCGACGCCCACCGGGTCCAGGGGCAACCCGGCCAGCCGCACGCCGTCGAAGCGGTACAGCGTCACCGAACCGCTCTGGCCGATCTCCACGGTCTGGAAGATGCCGTGCAGGTAGTCCGGGTTGACCGCGGCGACCACGACGCCGAGCAGCTTGCCATGCGTCCCGCGCACCGGCAGGCTCATCGGCAGCAGCCAGTCGGCGGAGTTCGCGTCGTGCGGCGGGATCAGCGTCCGGCCGCGCACCGGCATGCCGATGAACAGGTCCTTCTCGGTGCCGCTCAGGGGGGCCGCGATGAAGTCGCGGTCGCGCAGCGAGGCGACGACGTTGTGGTTCTCCTCGGTGCTGGCGACCACGTGGCCGCTGGTGTCGACCAGCGTCAGCGAGCGCAGGTGCGGCGAGCGGCGCACGCGCTCCTGCAGCAGCGCCGTCACGTCGGTGCGCGCGTCCAGACTGTCGGGCATGCCATTGTAGCCGACCGCGTCGGCGACCGAGACCAGGGTGACGTCCACCGCCTGCACGGTCCGCGTGGTGCCCGCCTCCAGCGCGCTGGTGAGGTTGGCGAGCGTCTTCGCGCCCTTCTCGAGCGTCAGCGAGCGGCCCGCGTAGAACTGGTAGCCGAGATCGAACAGGATCGCGGCCACGGCGATCAGAGCGAAGGCGACCAGACCGCCCCGGTTCAGGAAGAAGCCCTGCTTGGGCATGCGCGACAGACTCCCGGCGCGGGACGGCGGCTGCGGCTTATCCGGGAGCCTCCTCACGGCCTCAAGCCGGATACTAGGCATATATCGGATTACCTGCAAGCGAGGGCTGTACAGCCGCCCCGCGGCACAAAATACTAAGACACCTCAGTAATCTAGCTCCGGAGGCTCAGATCTCCACCTGGGTGCCCAGCTCCACCACGCGGCCGGGCGGGATGCAGAAGAACTCGGTCGCCGACAGGGCGGTCTTCGACATCAGGATGAACAGCGGCTCGCGCCAGGTCGGCAGGCCGGTGCGCCGCGACGGGATCAGCGTCTCGCGGCCGAGGAAGAACGAGGTGTCCATCATGTCGGTGTGCAGGCCGTAGCGGCGGCAACGCTCCAGCGCCTGCGGCACGTGCGGCTGCTCCATGTAGCCGTAGTGCAGGATCACCCGGAAGAAGCCCTTGCCCAGCTTCTCGACGTGGATGGCGCGGTCCTCGTACACCCAGGGCACGTCGTCGACGATGACCGTCAGGATGATGACGCGCTCGTGCAGCACCTTGTTGTGCTTGATGTTGTGCAGCAGGACGTGCGGCACGACGTCGGGGTTGCCGGTCATGAACACCGCGGTGCCGGCGACGCGCATCGGCGATTCCGGCCGGATGCGCTCCAGGAACATCTCCATGGGCAGGGAGTCCTGGTACAGCCGCTCGGCCAGGATGGTGCGACCCTTACGCCAGGTGGTCATGATGAGGAACACCACGACGGCGACGACCAGCGGGAACCAGCCGCCCTGCGGCACCTTCAGCAGTGTCGAGCCGAACAGCGCCAGGTCGATGACCAGGAACGCGGAGAGCGCCGGTATCAGCAGCCACGGGTTCCAGTGCCACAGCCGGCGGGCCACGAAGGCGATGAGGATGGCGTCGATCACCATGGCGCCGGTCACCGACACGCCGTAGGCGGCGGCAAGGTTGCTGGACGACTGGAAGGCCAGCACCAGGAACATCACGCCGACCAGCAGCAGCCAGTTGTTGCGCGGGATGTAGACCTGCCCGATCTCGTGCACCGAGGTGTGGCGGATCTCCCGCCGCGGCAGGTAGCCGAGCTGCACCGCCTGCCGGGTCAGCGAGAAGGCGCCGGAGATCACCGCCTGGCTGGCGATCACCGTCGCCATGGTGGCCAGGATCACCAGCGGGTAGAGCAGCCAGTCCGGCGCCAGATGGTAGAAGGGGCTCTCGCGCGCCTCGGGCTCGTGCAGCAGCAGGGCGCCCTGGCCGTAGTAGTTCAGCACCAGCGCCGGCAGCACGAAGTACAGCCACACCAGCCGGATCGGCCGGCGGCCGAAATGGCCCATGTCGGCGTACAGCGCCTCGGCGCCGGTGACTGCCAGCACCACGGCGCCCAGGCCGACGAAGGTCGCCAGGGGGTGGGCGATCCACAGCAGGATGGCGTATTCGGGATCGAGCGCGCGCAGCACGTCCGGCCAGCGCACGATCTGCACGATTCCCAATCCCGCCAGCGTGGCGAACCACAGCAGCATGATCGGCCCGAACAGGATGCCGACCTTGCCGGTGCCCTGGCGCTGGAAGACGAACAGCACCGCCAGCACCAGCAGCGTGATCGGCACCACGTAGGGCTCGAACACCGGGGTGGCGACCTTCAGGCCTTCCACGGCGCTCAGCACCGAGATGGCCGGGGTGATCAGGCTGTCGCCGAAGAACAGCGCCATGCCCAGGATCGCCAGGCCGATCACCGCGCGCTGCCCGCGCGGGCTGGCCAGCCCGCGCTGCGCCAGGGTGCCCAGCGCCAGCACGCCACCCTCGCCCTTGTTGTCGGCGCGCATGACGACCATGACGTACTTCACGGTGACGACGATCATCAGCGTCCAGGTCACCAGCGACAGCACGCCCAGCACCGTCGTCTCGTTGAGCGGCAGGTGCGCCTCGGCGAACACCTCGCGCATGGTGTAGAGCGGGCTGGTGCCGATGTCGCCGTACACCACGCCCAGCGCGCCGAGCATCAGCGCGGGCAGGCGGTTGCTGACCGTGTGGCTGGCCTCGCCCTGCGATGCCGGGTTGGCGGGCGTCTTGCCGGAGGTCTGCGCGGTTTCCATGCGGCCGTCTCGTTCCCCTTTGGCGCGCCGTTGGACCGGCGGTGGCGCCGAAGGGGCGCCTTGTCTTCGCAGTTACAACGCGTCGACAGTTACAACATTCGACGGACCGCCACCACAGACAAGCGGGCGAACCGCCGGCGCGCACCGGACGGTGCGGCGAGCGGCCCGTTCAAAATGAGAACGGAATGCGAACTTAACGCTTGATGTTCGCATTCCGTTCTGGCAGTCTCCCTTCAACGGACACGGTTCACCGAAGGCAGAGGGAGAGTCCCATGACGATGCTGCGGTTCCTGCGCGAGATGTTCACCCTGGTCGCGTTCCTGGGCACGTTGTACGCCTGGACCATCCTCGGCCACGCCGTTCTGCTCTGACCCTTCGCCGGAAGGGGTAGCGGCCTTCGCGTCCGCACCCGGTCGGGGTGCGCCTTGGAAACCGACCGGTCCCGCATCGGTATAGTATCCGAAATCCCAAGCCGTTCAGCGGCTTACCAATCCCCAAATGCTGTTTGCAGTCATACCCCGCGCTCGCCCCTCGGCACGCGGCGGGGGGATTGTCGGCAGAGACGGTCAGGATTCGGGAGCGATGCGGAACTTCTTTCGAAAGCGGCGCGCCGCCGGGGCGGACGAAGACTTCACCAGCAGCGGCCCCATGGCGGGTGGTTCGGGCGGTTCGGGCGGCGGGATCACCGGTCAGCCGCTCACCGGCCAACCCTTTGCCGGCCCGGCCGAGCGGCCCCCGGTCGCCATGGGCGGCCCGCCGCGGCTGCGCACCGTCCCAGGCACGGCGGATGCTCTGCGGCCCGGCACGGCCCCGGCGTCACGCGACCCGGCGGGCGACGAGGTGGAACTGCCGCGCTTCACCATGCCGGTGAACGCCGGCCTGCGCGGGCCGCGCGGCACGGCGCCGGCCCTGCTCACCGGCATGACGCCGGAGATGAACGGCCGCCTGCGCGAGGCGTTCACCCCGACGCGGCCGAAGCAGGCGTTGAACGGGCTGTTCATCGGCCGCACCGCGGCGCTGAAGCGCATCATCTCCGCAGTGGAGGAGGAGCGGGCGCACGTCATCCTGTTCGGCGACCGCGGCCGCGGCAAGACCTCGGTGGCCAACGCCATCGAGCAGATCGCCACGCAGGCCGGCTATCTGGCGCTGAAGCTGACCTGCAGCGCCGAACTGAGCTTCGAGGACAGCTTCCGCCACCTGCTGCGGCGGATCCCGTCCACCTACTACCGCTCCGGGATGGACAACCCGTTCGCGGCGCGGCGCACCTTCACCAGCTTCAACGAGCTGCTGCCCGAGGGCACCTTCAGCGTCACCGAGCTGAACGAGGTGCTGGCCGGCATCTACGGCACCCACGCGCTGCTGATCCTCGACGAGTACGACCGCATCACCGACGAGGATTTCCGCAACAAGCTGGCGGAGATGCTGAAGAACCTCACCGACAGCTCGATCGCGGTGACGCTGCTGATCGTCGGCGTGGCGGAGAATCTCGACCAGCTGCTCGGCAAGCATCCGTCGATCCAGCGCTCGCTGGTGCCGGTGCACCTGCCGCTGATGACCGACAAGGAGATCGAGCGGCTGATCAGTGCCGGCGCCGAGAACGCCGGCATCGCCTTCGCGCCGGACGTGGTGCGGCGGATCGGCGATTTCGTGCGCGGCCTGCCGTACTACGCCCAGCTGCTCGGTCTGCACGCGGCGCGCAGCGCGGTCAGCCGCGGCTCGACCACGGTGGAGCGCAGCGACCTCGGCTACGCGATCAGCCGCTGTCTGCAGGAGGCCGAGCGCGGCATCGTCGACTCGTACAACCGGATGCTGGCCGGCGCCCGCCGGGCCGAACTGGAGGACGTGCTGCACGCCGCCGCGCTGTGCCCGGCCGACGAGTACGGCGTCTTCGACCCGTCGGAGCTGACGGCGGCCGACGGTCAGCCGGCGTTCAGCGACCTCGACGACCTGCTGACCCGCCTGACGGCGGTCGACCACGGCGCGGTGCTGGCGCCAGTGCCCGAGCCGGGACGTTTCCGCTACCGCTTCCGCAACCAGATGATGCGGCAGTACGTGCTGATGCGCCTCGCCCACGAGCGCGGCACGATCTGACCCGACAGTCTCGAAAGGCAATTCGAAAGCCCTCCCCGGTCCGGCCGGGGAGGGCTTTCGTACGTGAACTTCTCGTGCGTCAACGGCCCATCCACACCGCCGCCGCAACCACCGCGGCGATGATGGCGACGACGCCAGCCAGGATCGCGAGGCTCCACAGGAACTGGCGCAGCTCGCCTTGCTTCCAGGCGCTGCGCGCCAGCAGCAGCAGGTAGGCCAGCGCCATCACGCCGGCGACGTTCCAGACTGACACGCGGGGCTCCAGAGGGCAGGGGGGCGATCTATAGCATCCCGCCGCCAACGTCCGCATACGACTATTGTGATAGGCGGGCGTGTGCGGCCGGGGGCGCCCGTTGCTAGCCTCCTGGCGTGTCATGCTACCCGGCTGAGCATCATCGTTCAGGGCGAAGCACCCCTATTGCAACCGCAATGCGCAAGGGCGGTGCCGGATTTCTGACCGATCTCTTTAAACAAGACGAATTGGTGTTAGACTAACCCGATATCGAACACTCAAAAGAAGCCGCCTAATTCTTTAAAAGGCCGCAGATCACACCAAATTCGAAAGATGCTTTGCGCATATACCCAATGCGTTCTTCTGTTAATACCTCAGAGTGGTATCGTCGTTCACGACACAGGGGTATCTTCATCCAAAATATCGGCACGAAGATGCCATCGGTATGGCGCGGTTGGGAGACCTGCGCGGAGCGGACTCCGAGAAGATTACCAACGGAACCTTGCGCATCCATCCGAATATCGCGGGAGCTGACAATGGAACCAGTGCGAGCCTTTTTGATCGACTCCAACAAGTTGTTCCGGGAGGGGCTCAAGCGCCTGCTGGATGATTCACCCTTCCAGATCGTCGCCGAAGCCGGCAACCTGCGCGAGGCGGTTTCCACCGTCGAGTCCGGCCTGCGCCCGCAACTCGTCCTGCTCGACCTGGTGAACGGTGGCGACGAGGAGGCCGAGGGCATGCGCCGCCTGCGCGCCAACCTGCCGGACGCCCGCATGGTCATCCTCACCAGCGATCTGTGCACCCGCCGCCTCGCCAACGCGCTGGAGGCCGGCGCCGACGGCTACCTGATGAAGGACCTGTCATCGGACGCACTGGCGCAGTCGCTGCGTTTGGTGATGATGGGCGAGAAGGTGTTCCCGACCCACCTCGCCGCGCTGCTGATCAGCGGCCGGGTGAACGGCAACGGCACCGAGATGCCGGTGTCGCGCAAGGGCCTGTCGCAGCGCGAGGTGCAGATCCTGCGCTGCCTGCTGAACGGCGATTCGAACAAGATGATCGCCAACCACCTGAACATCACCGAAGCGACGGTGAAGGTCCACCTCAAGAGCCTGCTGCGCAAGATCAACGCCTCCAACCGCACGCAGGCGGCGATCTGGGCGCTCAACAACGGCATCGGCGGCGAACTGGCCGGTGCGGTTCCTGCCGGCGTCACGGCCGCGCACCAATAGGAACAGGTCCATACGGCGCGGTCGCCGCAGCGCTGCTGCGGCGACGGCCGGACCGGAGGAAGATCCCGGAAGACAGATCAGAAGACAGATCAGCCGCGTTGTTACGCCGAGCGGCTGAGCGGCTGATGCTGCTGCGCCATGCGCCCGTCGCGGGCCTGCTGCAGGGCGCTCTGCTGGCGGGCGGCGAAGACGCCGGCCTCCGTGCGGTTGCGGAAATGCAGCTTGGACAGCACGCTGCGCACCATCGACTTGATCACCGCCTCGGACAGGTCGAGCTGGTTGGCGATGGTGCGGTTGTTGAGCCCCTGGCCGAGCAGGCGCAACGTCTCGAACTCCGGCTCGGACAGGCGGGGCAGCAGGGTCAGGCGGATCTCATCGACGCCGAGGCGCGACAGGAACTGCTTGGGCATCAGGCAGTGGCCTTCCAGCCCCAGGTCCAGCAGTTCGTTGATGCGGTCGACGTTGATGTCCTCGAACACCCAGGCGTCGGCGAAGGCGAGGATGTGCGCGGCGTCGAGCAGTTCGCGCGACGACAGCACCACGACGATGCGCGAGCGCCGCGACAGGCGCAGGTACACCATTGGCTCGTTCTCGCGCAGCGCGGTGAACTGCTGCAGCCCGATCAGGATCGCGTCGGGCGTCAGCGTGCTCTGCGTCAGTTCGCTGAGGTCGTGAAAGACGGTCAGGCGGTGGCGTCCGGCCTTCTCCAGCGCCTGAACCACCGTGTCGGTCAGGCTGGTGTTGTCGAGGATCAGGCAGACGTGCATAGGGCTCACCGCGTTCCGGGTCGTTGTCGGCGATGCTCTCTCGGGCGCGTACTCGTGGGGCGTGTGCATGGGTCAGCTCTGGCTCTTTTTCTGAGGGCGTACACGGCCGGCCCGTTTCCGGGTTCCGTTGCTTGGCGGGTCACCTTCCGCGTCGGGGGTAGCAAAATCGCCTGAGGGGTCCATAATTTTTCGGAAAAGCCTGCATAAATTCTGGAAAGAAACTTGACACTGTCTTATTGATCTTATAAATTATGCTCACCCCCGTAAATCAAACGATAGTCCATCATTCAAGTTCGTCAAGCCAAGCTGTTTGGCGACGGGGCACCTCCTCGTGATAACACTTCCGTGTCGCGCGGGCGCAAAAGTGTCCGGCACGCGACGCGTCGGGAGAAGCGTTGCTCCCTACGGCGGTACAGGCCGATGCTGGGCGACCGGGCACCCTGATCTTCAAAAGCCGGGCTTGTCTTTCGAACAGAAAGGCCTCGTGTGCGGCTCCGGAAGAACAGCAAGCAGAAGATTTGCTCTTGTTCACGTCCTCAAGGCGTGCCATGGATCCGGCGCGCAAGGTGTATGACGTTTCTCAGGTCATAGACTGTACGGATGGGTTAGGCCGTGTACGCGTGCTTGACGCGATGCCGAAGGTCAACTTTATGTCCGCAAACGTTCTATGGCACTTGTGGATATGTTTACACACCATCGATTGTGGTACCTGTCTTCGTGTGCCGCCGATGCCGTCGGGTGACGCACCTCCCCATAGGAGGGACGGCGACGGGAACGAAGACATCCGGCCGGGTGGCTGGGACCAGAGAAGGGTGGACGGGAAATGAAGATTCTGATCGGTGACGACCATCTGCTGTTCCGCGAAGGGTTGCGCCGCCTGTTGGAGCAGCTGCACGCCGACGCCACCTTCATCGAGGCGGGCACCTTCGGCGAGCTGATCGAGCACTGCCGCGGCGACGAGCAGTTCGACGTCGTGCTGATGGATCTGCATATGCCGGGCTGGCCCGGCTTCGAGGGCCTGCGCGAGGTGCACGACCTGCAGCCCGGCACGCCGGTGGTGGTCATCTCCGCCTCTGAGTCGCTGAGCGACATCCGCGGCGCGCTCGACGCCGGAGCCACCGGCTACATCCCGAAGTCGAGCAGCGTCAAGGTCATGATGGGCGCGCTCAACCTCGTGTTCTCCGGCGGCATCTACGTCCCGCCGGGCGCCATCACCTTCGGCGCCGATATCTCCCCGCGCCGCCGCCCCGCCGACACCGCGGCCGACCGCGGTGGCACCTACGGCCTGACGCAGCGTCAGCGCGAGGTGCTCGACTGCCTGCGCGCCGGCAAGTCGAACAAGCAGATCGCCTACGAGCTCGGCCTGTCCGAGGGCACGGTGAAGATCCATGTCACCGCGATCTTCAAGTCGCTGGGCGTCAAGAACCGCACCCAGGCGGTCATCGCCGCCGCGGCCATGGCGTCCTGATCGGTGCGGCACGGCACGCGAAGGGCACCGGGGCTCCATCACCCCGGTGCCCTTCGCGTGTCCTGTTCCGGTGCGGTAAGTAACGTGTCCCGTCTGTAATCAATCTCCGCTTCATCCTCGCAAGAAATCCCCCTACTCTCGCGGGTACAAAAAGGTCATGCGACATGCCGTCGTATGCGCTGGCGGAATGGGGGAAACATGAAAGCGAGAAATCTGGTTCTGGCTGCCACCGCTGCGGTGGCGATGGTCGCGGTCTCCGGCGTCGCTGCGGCGCAGAAGGTGCCGCAGGCCACCACCGTGTCGCTGGGCGGCGAGGCGCGCGTGAAGGCGCTGTACTCCTGGCCGAACACCTGCTCCGACGTCTCGGTGTGCGGCGCGGCCTCGGTCGAGGACACCGTCAGGCACTACCTGGAGCAGAGCCTGAAGCGCGACGGCTACACCGATTCGAAGGTCACGGTGCGGCGCGCCGGCGCCGGCTATCAGGCGACCTTCACCGGCTCGGCCCAGAAGACCTACCCGAAGGCGGTCACCGCGTTCCTGAACGCCGGCGACAAGGCGCTGGCCACCGCGCGCTCCATCGCCGCGTCGAAGACGCCGGAGGGTGCGAGCCAGTGGCCGTACACCTGGCGCTTCTTCCTGCCGGTCGGGCTGGCCATGGTGAACAACCCGACGGTCGAGCTGCTGCACTTCCCGCCGGACTACTCGCTGACCGACAAGCAGGACTACCTGAACTCGGCCACCACCGACCGCTGGGCGATGCTGCTGGCGCAGAACGGCATCCCGGCGGACAAGAGCCCGGCCTACCAGGCGATCATCGACATCAACCCGATCGCCGCCCCGGCCAGCGACGGCAGCAAGCTGGAAGGCGTCGAGGGCAAGTTCACCAGCTACATCACCGACATGCTGGGGCAGTGGACCCGCAACCCGGCGAACCCCCACTACGGCAAGCCGATGGTCGCCTTCGGCAGCCCGGTGCGGGCCTGGCTGAAGGCGCAGTACGGCCTGGAGCTGCAGGTCGATCAGGTCGGGCTGCTGTCGCTGCCGTCCGGCGCCGTTCCGGTGATCGCCGCCAACCACCCCAGCCAGATCTTCTACACCGCCTGGAACGACACCACGCCCAAGACCGAGAACTTCGAGAAGGGCATGCAGGTGATGACCCAGGACCTGATCGCCGCCTGCTGGCAGGCCCGCATGGGGCAGGCGCCGGCCTCCGACCCGCAGGCGACCGCCACCGCCTGCACGCAGCAGTGGGTGACCAACAACAAGCAGGTCTGCATGTTGCTGGAGACCACCATCTACAAGAAGACCGAGGAGCAGGCGCAGGCCATCTGCTCCGCCCTGCCGCCGGTCGCGCAGGGCCGTGACGGCGCCGCCCAGGCGGCGTCGCTGGCCGACTGACCGTCAAAAGCCCCTTCCGCACCCGCCGGAAGGGGCTTTTCGCCCGACCGACCTTGACCGGGTGTGGGCGCCTCTGCTATCCGGCCCTTTCAGACTCCGTTCCGGGCGCTCCGCCCGGAGCGTGGACCGGGATGCCCCAGCAGGACGCCGCCGAAGCCCCATGAGCGACATTTTCCAGGAAGTCGACGAGGATCTGCGCCGCGATCGCACGACGCAGTTCATGAAGCGCTACGGCGGAGTCCTCGGCACCGCGGCGGTGCTGCTGGTCGCCGCGACCGCCGGCTGGCAGGCGTGGCAAGGCTGGAAGAAGTCGCAGGCCGAGGCCGAGACCGGCCGTCTGGTCAGCGCGCTGTCGCAAGCCGCCGCCGGCCCGCAGAAGGGCATCGAGGCGCTGACCGCGTTCTCCGGCTCCGCCCCCGCCAACCTTGCCGTGCTGGCCCGCCTGAACGAGGCGGCGCTGCGCGTGGAGGAGGGCAAGACCGCCGACGCGGTGGCCCTGTACGATTCCATCGCCGGCAACGGCTCGTCCGACGCGATCTACCGCGATCTCGCGACGCTGCTGTCGGTGATGCACCAGATGGACGGCGGCGACGCGGCGAAGCTCCAGACCCGCCTGCAGCCGCTGACGGTGGACGCCAGCCCCTGGCGCTTCTCGGCGCGCGAACTGACGGCGCTGCTTGCCGCCCGCTCCGGCGACCGCGAGCGCGCCCGCACCCTGTTCCAGCAACTCGCGGACGATTCGCTGGCACCGTCGGGCGTGCGCTCGCGGGCAGCCGACCTCGCCGCCCTTTACGGCAAGAGCTGATGACCCGCATGATCCCCCGCGTGACCCCTCGCGTTCAGGGCCGCCGCGCCGCCCTGCTGTCCGCTTCCCTGTTCGCGCTCGCGCTCGCGGGCTGCGACACCGTCGGCGACTGGTTCTCCAAGACCCCGCCGCCGCCGCTGCCCGGCACGCGCGTCGCCGTCCTGGTCGGCGAAAGCAAGGTCGAGCCGGATCAGGCGCTCGCCGGCACTCCGGTGGCGCTGCCCGCGCCGCAGGCCAACGAGGCGTGGCCGCAGGCCGGCGGCAACCCCGACCACGTCATGGGCCACCCGGCGCTGTCGTCGTCGCCGGTCCAGGCGTGGACCGCCAGCGTCGGCAGCGGTTCGGGCGACTCCGAGCTGCTGCAGAGCCCGCCGGTGGTGGCGCAGGGCCGCGTCTACGCGATGGACGCCGAGGCGCACGTGACGGCGTTGGAGGCCTCCAGCGGCCGGCAGTTCTGGCGCACCGACCTGCGGCCGGAGAAGCGCCGCGGCGATTCGAGCGGCGGCGGCGTCGCCTTCGCCGACGGCCGGCTGTACGCGTCCACCGGCTACGCCGAGGTGATGGCGCTCGACCCCGCCAACGGCGCCATCCTCTGGCGCAAGAAGGTCGCCGGCCCGGTGCGCGGCGCCCCGACGGTGGCCGGCGGCACGGTGGTCGTGCTGACGCTCGACAACCAGGCCATCGCGCTCAGCGCCGCCGACGGCGCGACGAAGTGGAGCCACGCCGGCATCCTGGAGAACGCCGGCCTGCTCGGCTCCGCCAGCCCGGCGGCGAGCGGCACGCTGATGGTGGTGCCCTATTCCTCGGGCGAGCTGTTCGGCCTGCGCATCGAGAACGGCCGCGTCGCGTGGCAGGAGAGCCTGGCGGCGATCCGCCGCGGCGGCGCGCTGAGCGGGCTGGCCGACATCCGCGGCCTGCCGGTGATGGATCGCGGGCAGGTCTTCGCCATCGGCCATTCCGGCCGCATGGTGGCCCTGGACGAGCGCGTCGGCGCGCGCATGTGGGAAGCCACGGTCGGCGGCGTGCAGACGCCGTGGCTGGCCGGCGACTACCTGTTCGTGATCGACAACGACGCCGCCGTGGTGGCGCTGACCCGCAAGGCCGGCAAGGTCCGTTGGGTCAGCCAGTTGGAGAAGCGCAAGGACCCGAAGGACAACAAGTCGGCGCTGGTCGCCTGGGCCGGCCCGGTGCTGGCCGGCGGCAAGCTGTGGCTGACCGGCTCGCACGGCGTGCTGGTGGCGCTCGACCCCGCCGACGGGCGCGAGCTGAGCCGCAGCAAACTGCCGGGGGCGACCTACTTGCCGCCGGTGGTGGCCAACAACACCCTCTATGTGTTGAGCGACAACGGGACGCTCTCCGCGTACCGCTGATTCGCCGTTTAGGGATTGCCGGCCTCATGTCGTTCACCGTCGCCATCGTCGGCCGCCCGAACGTGGGCAAGTCGACGCTCTTCAACCGTCTGGCCGGCAAGAAGCTGGCGCTGGTCGACGACACGCCCGGCGTGACCCGCGACTGGCGCTCGGCCGACGGTCACGTCGGCGGGCTGTCCTTCACCATCGTCGACACCGCCGGCCTGGAGGACGTCACCGACGACAGCCTGGAGGCGCGCATGCGCCGCCAGACCGAGCAGGCGCTGGAGCGCGCCGACGTGGCGCTGTTCCTGATCGACGCGCGCTCGGGCGTGACGCCGCTCGACCGCCATTTCGCACGGCTGCTGCGCCGGTCGAAGACGCCGGTGATCCTGGTCGCCAACAAGGCCGAGGGCAAGGTCGGCATGCCCGGCCTGTTCGAGGCGTTCGAGCTGGGCCTGGGCGACCCCGTCCCGCTGTCGGCGGAGCACGGCGAGGGCATGGCCGATCTGGTCGAGGCGCTGCTGCCCTACGCTCCCAAGGACGAGGCGCCGGCGCCCCGCGGCCGCCGCGGCAAGGCGGTCAAGGAGCCCGAACCCGCCACGCTGGACGAGGTCGAGGGCATCGGCGATCAGCCGGAGCCCGAGGAGGAGAAGGCCAAGCCGATCCACGTCGCCATCGTCGGCCGCCCGAACGTCGGCAAGTCGACGCTGCTCAACGGCCTGATCGGCGAGGAGCGCGTGCTGACCGGCCCCGAGGCCGGCATGACCCGCGACGCCATCGCCGTGGACTGGACGTGGCGCGACCGCCCCTTCCGCCTTGTCGACACCGCCGGCATCCGCCGCCGCGCGCGGGTCGATGAGAAGGTCGAGAAGCTGGCGGTCGCCGACGCGCTGCGCGTCATCCGGCTGGCCCAGGTGGTGGTGCTGGTGGTCGATGCCGACCAGATCCTCGACAAGCAGGACCTGACCATCGCCCGCATGGTGATCGACGAGGGTCGCGCGCTGGTCCTGGCGGTCAACAAGTGGGACGCGGTGGAGAACCGCGCGCTGGCGCTCAAGGAGGTCGAGGACAAGCTGCAGGCCTCGCTGGCCCAGGCCAGGGGCATGCAGGTGGTCACCATTTCGGCGCTGAGGAAGCAGAAGCTCGACACGCTGCTCGACGCCGTGCTGGAGACCTACGAGGTCTGGAACCGCCGCGTGCCGACGGCGCAGCTCAACCGCTGGCTCTTCGGCGTGCTGGAGCACCACCCGCCGCCCCTGGTCGAGGGCCGCCGGCTGAAGATCCGCTACATGACGCAGGTGAAGGCGCGGCCGCCGACCTTCGCGCTGTTCGTCAACAAGCCGATGGACCTGCCGGAGAGCTACCAGCGCTATCTGGTCGCCGGTTTGCGCGACACCTTCGAGATGCCCGGCGTGCCGGTCCGCCTGGTGCTGCGCAAGCGGAAGAACCCGTTCGCCGAGAGCTGAAGGGTATTGCCCCCTGACCCTCCCCCGCCTCCGGCGGGGGAGGGAGGGACCCGCACAGCGGGAGGGTGGGGGCAGCGGCTCGCGCAAGAAGCAACGCCTGCCACCTCTGCCGTTGCCCCCACCTTCCCACGCCTTCGGCGCGGGACCCTTCCTCCCCCAGCGGGGCTGGGGGAGGACTTGCGAAGCCGCAACCCATCCGAATTGCTTCGAATTTCGAACCAATCCTTAAACAAACCAAAGTCAACACAGGTGCTTCCGCTGTGTTTTATTTTGGCGTAGCCATCGATCCATTGCGAATTCTCTAGCTGCGGCGTATCCTCGCAAGAGTTCGCGAAACACGCCCGCCCATTTTTTCGACGCCGGTGCCGGTTCCTGCGCCGGTGGGCGCGGCGGATGGAGGATGGCATGGTGCGACGGATCGCCCGAAACCTTGCAGGCGCGCGGCTCCGGCACGACGAGTCCGGGGCGGTGGTCGTTGTTGTCGCGCTGATGCTGACGGTGCTGATGGGGTTGCTCGGCGTCGGCGTCGAGGTCGGCTCCTGGTACATGACGCGCCGCTCCCTGCAGACCGCGGCCGACGCCGCGGCCATCGCCGGTGCGCTGGAGGAGGCGCGCGGCGCGGCGGCGCGCGTCACCGCCGCCGCCCGGCAGGAGGCCGCGCGCAACGGCGCGGAGGTGGCCAAGGACGTCATCACCATCCGCACCCCGCCGGCCAGCGGCGCCTTCGCCGGCGACCCGCAGGCGGTGGAGGCGATCATTACCCGGCCGGAAGCGCGGATGTTCTCCGCCGTGCTGGGCAGCGGCAACGTGGACATCTCGGCGCGCGCCGTCGCCCGCGTGCGCACCGTCGGGCAGGCCTGCGTGCTGGCGCTCGATCCCTCGGCGTCCGGCGCCATCACCGGGCAGGGCAGCTCGACGCTGAACATGCGGGGCTGCACGCTGGCCGCCAACTCCACCAGCGGCTCGGCCATCACCATGAGCGGCAGTTCCAGCGTCACCGCGCAGGGGCTGTGGACGGCCGGCGGCACCAGCCTCGGCGGCTCCTCCAACCTGAACTTCGCGGTGCCGCCGGCGACCTACACCTGGCCGCTGCCCGACCCGTACGCCGGCCTGACCATCCCGCCGCTCGGCTCCTGCCAGTCGACCAAGAACGTGACGGTGTTCACCCCCGGCACCTACTGCAGCAACATCGACCTGCAGAGCGGCAGCTTCGTCTTCAAGCCGGGGACCTACTACCTCGACGGCGCCAGCCTGAAGATCAACGCCTCGGCCGTCGTGACGTGCGACTGCGCGGCACCCGGCTCCGGCGTGACGTTCGTGCTTACCGCGCGCAACAACGCCAACCAGATCGGCACGGTCACCATCAACGGCGGCGCCACCATCACCCTGCGGGCGCCGAGCGACGCCGGCTCCCCCTATCCCGGCATCCTGTTCTACCAGGACCGCCGGGCGCCGGCGAGCGCGGTGAACACCATCAACGGCGGCTCCAGCATCGTGATGAACGGCGCCTTCTACTTCCCCTCCGCGCCAGTGAAGTGGACCGGCAACAACACCAGCTCCGGCGCCAACACCTGCGTCGAGATCATCGCGCGCACGGTGGACTTCACCGGCAACTCGGCGCTCGACAACAGCGGCTGCGCGGCGCTCGGCGTCAAGCCCCTGCTGACCACCGCCGCCACGCTGGGGGAATGACGGGGGTCCCGATGCGCCGCCTGCGCTCCATCCTCACACACCTGCGCCGGAACGAGGACGGCGCGCTGATCGTCGCCATCGCACTGATGCTGACGGTGCTGATGGGGCTGCTCGGCGTCGGCGTCGAGGTCGGCTCCTGGTACATGGCGCGGCGCAGCCTGCAGACCGCGGCCGACGCCGCGGCCATCGCCGGTGCGCTGGAGAACGCCCGCGGCAACGCGGCCGCCATCGCCTTGGCGGGGGCGAAGGAGGCGGCCCGCAACGGCACGGAGAACGGCGACACCGTGCAGGTCTTCACCCCGCCGACCGGCGGCGCCTTCGCCGGCCGCGCCGACGCCGTCGAGGCCATCGTGACGCGCCGGCAGCCGGCGCTGTTCTCCGCCGTGCTGAACGCCGGGCCGGCGACGATCTCCGCCCGCGCCGTCGCGCTGCTCAGCGACAACGGGCGCGCCTGCGTGCTGGCGCTGGACGGCAGCAAGGCCTCGGCGGTGCTGGCGCGCGGCAATCCCGACGTGCAGATGGCCGGCTGCATGATCGCCTCCAACTCCAACGCGGCGTCGGCCATCGACCTCAGCGGCAACGTCTCGGTGAACGCGCTGTCCCTATGGACGGCCGGCGGCATCGCGGTGTCGGGCAACGCCAGCCTGCGGCTGGCGCAGCCGGCGACCACGCACAGCTGGCCGCTGCCCGATCCCTACACCAACATCAACGTTCCGCCGCTGCCGACCTGCTCCAGCCCCAAGGTGACGAAGGTCAACAAGACGCAGCTGCTGCCGAAGGGGATCTATTGCGGCGGCATCGATGTCTCCGGAAACACGCACCTGAAGCTGGAGCCGGGGGAGTATTATCTCGACCAGGGCGACCTGACGGTGCACGGCAACGTCACCATCGACTGCCCGACCTGCGTCAACGACGGCGTCACCATCGTGTTCACCAGCACCCGTTCGTCCTCGCTGATCGGCGGCCTGCGGCTCAGCGGCAACCTCGACCTTACGCTGCAGGCGCGTGGCGGGGCGGGCGTGCCGTTTCCCGGCATCCTCGTCTACCAGGACCGGCGTGCCCCGGCCGGGACCAACCTCGTCAACGGCAACACCACCATGAAGGTCACCGGCGCCCTGTACTTCCCGGCGCAGGAGCTCCAGTGGGCCGGCAACAACAGCACGGCGACGGCCGGCTGCGTGCAGATCGTGGCGCGCACGGTGACCTTCATCGGCAACGCCGCGCTCGGCAACGACACCTGCGCCGCGATCGGCGCCGCGCCGATCGTCACCACCCTGGCCCGGCTGGGCGAGTGAGGGCGCCCATGATCGGCACATCCCGCCTGCTCAAGCGCCTGCTCAGCGACCGCAGCGGCAACGTGGCGGTGGAGTTCGCCCTGCTGGCGCCGCTGCTGGTCGTCATCCTGACCGGCCTCGTCGACTTCGGCCGCGCCACCTACGACAGGATGGCGCTGGAGACGGCGGCGCGCGGCGCCGTGCAGTACGCCCGTCAGAACCCCAACGACACCGCCGGCATCACCGCGGCGGCGCTGAACGCCGGCGGCCTGGCGGCGACGGCGACGGTGGAGATCCCGGCGCCGTTCTGCGAATGCCCGGACGGGACCTCCATCGGCTGCTCCACCGTGTGCCCGAGCGGCGACCCGATCCTGCGCTTCCTGTCGGTCACGGTGCGGCACGATTTCGAATTGTTCTTCTCCTATCCCGGACTGCCGTCCCCGCTGGCGCTCGCCGGCACGGCGGTGATCCGGGTGCAGTGAGGGAGGGCGGCGATGCGGCGGCGCCTGATGCGCGACGAACGGGGAGCGGCGGCGGTCGAGTTCGCGCTGGTGTTCCCGGTGTTCATCGCCATGCTGATCGCCATCATCGAGCTGGCGACCTTCTTCTGGACGCGCAACACCCTGCAGTTCGCGGCGGAGGAAGCGGCGCGGCTCGCCATGGTCAACACCGCGGCGACTCCCGCGGCGGTGCAGGCCGCGGCGTCGGCGAAGCTGGGCACGCTCACGCTGGACCCGGCGCGCCTGACGGTGACGGCGGTGCTCGACCCGGCCGGCGTGGTGACCTTCATGAAGGTCACCACGCGCTACGCGTGGCCGAACGGCGGCATCACCGGCATCCTGCCGGTGGACCTCGGCGAGGCGGTCGGCGAGGCGCGCATGCCGATGGTGCAGTAGCTATCAGATCGCCACGACCTCGCCGTGCCGGGTGCAGGCCGGCTCGGCCAGGTCGACGAAACGGTCGGTGACGTCCTCGGGCGCGCGCAGCTTCGCCTGGTCCTCGCCGGGGAAGGCCTGCAGGCGCAGCTTGGTGGCGACGATGCCGGGGTCCAGCAGGTTGACCCGCAGGTTCGACTTGGCGATCTCCATCGCGTAGGTCTTCACCATCATCTCCAGCGCCGCCTTGCTCGCCGCGTAGGGGCCCCAGTACGGGTAGGGCTCCTTCGCCGCGCCGGAGGTGACGAAGATGGCGCGGCCGGCGTCGGAGGCGCGCAGCAGCCGGTCCATGCTGCGGATCAGCCGGTAGTTGGCGGTGACGTTGGTGTCGAGGATGCGCGTCCACAGCTTCGGGTCGAACTGGGCGACCGGGCCCAGCGTCTCCAGCACGCCGGCGTTGCCGACGACGATGTCCAGCCGGCCGAAGCGCTCGTAGATGGCGGCGCCCAGCGCGTCGATCTGGTCGAACTTGCGCAGGTCGAGCGGCACCAGCGTGGCGTTGGTGCCGGTGGCCTGCTTGATGGCGTCGTCCACCTCCTCCAGGCCGCCGACGGTGCGGGCGGTGAGGATGACGTGCGCGCCCTCCTGCGCGAAGCGCTTGGCGACGGCGGCGCCGATGCCGCGGGAGGCACCGGTGATCAGGGCGTAGCGGCCGGCGAGACGGGACATGGGGTCGCTCTACAGGTCAGTGGACAAACGAAGCCCGCGCCGGCACCCGCTCGGGATGCCGCGCGCGGGCCGGGTGGGACGGATCAGGAGGCGCGCAGGACGGGGCGCGGCGCCGGCTCCACGCTGTCGTGCTGGTCGGTCAGCGCGACCGGGTAGTCGCCGGTGAAGCAGGCGTCGCAGAACTTCAGGTTCTTCGGGTCGCGGTGCGTGTCGCCCATGGCGCGGTACAGGCCGTCCAGCGAGATGAAAGCGAGGCTGTCGGCCTGGATGAACTGCCGCATCTCCTCCACCGACAGGCGGTGCGCCAGCAGCTTCGACTGCTCCGGCGTGTCGATGCCGTAGAAGCAGGGATGGCTGGTCGGCGGGCTGGAGATGCGCATGTGCACCTCCTTGGCGCCGGCGGCGCGCATCATGTCGACGATCTTCTTCGAGGTCGTGCCGCGGACGATGGAATCGTCCACCAGGATGACCCGCTTGCCCTCGATCATGTGGCGGTTGGCGTTGTGCTTCAGCTTGACGCCGAGGTGGCGGATCTGGTCGGTCGGCTCGATGAAGGTGCGGCCGACGTAGTGGTTGCGGATGATGCCCAGCTCGAACGGGATGCCGCTCTGCGCCGCGTAGCCCAGCGCTGCCGGCACGCCGCTGTCCGGCACCGGCACCACATAGTCCGCCTCGACGCCGGCTTCGCGGGCCAGCTCCCGGCCGATGCGCTGGCGCGCCTCGTAGACCGAGGTGCCCTCCATGATGCTGTCGGGACGGGCGAAGTAGATGTACTCGAAGATGCAGAAGCGGCGGCCCTGCGGCTGGAACGGGCGCAGGCTGTGCACGCCGGTGTCGTCCAGCACCACCATCTCGCCCGGCTCGACGTCGCGGACGTAGTCGGCGCCGACGATGTCGAGCGCGCAGGTCTCGCTGGTCAGGATGTAGCTGTCGCCCAGCTTGCCCAGCACCAGCGGCCGCACGCCCAGCGCGTCGCGCACGCCGATCACCGTGCCGTGCGCGGCGGCGACCAGCGAGAAGGCGCCCTCGACCTGCCGCACCGCCTCGATCATGCGGTCGACCGGGCTGCCGCCGCGGGCCAGCGCCATGAGGTGGACGATGACTTCGGTGTCGGTGGTGGACTGGAACAGGCAGCCGCGGCGCACCAGCTGGCGGCGCAGCAACTGCGCGTTGGTCAGGTTGCCGTTGTGGGCGAGCGCGAAGCTGCCGAACTCCAGGTCGGCGCACAGCGGCTGCACGTTGCGCAGCGTGGTGTCGCCGGTGGTGGCGTAGCGGACGTGGCCGATGGCCATGTCGCCCTTCAGGCGGCCGATGACGCTTTCCTTGGAGAAATGGTCGCCGACCAGCCCCATGGTGTGCTCGACGCGGAAGTCCGCGGTGCCGAAGCTGGCGATGCCCGCCGCCTCCTGGCCGCGGTGCTGCAGCGCGTGCAGGCCCAGCGCCGTGATGGCGGCGGCCTGCGGGTGCGCGTAGATGCCGAAAACGCCGCACTCCTCGCGCAGCTTGTCATCGTCGAAGGGATGCGTCGTCAGCATCGAAGAATCCTCGTAGTGCACGGGCCCGACTCAGCGCGTGTTCTGGATCAGGCGGTCGATCTCGCCGCGATCGCGCTCCTTATAGCCGGTATTGGCGGGTGGTGCACCCGTCTTCCCGCCGGCCGGGACGGGCGAGGTGAGACGGTCCAGCGCCTCCTTCGCCTCGATCGCCTGGCGCGCGCGATCCCGCGCCAGATCGGCCTGGTTCAGCCCCTCCGCCCGCAGGTTGGCGGGCACGAACTCATAGATCATGCCCGCACCCGCCGCCATCAAGGGGCGGGTCTTCGCCTGCTGCAGCCATTGCGGCTGCTCCTGGGCCGGGATCAGCCATGCAAAGAACAGATAGGCGACCGACACCAGCACGGCGCCCTTGAACAGGCCGAACAGGAAGCCCAACGAGCGGTCCACCGCCGACAGCGAGGAGTTCTGCACGCCGCGCGAGATCCGCCCGAACAGGATGGTCAGCACCACCAGCGCCACGATGAACAGCGCGGCCGAGGTGGCGACGTACGCCACCATCTCGACCTTCAGGTACTTCTGCGTGTGCGGCAGGACGAAGGGCAGGGTGTACAGCGCGGTCAGCGCGGCACCGCCCCAGGCGGCCAGCGACAGCACCTCGGCCACCATGCCGCGGGTGAAGGCCAGCAACGCCGACAGCAGCAGCACGGCGAACACCACGCCGTCGGCCGGGTTGATCGGGAAATTCTCCATGCTCCGCTACCCTCGAAACCTATCGTGCCAGCGTTATCGACCTCTGCCGCGCTGGCCGCCGTCCGTCTGGAACAGCGGCATCAGTTCGCCGAGGTGGTGAAGCTCCACGGTCCTGAGCGACGTGTCGCCCTTTCCGCCGCTCCGTCTAGCCGGAATGACCGCCGTTGAAAACCCCAGCTTTGCGGCTTCCTTGAGGCGCGTGTCGGTCTGGCTCACCGCGCGCACCTCGCCGCTGAGGCCGATCTCGCCGAACACCACGGCGTCGGGCGGCACCGGCTCGCCGGTCAGCGAGGAGACCAGCGCCGCCGCGACCGCGAGGTCGGCCGCCGGCTCCGTCACCTTCAGGCCGCCGGCGACGTTCAGGTACACGTCGTTGGCGCCGATCTGTACGCCGCAGCGCGCCTCCAGCACCGCCAGCACCATGGCGAGGCGGCCTGAATCCCAGCCCACCACCGCGCGCCGCGGCGTGCCGAGCGGCGAGGGGGCGACGAGAGCCTGCACCTCCACCAGCACCGGGCGCGTGCCCTCCATGCCGGCGAAGACCGCCGCGCCCGACACGTCGCCGCGCCGTTCGGCGAGGAACAGGGCGGAGGGGTTGGCGACCTCCGACAGGCCGGCGTCGCCCATCTCGAACACGCCGATCTCGTCGGTCGGGCCGAAGCGGTTCTTCACCGCGCGCAGGATGCGGAACTGGTGGCCGCGCTCGCCCTCGAAGTAGAGGACGGTGTCGACCATGTGCTCCAGCACGCGGGGGCCGGCGATCATGCCCTCCTTGGTGACGTGGCCGACGAGCAGCAGCACGACGCCGCGCCGTTTGGCGACGCGGATCAACTCCTGCGCCGAGGCGCGCACCTGCGCCACGGTGCCGGGCGCGCTGTCCAGCGTGTCCACGTACATGGTCTGGATGGAATCGATGACGATGATTCCGGGGCAGTCGCCGCCGTCCAGCGTCGCCACGATGTCCCGCACGTTGGTGGCGGAGGCGAGGTCCACCGGCGCCGCGGCGCAGCCCAGCCGCTGGGCGCGCAGCCGCACCTGGTCCACCGCCTCCTCGCCCGAGACGTAGGCGCAGCGCCAGTCCTGCGCCAACCGGCCGACCGCCTGGAGCAGCAGGGTGGACTTGCCGATGCCCGGGTCGCCGCCGATCAGCACCGCCGAGCCGGGCACGAGGCCGCCGCCGCAGACGCGGTCGAACTCGGCGATGCCGGTCATGCGGCGCGGTGCTGGCTCCGACGCGCCGGACAGCCCGACGAACTCCAGCCGCCGGCCCTTGCCGACCCCGAGGCCCTTCGGGGCGGAGTCCGGAGCCGCCTCCTCGATCAGCGTGTTCCATTCACCGCAGCCGTCGCAGCGTCCGGCCCATTTCGGGAACACGGAGCCGCACGACTGGCAAACGTAGCGTGTTGTCGGCTTTGCCAATGTCGTGGAGTCTGGATGTGTTGCGAAGCACAATATATAGCATGCCGTGACCCCGTCTCCTATGGGGCAAGGAAGGGATTGGCATGTCGTACGAGCCGCGCGGGTACGCGACCGACACCGAGGGGCACAAGGTGCCGCTGCATGGGCCGGAGGCCTTCGAGGGACTGCGCCGCGCCGGGCGTCTGGCCTCTGGGACGCTGGACTTCATCACCGCGCACGTGACGCCGGGCGTGACCACCGGGGCGCTCGACAAGCTCATCGAGACGTTCATGCGCGACCACGGCGCCATCCCGGCGACCATCGGCTACAAGGGCTACCGGCACGCCAGCTGCATCTCGCCGAACCACGTCGTCAACCACGGCATCCCCAGCGACGACAAGCGGCTGGCGGACGGCGACATCGTCAACATCGACGTGACGGTGATCCTCGACGGCTGGTACGGCGACAACAGCCGCATGTACTTCGTCGGCGAGAAGATCGGCGTGAAGGCGCGCAAGCTGGTGGACCTCACCTACGAGGCCATGATGGCGGGCATCGCGGCGGCCAGGCCCGGCAACACGCTGGGCGACGTCGGTCACGCCATCCAGACGCTGGCCGAGGCGAACCGCTTCTCGGTGGTGCGCGAGTTCGGCGGGCACGGCATCGGCCGTATCTTCCACGACGCGCCGCACGTCGACCATTTCGGCCGGCCGGGGCAGGGGATGACGCTGGTCCCCGGCATGGTCTTCACCATCGAGCCGATGCTGAACGCCGGCAAGCCGGACGTGAAGATCCTGTCCGACGGCTGGACCACGGTGACCCGCGACCGCTCGCTGTCGGCGCAGTTCGAACATCAGGTCGGCATCACCGAGGACGGGTGCGAGATCTTCACCCTCTCGCCCGCCGGCCACACCAAGCCGCCCTACTGACGGAGACACCCCGCATGCCCAAGGACCTCAAGCCCTGGCGGGTCGCCGCCAGCCGCGACCTGCTGGACGCCTCGCCCTTCCTCAAGGTGCGGGTGGAGAGCATCGAGCTGCCGGACGGCCGGCGGATCGACGACTACTACCAGCTCGAGATGCCGTCCTTCGCCTGCATCTTCGCCGAGACCGAGGACGGTCGGGTCATCACCTACCGCCAGTACCGGCACGGGCCGCGCTGCATCACCCTGGCCTTCCCCGGCGGCCACCTGGACCCCGGCGAGGATCCGCTGGAGGCCGCCAAGCGCGAACTGCTGGAGGAAACCGGCTACGAGGGCGCCGCGTGGCAGGATCTCGGCGGCTACATGGTCAATTCCAACCAGGGCGGGGCGGTGTCGCACATGTTCCGCGCCACCGGCTGCCGCAAGGTGGCCGAGCCCGACGCCGACGACCTGGAGGAGAGCGAGATCCTGCTCCTCACGCGGGCGGAACTGACGGCGGCGGCCGGGCGGGGCGAGTTCGCGCTGCTGACGCAGATCGCGCTGTTCGCCATGGTGACGAACCAGGACCTCGTCCGCTCCTTCGCCGCGGGGAACGCCGGATGACGGCCCCCCTGGAGCCCTGGCGGGTGCTCGACAGCCGCGACGCCTACGACGCGGAGCCCTGGCTGAAGATCCGCATCGAGACGCTGGAACTGCCCGATGGCCGCCGGGTCGAGTTCCACCAGGTCGACCAGCAGGACTTCATCATCATCTTCGCCGAGACGGCGGACGGACGCGCCCTGCTGCTGCGCCAGTACAAGCATGGCGCCCGTCGCGTCAGCCTGACCTTCCCCGCCGGCGCGGTGGACTCCGGCGAGGATCCGCTGGACGCCGCCAAGCGCGAACTGCTGGAGGAGACCGGCTACGTTTCCGACGAATGGATCGGGTTCGGCGACTATGTCATGCAGGGCAACCAGCGCGGCTGCGTCGCCCACATGTTCCAGGCCAGGGGGTGCCGCAAGGTGGCCGAGGCGGACTCCGGCGATCTGGAGGAGATGCGGCTCGAACTGCTCACCCGCGAGGAACTGGTCGCCGCCGCGGCGAACGGCGAGTTCGCCATCATATCGTCGCTGTGCATGCTGACGCTGGCGCTGCAGCCGGAGTTGGCCAGGGCGCTGGGCCGGCCGGTGGGGTGACCGCTTACAGCGCCCGGATCTGCATCTGGATCGGCCCTTCGGCGCGGCCGTGGACGAACTGGTCCACGTGGGCGTTGCCGGAGGCGTCGATGTCCCGGGCGTGGCCGGTCCAGATGATCCTGCCCTGATAGATCATCGCAATGCGGTCGGCGATCTTGCGGGCCGAGGCCATGTCGTGGGTGATGGTCACCGCGGTGGCGCCGAGGTCCTTCACGCACTTCACGATCAGCTCGTTGATCACGTCGGCCATGATCGGGTCGAGGCCGGTGGTCGGCTCGTCGAAGAAGATGATCTCCGGCTCGTCGGCGATGGCGCGGGCCAGCGCCACGCGCTTCTGCATGCCGCCCGACAGCTCGGCCGGGTACAGCTCGCCCACCTCCGGCGTCAGGCCGACGGCGCCGAGCTTGGCCATGGCGATGTCCTTGGCCTTGGGGCGCGGCATGTGCTCGCCCTGGATCAGGCCGAAGGCGACGTTCTCCCACACCCGGATGCTGTCGAACAGCGCCGCACCCTGGAACAGCATGCCGAACTTGTGCAGCAGCTTTTCCCGCTCGCGCGAGCCCAGGCGGGTGGTCTCTTCCCCGTCGACCCGGATCGAGCCCGTGTCCGGGTGCAGCAGGCCGAGGATGCACTTCAGCATCACCGACTTGCCGGTGCCGGAACCGCCGATCACCACCAGGGATTCGCCGCGGCCGACCTCCAGGTCGATGCCGTTCAGCACCACCTTGGGACCGAAGCGCTTGTGGACGTTGCGCAGGGCAATTTTGGGCGTGTCGGTCATTTGGTCGAGAAGAACATTCCGGTGATCAGGTAGTTGAACACCAGGATCAGGATCGAGGCCGCCACCACCGCGTTGGTGGTCGCCTGACCGACGCCCTGGGCGCCGCCGCGCGACTTGTAGCCGAAATAGCAGCCCATCAGCGAGATGACGAAGCCGAACACCGCCGCCTTCACCAGGCCGGAGATCACGTCGACCGGCTCCAGGAACTGCCAGGTGCGGGTGATGTAGGAGGACGCGTTGAAATCCAGCCGGTAGACGCTGACCAGGAAGCCGCCGAACACGCCGATCACGTCGGCGATCAGCACCAGCAGCGGCAGCATCGTCGTGCCGGCGATCAGGCGCGGCGCCACCAGGTATTTGAACGGGTTGGTGGACAGCGTCGAGAGCGCATCGATCTGCTCGGTCACCCGCATGGTGCCGATTTCCGCCGCCATGGCGGCGCCGATGCGCCCGGCCACCATCAGGCCGGCGAGCACCGGTCCCAGCTCGCGGGTCACCGACAGCACGACGACGGTGGCGATGGCGCCCTCCGCCTGGAAGCGCGAGAAGCCGGAATAGCTCTGCAGCGCCAGCACCATGCCGGTGAACAGCGCGGTCAGCCCGACCACCGGCAGCGAGTAGTAGCCGATGTCGATCATCTGCCGGATGATCTGGCGCGCGTACAGCGGCGGCCGGACGCAGTGCGAGACCGAGCGGCCGGTGAACATGGCGAGCTGCCCGGTCGCTTCCAGAAAGATCAGGAAGGTGCGGCCCGTCGCGGCGAGGAAATCCATCAGGCGGTCCCGCCCACATGGACGCGGTGGTAGCGGCGCCCCAGCGAGGTGAGGATCTCGTAGCCGATGGTGCCGGCCTCCTCCGCCACGGTGTCGACCGGGCGGTTGGGGCCGATCAGCTCGACCAGCGCGCCGGGCGCCACGGCGCCTTCGGGCAGTGCGGTTACGTCCACCGTGATCAGATCCATCGAAATCCGTCCGACCACCGGAGCCGGTATTCCGCCAACGAACACGTGCCCGCGCCCGCTCAGCGTGCGCGGGTAGCCGTCGGCGTAACCCACTGCAATGGTTGCAACTTTGCCCTTCCCCGCGACGCGGTGGGTGGCACCGTAGCCAACGGTCATAGCCGTGTCAACGCTTCGGACCTGAAGAACCCGCGCGTCGAGGCGCACCGTCGGGCGCATCGGGTTCGCCGCGGCCGGCGTCGGGTTGACGCCGTACAGCGCGCAGCCGGGCCGGACGAGGTCGAAATGGTAGGCCGGCCCGAGGAAAACGCTTGAGGAATTGGCGAGGCTGGCCGGCGCCGCCGGCAGCCGGGCGAGCGCCATGCGGAAGCGGCCGAGCTGCTGCGCGTTCATCGGCGTGTCCGCCTCGGCGCAGGCGAGGTGCGTCATCCACAGCCGGACACTCATGCCGGTCAGACGTTCCGGTTGCTCGATCAGGCAATCGAGTTCGTCCGGCCCCAGCCCGAGTCGGTTCATGCCGGTGTCGATGTGCACGACGGCCGGCCGCGCTTCGCCGCGTTCGCGGCAGAACGCCGTCCACGCCTCGATGTCGCCGAGGTGGTTGAGCACCGGCGTGACGCCGTGCGCGGCGAACTCCGCGGCGCTTCCGGGCGGCAGGCCGCCCAGCGACAGGACCTCCGCGTCGGCGGGAAGCACGGCGCGCAGCGCGATGGCCTCCTCGACCTGTGCCACCACGAAGGTCCGGCAACCGGCGGCGAACAGGGCAGGGGCGACGCGCGACGCGCCCAGCCCGTAGGCGTCGGCCTTGACCACCGCGGCGCAGCGCGCCGGGCCGCCGACGCGGTCGCGCAGCAGCGTCCAGTTGGCGACGACGGCGTCGAGGTCGATGGTCAGCAGCGCCCCGGCGAAGGACGCGGGGTCACTCGCCGACATCGTGGTCATGGTCGGTGTCGAGGTCGCCGAACTTGGTGTATTGGCCATCGAAATAGAGCCGCACGCTGCCGATCGGGCCGTGACGCTGCTTGGCGATGATCGCCTCGGCGGTGTTGTGCACCTCGCCGTAGCGCTTCTGCCAGTTGGCGTAACGGTCGTTGTACTTGTCTTCCGTCTCTTCCGGCCGGCGGGCCGGCTCGGCGCGCTCAAGATAGTACTGTTCGCGGTAAACGAACATCACGACGTCGGCGTCCTGCTCGATCGAGCCGGATTCGCGCAGGTCGGAGAGCTGTGGCCGCTTGTCCTCGCGCTGCTCCACCGCGCGGCTGAGCTGTGACAGCGCCAGCACCGGCAAGTCGAGTTCCTTGGCGATGGCCTTGAGGCCGCGGGTGATCTCCGAGATCTCCTGCACGCGGTTTTCCGCGCCGCGTTGCGAGGTGCCGCGCAGCAGCTGGAGGTAGTCGACCACCACGAAGCCCAGGTTGTGCGTGCGCTTCAGGCGGCGGCAGCGGGTGCGCACGGCGCTCACCGACAGGGCGGGGGTGTCGTCCACGAAGAACGGCACGCGGCCCAGCTCCTGGCTGGCCGTAATGAACTTCGGGAAATCGCTGTCGCGGATGTCGCCGCGGCGGATCTTGTCGCCGGACACCTCGGCCTCGCCGGCGAGGATACGGGTGGCCAGCTGCTCGGCCGACATTTCCAGCGAGAAGAAGCCGACGCAGGCGCCCTCGGACCCGTTGGACTTCATGTACGCCTTGGCGGCGTTGAAGGCCATGTTGGTGGCCAGCGCCGTTTTGCCCATCGACGGACGTCCGGCGAGGATCAGAAGGTCCGACGGGTGCAGGCCGCCGAGCTTGCGGTCGAGGTCGCGCAGGCCGCAGGTGACGCCGGTGACGTGGCTGGAGCGGCGGAACGCGGCCTCCGCCATCTCGATGGCGACCTTCAGCGATTCGGAGAAGGCGATGAAGCCGCCCTGCACGTCGCCGGTGGAGGCGAGATCGAACAGCTGCTTCTCGGCCTGCTCGATCTGGTCCATGGCGTTGGAGTCGAGGTCGTGCTCGTACGCCTCGTTCACCATGTCCGTGCCGACCTCGATCAGCTGCCGGCGCAGGAACAGGTCGTGGATCGTCTTGCCGTAGTCGGCGGCGTTGATCACCGTCACCACGCCGGCGGCGAGGCTGGCCAGATAGGCGCCGCCGCCGCCCTCCTCCGCGAACTGCGGGTCGTTCTCGAAATACGCCTTCAGCGTCACCGGGTTGGCGACCTGCCCGCGCTCGATCAGCTTGGAGATCGCCTCGTAGATCTTCAGGTGGCCCGGGTCGTAGAAGTGCTGCGGGCGCAGGAACTCGCTGACCTTCTCGTACGCCTTGTTGTTGACCAGGATGGCGCCCAGCAGCGCCTGCTCCGCCTCCTCGTTGTGGGGGGCGGAGCGGTACTCGGGCGCGGGGCGGCCGGAAGCGGCGCGGGCGGCGGTTCCGTCGATCACGCGGGGCTCGAAGGTGGGCTTGTTGTCCATGTCCGGCACTCTACCAAACGGCTGCGCCGGGGGCCTGTGCCAAGCGCGGAGGGCTCCCCGAAAAACCTGTGCACAACTTTCATCCCCATGTGCAGAAGAGCGGGGATAAACGCCCGAACGCCCCCAGAGTCAAGCGCTTGCGCGATTGCGCCGCGGGGCGTTCTCGGCAGCCGCGAGCGCACGTTCGGTCTCCAGCATGTAGCCTCGGGTCAGCGGCACCGCCCCGACGGCGCGCGCCATCTGGATCTGCATCACCATGTGCCCCTGGTAGCGGAAGGCGATCTCGGCGCCCGCCAGATAGAACTCCCACATGCGCACGAACCGCTCGTCGTAGAGCTTGGCCGCCTCCTCCCGCCGCGCCAGGAAGCGTTCGCGCCAGTGCCGCAAGGTCTCGGCGTAGTGCAGGCGCAGGACCTCCACGTCGGTGGTCCACAGCCCGGCGCGCTCGATGCGGGGGACCACCTCGGACAGCGCCGGAGAATAGCCGCCGGGAAAGATGTACTTGCGGAACCACGGGTTGGTCGTGCCCGGCCCCTCGCTGCGGCCGATGGAGTGCAGCAGCGCCACGCCGTCGTCGGCCAGCCGGTCGCGCACCGTGTCGAAGAAGGTGCGGTAGTGCGGCGCGCCGACATGCTCGAACATGCCGACCGAGACGATGCGGTCGAAGCGGCCGGTGACGGCGCGGTAGTCGCACAGCTCGAACCGCACGCGGTCGGACAGGCCGGCCGACTCGGCGCGCTCGCGGGCGACGGCCAGCTGCTCGGTGGACAGCGTGATGCCGGTGACCCGCACCCCGGCGTGCTTCGCGAGATACAGCGCCATGCCGCCCCAGCCGCAGCCGACGTCCAGCACGTGGTGGCCGGGGTGCAGCAGCAGCTTGGCGGCGATGTGCCGCTTCTTGGCCAGCTGCGCCTCGTCCAGGCTCATGCCCGGCTCCGCGAAGTAGGCGCAGGAGTATTGCAGGTCGCGGTCGAGGAACAGCTCGTACAGCCGCCGCGACAGGTCGTAGTGGTGGGCGACGTTGCTGCGCGCGCGGCGCAGCGGGTTGTGCTGCTCGACGGAGCGCAGGAGCGGCGCCAGACGGTCGCGCAGCGGCCCGGTGAGGCCATCGACGGTCACGCCGTCGGACAGCAGCGCCAGCAGGTCGTACAGACCGCCGCCCTCGATGCTGAGGCGGCCGTCCATGTACGCCTCGCCGAAGCTCAGGCGCGGGGAGAGGACCAGTTGCCGGTGCAGCGCCGCGTCATACAGGTGCAGCGTGAGCGTCGGGGCGCCGGGGCCGATCCGGTGGGTTTTCCCCCGGGCGTCGACGAGCGTCAGGCCGCCGCGGGTCAGTGCGGCGTTCAGCAGGCGGGCGAAGAGCATGCCATCGTCTCCTCAGCCAAAGGCTGGGATGGGCGATGGCCTTAGGGTAGAGCGCGTTCGGCGAGGGAGAATGACTCTTTCGCCATACCCTGGTCCGCGCATACGGAAAACCGCCCGGCCCCCTTGCGGGAGCGGGCGGCGTCCGGACGAGCGTGACGGGAGGGGAGGAGGATCAGGCCTCCTCGGCCTCGCCCTCGGTCGTGGTCTCGGCCTCTTCCTCGTCCTCATCGATGAGGTCGGCCGCGGTCACCATGGCGCCGCGCTGCGCCTGCAGCCCGGCCTCTTCGGCCGAACGGGCGACGTTCACGGTCACGTTCTGGCTGACCTCCGGATGCAGCACGATGCGCACCGGGAACAGGCCCAGCGTCTTGATCGGCTGGTCGATGGCGACCTGGCTGCGCTCGATCTTCACGCCGGCGGCGGTGACCGCGTCGGCGATGTCGCGGTTCGACACCGAACCGTACAGCACGCCGGTCTCACCCGCCTGGCGGATGACGACGACCGACAGGCCGTTCAGCTTCGGCGCGATGGCCTCGGCGTCCTTGCGGCGCTCAAGGTTCATCGCCTCGAGGTGCACGCGCTGCTTCTCGAAGTGCTCCAGGTTCGCCTTGGTGGCGCGCATGGCCTTCTTCAGCGGCAGCAGGTAGTTGCGGGCGAAGCCGGGCTTGACCTTGACGACCTGGCCCATCTGGCCGAGCTTCTCGACCCGCTCCAACAGAATAACTTCCATCACTCGTCCTCCTGATCGGGGCCGACGCGCGCCCAGCGGCGCCGCAGCCCAATCCATTGCTCGATCACGCCCAGGCCGACCATCAGCAGGAGCGGCCAACCGAAGAGAAACAGGAACAGGTAGAACCCGACGAGGAGCGCCACCTTGGCCGACTGGCGGTTGGCGAAGGCGTGCACCACCGACAGGCCGGCCAGACCGAACGGCAGCGACAGCACCAGCGCCACGTTGAGCGCCAGGAAGTCCAGACCGTCCGGCAGCACCGCCGCCGCGGCCGATGCGCCCGCGAACGCCAGCACCACCCACCCCGGCAGCTCCATCGCGACCAGCCGCATCGGCGGACGCCGATTGCGGTGGAACCGCATCAGGAGCCCCTGCGCCAGGGCCGCGTTGACGATCGTCATGACCAGCCATGAGACCACCACGAAGCCCGGCATCGCCGGAGCCAGCCAGAACGCTTCGGGCGGCGGGGGTGCGTCCCCCGGCGCGCCGAGCTGCCGGGCCATGCCCTGCAGCGTCCGGCGCACCACGCCCTCGAGCCCGCCCGGTTCCCCCAACGCCAGCAGCACGGCGACGAAGAACGCCACCAGCCCCAGGCCGGTCAACCCGAGCAGGAGCAGCCCTGGCGGGTACCACTCCACATCCCCCTTCGCCGTGCTCCGGGCCAGCAGCGCCTGGCGGGCCACGAAGGCCGCCGGCACCGCGCCGGTCACGACATAGCCCAGCGGCCCCAGAAGGCCGCCCGTGGCGCTGAGCACCAGCACCGCCGCCAGCCCTCCCGCGATCAGCGTGGCCGGAACACCGAACCACAGGCCGACCAGGAACAGCGGCAGCGGGGCGAGGTAGCCGAGGATCAGCGCACCGACGCCGGCGAACAACACCGACACGTACAGGAGCGCGCTGACCGCACCGCCCCCCAGGGCGACCAACATGGCCGTGGGCATGGGGGTTTCCTATCCTCAACGGCCCTTGCGGGCTTACTTCACCACGTACGGCAGGAGCGCCAGGAACCGGGCGCGCTTGATGGCGCGGGCCAGCTCACGCTGCTTCTTCGTGGAGACCGCGGTGATGCGGCTCGGCACGATCTTGCCGCGCTCCGAGATGAAGCGGGACAGGAGCTTGACGTCCTTGTAGTCGATCGCCGGGGCGTTCGCGCCCGAGAACGGGCAGGTCTTGCGGCGGCGGAAGAACGGGCGGCGCGCGCCGCCACCCGAACGCGGGGCGGCGCCCGTGGTCTGCTTGTCGCTCATCAGGCGATCTCCCCTTCAGCGGCCGGAGCCTGCTCGGAACGGCGGGGCGGGCGGGGCCCGCGGTCATCGAAGCGGCGCGGGCCGCGGTCGCCGCGGTCACCACGCTCGCCGCGCTCGCCGCGGCTCTGCATCATCGCGGACGGGTTGGCGTCCAGCGCATCGACGCGCACGGTCATGTACCGCAGCACGTCCTCGTTGATGCTCATGTTGCGCTCCATCTCGAGCACGGCGGCGGCCGGCGAGTCGAGATTGAAGAGCACGTAATGGCCCTTGCGGTTCTTCTTGATCTTGTAGGTGAGCGTCTTCAGGCCCCAGTGCTCGGTCTTGGTGACCTGGCCGCCGTTGTCACGGATGATCTGGGCGAACTGCTCGGCGAGAGCCTCGGCCTGGGCGGCCGAGATGTCCTGGCGTGCGATCAGCACGCTTTCGTACAAAGCCATATGACTCCCCATGGCTGTTCATGGTCCGGCGCTGCTTCCGTCTCCACCCTGGAGTCGGGCCAGCCGCCCGGGCCTAGCCGACGCGCATCGCACGCCGGCAAGGAGTTATGAAGCGCGGCAGTATGCACATCCCGGCGCGCGGAGCAAGCGGAGATGCGCATCCACGTTCAGGATATCGAAAGTATTACCGGGACGGGGACGAGTCCACTAGGATGCCGCCGCCTCACGCCCCACCGGTACCGTGCCTATGCCCACCGAACTGACCATCGTCGTCCCCACCCTGAACGAGGCGGGCAACATCGTCGCCCTCGCCGATGCGCTGGAGCGCGCGCTTCAGGGCGTGGCGTGGGACGTCATCTTCGTCGATGACGATTCGACCGACGGCACCGGCGAGGTGCTGCGCGCCCTGTCGCAGCAGCGCCCACACGTCCGCTATCTGCGCCGCGTCGGCCGGCGCGGCCTGTCGTCGGCGTGCATCGAGGGCATGCTGGCCACCCCGGCACCGGTGATCGCGGTGATGGACGCCGATCTGCAGCACGACGAGACCCTGCTGCCGGAGATGCTGCGCCGCCTGCGCGAAAGGCACCTCGACATCGTCGTCGCCAGCCGCTTCGCCGAGGGGGGCAGCGCGCAGGGCCTGTCCTCGGCGTCGCGCGAGCGGATGAGCCGGCTCGGCAACCGGCTGTGCCGCATGGTGATGAAGGCGGACGTGTCCGACCCGCTCAGCGGCTTCTTCATGCTGCGGCGCGAGCTGGTGGACGAGGTGGTGCATTCCCTGTCCGGCAAGGGGTTCAAGATCCTGCTGGACATCTTCGCCTCGGCGCGCCGGCCGCTGGCGTTCGACGAGGTGGGGATGGTGTTCCGCCAGCGCCACGCCGGCGACAGCAAGCTCGACACCCTCATCATCCTGGAGTTCGCCATCCTGCTGGCCGACAAGGCGGTGGGGAAGGTGGTGCCGATCCGATTCGTGCTGTTCGTCATGGTCGGGCTGCTCGGCATGGCGCTGCACCTGCTGCTGCTCAGCGCCTTCTTCCGCGGCGCCGCCATGCCGTTCCTGCCGGCGCAGACGCTGGCGACGGCGGGGGCGATGCTGGTGAACTTCACGCTCGACAACCGCTTCACCTACCGCGACCGGCGCCTGAAGGGGCGGGAGTTCCTGCGCGGGCTGGCGCTGTTCTTCGTGGCGTGCAGCATCGGCGCGCTGGTGAACTTCCAGATGGCCGAGTTCCTCTACCAGGGCGGCACGCCCTGGCCGATCGCCGGGCTGCTCGGCGCCGTCATCGGCGCGGTGTGGAACTTCGGCGTCAACTCCACGGTGACCTGGCGCCGCAAGGGGCCGGACGCGCTGAGCGCCTGACGTGATGGCCCGCGACGACAGCCGGCCGCTGGCGGCGTTCCTGGCGCTGGTGGCGGCGGTGAAGCTGCTGGTCATCCTGGCCGCCGGCCCCGGCGTGAGCCCGGACACCGGCGGCTATCTGGAGTTCGCCGACGCGATCCTGAAGGGCTGGGACGCGGTGACGACGGTCCCCTGGGGTACCGACACCGGCCTGCCGTCGCTGGTGTTCCGCACCGCCGGCTACCCGCTGCTGCTGGCGGGCGCCAAGCTGCTGGCCGGCGCACACTATCAGTATGTGGTCGCCGCCGTGCAGTCGGCGCTGACGCTGCTGTCCATGCTGATGATCTTCCGCGTTTCCCGCGCCCTGCTGGCCTCGGACGCGGCGGCGTGGTTCGTCGGCGTCTTCTACCTGTTCTCGCAGTCGCTGCTGTACGACGTCGAGATCCTCAGCGACAGCCTGTACGCCACGCTGTTCAACGTCGTCCTGTTCGGTACGCTGGGCGGGCTGACCGGCGTATGGCGGCTGGGGGGCGGCCGGATGGCGCTGTTCGGCCTGCTCTGGGGCTATTCGATCCTGGTGCGGGAGAACGGGCTGTACTTCACCGTGCTGCCGGTGCTCCTGCTGGCCTGCGGCGGGCGGCGGGCGGCCCTGCTGATCCCGGTGTTCCTGGCGGCGGTGGCGGCCGTGCTGGCGCCCTACCTGCTGTGGAACTGGCACCGCACCGGCGAGGCGTTCATCAGCGTCGCCGGCGCCGCCAACTGGCTGCGGCCGGGCTTCCACATGCTGCGCTTCGGCTACGCCAATCCGTTCGACGGCGACGACCCGGTGTCGCAGCTGGTGCGCCAGGGCATGCCGGATTACGAGTTCGGCGCGCAGGTCACGATTCTCGAAGCGCTGCAGCGCCAGCTCGGCCTGACGCCGACTCGGCTGCAGTCCTACCTGTTCGGGCGCTTCGTGGCGACGGTGAGCGAACACCCGGTCGCCTACCTGAAGATGGTGCTGACGCAGCTGCGGCCGTTCAGCCTGGGCTCGGTGCTGACCGATCCCGCCTTCACCCTCAACGAGTTCTTCCAGTACGGCCCGGTGCTCGGCCAGCGCGTGCTGCCCGGCGTATCGCTGAAGGGCGCGGTGGCAGTCTTCCGGGATTTTTCGCTGGGCGGAATGGCCGGGCTCCTGCTGGCGACGGCGGGCGTCGTGGTCTCCACCGTGCTGTTCCTCGTCTTCGCCCTGGGTGTGCCGTGGTGGTCGGTGCGCGTCCTGCGCGGACGGGCTCCGGCGGACGCGCGGTTCGGCGCGGCGCTGTTCGGCTGGGTAACCTTCTTCACGGTCGTCGGCGCGTTTTGCTTGGTGCATTTCGAAATGCGGCACGCGCTGCCGGCCATCCCCTTGGCACTGTTGGGCATGGCGGCGGTTATTCGGGAGGGAAGGGCGAAGCCAAGCATCGCTTGACTTGGCGTTTGGCGCGGGTATGACTGTCGCCCACTTCCCGGCGGGCGCATTCGGCGTACCGCCTCAGCACACGGGTTTTTGCAGACATGACCAGGGCGTTCGTCTTTCCGGGGCAGGGCAGCCAGGCCGTTGGCATGGGCCGTGAGCTGGCCGAAGCGTTCGAAGTCGCCCGCCTCACCTTCGAAGAGGTCGATGACGCGCTGGAGCAGCGCCTGTCCCGCCTGATGTTCGAAGGCCCCGAGGCCGACCTGACGCTCACCGAGAACGCCCAGCCGGCCTTGATGGCGGTCAGCCTCGCGGTGCTGCGCGTGCTCCAGCAGCAGGGCGGCGTCGATCTGCGCACGCACGCCACCTTCGTCGCGGGCCATTCGCTGGGCGAGTATTCGGCGCTGTGCGCCGCCGGCGCCTTCTCGCTGCCCGACACGGCGCGCCTGCTGAAGCTGCGCGGCCAGTCCATGCAGAAGGCGGTGCCGGTCGGCAAAGGCGCCATGGCGGCGCTGCTCGGCGCCGACCTGGAGCAGGCGCAGGCGATCGCCGCCGACGCCGCCCAGGGCGAGGTGTGCGCCGTCGCCAACGACAACGCGGCCGGCCAGGTCGTCATCTCCGGCGCCACCGAGGCCATCGACCGCGCCATCGCCCTGGCCGCTGAGCGCGGACTGAAGCGCTCGGTCCGCCTGCCGGTGAGTGCACCCTTCCATTGCCCCCTGATGCAGCCGGCCGCCGACGCCATGGCGGAGGCGCTGGAGACGGTCACCATCAACACGCCCGCCGTGCCGGTGGTGGCGAACGTCACCGCGTCCGCGGTCAGCGACCCGGCGGAGATCCGCCGCCTGCTGGTCGAGCAGGTGACCGGCATGGTGCGCTGGCGCGAGAGCGTCCTCTACATGAAGGGCCAGGGCGTGGACTCGCTGGTCGAGCTGGGCGCCGGCAAGGTGCTGGCCGGCCTCGCCAAGCGCATCGACAAGGAGGTCGGCGCGGTGTCCGTGGGCGCCCCGGCCGACGTCGAGGCCTTCCTCAAGACCCTGTGAGGCATCCCATGTTCGATCTGACGGGCAAGTGCGCCCTGGTCACCGGCGCGTCCGGCGGCATCGGCGCCGCCATAGCCAAGGCGCTGCACGCGCAGGGCGCCACCGTGGCGCTGTCCGGCACCCGCGTCGAGGCGCTGGAAAAGGTCGCGGCGGAACTCGGCGGCGAACGCGTGCTGGTCACCCCGGGCAACCTGTCCGACGCGGCGGCCACCGAGCAGCTGGCCAAGGACGCCGAAGCCGCCCTGGGCGGCCGCATCGACATCCTGGTCAACAACGCCGGCCTGACCCGCGACCAATTGGCGCTGCGCATGAAGGACGACGACTGGGCGCAGGTGCTGGACGTCAACCTGACGGCCGCCTTCCGCCTGTCGCGCGCCGTGCTGCGCGGCATGATGAAGCGCCGCTGGGGCCGCATCGTCGGCATCACCTCCATCGTCGGCGTGACCGGCAACCCGGGGCAGGCGAACTACGCCGCCTCGAAGGCCGGCATGATCGGCATGTCCAAGGCGCTGGCGGCCGAGGTCGCCTCGCGCAACATCACCGTCAACTGCGTGGCGCCGGGGTTCATCACCACCGCGATGACCCACGCGCTGAACGACGACCAGAAGCAGAAGCTTCTGGGAGGGATTCCGGCCGGCCGCATGGGCGAGCCGTCGGAAATCGCCGCCGGGGTCGTGTACCTGGCGAGCGAGGAGGCCGCCTACATCACCGGCCAGACGCTGCACATCAACGGCGGCATGGCCATGATCTGATCGATCATCTGGGCGGGTTCGTCCGGCCGTGACGCAGGCCCCCAGGGGCGCTGGTCAAGGCGGACGAAATGTGTTATCGGACGGGGCTTTTCACGGCAGGACGGCACGCCGCGGCGTGGTGCGGACCTCCGAATTGCCCAAACGGTTTCAAGGATTTTGGAAGGTCGAACATGAGTGACATCGCCGAGCGCGTGAAGAAGATCGTTGTGGACCACCTCGGGGTCGAAGAGGCGAAGGTGACGGAGAACGCCTCCTTCATCGACGACCTCGGCGCCGACAGCCTCGACACCGTCGAGCTGGTCATGGCCTTCGAGGAGGAGTTCGGGTGCGAGATCCCGGACGACGCCGCCGAGAAGATCCTGACGGTCAAGGACGCCATCGACTTCATCAAGGCGAACGCCGCCGCCTGATAAGGCGCGGTTCCGACAGGACCAAACGAAGGCAGCCAGGCTTCGCACGGGCGTGCGGCCTGGCCGTCTGAGTTTCCAGAGATACAGATCTCACGAGATCGCAAGAAAGGTCAGGGAAGTCCCATGAGACGTGTCGTCGTTACCGGCCTCGGTCTGGTCACGCCGCTCGGCGTCGGTCACCGCCACAACTGGGAACGGTTGATCGCCGGCGAATCGGGCATCCGTGGGATCACGGCCTTCGACGCTTCCGACCTTGCCTCGAAGATCGCCGGCACGATCCCGCGCGGCACCGGCGACGGCGAGTTCAACGCCGACGCCGCGGTCCCGCCGAAGGACCAGCGCAAGATGGATGACTTCATCCTCTACGCGATCGGCGCCGCCACCGAGGCGGTCAAGGATTCCGGCTGGGTGCCGCAGACCGACGAGGAGCGCGAGCGCACCGGCGTCATGATCGGCTCCGGCATCGGCGGCCTGCCCGGCATCGCCGAGGGCGCGGTGACCCTGCACGAGAAGGGCCCGCGACGCATCTCCCCGTTCTTCATCCCGGCCTGCCTGATCAACCTGGCCTCCGGCCACGTGTCGATCCAGCACGGCTTCAAGGGCCCGAACCACGCGGTGGTCACCGCCTGCTCGACCGGCGCGCACGCCATCGGCGACGCCGCCCGTCTGATCATGTGGGACGACGCCGACGTGATGGTCGCCGGCGGCACCGAAGCGGCGGTCAGCCGCCTGGGCGTGGGCGGCTTCGCCGCCATGCGCGCGCTGTCCACCAACTTCAACGACACGCCCGAGAAGGCCTCGCGCCCCTACGACAAGGACCGCGACGGCTTCGTCATCGGCGAGGGCGCCGGCGTGGTGGTGCTGGAGGAGCTGGAGCACGCGAAGAAGCGCGGCGCCACCATCTACGCCGAGGTCATCGGCTACGGCCTGTCGGGCGACGCCTACCACATCTCGGCCCCGGCCGAGGACGGCAACGGCGGCTTCCGCTCGATGCGCATGGCGCTCAAGCGCGCCGGCCTGTCGCCGGACCAGATCGACTACGTCAACGCGCACGGCACCTCGACGCCGCTGGGCGACGAGATCGAGCTGGGCGCGGTGAAGCGCCTGTTCGGGTCGGCCATGGACACGGTCGCCATGTCCTCCACCAAGTCGGCCATCGGCCACCTGCTGGGGGCCGCGGGTGCGGTCGAGGCGATCTACTCGATCAAGGCGATCAACCACTCCATCGTGCCGCCGACGCTCAACCTCGAGAACCCGTCGGAGAGCTGCCTCGGCGTCAACCTGGTGCCGAAGCAGGCGCAGGAGCGCCGCGTGCGCGCCGCTCTGTCCAACTCCTTCGGCTTCGGCGGCACCAACGCCTCCCTGGTCTTCAAGGAGTTCGCGTAAGGAGTTCGCCATGGGCTGGGGCCTTCGGGCAGCGGCCGGGGCGCTCGCCGTCGCCACGCTCTTGGGCGGAGCGACCCTGTGGGGGGCCATGCGCCTGGTGGCGCCGGGCCCCCTCACCGAATCCACCACCGTCGTCATTCCCCGCGGCAGCGGGCTGGAAGCCGTGGCGATCACGCTGGGCGACGCCGGCGTGGTCGAGTCGCCGCTGCTGTTCGCCTTTGGCGCGCGGCTGAGCGGGGCGGGGCGCGAGTTGAAGGCCGGCGAGTACGCCTTCGCCCCCGGCGTCAGCATCGACGACGTGCTGGAGCAGATGCGGCGCGGCAAGACCGTCGTGCACCGCCTGACCGTGCCCGAGGGGCTGACCTCCGCGCAGATCCTCGGGCTGCTGGAGAAGGAGCCGGTGCTGACCGGCAGCGTGCCGCAGCGCCCGAAGGACGGCAGCCTGCTGCCCGAGACCTACAACTTCTCCTACGGCGACAGCCGCGAGCAGCTGGTCGAGCGCATGCAGCGCGGCATGACCCAGGTGCTGGCCGAGGCGTGGAAGGGCCGCGACAAGGACCTGCCCTACAAGTCGCCGGAGGACGCGCTGACCATGGCCTCCATCGTCGAGAAGGAGACCGGCGTCGCGGCGGAGCGGGCGAAGGTGGCGGGGGTCTACGTCAACCGGCTGGAGACCGCGATGCGGCTGCAGTCCGACCCGACGGTGATCTACGCGCTGACCGACGGCGCGGGGGAACTGGGGCGGGCGCTGACGCGGAACGACCTGCGCGTCGAGTCGCCGTACAACACCTACGTGGTGGCCGGGCTGCCGCCGGGGCCGATCGCTAACCCCGGCAAGGCCTCGATCCTCGCGGCGCTGAAGCCGGAGCGGCACG
This sequence comes from Azospirillum sp. TSO22-1, assembly GCF_003116015.1. GTDB lineage: Bacteria > Pseudomonadota > Alphaproteobacteria > Azospirillales > Azospirillaceae > Azospirillum. The sequence goes on from NZ_LGQZ01000044.1 coordinate 72,032, forward strand.
AGTACCTGTATTTCGTCGCCGACGGCACGGGCGGGCACGCCTTTGCCAAGACGCTGCCGGACCACAACCGCAACGTCGCCCGCTGGCGCGACGCGCAGCGCCGGCAGAGCGCCGAACAGCCGCCCGTCTCCAACGATTGACGGCCAACAATTGAATTGATGGGCGTCAAACCTGCGACCTTCGGAATCTTGCCTTGCGGTGCGGGAGGCTGCACCATCGCCCGGTCAGCGCACAGCCCCGGAGGAACGATGAGCCAGGACGTCGAGCATCGGATTCGTGAACGCGCCTACCAGATCTGGCAGGACAAGGGTTGCCCCGACGGCAGCGACCACGAACACTGGTTCCTGGCGGAGCAGGAGGTCGCGGCTGCGGCGCCCCCGAAGAGCAACGGCAAGAAGCCGGCGGTGAAGAAGGCTGCCCCCGCGAAGGCGGCCCCCACGAAGACAGCCGGCGCCGGCGAGGCCCCGAAGCCTGCCGCCGAGCGCAAGCCCCGCGCGCGCAAGGCGGCGGTCACGGCCTGACCCGGTCGGCAGGTTTTTTTGGCGCCATCCCCGCGCGACGGCGCGGGGATCAGGCGGCGTTCGACACCGAGACGACTCCGGCCATGGCGCCGTAGGACTTGCGCGCGGCGCGCAACTTCTCCAGCGACTCCTGGAGGCTCTCCTCGGCGAAGCCGGGGGGAAGCTGGTTCAGCTCCTTCTGGGTCATCTCGATGAAGGCGTCCAGCAGGCGGGCGTGAATGCGGCAGGCCTTGCGGACTTCCTCGGCGACCATCGGTGAAGCGGCCATTTCCAGAGCTCCTGTTCGCGGGTTTCATTAAAATGCGCGAGTACATTGGCGCTCCGCGCGGTTAACAAACCCTTTAAAGGCTCTGACGCCCGAAGTAATCTTTGGGGGTAATCCGTTTTAAATGCTTCATAACGGCCGCCTGTGTTAGGGATTGGACATTCGAATGTGGTGGGTGCTGCAACGAATGCGGGGATTGCTTCAGTGTATTCAATGAGTGTGGCGCGGATTGGGTGGTTTTTTGGGTTTGTTCTTTTATTTATTGCTGGTTAGTCTTTTCGATGTGGGGGCTCTGCGTTCCGCAAATACTTCTCTATCCGTCATCCCCGCGAAGGCGGGGATCCATAATTGCCAAAACGAGTGGCTGTGGAAGGTATGGATCCCCGCCTTCGCGGGGATGACGTCAAGAAGAGTGACGAAACGGGGAGCGGGGGGGCGCGCGCCCTCAGCCCGTCCCCCGCCGCAGCTCGCGCTCCAGGTTCAGCTCCGCCCGGCCGCCGTGCAGGCGGGCGCGGTAGACCAGCAGGCCCTCCATCACGCGCTGCACGTAGTTGCGCGTCTCGTAGATCGGGATCATCTCGACCCAGTCCACCACGTCCACGCCCTCGGCGCGCGGGTCGCCGTAGACGTTCAGCCACTGGCTGACCCGGCCCGGCCCGGCGTTGTACGAGGCCACCGCCAGCACGTAGGAGCCGCCGTAGCGCTCGATCATCTCGCTGATGTAGGCGGAGCCGAGGCGGATGTTGTACTGCGGGTCGGTGATCAGCTTGGCGTGCTGGTGCTTCTTGATGCCCAGCTTGTTGGCCACCAGCTGCGCCGTGCCCGGCATCAGCTGCATCAGCCCGCGCGCCCCGGCCGACGACACGATGGCGGGGTTGAAGGTGCTTTCCTGGCGGATCAGCGCGTGCACCAGCGCCGGCTCCGGCGACGGGTTGTCGGCGCGGATCACCGGATAGCCGGCCTCCACCAGATAGATCTCGTTCTGCGCCGCGTCCTTGGCCGCGGCGACGGCGAGGTCGGGGCGGCCAAGCTCGCGCGCCAGCCTGGCGGCCAGCGCGTAGTGCTCCGGCTCCTTCGACTGCAGGCTGATGCGGCGCAGGAAGGAGGCGAGGCGCTCGTCGTCGCGGCCCTCGATCTCGGCCAGCACACGGGCGGCGCGGACCACCTCGCGGCGCTCGAAGGCGGCGGTCTCGGCGGTGTCCACCTTGGGTTCGGAGGGCAGCCGCACCTGCGCGTGCGCATCCAGCTTCTGCGCGGCGAGCTGGCCGTAGTAGGTGGTGCCGTAGGGGGCAGCCTTGCCGTACCAGTCGCGCGCCTCCTCGCGCTTGCCCATCGCCTCGGCGGCGCGGGCCGACCAGTAGGCGCCGCGCGACCGGCTGATCGGCGCCGTGACCGACTTGTGGAGCCGCTGGAAGTGCGCGAACCCCTCCTGCGGCATGTTCAGCTGGCGCAGCGCCAGGAAGCCGGCCAGGAACTCGGCCTCGGCGAACGGCGTGCCGTCGCGCAGCCCGTGCCCCTTGGCCAGCGTGTAGGCGAGCTTCATCTCGCCCCGCTCCATGGCGCGGCGGGTGAGGATGTGGCGCTCGGTCCACCACAGCGCCGGCCGGCCGAGGCGGTCGGGCTGGTTGCGCAGGATCTCCAGCGCGCCGTCGTCGTCCTGGCGCTTGCGGCGGTAGCGCAGCCGCTCGTACAGCAGGCCCGGATCCTCGCGCAGCGACTCCGGCACGCGGGCCACCGCCGCGTCGACGTTGCGGTCCTCCTGGAACAGGCCGATGCGCGCCTCGATCAGCGCGTCCCAGCCGGCGTCCAGCAGCGGCAGCATGCGCTTGGCCGGCGCCTCCTGGTGCTCCCACAGCAGGCGGTCGGCGCGGGCGGCGTGGTCCTGCGGGCGCAGCAGGTCCTTGTAGCGGAACAGGAAATCCTGCTCCTCGCCGTTGTTGAAGTTGGTTTCGGCCCAGCGCTGGCGGACGAGGCCCAGCGCCTTCTCGCGCTCGCCGGTCAGCAGCAGCGTGTCGGCGTAGCGCATGAAGCCGTCGTTGCTCTGCGGCGGGTACTGGCGGAACCAGTTGGTAATCTCGCTGGGGCTCAGCTCGGCGTTGGCCATCGCCGCCTCGGCCGCCTTGCGCAGCCCGATCTGGCCGGGCCAGTCGGCGTTCTCGCGGATGAAGGCCGCGATCTCGTCGAAGCTGCCGCCCATGGGGGCCTGCAGCTTCAGCCAGCGGATGATCTTGGCGGGCAGGCGGTCCTTGGCCGGGGCGGCGATGCGCAGGGCGTCGTCGTGGCGGTCCTCGTCCACCGCCTTGAACGCCTGCTTGTAGAGGGCGAGGTCGCCGTCGCCCAGCGTCCGCGCCGCCGCCGGCACCGCCAGGAACAGCAGGGATGCGCACAGCGCCGCCATCAGGCCCCGGGCGCACTTGCGGGGCACGGAACGGGCCGCTAAGGTGCGCGACGCTTTTTTGGTCGTAGGGAGGTGGCCGCCATGTTTCACGGATCGATCGTTGCGCTCTTGACCCCGTTCAAGAACGGCAAAGTCGACGAGGCCGCTTTCCAGTCCTTCGTCGAATGGCAGGTCGCCGAGGGCACGCACGCCCTGGTCCCCTGCGGCACCACCGGCGAGTCGCCGACGCTCAGCCACGAGGAGCACGACCGGGTGGTCGAGCTGTGCATCGAGGCGACGGGCGGCAAGGTTCCGGTCATCGCCGGCACCGGCTCGAACTCGACCGACGAGGCGATCCGCCTCACCCAGCACGCGAAGAAGGCCGGCGCGCAGGCCGCCCTGGTGGTCACGCCGTACTACAACAAGCCGTCGCAAGAGGGTCTCTACCAGCATTTCAAAGCGATCCATGATCAGGCGGACTTGCCGATCATCATCTACAACATTCCGGGCCGCAGTGTCGTGGACATGTCTGTGGCGACGATGGCGCGGCTGGCCAAGCTGCCCAACATCGTCGGCGTCAAGGACGCCACCGCCGACCTCGCCCGCCCGCTGCGCACCCGCGTGGCGATCGGGCCGGAGTTCTGCCAGCTGTCCGGCGAGGACGCGACGGTGACGGCGTTCCTGGCGCAGGGCGGCGTGGGCTGCATCTCGGTGACCGCCAACGTGGCGCCGCGCCTGTGCGCTGAGCTGCACAACGCATGGCGCCGCGGCGATTACGCCACGGTGGAGCGCATCCGCGACCAGCTGATGCCGTTGCACGACGCGATGTTCGTCGAGACCTCGCCGGCCCCGGTGAAGTACGCCGCCAGCCTGCTCGGCAAGTGCACGCCGGACGTGCGGCTGCCGCTGGTCCCGGCCTCCGACGCCGCCCGCGAGGCGGTGCGCGAGGCGATGACGAAAGCCGGCGTTCTCTGAACGCCGGTGTCCTAGGAGGCTGATGTGGCTGCCCGCGAGGAGGCGCGCAAGTACGCGGCGCAGAACCGCCGTGCCCGCTTCGACTACTTCATCGACGACACGCTCGAGGCCGGCATCATGCTGACTGGCACCGAGGTGAAGTCCCTGCGCACGGGCAAGGCGAGCATCAACGAGTCCTACGCCGGGATCTCGAAGGGCGAGCTGTTCCTGTTCAACGCCCACATCCCGGAGTATTTGCAGGCCGGCCGCTGGCTCCAGCACGAGATCCGGCGGCCGCGCAAGCTGCTGCTGCACAAGCGCGAGCTGGCGAAGCTGATGATGGCGCTGAAGACCAAGGGCGCCACCATCATTCCCATGTCGGTCTACTTCAACGACCGCGGCATCGCCAAGGTCCAGCTCGGCCTCGCCACCGGCAAGAAGCAGGTGGACAAGCGCCAGTCGGAGAAGGAACGCTCCTGGCAGCGCGACAAGGCCCGCCTGATGCGGGACAAGGGGTGAGCAAGCGCCTCGCCCAACGCGCCGACTCCCGCGAGACGGAGATCGCCGCGGTCGCCGCCGACGCCCTGGAGGGCCGCGTTCCCGCCGGTTCCCTGGTGTGCGGCGACCCCGACGGCGTCGTCGAGGCGGCGCTCGGCGGGCCGGTGTGGAACCGCTATGCGTACGACGGCCGTCCGGCGCAGCCCTGGCCGCCGGAAGGGGCGTTCCCTGGCGCCGTGCTGCGTCAGCCGCGCGGCTGGGGTGCCTTTGCCATGACGCTGCACGCGCTGGCGGCCCGGCTGCCGGAGGGCGCGCCGCTGTGGATCTACGGCGGCAACGACGAGGGCGTGACCTCGATCCCCAAGCGCTTGGAGGGCCTGTTCGGCGAGCCGGAGACCCTGGCGATCAAGCGCCGCGCCCGCGTGCTGGAGCTGCGCCGCACCGGCGCTCCCGCGCGTGGTGGTCTTGAGGACTGGCGCGAAGTGGTGAGCGTCGGTGACGCCGAGTTGGTGTCCTATCCGGGGCTGTTCGCGCACGGCCGGCTCGATCCTGGGACGGAACTGCTGCTCGGCGCGCTGCCGAAGATCTACGCGGACCAGTCGGTGCTCGACTTCGGCTGCGGGGCGGGGGTGATCGCGCACACGGTGCGCCGGCGCGTGCCGGAGGGGCGGCTGACGCTGCTCGACATGGACAGCGTGGCGCTGCATGCGGCTCGCCAGAACGTGCCGGACGCCGCGCACGTGCTGAGCGACGGCTGGTCGGCGGTGCCGGCGAAGCGCGACTTCGACCTGATCCTCAGCAACCCGCCGCTGCACCGCGGCAAGGAAGAGGACTTCGGAGCCCTTGAGGCGCTGGTGCGCGGGGCGAAGGACCGGCTGAAGCCGCGCGGCGCGTTGATCGCCGTCGTGCAGCGTTCGGCCGGCGTGGGGAAGCTGTTCGCGTCCGTGCTCAAGAACGTCGAGGCGCTGGCGGAGACGCCGCAGTATCAGGTGTGGCGCGGCGGGGTGTGATTCCTCTTTTCGTCATGGCCGGGCTTGTCCCGGCCATGACGAAAGAATGAGGAAGGTCGCGCCCCCTCACGTCGCCTGACAGTTCCGGATCATCTCCGGGTTCCCGGCGTACCGCTGCGCGCAGCCCTGCTCCAGCGCCTGCTGGCTGCGGTTCTCGCCCGCGACGCACGCGTTGTACGTCTCGAAGTCCCGCCCGTGCAGCGCCCGGCAGCCCTGCCGCAGGGCCAGACGTTGCCCCTGGGTCAGCCTCGGCCACGCCACCACGTCGGATGAGCCGGACGGCGTCGCGGCGGGGGCTGGGCCGGCGGAGCCGGACGTGCCCGGCGAACCCGCGCATCCCACCAGGACAAGGGCGACCGTCGCCCAGAGGGTCGGTGTTCTCATAACAATCGTTCCCTCCCAGCGAAATTTCCGCGCACTATCGCGGGAATCGCGCCGGGAGGGAGTCCGGGCATCGGGTTTACGACGCCTGGACCTCAGCCCTGCTTCAACAGGCGGGCGGCGTCCAGCGCGGCATAGGTCAGAATGGCGTCGGTGCCGGCGCGCTTGAACGACAGCAGAGTCTCCATCAGCGCCGCGTCATAGTTCAGCCAGCCGTTCAGCGCCGCCGCCTTGAGCATCGCGTACTCGCCCGACACGTGGTAGGCGAAGGTCGGTACCGCAAAGGTCTGCTTCACCCGCTGGATGATGTCGAGGTAGGGCAGGCCCGGCTTCACCATCACCATGTCCGCGCCCTCCTGGAGGTCGAGCGCCACCTCGCGCAGCGCCTCGTCGGTGTTGGCGGGGTCCATCTGGTAGGTGCGCTTGTCGCCCTTCAGAAAGCCGCCGGAGTTCACCGCGTCGCGGAACGGGCCGTAGTAGGCCGAGGCGTACTTGGCGGCGTAGGAGCAGATGCGCACCCACTGCTCGCCGTGCGCGTCCAGCCGGTCGCGCAGCATGCCGATGCGGCCGTCCATCATGTCCGACGGGGCGACGATGTCGACGCCGGCGTCGGCTTGGCTGACCGCCTGCCGGGCCAGCACCTCGACCGTCTCGTCGTTGAGGATCATGCCGTCCTCCATCAGCCCGTCGTGCCCGTGGCTGGTGTAGGGGTCGAGCGCCACGTCGCCGAGGATGCCGATGTCCGGCACCTGCGCCTTGATGGCGCGGATGGCGGTGTTCATCAGGTTCTCGGGGTTGTAGGCCTCGGCGGCGTCCTCGGACTTCTTCTCGCGCGGCACCACCGGGAACAGCGCGATGCAGGGGATGCCCAGGTCGCGGGCGCCGGCCACCGCCTCGGTCAGCAGGTCGAGGGTCATCCGCTCGACGCCGGGCATGGAGGCGACGGCCTCGCGGCGGTTCTGCCCCTCGATGACGAACACCGGCCAGATCAGATCATCGGTGGACAGCCGGTTCTCCGCCACCAGACGGCGGGTCCAGCCATCGTAACGGTTGCGGCGCATGCGGATGCGCGGGAAGGCGCCGGGGGAGCGGACGGTGTGGCTGGTCATCTCGGGACAACTGGCTAGGGGCGGGGAAGCGGCGATGTTACGCCCGTTTCCTGGGCAATCTCAAGGCGACGGCGTCATCATTTCCGGGTGGATGCCCGAATCGCGCTCCTGCAGCACCCAGCGGTGCCCGCTGCGGGCGTAGGTCGAGGCGGCGGCATGGACGAATCCCCCGCCGCCCCAGGCGCGCACCTCCAGCGTCACGCGCGGCGCGTCGATGGCGATGAGGTTGTAGGCATTGGCCTCGTCCCGGGTGCGCGTCGAGGTCGCGGTGGAGGCCTGCGCCACCAGGATCGAGCGCGCCACCTCCGTGTGGAAGGTCGCCAGATCCCCGGAATAGGCCTTGTGCAGGTGCCCGGCCAGCAGCAGGTCGACGCCCGCGTCCTCCAACGCCGGCAGCGCCAGCCGGTGCCGGTCGACCAGCCGCGTCTCCGGCGCGCCGGGCGGCGGCAGGAACGGGTGATGGGTGAACAGCACCTTGAAGACGTGCTCAGGCAGTTCCTTGAACACCTCGCACACCCGGCTGATCTGCGCCTTGTTGATGCGCCCGTGCGAGAAGTCGAGGATCACCGAGCGTGCGGTGTTCAGCCCCAGCACCGCGATCTCCGCGTCGACGTGGAACGGGCTGAGATCGCGGCTGATGAAGCGCTTGTAGTTGCGCAGCGGGTCGATGAAGCGGTGGAAGACGTTGTAGACCGGGATGTCGTGGTTGCCCGGCACCACCAGATAGGGGAAGGGCAGGCGCTCCAGGAAAGCGCGCGCCTCCTTGAAGTGGCGGACCTTCGCCCGCTGCACCAGATCGCCGGAGATCACCACGAGGTCCGGCCTGTTCACGATCAGATCGGCCAGCAGCCCCTCGACCACCGCCGGATCGATGCGGCCGAAATGCAGGTCGGAGATGTGGGCCAGCGTCCTCATGTCGTCATCTTTCCGGGGGGGCTTTCGGAACCAGCATGCGCAGGCCGCCGGCCCGCATCCGGTAGACCAGCGGCGGCGTGAAGCGGCGCACCTCGCCGTCGTTGGCGACGCGCAGGTGGCGACGCCGGCTGTGCACGGTCAGCGTGGCGGCGCTCAGCGTCTCCAGGTCGCCGTCCGACTGCCACGAACCGGTGCTCATGCGGGCGATCAACCGCAGCAGGCCCCAGGTGTCGCGGTGGCGCGCCAGATAGACGCCGAACTGGCCCGACTCCAGCGTCGTGCGCCGCAACACCGGCCCATAGCCCTCGGCGTAGGGGTTGTTGGACACCGCCAGAACCGGCGTGCGCACCCGGCGCGCCCCCTGGCCCAGGTCGATGTAGACGTCCAGCACCGGGAAGTCGCGCAGCGCCTTCGCCACCGCCAGCGCCATGGCCGGCCACTTGCGCAGGCCGAAGCGGTGCTGGTGCGCGTCGCGCTCCTGGATGATGCGCGGGTAGAGGCCGAGGACGGAGGCGTTGAGGAACACCTCGCCGTTCACCTCGCCGACGTCGATGGGGCGGAGGTCGCCGGCGGCCACGGCGTGCACGGCGTCCGGCCAATCCATCGGCGTGTTCAGGTCGCGCGCCAGCAGGTTCATGGTGCCCAGCGGCAGCACGCCCAGCGCCTTGCCGGCCTTCATCGCGGCGTTGGCGCCGGTGAGGATCGTGCCGTCGCCGCCGCCGACCACCAGCACCTCGGCGTCGGACTCCGCGGCGCGCCGCACCGCCTCGCCGCAGCCGGCGGCCTGCGTCGCCACCACCTCGACCTCGGCGCCGTTCCGCTGGAAGGCCTGCCGCACGGCGTCCGTCGCCCGCTCGATGGGCATGCCCATCAGGGTGCCGGCGGATTGGTTGAGGACGACGGCGACCTTCATCGTGCGGGCATCTCCGAAAGTGGGGCAGGGGCGGAACGGGCGTCGCGCTCGGCTGGTTCCCGGCCAATGCGGGCAGACCCGATTTGACAGGGCCGCCGCACCCTCTAAGATCGTTGAAAACCGAATGAACCCACCAGCGGGAGGATAACCGTGCAGTTCGAGTTGAGCGAGGACCAGCGTGCCTTCCAGGACGTCGCGCGGAATTTCGCACGGGAACGCATGGCACCATACGCTGCCGAATGGGACGAATCGTCGATCTTTCCGGTGGAGGCGCTGCGCGGCGCGGCCGAACTCGGCTTCGGCGGCATCTACTGCGGGGAGGAGCACGGCGGCTCGGCGCTCGGCCGGCTCGACGCCTCGCTGATCTTCGAGGAACTGGCGGCGGCCTGCCCGTCCACCGCGGCCTACATCTCCATCCACAACATGGCGGCGTGGATGATCGATCGCTTCGGCGACGCCGACCAGCGCGCCCGCTTCCTGCCGAAGCTGATGACCATGGAGCACTTCGCCTCCTACTGCCTGACCGAGCCGAGCGCCGGGTCGGACGCCGCAAGCCTGCGCACCCGCGCGGTGCGCGACGGCGACCACTACGTGCTGAACGGCGAGAAGGCGTTCATCTCCGGCGGCGGCGCCTCGGACGTCTACGTCTGCATGGTGCGCACCGGTGCCGCGGGGCCGAAGGGCATCTCCTGCATCGTGGTGGAGAAGGGCACGCCGGGCCTGACGTTCGGCAAGAAGGAAAAGAAGATGGGCTGGAACAGCCAGCCCACCGCCGCCGTGATCTTCGAGGACTGCCGCGTGCCCGTAGCCAACCGCATCGGCGCGGAGGGCGACGGTTTCGCGATCGCCATGAAGGGGCTGGACGGCGGGCGGCTGAACATCGCGTCCTGCTCGCTGGGCGGGGCACGCTTCTGCCTGGAGCAGGCGCGCGACTACATGAAGATGCGCAAGCAGTTCGGCAAGGCGCTGGCCGAGTTCCAGGCGCTGCAGTTCCGCCTCGCCGACATGGCGATCGAGCTGGACGCCGCCCGCCTGATGGTGCACCGCGCCGCGGCGTCGCTGGACGCCGGGCACCCGGAGGCGACGCAGCACTGCGCCATGGCCAAGCGCTTCGCCACCGACGCCGGCTTCACGGTCGCCAACGAGGCGCTGCAGCTGCACGGCGGCTACGGCTACATCAAGGAGTACCCGATCGAGCGCATCGTGCGCGACCTGCGGGTCCACCAGATCCTCGAAGGCACCAACGAGATCATGCGCCTGATCGTCGCCCGCCGCGTGCTGGCGGACTGACGCTGTCTTTTACACCGTCATCCCCGCGAAAGCGGGGATCCAGGGGACTGAGCGACGCCACGCCCCTGCAAGGTTCTCTGGATTCCCGCTTTCGCGGGAATGACGGATTGGGGACGTGCCTGAAACAACCATAACCGCGCGACAACGGAACCAAACGCCACCATGACCGACGCCGAAATCCTGTTCGACCGCAAGGGCTCGCTGGGCCTCGTCACGCTCAACCGGCCGAAGGCGCTGAACGCGCTGACGCTGGACATGATCCGCCTGTTCGACCCGCAGCTGCGCGCCTGGGCCGCCGACCCTGCGGTCAAGGCGGTGGTCGTCCGCGGCGCCGGGGACAAGGCGTTCTGCGCGGGCGGCGATGTGATGAAGCTCTACCTCGCCGGCAAGGACGACCCGAAGGGCCGCGGCGAGATCCCGATCATCCGCGAGTTCTTCTGGGACGAGTACATCCTGAACCGCCTGATCAAGCGCTACCCGAAGCCGTACGTCGCGCTGATGGACGGCGTGACCATGGGCGGCGGCGTCGGCATCTCGGAGCCCGCCTCGCACCGCGTCGGCACCGAGCGTACGCTGTACGCCATGCCGGAGACGGCCATCGGCATCTTCCCCGACGTCGGCGGCACCTATTATCTGGCGCGCCAGCCCGGCCAGATCGGCATGTACCTGGGCCTGACCGGCGACCGCCTGAAGGCGGCCGACATGCTGTACGCCGAGGCCATCGACGCGTACGTGCCGAGCGCGAAGCTGGACGCGCTGGTCGAGGATCTCGCGCGGACGGACGGCGCGCACGACTCCGTCTCCGCCGCCATCGCCGCGCACGCCGAATCGCCGGGCGAGCCGCCGCTGGCCGCGCACCGCGCCGCCATCGACCGCTGCTTCGGCCACGACCGGGTGGAGGACATCCTGGCCTCCCTCGCCGCCGAAGGCACGGAGTGGGCGGGTGCCGTCAAGGCGACGCTGGAGAAGATGGCGCCGGTCAGCCTGAAGGTGACGCTGGCCGCCATCCGCCGCGCCGCCACGATGGACTTCGAGGACGCCATGATTCAGGAGTACCGGCTCGCCCAGTCGATGCTCGGCGACGATAACTTCTACGAGGGCATCCGCGCGGTGCTGGTCGACAAGGACCGCAACCCGCGCTGGACGCCGGCCCGCGTCGAGGAGGTGTCGGACGAGGAGGTCGAGCGGCACTTCCGCGCACCCGCGCACGGCGACCTGCGCTTTACGAACTGAGATTTCTCTATCGGGATCGAGGGCACTTTCCGCGGGCTTTTCCGTTACTAGCGGAGAATCCCCGCGGGACTTGTCTCAAACCCGGCGGTTGGCACCGTCCCCAAGAATGGGACAAGAACGGCTTCAGGGGAGGAAACCATGGCGAACGTTGCATTCATCGGGTTGGGGAACATGGGCGGCCCGATGGCCGCCAATCTGGTCAAGGCCGGGCACCGCGTGGCCGGATTCGACATGATGGCCGAGAACCTGGACAAGGCGAAGGCGGCCGGCGTCACCGTGGCGGTGAGCGCCGCCGAGGCGGCCAGGGATGCCGAGGTGGTGGTGACCATGCTGCCGGCCGGCCAGCACGTCCGCGACGTCTACACCGGCTCCGGCGGCGTCATGGCCGCGGTGGGCAAGGGAGCGCTGCTGATCGACTGCTCGACCGTGGACGTCGAGAGCGCCCGCGCCGTCGCCAAGGCGGCGGACGAGGCCGGGCTCGACATGGTCGACGCGCCGGTGTCCGGCGGCGTGGGCGGCGCCACGGGCGGCACGCTGACCTTCATGGTCGGCGGCGGCGACGCGGCGTTCCAGCGGGCCGAGCCGATTCTCCAGGCCATGGGCAAGACGATCGTGCACGCCGGCGCCAGCGGGACGGGGCAGGCTGCCAAAATTTGTAACAATATGATTCTTGGCATTTCGATGATTGCCGTGTCCGAGGCGTTCGTGCTGGCGAAGTCGCTCGGACTCGACGCGCAGAAGCTCTTCGACATCGCCTCCAAGTCGTCGGGGCAGTGCTGGTCGATGACGAGCTATTGTCCGGTGCCCGGTCCAGTACCGACGTCACCGGCGAATCGGGACTATCAGGCCGGCTTTACGGCGGCGATGATGCTCAAGGACCTGCGGCTGGCCCAGCAGGCCGCCTCGCAAAGTGGTGCCGCGACTCCGCTCGGCGCGGAAGCGGCTTCGCTCTACGCACTTTTCTGCAACGGTGGGCGGTCCGGTGTGGACTTTTCGGGCATTATTAAGATGATTGCCGGCGAATGATCGGTTAATCTGCTCTTAAGGTGCCCGGAGCGGCCCCGGCGGGGACCGTCTACAGGTACGAGGCAAAGGAGACCGCGGTGCGCAAACCCTACTACGAGAGCATCCTCTTGATCGAAAGGCTCCACCGCCACTTTCTCGAGGTGCTGAAGACGGAGCTGGATCGCCTGGGCATCCAGGACATCAACAACGTCCAGAGCCTGATCCTCTACAACATCGGCGAGGACGAGATGACGGTGGGCGAGTTGACGGCCCGCGGTTACTACCTCGGCTCGAACGTGTCGTACAACGTGAAGAAGATGGTCGAGAACGGCTATCTCGGGCAGGAGCGCTCGCCGCACGACCGCCGCTCGGTGCGGGTGCGCCTGTCGGAGAAGGGCCTCGATCTGCGCGAAAAGATCAGCCGCATGTTCGAGCGGCATCTGACCGCGCTGGAAAAGGCCGGCTTCTCGGACGAGGAACTGACCAAGGCCAACGAGACGCTGCGCAAGCTGGAGCGCTTCTGGTCGGCCTCGCTGGACTACAGCGGCTTTCCGCTGACCTCGGCCGCCTGACGCGCATCACGGTTCCAGGTCCCCGCCCCGTTCCGGTGGCCCGCGGCGCTTGACGGCGTGCGGGCCGCCCGCGTGTGCAGCGTGATCGTACGTACAGAACAGAAAAGGCTGCCCCGTGGGATGTCCATGGGGCGGCCTTTTCCGATTCTGCGGCAAGCCGCCGCCGGGGGGACGAAAATTAGGGCTTTCCAAATACCCTTTCTGTAGCAAATTATCGCTACATAGAACAAAGCCGCTGCCGGCCCTGCGTGCCACGCGCGGGTGGGCCAGTCGGGGAAAAGGGGAGGGACATGCCGGGAGACGTGATCCTGGAAACGCGCGGCCTCACCAAGGAGTTTCGCGGGTTCCTGGCCGTGCGGGACGTGAACCTGCAAGTGCGCCGCGGTACCATCCACGCGCTGATCGGCCCCAACGGGGCCGGCAAGACGACCGTCTTCAACCTGCTCACCAAGTTCCTGCCGCCGACCGGCGGCACCATCGTCTACAACGGCCAGGACATCACCGGCACCAAGCCGGCCGACATCGCCCGCATGGGCTTGGTGCGCTCCTTCCAGATCTCGGCAGTGTTCCCGCACCTCAGCGTGCTGGAGAACGTGCGCGTCGCGCTGCAGCGGCCGCTCGGCAACTCCTTCCAGTTCTGGAAGACGGAGCGGGTGCTGGACGACCTGAACGACCGCGCGCTGCAGCTGCTGGAGGACGTCGGCCTGTCCGACTACGCCGAGCACCTTGCGGCGGAGCTGCCCTACGGCCGCAAGCGGGCGCTGGAGATCGCCACCACGCTGGCGCTGGAGCCGGAGATGCTGCTGCTCGACGAGCCGATGGCCGGCATGGGGCACGAGGACATCGGGCGAATCGCCGCGCTGGTCCGCCGCGTCTCGGCCGACCGCACCATCCTGATGGTCGAGCACAACCTGTCGGTGGTGGCCGAGCTGTCCGACCGCATCACCGTCCTGGCGCGCGGCGAGATCCTGGCCGAGGGAGCCTATTCCGAGGTCTCGAAGAACCAGCGGGTCATGGAAGCGTACATGGGGACCGGGCATGCCTGAGGCGATGCTGGAGACCCCCATGCTTGAGATCAAGGACCTGCACGCCTACTACGGCGAGTCGCACGTCCTGCACGGTGTCACGCTGTCGATCCCGGCGGGCGAGGTGGTGACGCTGCTGGGGCGCAACGGCGCCGGCAAGACGACGACGCTGCGCTCGATCATGGGCATCGTGCCGCGCGCCGAGGGCTCGATCCGCTTGCAGGGCAAGGAGCTGGTCGGGCTGGCGCCCTTCCGGATCGGCCGGCTCGGCATCGGCTTCGTACCGGAGGAGCGCGGCATCTTCGCCAGCCTCGACGTCGAGGAGAACCTGATGCTGCCGCCGCAGGTGCAGCCGGGCGGCCTGAGCGTCGCGGAGATCTTCGAACTCTTCCCCAACCTCAAGGAACGCCTGCGCAGCCAGGGCACGCGGCTGTCCGGCGGCGAGCAGCAGATGCTGGCCATCGCCCGCATCCTGCGCACCGGGGCGCGGCTGCTGCTGCTCGACGAACCGACCGAGGGGCTGGCGCCGGTCATCATCCAGCAGATCGGCCGGGTGATCCGCACGCTGAAGGAGAAGGGGTTCACCGTCCTGCTGGTGGAGCAGAACTTCCGCTTCGCCGCCACGCTGGCCGACCGCCACTACGTGATGGAGGACGGCCGGGTCGTGGACATGATCCCCAACGACCAGCTCGAAGCCAAGATGGACCAGCTGCACGAGCGGCTGGGCGTTTGACCACAAAGCCAAGAAACACTGGGAGGCTTACACGATGATGGGACGCATTCTTCTGGCCGGCGTGGCCGCCGCGGCGCTGATGGCGGGCACCGCGCAGGCCCAGGGCATCTCCGGCGACAAGGTCAAGATCGGCGTGCTGAACGACCGCTCCGGCCTGTACGCCGACCTGGGCGGCGAGGGCTCGGCCGTCGCCGCGCGCATGGCGGCGGAGGAGTTCGGCAACAAGGTCGCCGGCAAGCCGGTCGAGATCATCACCGCCGACCACCAGAACAAGGCCGACATCGGCTCCAGCATCACCCGCCAGTGGCTCGACACCGACGGCGTCGACGTCATCGTCGATGTGCCGAACTCCGGCGTGGCGCTGGCGGTGCAGGAAATCACCAAGGAAAAGAAAAAGATCTTCCTGATGCTCGGTCCGGCGACCTCGCGCCTGACCGGCGATGCCTGCTCGCCGACCGGATTCCACTGGGCCTACGACACCCGCGCGCTGGCCGTCGGCACCGGCCGCGCCATGGTGAAGGAGGGCGGCGACACCTGGTTCTTCCTCACCGCCGACTACGCCTTCGGCCACCAGCTCGAGGCCGACACCATGGCCGAGGTCAAGACGGCCGGCGGCACCGTGAAGGGCGTGGTGCGCCATCCGCTGAACAGCTCCGACTTCTCGTCCTTCCTGCTGCAGGCGCAGGGCTCCGGCGCCAAGATCGTCGGCCTCGCCAACGCCGGCGGCGACACCATCAACTCGATCAAGCAGGCGGCCGAGTTCGGCATCACCCAGGGCGGCCAGAAGCTCGCCGGGCTGCTGCTGTTCCTCTCCGACGTGCACGCGCTGGGCCTCAACGTCGCGCAGGACCTGGTGCTGACCACCGGCTTCTACTGGGACATGGACGACGAGAAGCGCGCCTGGTCGAAGAAGTACATGGAGAAGACCGGCAAGATGCCGACCATGGTGCAGGCCGGCACCTACTCCGCCGTGCGGCATTACCTGAAGGCCATCGAGGCGGCCGGCACCGACGAGGGCTTGGCCGTCTCCAAGAAGATGAAGGAAACGCCGGTCAACGACATGTTCGCCAAGAACGGCAAGATCCTCGCCAACGGCCGCATGGTGCACGACATGTACCTGGCCCGGGTGAAGAAGCCGGGCGAGTCGAAGGGGCCGTGGGACTACTATCAGATCCTGCGCACCATCCCCGGCGACGAGGCCTTCTTCACGGTGGAACAGAGCGGCTGCAAAGTGACGGGCTAAGGTAAACCGCCCCCTCTCCCGTTGCGGGAGAGGGGGCCAAACAAGAACAAGAAGAAGCAGGGAAAGGGACGCGATGGGGACGGTGTTCGGCATTCCACCGCAGGCGCTGTTCGGACAGTTGCTGCTGGGGCTCATCAACGGCTCGTTCTACGCGCTGCTCAGCCTCGGGCTGGCGGTGATCTTCGGCATGCTGAACGTCATCAATTTCGCGCACGGCGCGCTCTACATGCTGGGCGCGTTCGTCGCGTGGTGGCTGCTGACGACGGTCGGGCTCGGCTACTGGCCGGCTCTGCTGGTGGCGCCGCTGATCGTCGGGGCTTTCGGAATCCTGCTGGAGAAGACGCTGCTCAGCCGGCTCTACAAGCTCGATCACCTCTACGGCCTGCTGCTGACCTTCGGCCTGGCGCTGATCATCGAGGGCATGTTCCGGCACTGGTATGGGTCGAGTGGCATGCCCTATCCGATTCCCGACGCGCTGAAGGGCGGGCAGAACCTCGGCTTCATGTTCCTGCCCAACTACCGCGCCTGGGTGGTGGTGGCATCGCTGGTGGTCTGTCTCGCCACGTGGTTCCTGATCGAGCGCACGCGGCTGGGCGCCTACCTGCGCGCGGCGACGGAGAACCCGGTGCTGGTGCAGGCCTTCGGCATCAACGTGCCTGTCATGATCACGCTGACCTACGGCTTCGGCGTGGCGCTGGCGGGGCTGGCCGGCGTGCTGGCGGCGCCCATCTATCAGGTCAACCCGCTGATGGGCTCCAACCTGATCATCGTGGTGTTCGCGGTCGTGGTGATCGGCGGCATGGGCTCGATCATGGGCGCCATCGTCACCGGATTCGGCCTCGGCCTGTTGGAAGGCATGACCAAGGTCTTCTACCCCGAAGCCTCCAACATCGTCATCTTCGTGGTGATGGCGATCGTACTCCTGCTGAAGCCCGCCGGCCTGTTCGGGCGCGAGAGGTAAGACATGGCGACCGACACCCACACCGCCGCTCGCACTGGCGTCCGTTCCGGGATTCGCACCGACGCCTCGCCGACGCCGTTGATCGCCGCCGCGGTGGTGCTGGCGGTGCTGGTGGCGGCACCGTTCGTGCTGTACCCGGTGTTCCTGATGAAGGTGCTGTGCTTCGCGCTGTTCGCCTGCGCCTTCAACCTGCTGATCGGCTTCGCCGGCCTGCTGAGCTTCGGCCACGCGGCGTTCTTCGGCGGCGCCGCCTACGTCACCGCGCACGCCGCCAAGGTCTGGGGCTTCCCGCCCGAGCTGGCGATCCTGCTCGGCACCGCCTTCGCCGCGGTGCTGGGGCTGCTGTTCGGCTGGGTGGCGATCCGCCGCCAGGGCATCTACTTTGCCATGATCACGCTGGCGCTCAGCCAGATGGTGTTCTTCATGGCGCTGCAGTTGAAGTTCACCGGCGGCGAGGACGGCATCCAGGCGGTGCCGCGCGGCCACCTGCTCGGGTTCATCGACCTCAACCAGCCCTTGAGCATGTACTTCTTCGTGCTGGCGGTGTTCGTCTTCGGCTTCGCGCTGATCTGGCGCACCGTGCACTCGCCGTTCGGGCAGGTGCTGAAGGCGATCCGCGAGAACGAGCCGCGCGCCATCTCGCTGGGCTACCGCACCGACCAGTACA
>NZ_LGQZ01000140.1 GCF_003116015.1 Azospirillum sp. TSO22-1
GGGTGGAGGACAGGTTCACCTACGTCTCGGCCGCCGGCGGCGCCTTCCTGGAGTGGCTGGAAGGCAAGGACCTGCCGGGCGTTGCCGCGCTCAAGAAGAAATAAGCGCGGGCGCGGCGGGGGAGGGTCGCTCCCCCGCCGTGCGGCGCTGCGCAAAGGTGGGTACCGCGATTGGTCCCAGCCTCCCCGCAATTGCGGCGCCTACATTCAGGGAAGGTCCCCACAACAGGCACCTCCCCATGGCGCAGTTTCCCCCGATGCCGGTCCTGACGCGCAACCAGCGTACCGAAGCGGGAGCGGTTGACCGCACGCGGTGGCACGAACACCCTATGACCGGGGGAAATCTGCCCGAACCGAGGGTGGAGAAGATGCGTGGACCGAAGCTGGTGGCACTCTGGGCGGTGCTGATCGCGCTGTCGTGGGGCGTGGTCATCGGCATCGGCTACGGCCTGTGGACGCTGGCGACCGCGCTGAACTGACCACGCCCCCGGCAGGCCGTTCATTTCCTCCCGGGCGCCTCGGCGAGCTGGTCAACCTTCTTCTCCGACACGTACCAGACCGTGAAGTGGTAGTGCGGCTCCGCCATGCCGGGATGGCCGGGGTTGAAGTCGACCGTCACGTGGTCGACCGGCCGGTGCGGCGAGGCGAGGCGTTTGAAGTCCTTCTGGTCCTGCATGTCCTTCATCGGCACCATGTAGACCGCGCCGACCAGATGCTGCCCGCGGTCGTAGGCGAGATAGGGACCGGTCGGCAGGGCCGACGGCCTGACGTACAGCGTGCCGAGCCCGGGAATGAAGTCGGGTAGCCCGCTCACCAGGTCGCTGACCTTCTTGTAGTCGCCGCCCGGCGGCCCCTTCTCGGGAACGTCGGCAGCGTAGGACGGCCCAATACAAACTGGCAGGGACAGAACGGTGGCGGCAACGGCCGCCAGAAGCGTCCGCTTCAGCATGGTTTCCTCCTGTTGCGATAAGGCGCGCCTCAGTCCCTGAGGCGCGCGAGCACGCCGGCGACGATGCGGTCGCACCGCTCGCCGGCGAAACCAAACGCGGTGGGCACGAGGCGGTCGAGGTGGTCGCTGAGCGCCTTCTGCAGCAGCGCCCGCGCCCGGTGCAGCCGGGTCTTCACCGTCTCGGGCGGGATGCCCAGGCAGGCGGCGGTCTCCTGCACGCTCATCTGCTCCACCGCGCGCATGACGAAGACGGCGCGGAAGCCGTCCGGCAGGTCGTCGATCGCCTGCTCGACCAGACGTCTGAGTTCGGCCACGGCGAACAGCTCCTCCGGCGTGCTGGCGGCGGTCCACAGCGGCACCACCGCGGCGGCGCCCTCCTCCTCGGCCTCGAGGCCGTCGGCGAACAGCCGCACGCGCCCGCGCTTGCGCAGACGCATCAGCGCCTCGTTCGCCGCGATGCGCGCCAGCCAGCCGCCGAGCCGGTCGCCGTCGGCGCACTGGTCCAGGTGGGTGAAGGCGCGCAGGTAGGCGTCCTGCACCGCCTCCTCCGCCTCGCCCTCGTCCTTGAGGATCGAGCGGGCGATGCGGAAGAGGCGGCGGTTGTGCCGGCGCATCACGGTCTCGAAGGCGCGCCCGTCGCCGCGCTTCATCGCGTCCAGCAGATCGGCCTCCGCCTCGCCGCCCGCCGCGATCCTCAGATGCCCGGCCATCGGGGTCCTCCCTGTTTCCTTACCCATAGGATGCGCCGGGCGACGCGAAGGTTCCCGGAAAAATGCGGCGAGTCGGATTCAGCTTGCATAGGACGCCCGGCATGACGATATTCGCGGCGGGAGGCTGGCGTCGGACGGGTCCCTCGCCAACCCGGTCAGGTCCGGAAGGAAGCAGCCGTAACGAGTTCCGGCTCGGGTCGTTCGTCCAGTCTCCCACCTCTCCAAAATTTCCCCGAGAAATTTGAGCGCGCAAAGCGGAGCCCGAGCCGCTATTCTGGCGGCCCGTCATAAAGTGCGTCCAGCAGCGTGACCGACACCACCATCGCCGATACGCCCGCAGCCTCCGACAGCGCCGCCCCGCAGGCGTACCGGGTGCTCGCCCGCAAGTACCGCCCGAAAAGCTTCGAGGAGCTGATCGGCCAGGACGCGCTGGTGCGCACGCTGACCAACGCCATCAACTCCGGCCGCATCGCCCAGGCGTTCATGCTGACCGGCGTGCGCGGCGTCGGCAAGACCACCACCGCCCGCATCATCGCCCGCGCGCTCAACTGCACCGGCCCGGACGGCACCGGCGGGCCGACCATCAGCCCGTGCGGCGTCTGCGACAACTGCCGCGCCATCTCCGAGGACCGGCACGTCGACGTGATGGAGATGGACGCCGCCTCCCACACCGGCGTCGACGACATCCGCGAGATCATCGACGGCGTGCGCTACGCGCCGGTGTCCGCGCGCTACAAGCTCTACATCATCGACGAGGTCCACATGCTGTCCAAGAGCGCGTTCAACGCGCTCCTGAAGACGCTGGAGGAACCGCCGGCCCACGTGAAGTTCGTCTTCGCCACCACCGAGATCCGCAAGGTGCCGGTGACGGTGCTCTCGCGCTGCCAGCGCTTCGACCTGCGCCGGGTGGACGGCGCGGTGCTGAAGGAGCACTTCACCCGCATCGCCGGCCTGGAGGGCGCCGGCATCGAGCCGGACGCCGCATCCCTGGTGGCGCGCGCCGCCGACGGCTCGGTGCGCGACGGGCTGTCGCTGCTCGACCAGGCCATCGCGCTGGGCGGCGGGGCTGTGACCGCCGTGCAGGTGCGTGACATGCTGGGCCTCGCCGACCGTGCCCGCATCCTCGACCTGTTCGAGGCGGCGGTATCCGCCCGCCCGGCCGAGGCGCTGGACATCCTGTCCGACCTGCACCGCGTCGGCGCCGACCCGCTGGTCATCCTGCAGGATCTGCTGGACCTCGTGCACAGCCTGACCCGGCTCAAGGTCATCCCCGACACCGCCAACGACCCCTCCATGCCGGAGGCCGAGCGCACCCGAGGGCGCGACCTGTCGGCCAAGCTGTCCATGCCGGCGCTGACGCGCGCGTGGCAGCTGCTGCTCAAGGGCCTGGGCGAGGTGCAGGCGGCACCGATCCCGCAGCAGGCGCTGGAGATGGTGATCGTCCGCCTCTCCTACGCCGCCGACCTGCCGACGCCGGGCGAACTGATCCGCCAGTTGCAGAACGCCGGCAGCACGGGTGCCAACGGCGGCGGAAGCGCCCCGCGCCCGCCCGGCGGCGGCCCGGTCGCCATCGCCGGGGGCGGTGCCGCGCGCGCCGTCGGCAGCCATGCCGTGCAAGCGGCGCCGCAGCCGGCCGAGGCGGTCGCCACGGCGCGCCCGGAAGACTGGGCGCCGATGCCGCGCGACTACCGCACGCTGGTGCAACTCTTCGCCGAGCGGCGCGAGGGCGCGCTGTATGGCCACCTGTTCGGCGCCGCGCACCTCGTGCGGATGGAGCCGGGCCGGCTGGAGATCCGGCCGGAGCCGGCGGCGCCCGCCAACCTCGCCAACCGCGTCGGCCAGCTGCTCGGCGAATGGACCGGGCAGCGCTGGGTGGTGGTGGTCAGCGACCGCCCCGGCGAGCCGACGCTGAAGCAGCAGGACGACGCGGCGGTCCAGCGCGCGCTGGACGAGGCCGCGGCCAACCCGGTGGTGCGCGCGGTGCTGGACAGCTTCGACGGGGCGAAGATCCTGGACGTGCGCGACCTCGCCGCGGCGGCGGCTGCCGCAGCGGCCGAGGCGGCGGGCGCGGACGAGCCCGACGCCGACGACATCAACATCCGCGATGCGCTGTTGTACCCCTTGGACGAAATGAGCGATTTGGGAGACGAGTGAGATGAAGAACCTCGGCCAGATGATGAAGCAGGCCCAGGAGATGCAGGCCAAGATGCAGCAGATGCAGTCGAAGCTGGCCGACATCGAGGTGTCCGGCCAGTCGGGTGCGGGCATGGTCAGCGTCACCCTGAACGGCAAGGGCGACCTGAAGAAGGTCAAGCTCGACAAGTCGATCGTCGATCCCGAAGACGTCGAGGTGCTGGAGGATCTGCTGGTCGCCGCCTTCAACGACGCCAAGGCCAAGGTCGAGCAGCAGGTCGCCGACGAGACCTCCAAGATGATGGGCGGCCTGAAGCTGCCGCCGGGCATGAAACTGCCGTTCTGAGTGCCTATATTTTCACGGATGAACGCGGGTTTCGGCTCGCGTTCATTTGTGTCTGGAACGGCTGAGTTTCATGATCGGACCTGAAATCGAGCGCCTGATCCAGCTGCTCGCCAAGCTGCCGGGGCTGGGGCCGCGGTCGGCGCGACGCGCGGCGCTGCAGCTGATGAAGCGGCGCGAAACCCTGATGGTGCCGCTGTCGGAAGCCCTGGCGCACGCCGCCGAGGCGATCCGCACCTGCCCGGTGTGCGGCAACCTGGACACCCGCAGCCCGTGCACCGTCTGCGCCGACCCGACGCGCGACCGCTCCACCATCTGCGTGGTCGAGGACGCCGGCGACCTGTGGGCGCTGGAGCGCACGCGCTCCTACCGCGGCGTCTACCACGTGCTGGGCGGCGTGCTGTCGGCCCTGCAGGGCGTCGGACCGGACGACCTGACCATCGCGGCGCTGGCCGAGCGCGCCAAGGACCCGGCGGTGACCGAGGTCATCCTGGCGCTGAACGCCACGGTGGACGGCCAGACCACCGCGCACGTGGTGACCGACCGGCTGGCCGGCGCCGAGGTCGCGGTGTCGCGCCTGGCGCACGGCGTGCCGGTGGGCGGCGAGCTGGACTACCTGGACGACGGCACTCTGACCGCCGCCCTGAAGGCCCGCCGGCCCTTCTAGTGGACCTTCACCTCGTTCCCCGCGTCCCTGCGGTAGACGTGGACGTGGTAGGCGGCCATGGGGTTCTCGGCGAGGTATTCCAGCAGCTCGCGCTCGGTACGGGCGCTGGCGTCGCGGATCAGCACCTGCCAGACCGGCTCCATGGTGCCGCGCTTGGTCTCCGCGTGCGGGATCATGATGAAGCCCGCCCACTCCGGCTTGAAGTCGGCGAGGTAGCTCTCGACGTAGTGCCGCATCATCGCGGCATCGTTGACGTTCACACGCTCCGAGTTCTCGAAGCAGACGCGAAGGTTCATGGTCTTCTCCTGTCTCGGTAACCCTTGCTCTCCATATGGGGATGCGTGCGGGCGAAAGCCATTCGGCCGTTTTCAGTAGCCCCGCCCGCGCTCCACCACGTGCAACAGCGGCTGGCCGGTTTCGGCGCGGCGGATGGCGTCGGCGATGTGGTCGGCGCAGCGCGACGGGTGGGTGATGCCGGCGACGTGCGGCGTGACGTGGACCTTCGGGTGGGTCCAGAACGGGTGGCCCGATGGCAGCGGCTCCTCGGCGAAGACGTCCAGGCTGGCGCCGCCCAGGTGGCCGCTCTCCAGCGCCGCCAGCAGGTCGGCCTCCACCAGATGTCCGCCGCGCGCCGCGTTGATCACCACGGCCCCCTGGGGCAGCGTGGCGAACAGTTTGGCGTTCAGGATGCCGCGCGTCTGGTCGGTCAGCGGCAGCAGGCAGACCAGGAAATCACTGCGCGCCGCCAGGGCGACCAGCCCGTCCTCGCCGTGCAGCGTCTCGACGCCGCGGATCTCCTTGGCCGAGCGGCTCCAGCCGACCACCTGGAAGCCCAGCGGCGTCAGCGCCCGCGCCGCCGCCTCGCCCAGCACGCCCAAACCGAGGATGCCGACGCGCACCTCCGACGCCGGCCGGTGGCCGAGCTGCTTCCAGACGCCGGCGCGCTGCTGTTCGGTGTAGGCGTCCACCTTGCGCTGCCAGCGCAGCACCTGGAGCACCGCATAAGCCGCCATGTCCTCGGTCAGCCCATCCGCGACCATGCGCACCAGCGGCACGTCGGGCAGCGTCGGGTCGGCCAGCAGCGGCTCCACCCCGGCGCCCAGCGACAGGATCAGCCGCAGGTTCGGCAGGCCGGCCAGCACGCCGGGCGGCGGCTTCCACACCAGCGCGCAGTCGATGGCGGCCGGGTCGCCGGCGTCCGGCCAGACGCGGAATTCCAGGTCCGGCAGCCGTTTGGCGATTTCGCCGCGCCACGCCTCGGAATTGTCGGTGGGAGAGACGAAGAGGAGGGTCGTCATGGTCGGTGCTTGATCCCGGCTGTGTCCTGCGGCATGTCGTGAGCAGCGTTCCCTACCGCAAGCCCCACCGTGCCGCGCCTCATCCTGCTGAACAAGCCCTACGGCGTCCTGCCGCAGTTCACCGACGCGGCGGAAGGCCGCGCCACGCTGGCCGGGCTGGTGCCGGTCAAAGGCGTCTACCCCGCCGGCCGCCTGGACCGCGACAGCGAGGGGCTGCTGGTGCTGACCGACGACGGCGCCCTGATCGCCCGCATCGCCCACCCGAAGCACAAGATGCCCAAGGTCTACTGGGCGCAGGTCGAGGGCGTGCCGACCGCGGAGGCGCTGGAGCGCCTGCGCCGCGGCGTCGAGCTGAACGACGGCCCGACGCTGCCGGCCGGAGCGCGGCTGATCGGGGAGCCGGAGGGGCTGTGGCCGCGCGATCCGCCGATCCGGTTTCGCGCGGCGATCCCAACGTCGTGGATCGAGCTGACCCTGCGCGAGGGCCGCAACCGGCAGGTCCGCCGGATGACGGCGGCGGTGGGATTCCCGACGCTGCGGCTGATTCGTTGGGCTGTGGGAGACTGGACGCTGGGCGGGTTGCAGCCTGGGGAGTGGCGGGAGGTCGATCCCTCTCCCGCCCCGGGAGAGGGAGGGGCCCGCGCGAAGCGCGGGAGGGTGAGGGTGCTG
>NZ_LGQZ01000206.1 GCF_003116015.1 Azospirillum sp. TSO22-1
GGCTGACCTCGGCGCCCGCCTGGTGCAGGCGCACGCCCATGTAGGCGCCGATGGCGCCGGAGCCAAAGATGCAGATCTTCATGCCGCGTCTCTCCCGCTTGGCCGTTTACGGTCTTTGTGTGGATGCTGCCGGTCGCGCTTGGTTGGTCGGAGCGCCAAGCAATCGGCCGCCCCAACAAATACCGAGTTTGGTATACCAGATACCGTATGTCAACGCGGAAAATGGCGCTGTCCACGCTGTGGAAATTCCGCCCGGACGCGCGAATGCCGGACCGGAGGGGTGCTCCGGCCCGGCATTCGTTTCGGCGCAGCGGGTTACTTGGCGGGTTCGACGATCAGCTTCGAGGGCTGCACGTCGGCCGACATCTGCCGGGCCCGCATGGGCTTCAGCACGAACAGGGCGAGGAACGCGGCGATGGCGTTGACCGCGGCGGCGAAGAAGAACACCGCCTGCCAGCTGCCCGTCGAAGCGACCGCGATGTTGGCGAACGGAACGACCAGCGACGCGGTGCCCTTGGCGGTGTACAGCAGGCCGGCGTTGGTGGTGGCAAACTTCGAACCGAAGGTGTCGCCGCAGCAGGCCGGGAACAGGCTGTAGATCTCACCCCAGGCGAAGAACACCAGACCGGTGAGGATCACGAACGCCACCGGGTGCTGGCCCCACTGGTTCAGCGCCAGGATGCCGACCGCCTCGATGGCGAAGGCGATGAACATGGTGTTCTCGCGGCCGATGTTGTCCGACACCCAGCCGAAGAACGGACGGGTCAGGCCGTTCAGCACGCGGTCGATGGACAGCGCGAAGGTCAGCGCCGGCAGCGTCAGGCCCATGATCGAGACCGGCACGCCGTCGAGGTGGAAGTCCTTGGCGATGGGCCCCAGCTGCGCCGTGGCCATCAGACCGCCGGCGGCGACCATGGTGAACATCAGGTACATGACCCAGAACACCGGGGTCTTGACCATCTGCACCGGGGTGTAGCTCTCGCGGCTCTGCGCGACGCCGGACTTGTTGGCCTCCGGAACCTGGCCGTGCTTCGGCTCGGCGAGGAACCAGGCGAGCAGGAAGACGATCGCGCCCTGGCCGATGCCGAAGTACAGGAACGTCGCCTCGTAGCCGGAGGACTGGATCATGTTGGCGATCGGCACGACGGTCAGCGCGGACCCCGCACCGAAACCGGCGGCGGTCAGGCCGGCGGCGAGGCCGCGGCGATCCGGGAACCATTTCAGCGCGTTGCCGACGCAGGTGCCGTAGACGCCGCCGGCGCCGATGCCGCCGATGGCAGCACCCAGGTACAGCAGCACCAGCGAGTCCGCCACCGAGTTGATCGCCCAGGCGATGGCGCACAGCGCCCCGCCGATGAGGACGACGATGCGCGGGCCGAACTTATCGACGAACCAGCCTTCGACCGGAACCAGCCAGGTCTCGGTGACCACGAAGATGGTGAAGGCAACCTGGATCGCCGCACGGCCCCAATGATACTTTTCCTCGATCGGCGAGACGAACAGCGTCCAGCCGTACTGGAGGTTGGCGATCATCGACATGCAGATCACGCCGATGACCAGCTGCATCCAACGACCACCGAGTGGGCCTTGGCTTCCTCCCGCGTGCACTTCGTGCATTTCTCTCTTCCTCCTATGAAGCGAGCTTTTACAACGAGGATACTTGTCGCTCTTGCTTTTTTTTTGAGCTGGAGGAGGATCACGGGCGAGTGACGCCACCTGACCAGCCGGGCCGTTTGCCGGCCGAGAGTTCGTTGATCGCGCGGTCGCGGGCGATGCGCCGCGGATCGGTGTTAGGAATAAGGTATACCAGATGCCAAATGCGGCGCAAGCACTCTTTGCGCGGCAGATTGTTCGCGTTCCGAATCTCTTTCGGATAGGTCCATGCCTGAGATCGGCCCTGCCGCCTATGCCCTTGCGGCCGGCGCGGCACCCTCCAATGAGGCCTCTTGCTCGCCGCCGAGCAATGGCATACTGTATACCAGAAGCCAGTCAGGCAGACACCTTATATAAGGGAGGGACGACACCCCATGAACGAGCAGGCCATCGAGATCACCCTGGCGCGCACCGACGACGACATCGCGGCGAGCTTCCCGATCGTGAAGGAACTCCGCACCCACCTGACCGACGAGGCCGCCTTCCGCGACCAGGTCCGCCGGCAGATGGACGACGGCTACAATCTGGCGGTCCTGCGCGTCGGCGGGGACGTGGCGGGCTGCGGCGGCTTCCGCGTCCACGAAACGCTGTCGCGCGGCCGCTACATGTATGTGGAGGACCTCGTCACCTCGACCAGGCACCGCTCCCTCGGCCTGGGCGACAAGCTGTTCGACTGGCTGGCCAACGAGGCGCGCGAGCGCGGCTGCGCGCAGATGGAGATCATCTCCGGCGTGCAGCGCGGCGACGCCCACCGCTTCTATCACCGCAAGCGGATGACCATCAAAGCCTTCCAGCTGGTGCTGCCGCTGGCCTGAGCGGCCTTCAGCGGAGTCCGGACAAGCGAAAGGCGGCCCTGCGAGGGGCCGCCTTTTTCATTGGGCGGAAATGATGGGGCGGAAAGGCCCGCGCGTCAGAACGCGCGCGGGAAGCTGGCCCAGGCCGGGCCGGGAACGCTCTCGTCGATGTCCGTGCGGACGCGGCGCAGGCGGTTTTCCGGCGTCCAGGCGGCGGCCACCCCGCCACCGGCCCCGATGGTGACGAGCCGCCGGCCGAGGATGTGGTGGACCGTGGCGCCGAACACCGACAGCACGAGGGAAAGAATGATGATCTCCAGCATGGCCGTCACTCCTGTCGTCGCGGTTCCGTCTGCGTCCGATACCCTTATGCCTCAGCTGGGCCGTGAGTGCAAGGTATTTTGTATACCAGGTACGAAATACCTGAAATGCCTTTCCAACATGCTGCACCGCCGAACGTCATGACAAGGCGGCGCGATACCGCAGTGCGCTCAGGCCCCGCACCGCGCGGAATCTCATCAACACGATGTGCGGCCGAGTCGCAGTCCGCAGGCACGCTTGATCCACCCCCTACCCCCAAAGCGCCAATCCTCCGCAGCAGAAACTGTTTGACTGACATACTGTATTTGGTATACCAATACGCACAGCGATGCCGCGACGCGGCCGCCGCATTCAAGGAGGGCATGCCATGAGGGTTGAGGACATTCTCCGCACCAAGGAGCCCCGGGTCGTCACGGTCCGTTCGGGCTCCACCATCGACGAGGCGATCCGGCTGATGAAGTCGGAGAACATCAGCGCCCTCGTGGTCAAGGACGTCTGCCGCACCGAGGGCAACGCGGTCGCCGGCATGCTGTCCGAGCGCGACATCGTCTACGCGCTGCTGGACCAGGGCGGCGCCCTGCTGCGGCAGCCGGTGTCGGCGCTGATGACCCGCCAGCCGGTGACCTGCTCGCCCTCCGACAGCCTGCACGACGCCCTCCAACTCATGACCCGGCACCACATCCGCCACCTGCCGGTGCTCGACGACGGCACGCTGGTCGGCGTGGTCAGCGCCCGCGACTTCACCCGGCTGCAACTCGACGGGTTCGTCTCGCACGAGCGGCCGAACGGGGAGGCGCTGGTCTTTGCCCACCACTGAACCACATCCTCGGGGGGCGCCCGGCGCGCCCTCCGGGGCCGGGGATTCCATGACGACGCTCATCTTCACCCACCGCGACTGCTTCGAGCACGACACCGGCCCGGGACACCCCGAGAGTCCCAAGCGGCTGGACGTCGTCTGGCAGGCGCTGGACCGCGATGCCTTCCGTCACCTGGAGCGCCGCGACGCTCCGGAGGCCACCGTCGACCAACTCGCGCGCGTGCACGCGCGCGACTACGTGGAGGCGGTGCTGGAGGCCGTGCCCGACAAGGGCTACGTCCGCCTCGATTCCGATACGCTGCTGTCGCCTGGATCGCGCGGCGCCATCCTGCGCGCCGCCGGCTCGGTCTGCGCGGCGGTGGACGCGGTGCTGGCCGGCGAGGCGCTGCGCGCCTTCTGCGCCGTCCGTCCGTGCGGCCACCACGCCGAGCCGGCCCGCGCCATGGGCTTCTGCGTCTTCAACAACGTCGCCGTCGGCGCCGCCCACGCGCGCGCCGCGCATGGCCTGACCCGTGTCGCCGTCGTCGATTACGACGTGCACCACGGCAACGGCACGCAGGCGATGTTCGAGGACGAGCCGGACCTGTTCTTCGCCTCGACGCACCAGGCGCCGCTCTACCCCGGCACCGGCTACGCGCACGAGCGTGGTGTGGCCGGCAACATCGTCAACGCGCCGCTGCCCCCCTTCTCCGGCTCGGCCGAGTTCCGCCGCGCCATGGAGGTGGACGTGCTGCCGGCCGTGGATGCCTTCGCGCCCGAGCTGCTGTTCATTTCCGCCGGCTTCGACGCCCACGCGCGCGACCCGCTGGCGCAGCTGCAGCTGACCAACGCCGACTTCGAGTGGGCGACGCGGCAGTTGGTGGCGCTCGCCGACACGCATTGCGGGGGGAAGGTCGTCTCGGTCCTGGAGGGCGGCTACGACCCCGTCGGCCTCGCCGAGGGCTGCGCCGCCCATCTCCAGGCGCTGATGCGGGTGTGACGGCTACACCGTTACGCCCAAATCGGCCGCCCACTCCATGAGCAAGGCCGCCGGCCCGGACGGCTCCGGCCGGATCATCGGCACGGCGCCCAGCGCGATCTGGCCGGTGACGCCATCGACCGTCACCGTGTCGCCGGCCCGCACGGTGATCCCCAGCGCCGAGGTCATCGCGCCGCCCGCAAGGTCGATGCGCAGGCCGTGGACGCCCACCACGCACGGCCGGCCCAGGCCGCGCGCCACGGTGGCGGCGTGGCTGGTGAAGCCGCCGCGCGTCGTCACGATGCCGCAGGCCGCGTGCAGGCCGTAGACGTCCTCCGGCGAGGTCTCCGGCCGGCACAGCACCACCGCCCGCCCCTGCCCGGCCATCTGTACGGCCTGCTCCGACGTGAAGGCGACGGCGCCGCAGGCGGCGCCCGGTGCGGCCGGCAGCCCGGTGGCGAGCACCGTCCGCGGGGCCCGGGGATCGAGCACCGGCCGCAGCAGCCCGGCCAGCGCCGACGGGTCCACCCGCCGCACCGCGGTGTCGCGGTCGATGATCCCCTCGTGCACCAGATCGGTGGCGATGCGCACCGCGGCGGCGGCGGAGCGCTTGGCGGTGCGCGTCTGCAGGATAAACAGCCGGCCGCGCTGCACGGTGAACTCGATGTCCTGCACGTCGCCGAAGTGCCGCTCCAGCCGCTCGGCGACGGCGCGCAGATCGGCGAAGGCCGCGGGCATCCTCGCCTCGAACGCGGCGAGCGGGCCCGGCGTGCGGATGCCGGACACCACGTCCTCGCCCTGGGCATTGGCCAGAAACTCGCCGCTCAGGCCCGGCGCGCCGGTGGACGGGTCGCGGGTGAAGGCGACGCCGGTGCCGGAGTCCGGCCCGAGGTTGCCGAACACCATGCACTGCACCGTCGCCGCCGTCCCCCAGTCGTCGGGGATGCCGTGCAGCGCCCGGTAGGCGACCGCCCGCGGGTTGGTCCAGGAACGGAAGACGGCGGCAATGGCCTCGCGCAACTGCTCGGCCGGGTCCTGCGGGAAGGCGCACCCGGCGCGCCGCTCCACCTCGTCACGGTACAGCGCGACGACGCGGCGCCAGTCCTCCGCCCCGAGGTCGGCGTCGAGCACGAGCCCGCGCTCGGTCTTGCAGGCGTCGAGGATCGCCTCGAACCGGTGCTCGGCGACGCCGAGCACCACGTGCGCGTAGGTCTGGATCAGCCGGCGGTAGCAGTCGTAGGCGAAGCGCGCGTCGCCGGCGCGGGCCGCCAGCCCCTCCACCGTCGCGTCGTTCAGGCCGAGGTTCAACACGGTGTCCATCATGCCGGGCATCGAGGCGCGGGCGCCGGAGCGCACCGCCACCAGCAACGGGGCGCGCGGATCGCCGAAGCCGGCGCCCGCCTCGGTCTCCAGGCGGCGGAGCGCCGCCCGCACCTCCTCCGTCAGGCCGGCGGGCAGCGTGCCGGCAGCCAGGGTGCGGCGGCAGGCCTCGGCAACGATGGTGAATCCCGGCGGCACCGGGATGCCGAGCGCTGCCATCGCGGCCAGCCCCGCCCCCTTGCCGCCGAGCACCGCCACCGGATCGCCCGGCGCGGCGCCGGGCGCGGCGCCGAACGCGACCACCCAGGACCCGTGTCCGTCTCCCGTCGCACCGGCCGGATCCCGCATCGTGTCCTCCCGTCAGGCCGGCTGCGGCTCGTCGCAGGCCCCGACCATCAGGCGCAGGACGTAGCCGAGGCTGGTCCTGTCCTCTTCCGGGGCCGCGTCCCGCTGGCCGATCTCGTGCCCGGCCATCAGCTCCAGCGCGCGCACCATGGCGGAATGGTCCCACGCCTTGCCACCCTGCGCAACGCAGGCGTTGAACAGCTCCTGGCAGGTCGCGGTGTTCGGCAGCGACAGCCCCAGCGCCCGGGCACCCGCCAGCGCCAGGTTGAGGTCCTTCTGGTGCAGCTCGATGCGGAAGCCCGGATCGAAGGTGCGCT
>NZ_LGQZ01000170.1 GCF_003116015.1 Azospirillum sp. TSO22-1
GCCGTTCCAGGCCAGCGTGCCGACGCGGTCCTGCGGGCCGACGCCCAGGCCTTGCAGCACCCGCACCAGCCGGCGGGCACGCCGTTCGGCGTCGGCGTAGCTGTAGCGGTGGATGACAGTTTCCTGCGGGCCAAGCCGGTGATTGCGCGCTTCTACGCCGGGCACCTGCTGGGCCAGGTCGAGGGCTTCCGCGCGTCGATGGTCGACGGCGCCGCCGCCGTGATGGACTTCGACGAGGTGCACCTGTGAATTGAGGTATCCCTGCGTTTGAACCGCCCCGGACTTCTGCATGCTCTCCATGCAACCGTAATCAGCGTGGAATGGTGACCCGAGCGATCTTCGGTTTGTAATCCCCCGACGAGCGGGCCGCCGCGACAAGCGCGTCGCGGAGAGCGGCGCCCCGCAGGTCCGGCTGGCGCGCGACCGTCTCCACGGCAACGGCGGCGAGGGCGGCGGCGGCGAAACCCGTGCCGCTGCCCACAACCACGGTTGGACCGGCATCCGTCACGGCGACGTATGGAAGCGCACCGCCAACGGCGGCGAGCGATCCAGGGACACGGGAGGAGAATCCGGAGTAGGTTCCGTCCACGTCGATGCTCTCGGCAACCAGAGTCTTGGAAGCGAGTTCGTCTGAAATATCTGCAGACTCAGGCCCAGAATTTCCTGCTGGAACGATGATGAGCCGCTCCTGCTCCAACACTTTCTCGAATACGCGAGCCCAAATCTTTTCTAGAAGAGGCCCAAACGGAAGAATGATTATTGGAGCGTCACTCTTCATGGCTGTGTCGAGAGCGGAGAGGAGTTCGTTGGTTATTATGCTCCCTTTGGCTGACGGCATCTCTTTGACGGGAAAGAAAACGACGTCGGCCAACGGCGTGAGTGCCCGCACAGTTTGAGCAAGCTGCGATCCATACTGATCGACGGTGCCTTCCAGTGGAATGGGTTCCGCCGGCCGGTCAACCCCAAACCACGGCGGCGTGATGCCGGCGACGAGCGCCACCTTCACGCGGGAGCCGTCCGGCACCCCCCCGAGACGATGCAGCTTTTGAACCGCCATGATCTCCGGCAGGTTCGCCAGGGAGTCCGCGGTTGCAGCGAAGACCGCACCGCCGGCCGGCCGTGTCTTGAGCGCGGCGGAGACCGCGCTCACCACGCGCCGCTCACGGAGATACTCAAGCCGCGCTTTCCGATCGTCTTGCGAGGTTGCAGGCGCAAGTTCAGCATAGCGATCGAGGATGCGGATCGCGTTGTCGAAATCCGCGGCGCGCTCGAACAGGAAGGACGCGAGCGCCAGGAATTGCCACTCGCGCGCGGCGACGCCCGCGCTCTCGACGCGCTGTGCCGCCTTGACCATGTCCGCGCGCCACGTCGCCATTTCGGCCGGTCCGGGCTTCGGCTCCGATACGAGCTTCGCCAAGCTCTTCGCGCCAACGACGAAATCCCGCATGGCCGTCCAACCGCCAAAATCGATGCTGGCCTTTGATGAAAGCTTGCTCGACAGGATGTGGTAGGCGATCGGTTCGACCATTTGCTGCGCGGTTCGCTGTGCGCCTGGCGCGGGAGTGTCCAGCGCCAGAATAATCCGCCCTTCCCGGATGATCGGGCCTTCGATGAGGGCAAAGTCCGAGTCGAAGACGACGACCTTGTTTGTGCTCGGCGCGCGAAACAAGTCGATGAGCCACCGAAGCACAGGTCCGAGTTCGACGTTGGCGATCTTAATATCGGGCACATCCGTCGTCGTAATCGCAGTGGACAGGAGTTCGAGCTGCTTCAGCGCCTCCCCCACACGGGCGAGATCAACCCCCCCGCGGACGTCCGAGGCCGCCACCTGTTTCATATCGGGGTTGACCGTGGCTGGCGCCTCCTGCGCGCTCGTCCGGTCGCGTTCACCGCGCCGTTTGGCATCCTCGACGACGCTGTCGCGTCGTCGGCGGGTTTCCTGAAATTCCCGCTCCCACGCTTTGAGCTGGCGGTTGACCGCGTCCGCGCCCGACGCAAGGTCGGCCTTGATGCGCATGAACTCCGCGTTCAGCAGACGCGGCAGAAACGTCTTCATGTCGGCGGTGGTCTGCCCGACCATCTCGAATTCCGGCACCGGGTCTCCGGAATCCGGGATGAACCATTTCACCGTCTGCGAGGCGAGCCAGAGAACGGCCGTCAGCACCAGGGAGATCACGGCGACCCGGGGCAGCCAGGCCAGCGCCCAGGCGATCACGGCAGCAAAGGTCTCCACGGATGCTCCCCCGACACAAGGTTGTTGTTGGCAAGGGTGGTGGTCTTCGACCCGGCATTCCGTTTCACTGCATGTCGCCGTCGGGTGGTGGAATCCCGACGTTGCGGGAGATTTCGATCTCCGAAACCCCTTCGACCTTCTTGAGCTCGTCGATCCGGCTGGCTTCAATCGCCCCCGTGACAGTCCCGGTCAGGGGCATCTTTTGCTTGATCTGAAGACCGATCCGGTGGCAGTTGCGGACCACCTCGTCGAATTCGGCCATCTTGCTGTCGTCGATCAACACGTTGACCTTTATTTCCGGCATGGGCGATCCCCCGTCTTGCAGCGGTTGGCAGCGGCAGCATCCCCACCGCGAGTCCAGTGCCGTCGCGTGGGGCTTTGCTGCCGCTGAATCTTGAGGGATCAAGGCGCCTGCGCAAGTCCCGCGCCGACATCACGGGACAGAAGGTTCAGACGGCGGGCCGTTTGTGCCAGCACCTGAAGCATCGCCCGCCCGCGCGCGTTCGGATCGGATTCCGCAATCAACGCCGCGATGCCGGCCACATGCGGCGTGGCCATGCTCGTCCCCCGGAGCCGGCGATGCAGGATGGGGCGAGGCCACGACGAGTGGATGTTGACTCCCGGCCCGGCAATATCGACCTGACCGCCATCGGGGTTCAGCCCGCCACAGGAAAAGGAGGCAACCTGGAATTGGGCGTCGATCGCCCCCACCGCCATGATCGACGGGCAGTTGGCCGGGTGGCCGACAGGCATGATGAAGCCCGGCCGCTCGCTTTCATTACCGGCGGCCGCGATGATGGCGGTACCGGCGGCCAGCGCTCGCCTGGCAACCCGCTCGAACACCCGAGAATAGCTTTGCCCGATGGTCACAGGGGCGCCAAGCGACATGGAAACGACGGCGCATTGATTGCGCATCGCCCATTCGATGCCTTGGAGAATGCCGCCGTCCGGGCCGCTCCCCTGATTGCTCAGCACCTTGCCGGCATAAATCTCGGCGTTGTAGGCAATTCCGTAGCGGGGCAGCGTGGCCGGTTGGCGGGGACCGCAGGCCGTACCGATGCAGTGGGTGCCGTGGCCATGGCCGTCCTGGGCGTCTTCGCCCTCGATGAACGATTGGGCGACGATGCGCCGTCCCAGGAAGTCGGGATGCTGGAGATCCATGCCGGTATCGAGTACCGCGACCCGGATGCCCCGGCCGCTGTACTGCGATGCCGGCACATTGGTCACCTGCAGGCCCCAAGTGAACTGGACCTCGTCGAGCACAGGCCCGGGAATCGTCCCGGCTTCCTCTGCTGCGGTGCCGCCCGCCATGCGCGCGACGAGTTGGTTGATCGCGTCGCGATACCCCAGGAAGTAGTCCAGCGAGCCCCGCGGCGGCTCCATCGGACCCAGCCGTTGCGCGGGCGGGGCAACGTCGAACATCGCTTGATCCTGCATGGCGTAGACAATTCGCTCGGGCTCCACGGCGAGTATGCTTGAGCTTTCCGCGGCGGCGGCCGAACTCAACGCCCGAAGTTCCTCCGGCGGCGTATCGACCACGGCGACGCCCAATTCCTGCATCAGGACGGCATTCGCGTCGCCGAGCTTGTCGGGGTCGACGACGCCTTCGGAAAAGTCGGCGGTGCTGGCAACCCGCAACCCGGCGATGTCGGCCAACACCTTTCCGCCATCCCTGGAGGCTTCCGAGCGCAACAAAACTAGATAACGCCCGGTGGTTCCCGGATTCGGTGGCTCCAGCCGTCCGTTGCCGTTCCCGCCGCGATCTTGCGGCTCCCTCCCCCCCGACTTACCTCCCGAAGATTTTGCCATGGTTATTCTCCGTTGGATTGGCAGACTTGATTTTGCAGGCTTGGTTTTCTGGCGGATCTTCAACGCTTTACCAAGCGTCGGCGGAAATTTCGACGCACCGTCTCAGCGGTGTCGATGATTTTCGTAGGAAATATTACAGTGATGGCAAGTGTCCAGAAAAGAGATTTTAAGAGGATACGGCAGCTATCAGAGTGCTGTTCTGTCTACTTATTTGGGATAACGCGGACAAATGCATATCGTTGTATGTTAAGAGTGCTGGCGAACATTGCCGCCCGGGAAGAGGCCGTGAGGCTGGCTGCATCGGATCGGCGGAACGCCCCAACTCGGCGTAATCGGGAACTCGAGATAAACGTGTTTATGCCGCGTTCGGCATAAACACGTATCTTGAACCGACCCGAGCAAGGGGGCGACCTGCGCGGCGTCATCGACGTCGCGGTCGGTCAGCGTGGCGGCGACAATCCGGCCACTCGCCGCGTCCATGCCAACATGCAACTTTTTCCAGGAGCGCCGCTTCTTGGTGCCGTGCTTCTCGATCAGCCACTCGCCCGGCCCGCACAGCTTCAGCCCGGTGCTGTCCACCAGCAGGTGGATGGGCCTGCCGCTCGAGCGCGGCGCTGTCGGCAGCGTCACCGTCCGGGCGCGTCGGGCGATGGTGGAGTGGTCGGGTACCGGCAGATCCAGCCCGAGAAGCCGAAGGACTGAGCTGATCAACCCTTCGGTCTGGCGCAGCGCCAAACGGAATACGGCGCGTAGCATCAGGGCCGTCGTGATCGCCAGGTCGGAGTAGCTGGGCTGTCCACCCGGCGTGGTCCACGGCGCCGCCTTCCAGTATGCGATTGCCTCGTCGGTGCCCAGACCGTCAGACTGCCGCGCTGGCGCAGGGCGGCATCGTACTCGGCCCAGTTGAGAACGCGCCGCTTCGGCCGTGGGATGTGGTGACGGCGAGCGGCGTTCGTTTTATGCGGCATGGCGGCAGACCAGTGCGGGAGAGGAGCCTCCGCCTACGACACCGGCCACATCCGTCCACGAATTCACACATCGGCCTCACCAGACCGGAATCCGTTGCGCCAGGCCAACGGCGGCAACCGGGACTCACGAGGGCGCGTTCTGCAGCAGCCGGCAGCCCGGCTCCTTGAGTGTCCCATCGGCGTGGAGGTAGTGGTACAGGGTGCTGGAGGGGATACCGCCCAATTCACGGCAGATCTGGGGAATGCTGCGGGTCCGGTCCGCCATCAGGTGCTGGGCGTAGCGCAAGCGCTCGGCCGTCATAATGCGCGGACGCCGCGGGGCCTGTCAGGAATTTCGTGTGTGGGCGGGCGGTTGCACATGATCAGGCTATGGCCTGCGTGAATCGCGGTCCGAAGAGGACGGCGAACTGGGCCTTGGCCATGCACCACTCGCGGGCTGGCATGCCGGCGCGGTCCCCACCATCGATTTGGCCGCCGTCCGCGACAATTACCGCCTGCTGCGGCGACGGCTGCCCTGATCGGCTACGCCGCCGTACGCGCCAACAACGACCTTATCCTGCGTCAGGCCCTGCCGGCGACGGTCGGGAGCATGGGCGTGGCGCAGACGGCGGAAAGGCTGGTGGCGCTCGCCCCGGCCCTGGCCGCAGCCTCCGACCGCAAGGCCCTGGAGGAGGTGTCGTCCCGCCTCGGCGAGGGCCGCACCGTTTTCTCCGGCCAATTGCAGGAACTGCGCGAAGCCGGTTCGGCGCATGGGCGTTTCGAGGCCATCCTGACGGCGTCGAGGGCCCTGCTCGACAATCTGGCGGCGCTGGATGGTGTGTCCGCCGACCGCATCACCCTGGCGGAGCGGCGGGCCGCCCTGCTGCCCCGGATTGTGGAGGCCGGTACGCAGGTCCAGCGTGTCGCCTCCACCCTCGTCCCGAGCTTGATCAGAACGCCCGGGGAGTCGATGTCCGGATAGGCGATCTGCATGGGCTCGTTGACCTTCAGGTCCTTGACGTTGGCGAGCCGGTTGGCCGGATAGGGGACCCGGGCGGCGGGCACCGCCGCTTTGGCCGGGCTATAAGCAAGGCATCCAGGAGGACCCGCAGCATGTCGCACGATCCCAGCTCCGCGCTTCCCATCGCCATCATCGGGGCAGGTCCGGTCGGTCTTGCCGCCGCCGCGCACGCCGTCCAACGCGGCCTCACCCCCGTCCTCTTCGAGCGCGGCCCGGCGGTCGGCGCCTCGCTGCGGGCGTGGGCGCACGTCCGCGTCTTCTCGCCGT
>NZ_LGQZ01000169.1 GCF_003116015.1 Azospirillum sp. TSO22-1
AGGACAGCAAGGTGATCGTCGCCATCAACAAGGACGAGGAGGCGCCGATCTTCCAGGTCGCCGACTACGGGCTGGTGGCCGACCTGTTCAAGGCGGTGCCGGAACTGGCTCAGGCCCTCTGACCGACGTCCGCCGCACCAAGCGTCCCCCGCGGGGTGCGGACCTTGAGGGCCGGGTGGTGGCGCCGTCGGCACCCGGCCCCTTTTTGCGGAGACCACGAGACATGAGCGCGCGTGAGAGCCTGGAATTCGATGTGGTGATCGTCGGCGGCGGGCCGGCCGGGCTGGCCGCAGCGATCCGCCTGCGGCAGGTGGCGCCGGAGCTGTCGGTCTGCCTGATCGAGAAGGGCGCTGAGATCGGCGCGCACATCCTCTCCGGCGCGGTGTTCGAGCCGCGCGCGCTGGACGAACTGATCCCCAACTGGCGCGAGCGCGGGGCACCACGCGGCACCCCGGCGCGCGAGGACCGCTTCCTGTTCCTGACCGGGCGCGGCTCCTGGCGCCTGCCGACGCCGCCTCGGATGCACAACACCGGCAACGCGATCCTCTCGCTGGGCAACCTGTGCCGCTGGCTGGGTGAGCACGCGGCGGGCCTGGGCGTCGAGCTGTTCCCGGGCTTCGCCGGTGCCGAGGTGCTCTACGACGAGGCTGGCCGGGTGCGCGGCGTCGCCACCGGCGACATGGGCATCGGCAAGGACGGGAAGCCGAACGGGACGTACACCCCCGGTGTCGAGCTGCTGGCCCGCCAGACCATCTTCGCCGAGGGCTGCCGCGGCAGCCTGACCAAGGGCCTGATGGAGCGTTTCGCCCTGCGCCGCGATTGCCAGCCGCAGACCTACGGCATCGGCATCAAGGAGCTGTGGGAGGTCGATCCCGCCAAATCGCAGCCCGGCCTGATCGTCCACACCGTCGGCTGGCCGCTGGATGCGAAGACCTATGGCGGCTCCTTCCTCTACCACCTGGAGGGCAACCTGATGTCGGTCGGCTTCGTGGTCGGCCTGGACTATTCCAACCCGCACCTCAGCCCGTTCGAGGAGTTCCAGCGCTACAAGACACACCCGGCGATCCGCACGCACCTGGAGGGCGGACGGCGCATCGCCTACGGCGCCCGGGCGCTGTCGGAGGGCGGTTTCCAGTCGATCCCGAAGCTGACCTTTCCGGGCGGTCTGCTGGCCGGCGACACGGCGGGCTTCCTCAACGTTCCGAAGATCAAGGGCAGCCACACCGCCATGAAGTCCGGCATGGTCGCCGCCGAGGCGGTGGCCGCGCACCTGACCGGCGGCACCAGCGGCGACGAGGTGACCGGCTACAGGCAGGCGCTGGAGCGCTCCTGGCTGTGGGACGAGCTGAAGCGGGTCCGCAACATCCGCCCCGGCTTCCGGTGGGGCCTGTGGGCCGGCATGGCGAACGCCGCGCTGGAGACCACTCTGTTCCGCGGCAAGGCGCCGTGGACGCTCAGGCATCACGAGGACCACGCGGCGTTGAAGCCGGCCGCCGAGGCGACGCCCATCGCCTACCCGAAGCCGGACGGCGTGCTGAGCTTCGACCGCCTGTCCTCGGTCTACCTGTCCAACACCAACCACGAGGAGGACCAGCCGGTCCACCTGCGCCTGAGGGACGGCGGGGCGGCGATCCGCGTGAACCTCGCCACGTTCGCCGCGCCCGAGACACGCTACTGCCCGGCCGGCGTCTACGAGATCATCGAGGCGGCCGAAGGGCCGCGCCTGCAGATCAACGCGCAGAACTGCGTGCATTGCAAGACCTGCGACATCAAGGATCCGACCCAGAACATCGACTGGTCCGTCCCGGAAGGCGGCGGCGGGCCGAACTATCCGGGCATGTGAGCGCGCGAACGGTTTCCTCCCTGAGACTGGGGCCGCGGGTGGCATTGTCCCCGCGGCCCTGCTTTTATGAGGGCAACAACACGGAACGAGGGAGTGGAGTATGCGACGGTGCCAGAGCTTCTACATCGACGGCGGCTGGTGCGATCCGGCCGCCGGCGGCTCGACCATGGAGGTGGTCAATCCGGCGACCGAGGAGGTGTCGGGCGTCGTGGCGCTCGGCGGCGCCGAGGACGCGGAGCGCGCCATCGCGGCAGCGCACCGGGCCTTCGACGGCTGGTCGCGCACGCCGCTGGCCCAGCGCCTCGAGCTGCTGGGCGCGATCTGCGCGGTCTATGAGCGGCGCTTCGACGACGTCGCCGACGCCATCACCGGGGAGATGGGCGCGCCGCTGCACACCCTGTCGAAGCCGGCGCAGGCGCGCATGGGGCTGGCGCATTTCCAGGTCGCGCTGAAGGCCGCCCAGTCCTTCCCGTTCGAGACGGCGCGCGGCACCACCCGCATCGTGCGCGAGCCGGTGGGCGTCTGCGCGCTGATCACGCCGTGGAACTGGCCGATGAACCAGATCACCTGCAAGGTGGCGCCGGCGCTGGCCACCGGCTGCACCATGGTGCTGAAGCCCAGCGAGTTCGCCCCCTATTCGGCGCAGATCCTCGCCGAGATCCTGCACGAGGCCGGCGTGCCGGCCGGCGTGTTCAACATGCTGTTCGGCGACGGCCCGACGGTCGGCCCGGTGCTGGCCTCGCACCCGCTGGTCGACATGGTGTCGCTGACCGGCTCGACCCGGGCCGGCGCCGCCGTCTCGCACGCCGCCGCCGACAGCATCAAGCGCGTGTCGCTGGAGTTGGGCGGCAAGTCGGCGAATATCGTCTGCGACAGCGCCGATCTGCCCAAGGCGGTGACGCACGGCGTGCGCTCGATGATGTCCAACGCCGGCCAGAGCTGCAACGCGCCGTCCCGCCTCTACATTCCGGCCGCGCGGCTGGAGGAGGCGGAAGCGGTCGCGGCGGCGGCCTGCGCCAAGCTGGTGGTCGGCGATCCGCGCGCCGCGGAGACCACCGTCGGCCCCATCGCCAACCAGCGGCAGTTCGAGCGCGTGCAGCACCTGATCCAAACCGGCATCGACGAGGGCGCCAAACTGCTGTGCGGCGGCCCCGGCCGTCCGGACGGGATGGAGCGCGGCTTCTTCGCCAGGCCCACGGTGTTCAGCCGGGTCGAGGACCGCATGACCATCGCGCGCGAGGAGATCTTCGGACCGGTGCTGGTGATCCGCCCCTACGCCGACCTGGAGGAGGCGATCGCCAGCGCCAACGCGTCGCCGTACGGCCTGTCCGGCTACGTGTCGGCCGGCACGCCGGACGAGGCGCGCGCGGTGGCGCGGCGGCTGCGCACCGGCATGGTGCACCTGAACGGCGCGGGGGTGGACATCGCCGCACCCTTCGGCGGCTACAAGCAGTCCGGCCTGGGCCGTGAGTGGGGGCCGGCCGGCTTCGAGGAGTTCCTGGAGACCAAGGCCCTGATGGGCAGCGAACCGGCGGCGTAGGCGCGGCTACCCGTGCACGGGGACCGGCCGTTCGCCGCGGATGATCTGGTGGATGTTCGCCAGCACCTCGGCGAACAGGTCGGTGCCGACCCCGGCGTGGGGCGCGGTGGTCGCCTGCGCAAGCGGGCGGGCCGCGCCCTCCCACGGGTTCAGGCGGTTGCCGCGGCTGACCGGCGCCGGGTGGCCGGGAAAGCGGAAGGTCGAGCGGTTGGCGATGCCGGCAGCCATTTTTGCCCCCAGGATCGTGAATCGGTGTCGATGCGGTGCAGTTTGCCGAAGGCCCCCCTATTGGGGCAGTGACGGCCGTCACACGGGTGTTACACTGCCGGCATGGCGGCGCGTCTCCTCAGGCTGTATCCGGGCCCACCGGAGGACCTCCCGCTGGCGGGAGCCTATCTCGCCCACGGGCTGCAAGCCCTGGGCAGCCCCGCTGCGCCGTTCGTCTACGCCAGCTTCGTCAGCAGCCTGGACGGCCGCATCGCCCTGCTGGACCCGGCCACCGGCGAGAGCCGCTTCCCGCCGGGGCTGAGCAATGGCTCCGACTTCCGGCTTTTCCTGGAATTGCAGGCGCAGGCGGACTGCCTGATCACCCACGCCGGCTACCTGCGCGACCTCGCCGCGGGCAAGCTGGACAACGTGCTGCAGATCGGCCTGCACGACCCGGGACGCGATCTTGCGGACTGGCGTCTCGCCAACGGAATGGCGCCGCAGCCGGCCGTGGTCGTCGCCAGTTCCAGCCTGGACTTCACGCTGCCGGAGTCGCTGGCGCGCCACGGGCAGCGCGTCATGATCGCGGTCGGCCGCGCCGCCCCGGCCGGGCGGGTGGAGGCGCTGCGCCGCGCCGGGCTGGAGGTGATCGTCGCCGGCGAGGGTGTGCGGGTGGAGGGCGCGCCGCTGGTGCGGGTGCTGGGCGGGCGCGGCTTCCGCAGCCTCTACCTGCTGGCCGGCCCGCGCATGCTGGAGACGACGCTGCGCGGCGGCGTGCTGTCGCGGCTGTACCTGACCATGGCGCACCGCCTGTTCGGCGGCGAGCGGTTCCAGTCGATGATCGAGGGGTCGGAGCTGGGCGACGCCGGCCGCCTGCGCATGGCCTCGCTGTACCACGACGCCGACGGGGGCCAGTGGTTCACCCAGTTCGAGCCTGTGTGCCCCTAGGCTGCCCGCTCCACCCGCGCCGCGCAGTGCTTGAACTCCGGAATCTTGCCGAAGGGGTCGAGCTGCGGCGTGGTCAGCAGGTTGGCCGCCGCCTCGGCGAAGCAGAATGGGATGAACACCACCCCCGGCGGTACCGCCGGGTCGGCGCGGGCGGTCAGTTCCACCACGCCGCGGCGCGTCGCCACGCGCACCGCGTCGCCGGCGGCGATGCCCAGCCGGTGCAGCTCGGCCGGCGCCAGCGTGGCGATGGGGGCGGGTTCCAGCGCGTCCAGCATGGTGGCGTGGCGGGTGATGGCGCCGGTGTGCCAGTGCTCCAGCAGCCGGCCGGTGGTCAGCACGAACGGGTACTCGTCGTCCGGCAGTTCGGCCGGCGGGCGCAGCCCGGCGGGGACCAGCCGGCCGCGGCCGTCCTGCGTGGGGAAGCCGTCGCCGAAGACGATCTCCCGTCCCGGTTGGTCGGGGGCGTCGCAGGGGTAGGTGACGCTGTCCTCGCGCTCCAGCCGCTCCCAGCTGATGTTGGCCAATGAGGGCATGGCGCGGGCCATCTCGGCGAACACGTCGCGCGGGTGGTCGTACGTCCAGCCGAGGCCGAGGCGCCGGGCAAGCTCGACGATGATCCACAGGTCCCGCCGCGCGTCGCCGGGCGGTGGCAGCGCCGGGCGGCCCATCTGCACCTGCCGGTTGGTGTTGGTCACCGTGCCGGCCTTCTCCGGCCATGCCGAGGCCGGCAGCACCACGTCGGCGTAGCGCGCCGTCTCGGTCAGGAAGATGTCCTGGACGACGAGGTGCTCCAACTCCGCCAGCGCCTCGCGGGCGTGCGTCAGGTCGGGGTCGGACATCGCCGGGTTCTCGCCCATCACGTACAGGCCGCGGATGCGGCCGGCGTGGACGGCGTCCATGATCTCCACCACGGTCAGCCCGCGCTCGGGGTCGAGCGTGGCGCCCCACAGTTCCTCGAAGAAGCGGCGGGTGTCGCCGTCGGTCACCGGGCGGTAGTCGGGCAGGACCATCGGGATCAGCCCGGCGTCCGAGGCCCCCTGCACGTTGTTCTGGCCGCGCAGCGGGTGCAGCCCGGTGCCCGGTCGGCCGATCTGCCCGGTGACGAGCGCCAGCGCGATCAGGCAGCGCGCGTTGTCGGTGCCGTGCGTGTGCTGCGACACCCCCATGCCCCAGAAGATGATCGAGGCGCGCGAGCGCGCGTACAGCCGCGCCACGGCGCGCAGGGTATCGGCGTCGATGCCGCAGAGCGGGGCCATGTCCTCGGGCGGGAAGGCTCGGACGTGTTCCGCCAGCGCTTCGAAATCACGGGTGTGGGCGGCGACGTACTGGCGGTCGTGCAGCCCTTCGGTGACGATGACGTTCAGCAGCGCGTTCAGCATCGCCACGTCGGTGCCGACCTTGAACTGCAGCATATGCGTGGCGAAGCGCTTCAGCGCCATGCCGCGCGGGTCCATGACGACCAGCTTGGCGCCCTTCTTCACCGCGTTCTTGAAGAAGGTGGCGGCGACCGGGTGGTTCTCGGTCGGGTTGGCGCCGATGACGACGATCACCTCGGCGTCCTCCGCCGCGGTGAACGGCGCGGTGACGGCGCCCGACCCGATGCCCTCCATCAGCGCCGCCACCGACGAGGCGTGGCACAGACGGGTGCAGTGGTCGACGTTGTTGGTGCCGAAGCCGGTGCGCACCAGCT
>NZ_LGQZ01000176.1 GCF_003116015.1 Azospirillum sp. TSO22-1
CCGTACCGGATTTCGGTGTGCGGGCGCCGCGTGTTCTTATATTGTTAGCGCTCACAATAGCGCTGCGATTGTTAGCGCTAACTGGCGCCGGCCGCAAGAGGGGTGCGACGTTTTGGACTATTTTTTCGCCGGCCCGACGCTCCCCACGCCGTTGCCCAAGCCTTGCAAAGAGCCGAAACCCGCTACACGTGATCAGTGTCGGACCAAAGGCTTCCCGCCGCTTCCGGTGGCCGGCGACTCTTGC
Organism: Azospirillum sp. TSO22-1; assembly: GCF_003116015.1. Taxonomy (GTDB): domain Bacteria; phylum Pseudomonadota; class Alphaproteobacteria; order Azospirillales; family Azospirillaceae; genus Azospirillum. Next base: position 245 of record NZ_LGQZ01000176.1, read on the forward strand.
TGACCCTGTTCATACATCGTATGTAGTACCCTTTCCCAGGAACCCCGCCGTGTCCGACACACCGACCCTCCCTCCCCGCAAGGCCGCCAAGGCGATCACGGCCAAGACCGGCACGGGTCGCGGCGTGCGCCCGTCGAGCGGCCGGGTGACGCTGGGGGATGTGGCGAAGCTGGCCGGCGTGTCGGCGATGACGGTGTCGCGCGTCATCAACCGCCCGGAATCGGTCACGCCGGAAATCCAGACGATCGTCCGCAAGGCCATCGCCGAGACCGGCTACGTGCCGAACCTGCTGGCCGGCGGGCTGGCCTCCAGCCGCACCAGGCTGGTGGCGGCGGTGGTGCCGACGCTGACGCACGTGCTGTTCTCCGGCGCCATCCAGGCGCTGACCGACCGGCTGGCGATGGACGGCTACCAGATGCTGCTGGGCCTGTCCGGCTACCCGTCCGAGCGCGAGGACAACCTGCTGCACGCCATCCTCAGCCGCTGCCCCGACGCGCTGTACCTGACCGGCACCACCCACTCGCCGGAGACGCGCCGGCAGCTGCGCGCCGCGCGCATCCCCATCGTCGAGACCTGGGACCTGTCGCACAAGCCCATCGACATGGCGGTCGGCTTCTCGCACCAGGCGGTCGGGCGCGGCATCGCCGAGTACCTGCACGCCAGGGGCTACCGCCGCGTCGCCGTGTTCAGCGCCGAGGACGAGCGCGCCACCATCCGCCGCGACGGCATCGTCGACACGCTGGGCGCCCTGGGCGTCACCGACGTGACCTGCGTCACCACGCCGGCCCCCAGTTCGCTGGCCATGGGCCGCGACGCGCTGGGCCGGCTGCTCACCGGCGGGTTCCGCGGGGCGATCCACTGCAGCTCGGATTCCATGGCGCACGGCGTGGTGCTGGAGGCGCAGGCGCGCGGCCTGTCGGTGCCCGGCGACATCGCGGTGATCGGCTTCGGCGACTTGGACTTCGCCGCATACATGTCGCCGCCGCTGAGCACCGTGCGCATCGACCGCTTCGCCATCGGCCGCCTCGCCGCCGAGGCGCTGCTCGACCGCCTCGCCGACAAGCCGGTGGCGCAGAAGGTGGTCGACGTCGGCTTCGAGATCGTCGAGCGCGCGACGACGTAAGCCCTACAGCATCTCCAGCGGCTGCGCCCGGCGCGGCGGCGGGAAGGCGCGGTCGAGGTCGGCGAGGTCCTGCCCGGTCAGGCGCAGGTCGAGCGCCGCGCGGTTCTCGCGCACGTGTTCGGGCGACGACGCCTTGGGGATGGCGATCATCCCCTCCTGCCGCAGCAGCCACGCCAGCCCCACCTGCGCCGGCGTGGCGCCGTGCCGGCCGGCGACACGGCGCAGCTCGGGATGGTTCAGCATGCGGCCCTGCTCGATCGGCGAATAGGCCATGATCGGGATGCCGCGGCGGAGGCACCAGGGCTGCAGGTCGAACTCGATGCCCCGGCGCGTCAGGTTGTAGAGCACCTGGTCGGTGGCGCAGGCCTCGCCGCCGGGCACCCGGACCAGTTCCTCCATGTCGCGCGGGTCGAGGTTGCTGACGCCCCAGTGGCGGATCTTGCCGGCGGCCTGGAGGTCCTCGAACGCCGCCACCGTCTCGGCCAGCGGGTGCCCGCCGCGCCAATGCAGCAGGTAGAGGTCGATGCGGTCGGTCCCCATCCGGCGCAGGCTGCGCTCGCACGCAGCAATGGCGCCGCGGCGCGACGCGTTCTGCGGCAGCACCTTGCTGACCAGGAACACGCCGTCGCGACGGCCGGATATGGCGTCGCCCACAACCTCCTCGGCCCCGCCGTCGCCGTACATCTCGGCGGTGTCGATCAGCGTCAGGCCGAGGTCGAGGCCGAGGCGGAGCGCGTCCGCCTCCGCACCCCACTCGCGGTCGTCCTCGCCCATGAACCAGGTCCCCTGCCCCAGCACCGGCACCGCCTCGCCGGAGGGGAGCGTCGTCGTCGGAACCGTCATGGTCGTCTCCGTCTTGATATCAGGTCACGGGTGCCGGGTTGAACAGCGTCATCGCGTTGCGCAGGCCCCAGCGGTCGGCCCAGGTTTGCTTGCGGCCGCTGGCGACAGCAAGGATAAGCTGGAACAATTCCATTCCAATCTCCTCGATGGTCGCCTGCCCGGTGGCGATGCGCCCGGCGTCCACGTCGATCAGGTCGTGCCAGCGCTCGGCCAGCGCGGTGCGGGTCGCCACCTTGATGACCGGCACCATGGCGAGGCCGTAGGGCGTGCCGCGGCCGGTGGTGAACACCTCCATGTTGCAGCCCGAGGCCAGCTGCAGCGTGCCGCAGACGAAGTCGCTGGCCGGCGTGGCGGCGTAGAGCAGGCCCTTGCGGTCGGCACGCTCGCCGGGCGACAGCACGCCGGAAATGGCGCTGCTGCCCGACTTGGCGATGGAGCCCAGCGCCTTCTCCACCACGTTGGCGAGGCCGCCCTTCTTGTTGCCCGGCGACGGGTTGGCGGCGCGGTCGGTCTGCCCGGCCGCAAGGTAGCGGTCATACCAGTCCATCTCGCGGATCAGCGCGCGGCCGACCTCCTCGTCGGCGGCGCGCGGGGTGAGCAGGTGGATGGCGTCGCGCACCTCGGTGACTTCCGAGAACATGACGGTCGCCCCGGCGCGCACCAGCAGGTCGGAGGCGTAGCCGACCGCCGGGTTGGCGGTGACGCCGGAGAACGCGTCGCTGCCGCCGCACTGCATGCCGATCACCAGGTCGGACGCCGGGCAGGTCTCGCGGCGGCGCCGGTTCAGCTCCTCCAGGCGCTTTTCCGCCATCTCCATGATGGACGCCACCATGGAGCCGAAGCCGACGTTGCGCTCGTCCTGCAAGGTCATGATGCTGGTGGCGCCGTCGGCGCCGGCGGGCAGCAGGCGCTCCGGCTGCAGCTTCTCGCAGCCTAGGCCGACCACCATCACCTGCCCGCCCAGGTTCGGGTTGCGGGCGAGGTTCTGCAGGGTGCGGATCGGCACCACCGCCTCCGGCGCGTTGATCGCCACGCCGCAGCCGTAGGCGTGCTCGATGGCGACCACGTCGTCGACGTTGGGGAAGCGGGGCAGCAGCTCCTTCTTGATGCGCTCGACCGCGTGGTCGAGCACGCCGGCCACGCACTGCACGCTCATGCTGATGCCCAGCACGTTCTTGGTGCCGACCGAGCCGTCGGGGTTGCGGTAGCCTTCGAAGGTGTAGCCCTCCAGCGGCGGCTGCGGCGCCGGCACGCTGGTGGCGAGCGGCAGGCTGTGGAGATCGGGGGCCTTCGGCAGGCGCACCAGCGATTCCTCGATCCAACTCCCCGTGGGGATGGCGCGCTCGGCGGTGCCGATCACCTCGCCGTAGCGCAGGATCGCCTCGCCCTCGGCGAGGTCGCGCAGCGCCACCTTGTGCCCCTGCGGGACGAACTCGCGCAGCACCAGCCCGCAGGGGAACTCCGTCCCCGCCGGCAGGCCCAGAGCGTTGACGACGATGGCGACGTTGTCGTCGGCGTGCACCTTGATGTAGAGCGGCGTGTCGGTCATGGCCGTTGCCTTTGAGAATTTTGCGTTGTCCCTCCCCCTGCTCCGCAGGGGGAGGTTAGGTGGGGGCTGGTTGTTGCCGGGCTGGGCCGCTGCCCCCACCCAACCCTCCCCCGCCGGAAGCGGGGGAGGGCTTTTGACGTGTCAGCCCTTGAACTTTGCGGCAAGCTGTTCAGAGACGCGGGCGAGGATGCCGAGGTCGGAGCCGACCGCGGTGAAGGTGCAGCCCAGTTCGATGTAGCGCTTCGCCAGCGCCTCGTCGGCGCTCAGGATGCCGGCCGGCTTGCCGGCCTTGCGGATGCGCGCGATGGCGTCCTCGATCGCCGCCTGCACCTCGGGGTGCTTCGGGTTGCCGACGTGCCCCAGCGCCGCCGCCAGATCGCCCGGCCCGATAAACAGCCCGGTCACGCCCTCCACCGCGGCGATCGCCTCGATGTTGTCCAGGCCCTTGCGCGTCTCGATCTGCACCAGCACCGCCAGCTCGCGCTCGCAGACCTGCGGGTAGTCCTTGATCCGCCCGAAGCCACTCGCCCGCGGTGCGGCCGAGTAGCCGCGCACGCCGTGCGGCGGGTAGCGGGTCGACGCCACCGCGCTCGCCGCCTCCTCGGCGCTCTCGACATAGGGGATCAGGAACGACTGCACGCCGATGTCCAGGTAGCGCTTCAACGTTACCATGTCGTTCCACGGAACCCGCACCACCGGATGCGCCCGGCCGCCCGCGGCGGCGGCCTGCAACTGGCTGTAGACCATCGGCAGCTCGTTGGGCGAATGCTCGGTGTCGAGCACCAGCCAGTCGAAGCCGGCACCGGCGATGATCTCCACCGTGACGTGGCTGGACAGGATCGACCACAGGCCGATCTGCGAGCGGCCGGCCTCCAGCGCGCGCTTGAACGTGTTCTCGGGGATGTTCATGGGAGTCTCCTCGTCCTTCAGCGCGCGTCGATCAGGATCGCGCGGAAATCGTTGACGTTGGTCAGGGTCGGGCCGGTGACGACGCTGTCGCCCAAGGCCTCGAAGAAGCCGTGCCCGTCGTTGTCGGCCAGGCTGTCCCTGGGCTTGACGCCCAGGCCCCAGGCGCGCTGCAGGCTGTCGGGGCCGAGGTACGCCCCGGCGATCTCCTCCAGCCCATCGACGCCGTCGGTGTCGCCGGCCAGCGCGTGCATATCAGGGCAACCATCCAGCGCCACGCCCAGCGACAGCAGGAACTCCACGTTGCGCCCGCCGCGCCCGGAGCCGCGCACCGTCACCGTGGTCTCGCCCCCCGACAGCAGCACGCAGGGCGCGGTGAAGGGCTGCCCGTTGCGGGCGACCTGCAAGGCGATGCCGGCCATCACCTTGCCGACGTCCTTGGCCTCGCCCTCGATGGCATCGCCCAGGATGTGCACGGCGTAGCCCGCCTCGCGTGCCACCGCGGCGGCGGCCTCCAGCGCCATCTGCGGCGTGGCGATCGTCCGCGTTTCGGCGCGCCGCAAACGCAGGTCGCCCGGCTTGACGCTCTCGCCGCGGCCGCTCTCCAACACCTCGATCACCTTGGGCGGCACGGCGATGCCGTAGCGGCGGATGATGGCCAGCGCGTCGGCACAGGTGGTGGGGTCGGCCACCGTCGGCCCCGAGGCGATGTCCATGGGATCGTCGCCGGGCACGTCGGAGATCAGCAGCGTCACCACCCGGGCCGGATGGCAGGCCGCCGCCAGCCGGCCGCCCTTGACCGCCGAGAGGTGGCGGCGCACGCAGTTCATCTCGGAGATCGTGGCGCCGGATGTCAGCAGCGCGCGGTTGACCGCCTGCTTGTCCTCCAGCGTCAGCCCGTCCAGCGGCAGCGCCAGCAGCGCCGAGCCGCCGCCGGAGATCAGGCACAGCACCGTATCGTCCGCCGTCAGGCCCTGCACCAGCGTGCCGATCCGGGCGGCGGCGAGCAGACCGGCGGAATCCGGCACCGGGTGGGCGGCCTCGACCACCTCGATGCGCTCGCACGGCACCTTGTAGCCGTAGCGGGTGACCACCAGCCCGGACAGCGGTCCGGGCCAGCAGTCCTCCAAGGCCTTGGCCATCGCCCCCGAGGCCTTGCCGGCGCCGATCACCAGCAACCGGCCCTTCGGGGGCTCCGGCAGGTGCAGCGGCACGCAGTGCGCCGGCTGGGCGGCGTTCACCGCGGCGTCGAACATCCGGCGCAGAAGATCCTTAGGGGCGATGGTCATGGCGGTCTCCCCTACGCCTTCTGGCCGATCTCGAAATTGGCCATCAACTCCAGCGCACGCACCATGCCGGAGTGGTCCCACGCCTTGCCGCCGCGGGCGGCGCAGGCGTTGAACAGCTCCTGCGCGGTGGCGGTGTTCGGCAGCGCGACGCCGAGCGAGCGCGCGGTGCTGAGCGCGAGGTTGAGGTCCTTCTGGTGCAGCTCGATGCGGAAGCCCGGATCGAAGGTGCGCTTGACCATGCGCTCGCCGTGCACCTCGA
>NZ_LGQZ01000091.1 GCF_003116015.1 Azospirillum sp. TSO22-1
GCCCGCCCCGCCGCCCCCGCCGGGCGGCGCGTCCGTCAGCCCGCCACCGCCGGCCGCCGTTCCGGTCACGCCGCCCGCCCCGGTCGCCGCGCCCGTGCCGCCACGCCCGCCCGCCACCGCGCCCACGCCGGCCCCTGCCCCACAGGCCACCATCGTCCCCCCCGCGCCGCACGGCGACGAGGAGGAGGTCGACATGGCCCGGCAGGACCCGACGCCGCTGTCGCCCGCCGCCGCCGCCCCGCCGGCCGCGCCGCAGGCGCCCGCCGCTCCGGCCGACGGCAAGGTCTACGGCGCGCAGAACGGCACCACGCGCGTCCAGGTGCGCGCCGTCCAGGACAGCTGGGTGCAGATCCGCGACTCGCAGGACATCATCTTCACCCGCGTGCTGAAGCCGGGCGACACCTACCGCGTGCCCGACCGCCCGGGCGTGCGCCTGCGCACCGGCAACGCCGGTGGCCTCGTGGTGGTGATCGACGGCGTCGCCGGCCAGCCGATGGGCTCGGTCGGCCAGGTGCTGCGCGACGTGCCGCTGGAGCCCAAGCCGGCGCGCTGATCCCCGCCGATCCCCCCGTCGATCCCCTTGGAATCCGCGGCGGCCGTCCGCACTTCAGTCCTGCCCGCTTTTTCCAGCCCGCGAAGGCCAGACCCATGACCGTGCGTTCCTACCGCCAGATCCTGCGCCGCACATCACGGCAGATCCGCGTCGGCAAGGTGCTCGTCGGCGGCGACGCGCCGATCTCCGTGCAGACCATGACCAACACGCCGACCACCGACGTGCAGGCCACGGTCGAGCAGATCAGGGCGGCCGAGCGCGTCGGCGTCGACATCGTCCGCGTCTCCTGCCCGGACCAGGAGTCGGCGCTGGCGCTGAAGGACATCGTGCGGCAGGTGGACGTGCCGGTGGTCGCCGACATCCACTTCCACTACAAGCGCGCCATCGAGGCGGCGCAGAGCGGCGCCGCCTGCCTGCGCATCAACCCCGGCAACATCGGCTCCGCCGACCGCGTGCGCGAGGTGGTGAAGGCGGCGAAGGACTACGGCTGCTCCATGCGCATCGGCGTCAACGCCGGCTCGCTGGAGCACGACCTGCTGGAGAAGTACGGCGAGCCCTGCCCCGAGGCGATGGTCGAGAGCGCGCTGAACCACGCCAGGATCCTGGAGGACCACGACTTCACCGAGTTCAAGATCTCGGTCAAGGCGTCGGACGTGTTCCTGGCGGTGGCGGCCTACCAGGGCCTCGCCGAGGCCTGCGACTACCCGCTGCACATCGGCATCACCGAGGCCGGCGGCCTGCGCGCCGGGACGGTGAAGTCGTCCATCGGGCTGGGCATGCTGCTGTGGTCGGGCATCGGCGACACCATCCGCGTCTCGCTGTCGGCCGACCCGGCCGAGGAGGTGCAGGTCGGCTACGAGATGCTGAAGTCGCTGGGCCTGCGCCGGCGCGGCGTGACGGTGATCTCCTGCCCCAGCTGCGCCCGGCAGAACTTCGACGTCATCAGGACGGTGGAGATCCTGGAGCAGCGGCTGGCGCACATCACCACGCCGCTGACGCTGTCGGTGATCGGCTGCGTGGTGAACGGCCCCGGCGAGGCGCGCGAGACCGACATCGGCCTGACCGGCGGCGGCAACAACACGCACCAGGTGTACCTGTCGGGCGTGACCGACCACCGCCTGAAGGACCAGAGCATCGTCGACCACCTCGTCGGCCTCGTCGAGAAGAAGGCTGCCGAGATCGAAGCCGCCAAGGCCGCGGAATAGGGTAAGATCCCCTCTCCCGCCCCGGGAGAGGGAGGGGCCCGCCGCGTTGCGGCGGGAGGGTGAGGGTCAGTGCAAGGACCCTCGGTTTTGCCCTCACCCGGCCGCTGCGCGGCCACCCTCTCCCGGGACGGGAGAGGGAATTAAACGGACCACCGCGTTGACCGCTTTCTACCTCGTCATCGGCGCCAGCCACCGGACCTGTTCGGGCTCGCTGCGCGACTGGCTCGCCACCGAGGAGGCCGAGGTGCCGGACATGCTGGCGCACCTCAAGGCCGCCGGCTTCGAGCAGGCGCTGTGGCTGTCCACCTGCGACCGCGTCGAGGTGCACGCCGTCCACCCCCGCCCGCTGGAGGGCGCGCTCGACGCCGCCGCGGTGATGGCGGAGCGGCTGGGCATCGCCGCCGACGACCTCGCCGACCAGCTCTACACCTACGTCGGCGACCGGGCGGTGCGGCACGTCTTCTCGGTGGCCTGCTCGCTGGACAGCCAGATCGTCGGCGAGCCGGCGATCCTCGGCCAGATCAAGGCGGCGCACCGGGTTGCTGCCGGCGCCGGCATGACCGGCCCGGAACTGGAGGCGCTGCTGCAAGCCGCCTACGCCGCCGCCAAGCGGGTGCGCAGCGACACGCCCATCGCCGAGGGCGCCACCTCGATCATCGCCGCGGCGGTGCAGGTGGCGCGTGACATCCACGGCGATCTCGGCCGCTGCGCCGCCCTGCTCATGGGCCTGGGCGACATGGGTGTGCTGGTGCTGGAGGGGCTGAAGGAGGCCGGCCTTGGCCGCGTCACCATCGCCGCGCACGTCGACCGCCGGGCCGAGGCGATGGCGCGCCGCCAGGGCGGCCACTTCGCGCCGTGGATGGAGCTGGACTCCGCGCTGGCCGGCGCCGATATCGTGGTGACCGCGACCGGGCTGGGACGCTATATCCTGTCGCGCGACGCGGTGAAGGCGGCGCTGAAGGCACGGCGCTACCGGCCGGTGTTCGTGGTGGACGCGGCGATCCCCGCCGACGTCGATCCGACGGTGGCCAAGCTGGACGGCGCCTTCACCTACGACCTCGCCGACCTGGAGCGGGTGGCGCTGGAGGGCCGGGCCGGGCGCGACGCCGCGGTGCGCGCCGCCTGGGCCATCGTCGAGGAGGCGGTGGCGGCCTTCGCCCGCGAGCGCGCCGAGCGCGCGGCGGTGCCGGCGGTCGCGGCCCTGCGCGCCCATTTCGAGCAGGAGCGCCGCCGCCTGCTGGCCGAGCACGCCGGGCTGAACGCCGCGGCGGCGACGCGGCTGCTGGTCAACCGGCTGCTGCACCACCCCTCGGAGGTGCTGCGGGCGATGGCGGCGGGGACGGACGGCGGCGGCCTGCCGGAGCACGCGGCGGCGGAGCGCCTGCTGTTCCGGCTGTTCCGGCTGGACGGGGATGCTAAGAACGAGACGGAACGGACGGAGTCCGTAGAGACTGGGGACAAGCGATCGTGAGCCTGGACGAGAAATTCAACAAGGTGCTGGCCCGCCACGACGAACTGCGCGACGCGCTGGCGGCGGGCACAGCCGATTCCGGCGCGTTCGCCAAGCTGTCCAAGGAATATTCGGACCTGGAGCCGATCGCCGCGGCGATCTCCGAGCTGAAGAAGGCCAAGGCGGAAGCCGCGGATCTCGCCGCGATGATCGCCGACCCCGACGGCGACGCCGAGATGAAGTCCCTGGCCGAGGAGGAGTTCCACGACCTCTCCAAGCGCGTCCCGGAGCTGGAGCGCAAGGTGCAGATCTCGCTGCTGCCCAAGGACGAGGCGGACGAGAAGAACGCCATCCTGGAGGTGCGCGCCGGCACCGGCGGCGACGAGGCGGCGCTGTTCGCCGCCGAGCTGTTCGAGATGTACCGCCGCTACGCCGGCCTGCACGGCTGGCGCTTCGAGACCATGGAGGTCAGCGAGTCGGCGCTCGGCGGCTGCAAGGAGGCAATCGCCAACATCACCGGGCGCGGCGTCTTCGCGCGGCTCAAGTTCGAATCCGGCGTGCACCGGGTGCAGCGCGTGCCGCAGACCGAGACTCAAGGGCGCATCCACACCTCCGCCGCCACCGTGGCCGTGCTGCCCGAGGCCGAGGAGGTGGACGTCCAGATCGACGAGAAGGACCTGCGCATCGACGTGTTCCGCTCCTCCGGCCCCGGCGGGCAGAGCGTCAACACGACGGACAGCGCGGTGCGCATCACCCACCTGCCGACCGGCCTCGTGGTCAGCCAGCAGGACGAGAAGAGCCAGCACAAGAACAAGGCCAAGGCGCTGAAGGTGCTGCGCTCCCGCCTCTACGACCTGGAGCGCGCCGCCAAGGACGCCGTCCGCGCAGCGGACCGCAAGAGCCAGGTCGGCTCCGGCGACCGGTCCGAGCGCATCCGCACCTACAACTTCCCGCAGGGGCGCGTGACGGATCACCGCATCAACCTGACGCTCTACAAGATCGACAAGGTGATGGCCGGCGAGGCCCTGGACGAACTGATCGAAGCGCTGATCGCCGAGGACGAGGCGGCCCGGCTGGCGGAACTTCAATAGTCCGTCGGTCGTCATTCCCCTCCCCCGCCCAGCGGGGGAGGGGTAAGGGGTGGAGGCAAGTGATCCGGATCGGACAACGCCGCAAGGATCGTCTCCGCCACACCCTCCGGATTGGTCAGCACCTCAGGGTTCCAGAACCGCAGCACCCGCCAGCCGAGGCTTCGCAGATGCCGATCCCGGGCTTCATCGTAAGAGGATTCCGCATGCTGCCCACCGTCCGCCTCGATGACCAGCTTCGCCTCTATGCAGGCGAAGTCCGCTATGTAAGGCGAAATGGGATGCTGCCGGCGGAAACGCCACCCACCGAGTTGCTCCTGCCGCAGCAGACGCCACAGCCTCCGTTCCGCATCCGTCGGCTGGGTGCGCAGTTCTCTCGCCCGGTATTTGAGCTTCGAATCCCGCATAGGTTCATGATCCGCAACACGTGCCCCCACCCTAACCCTCCCCCGCTTCGCAGGGGAGGGGACAAAGCGCCCTCCCCTGCGAAGCGGGGGAGGGAGGGGACCCGCGCCGCAGGGCGCGGGGAGGGTGGGGGCAAGTCATGACCGAAACCCTCCGCACCCTCCGCCGCGCCGCCGAGGCCCGCCTGACGGAGGCCGGCGTCGACACCCCCGACCTCGACGCCCGCCTGCTCGTCCAGCACGCGCTGAACCTCACCCGCGAGCAGCTTCTCTTCAACGCCGACTCCCCGGTCACCGCCGAACAGGCCGCCGCCGTGCACGCCCTCATCGAGCGCCGCGCCGCGCGCGAGCCGGTGTCGCGCATCCTCGGCGAGCGGGCGTTCTGGAGCCTGGAGCTGTCGCTCAACGCCGACACCCTCGACCCGCGCCCCGACACCGAGACCATCGTCGAAGCCGCGCTGGACGCCCTCCCCGACCGCGCGGCCCCCCTGCGCATCCTCGACCTCGGCACCGGCACCGGCTGCATCCTGCTGGCGCTGCTGGCCGAGCTGCCGAACGCCACCGCCCTCGGCATCGACCTCAGCCCGGGCGCGGTCGAGGCCGCCACGGCCAACGCCGCGCGCAACCATCTCGGCGACCGCGCCCGCTTCCGGACCGGCAACTGGGGCGATGGGCTGGCCGAGCGCTTCGACCTCGTGGTCTCCAACCCGCCCTACATCCCCAGCCGCGACATCGCGTCGCTGGACCCGGAGGTGCGCGAGCACGACCCGCTGCGGGCGCTGGACGGCGGCGCCGACGGGCTGGACGCCTACCGCGCCATAGCCGCCCAGCTTCCCGGCCTTCTCAAGCCCGGCGGCACCACGGCGCTGGAGGTCGGCATCGGACAGGCGGCGGACGTGGCCGCCCTGCTGGAGGCCAACGGCCTGGGCGTTACCGGGATCTTCCGCGACCTCGGCGGCGTGGAACGGTGCGTTCGGGGGCGTAACGATCGGTGAGAACCGGGTGAATCCGGTGTCCCCCACAAAAAAGCAGTTGGATTGCCGGTGTTTCCCCGTTAGGGTGCGGGACAGCGACGATCCGTGGGTCGGCAGGCTTACGCCAAGCCGACGCGCCCCGGGCCAATTGACCAGGATGGGTCCCGGACGCCGCATTTGACTCCCCGATTCCGATCCGCGGCACGGTGCCGTGGCGGGCCCGGCGGCCGGAAGGACGGCCGTCGCGATGCGGGGAATGCGCATCTCGAACATGGGGCCACAAGACCCGAATGAGACAAGGACCGAACAACCGACGTTCGCGCGGCCGTGGCGGCAGTGGTGGTGGCGGCGGTGGCGGGGGTGGCGGCG
>NZ_LGQZ01000186.1 GCF_003116015.1 Azospirillum sp. TSO22-1
GGGGGAGGGGGGGGGGCTGGTGGGCGGCAAGGGTCGGGAACGTCCTGGGTTTCTCGGGGAGGCCGTTGCCCCCACCTAACCTCCCCCACCGGGGGTGGGGGAGGGACTGGAAAGTCACTTCCGATGCTCGTTCAGCCGCGGCATCAGCTCGACGAGGTTGCAGGGACGGTGGCGGTTGTCGAGCTGGGCTTCCAGGATGCCGTCCCAGGCATCGCGGCAGGCGCTGGGTGAGCCGGGCAGGGCGAAGATGTACGTCCCGTTCGCGACGCCGCCGGTGGCCCGGCTCTGGATCGTCGAGGTGCCGACCTTCTGGTAGCTCAGCCAGCGGAACAGCTCGCCGAAGCCGGGGATATGCTTCTCGAACAGGCCTTCCACCGCCTCGGGCGTCACGTCACGCCCTGTCACGCCGGTGCCGCCGGTGGTCAGCACCACGTCCACCTCCGGGTCGGCGATCCAGGCCTGCGCCTGGGCGCGGATGCCCGCGACGTCGTCCTTGACGATGGCGCGGGCGTGCAGCCGGTGGCCGGCCCTCTCCAGGCGCTCGACCAGGGCGGCGCCGGATTTGTCGTCCTCGACGCTGCGCGTGTCGGAGACGGTCATCACGGCGATGTTGACGGGAAGGAAGGGGCGGGTGTCGTCAATCCTGGGCATGCTGGGCGACCTGCGTCGGACGGGAGTCCATCGGCATATAGACCGGCCAGCCCCCCGCCGCAACGGCGTCCAGGCACGGCGTCGGCTGCCCGAGGCGCATGCGGTAGATCCAGTAGTTGGCCAGCACCTTCTCGACGTAGTCGCGCGTCTCTGCGTAGGGTAGGCTCTCGATGTACAGCAGCGGGTCGGTCACGTCGTCCAGGGTGCGCCGCCAGCGGCCGGCGGTGCCGGGGCCGGCGTTGTAGGCGGCGGTCAGCAGGAACAGGTTGTTGCCGACCTCCGGCATTCCCATCAGCTCGGCCAGGTAGCGCTGGCCCAGATCGATGTTGTTGGCGGGGTCGAAGAGGGCGGTGGGCTCCGAATCCTCTCCCTTCAGGTCCACGTGGCGGCCGACCACGAAGGAGGCGGTGGAGGGGATGATCTGCATCAGCCCGGTGGCGCCGGCCGAGCTGACCAGCCGCGGGTCGAAGCGCGATTCCTGCCGCATCACCGCGAACACCAGCGCGCGGTCCACCTGGAAGCCGTTGCGCGGCTGCCAGTGCGGCAGCGGGAACAGCGCGGCGTCGTAGGGCGCACCGTCCGGCGCGGTCACCGCGTTGCCGATGCGCAGCGTCAGCCCGGCCAGCCCGGCGCGGTCGGCCAGCACCAGCAGCGCCTGCTCGGCCAGCGGGTTGCCGCGGGGGTGGACGCGCTTCAGCTCCAGCCCGGCGGTGTCAACTTGGCCGATCTGCACGAGCGCCACGGCGCGCCGCCCGGCGGGGCGTTCGGAAATGGCGGCGATGTGCTCGGCGGTCAACTCCGGCAATTGCCAGTTCAGCGCCTGCGGGATGCCCAGCGCGCGCCCGGCGACCAGCCCGTAGAAGGTGTGCGGGAAGCGCGCGGCGATGACAAGCTGGGCGCGCGCCTCCTCGGCCCGGCCCTTCTTGAGGTGCGCCCGCGCGGCCCAGTAGGCGCCGCCGGCGAGCAGCCAGGGCGAGCGCGGCCGCGCCGCCACCAGCCCGTCGAAGTGGCGCGACGCACGGTCGTGCTGCTTCAGCCGCCACGCCGCCAGCCCGGCGATCCAGTGCGCGTCCGGCACCACGTCGCCCGAGCGCGCCGCGCTGGCCGAGGCGAGCGCCAGCGCCTGGGAAACCTCGCCGTCGTAGTACAGCGCCGCGGCGATGCGGGCGCGCACGGTGTCGTACTGCACGGGGTCGAGCTGGCGCGATACCTCGTCGTCGCCGAGCAGCCGCAGCGCCGCGCCCGGCTTGCCGGCGCGCAGCAGGTCGGTGAAGCGGCCGATGGCGGCGGTGTCGGCGCGGCTGCGGCCGCTGCGGCTGCGCGGGGTGACGCTCAGCGTCTCGCCCTCGCCCTCGTCGCCGCCCTCGGCCTGCGGGCGGGCGCCGGCGAGGCGCTCCAGCGAGCCGGAGAAGGTGGGGTCGTCGGGCTGCTGCGGCGTCCTGGGCGCGCGGCCGCCGCTCGGCTGGCGGCGCAGCGCCAGCTGGTGGATGCGCTCGGCCCCGGGGTGGTCGGCGTAGCGCTGCAGCCAGTCGGCCAGCTCGTCGAAGCTCGCCTTGCGGTCGGGGTGCAGCAGGCGCTGGCGCAGCACGTGGCCGAGCAGGCGCTTGTCCTTGAGCGCGCGGATCTCGGCGTCGGCGGCGTCCCACTCCGACCGGTCCTGCAGTTCGAAGATGAGGCGGTAGCGGGCGGCGTCCACCTCGCCCAGCAGGTGCGCGCGCGCCGCCTCGTCCGCCGGCAGGGCCACTGGCAGTCGTTCGGCGGAGCCGACACCCATCGGTGCGATCGGACGCCCGTCCGGACCGTGGATCACGAGGGCGGCGCGGGCGGCGGTGCCAAGGCCATCCGAGCCAGGCGCGGCGGCGAACACGGCGGCCGCGCACAAAGCCCCCAGGAGTTTCTGCCGCACCATGGTGGCATTCCATGCTGCGCCGCGAGATATCCCGAGCATTTGACCGAAATAACGTCGTTTCCGGCGAATGGCAAGCGCCCGATTCGCACGAAATACGACCAAAACAGCGAAAGTCGATGAACCACAACGGCTTGAGTGCCGCCGGGAAAATGGCGCTAGCCCGTGTGGCCGATCCTTTGGCGCAAGGTCAGAAGATCACGCCACGCCTCGCGTTTCGATATGGGATTCCTCAGCAAATACGCGGGGTGCAGCATGGGCAGCACCGGCACCGTCTTGCCGGTTCCAGGAGCCGCGTAATCGAACCACTGGCCGCGCAGGCGGGTGATGCCCTCCGCCCGGTTCAGCAGCGTCTTGGCCGAGGTGCCGCCCAGCGGCACCAGCACGTCGGGCGCCACCAGCGCGACATGGCGCTCCAGGAAAGGCAGGCAGGCGGCGATCTCCGCCTGCGTCGGGCTGCGGTTGCCGGGCGGACGCCAGGGCAGGATGTTGGTGATGTAGGCGGTGGTGCGGTCCAGCCCGATCCAGCCCAACATGCGGTCGAGCAGCTTGCCGCTGACGCCGACGAAGGGCTTGCCCTGGCGGTCCTCGTCCTCGCCCGGCGCCTCGCCGATCAGCATGATCCTCGCCTGCGGGTTGCCGTCGGCGAACACGGTGTTGGTGGCGGTGCGCTTCAGCGGGCAGCCGTCGAAGGCGCGCAGCGCTTCCTCCAGCTCGGCCAGCGTCTTCGCCTCCCCGGCGCGGGCGCGCGCCGCGGTGCCGGCCTCGCTGGCGCCCAGCGGCAGGTCGGGGGTCGCCGCCGGCTGGGCCCCGAACGTCGACTGGGTCCGCGCCGTGGGTGCGGCGGGTGCGCGCGGCGCGGCCGGCTGGCGCGATGCCGGTTGCGGACGGCCGGCAAAGGTGCTCCAGTCCATGGGCGCGTCGGCCACCGCCTCGTCGCAGCCGATGTCCACATGCCAGCGCAGCGCGGAGAGTATGTCGCAGAGGTCACTCATGATTTGACCTTAGCATGCCTCCTGTGGTCATACATGGGAAGTGATCGCATGCCGTAATGGTCAACGGGTTAACGTGCGCGCCGCCACGGCGGCCGGGAAGAAGAAATTCGGGAGGCAAGCATGGAGCGCGAACCGCGCGAGGTGATGGAATACGACGTTCTCGTCGTGGGCGCGGGGCCGTCCGGCCTGTCCGCCGCCATCCGTCTGAAGCAGCTGGCGAACGAGAGCGGCAAGGAACTGTCGGTCTGCGTCATCGAGAAGGGCTCGGAGGTGGGCGCTCACCTGCTCTCCGGCGCGGTGTTCGAGCCGCACGCGCTCGACGAGCTGATCCCCGACTGGCGCGACAAGGGCGCGCCGCTCAACACCCCGGCCAAGGAAGACCGCTTCCTCTTCCTGACGGAGACCAAGGCGTTCCGCCTGCCGACTCCGCCGCAGATGCACAACACCGGCAACTTCATCATCTCGCTGGGCAACCTCGGCCGCTGGCTCGGCCAGCAGGCGGAGGAACTGGGCGTCGAGATCTACGCCGGGTTCGCCGGCTCGGAAGTGCTGTACGACGACAGCGGCGCCGTGAAGGGTGTGGCCACCGGCGACATGGGCATCGGCAAGGACGGCCAGCCCACCGGCAACTACACGCCGGGTGTCGAGTTGCACGCCCGCCAGACCATCTTCGCGGAGGGCTGCCGCGGCTCGCTGACCAAGACGCTGATGGCGCGCTTCAACCTGCGCGACGGCGTCGATCCGCAGACCTACGGCATCGGCATCAAGGAGCTGTGGGAGATCGACCCCGCCAAGGCGAACCCTGGCCTGATCGAGCACACCATCGGCTGGCCGATGACGCGCAAGACCTACGGCGGCTCGTTCCTCTACCACCTCGCGGACAATCTGGTGTCGGTCGGCTTCGTGATCGGCCTCGACTACGACAACCCGCACCTCAGCCCGTTCGAGGAGTTCCAGCGCTACAAGACGCACCCGGCGATCCGCCCGACCTTCGAGGGCGGCCGGCGCATCGCCTACGGCGCGCGCGCGCTGAGCGAGGGCGGTTTCCAGTCGATCCCGAAGCTGACCTTCCCCGGCGGCCTGCTGGTCGGCGACACGGCGGGCTTCCTGAACGTGCCGAAGATCAAGGGCAACCACACCGCCATGAAGTCGGGCATCGTCGCGGCCGAGGCGGTGTTCGAACACCTGACCAACGGCAGCAACGACCGCGAGGTGCCGGAGTACCCGGCGCGTCTCAAGCAGTCGTGGGTGTGGGACGAACTCCACAAGGTCCGCAACATCCGCCCGGGCTTCCAGAAGGGGCTGTGGGCCGGCCTCGCCAACGCGGCGTACGAGACGGCCACCGGCGGCAAGTCGCCGTGGACGCTGCACCACAAGCACCCGGACCATGCGACGCTGAAGAAGGCCAGCGAGGCGCAGCCGATCGCCTATCCGAAGCCGGACGGCAAGGTGAGCTTCGACCGGCTGTCCTCGGTGTACCTGTCCAACACCAACCACGAGGAAGACCAGCCGGCGCACCTGACGCTGAAGGATTCGGAGACGCCGATCCGGGTCAACCTCGCGCTCTACGACGCGCCGGAGACGCGCTACTGCCCGGCCGGGGTGTACGAGATCGTCCGCAACGAGGACGGCACCAACCCGCGCCTGCAGATCAACGCGCAGAACTGCGTGCACTGCAAGACCTGCGACATCAAGGATCCCACGCAGAACATCAACTGGGTCGTGCCCGAGGGCGGCGGCGGCCCGAACTATCCGGGGATGTGATACGGCCGGGGCGCCGCTTGTCCTTGACGACGGCGCCCCCGCATCGTGTATATCGCCCCGTCGATTATCGCGGGGGCGAACATGATCAAGGTAGTGCGGGCCAAGCTTCACGGGATCCGCGTCACCGACGCGAACCTGAACTACCAAGGCTCGATCACGCTCGACCCCGAGCAGTGCGAGGCGGTGGGCATCCTGCCGCTGGAGTTCGTCGAGATCTGGAACAAGAACTCCGGCGCGCGGATCAGCACCTATGTGATCTACGGCGAGCGCGGCTCGCGCGCCTGCGTGCTGAACGGCTCGGCGGCGCGCACCTGCCAGATCGGCGACGAGATCATCATCGCCGCCTCCTGGTACTGCCAGCCCACCGAGATCGCCACCCTGAAGCCGCGCGTGCTGACCTTCCACCCCGACAACCGGGTGGACAAGACGCTGTGCTACGACGTCGCCGACCATGGCGACGGGCGCTACGGGTTTCGGATCCTGGAGTTGGAAGACGTGGCCTGATCCTCCCTCCCCTGCTTCCGGCGGGGGAGGGAAGGGGCCCGCGAAGCGGGAAGGGTGGGGGCCACGGCTTCGCAGGAGGCCGGAG
>NZ_LGQZ01000225.1 GCF_003116015.1 Azospirillum sp. TSO22-1
TCGCTCGAGGCTTGGCCGGCGCCGCTATCGCCAACCAGCCGGCGCTCTGCGGGCGTCCCTCCGCGGGCGTCCACATCGGCGGTCTTCGGCAGGGAAGAGGTTCCCTGCCAACAGCCGCCGCGTCAAACCTTCACTCCGTCAGCACCGACTTTCGAAACGGGCTGTGAGAAGCACGCGCGCTACGGTCCGCATCGCACAGCCAGCGCGGGAAAAAACACGCAAGCGCATCCCGCAACCGAAGGCGTGAGCAGGAGGAGATTTCGTGGACGTCGAATCAGGGGCGAAGCGCAAAGGGCGCGGTCGCAGACCGAAGGCCGGGACCGGCCTGGACACGGTGATACCCACGTGGGCAGCCGGCTGCGGCTGCGCCGCACGCTGCTCGGCCTGTCGCAGACCGAATTGGGACGGAGGGTCGGCCTGACGTTCCAGCAGATCCAGAAGTACGAGAAGGGTGGGAACGGCATCGCCGCGTCGCGGCTCTGGCCGTTGGCGGACGTGCCCGACGTGCCGGTCAGCTTCTTCTTTGACGACATGCCGGCCGCGGTGCCCGGCGCCCCTGAATCCTTCGATCCTGAAGCGTTGATGCCGCCGCTGGGGCGGCGGGAGACGCTGGAGCTGGTGAAATGCTACTCCCTATTCCGCAATAGCAAGTGATCGCTTCGATCATGCCCTCCCTTGATCAAGGATTATTAACCTTCATTGAGGTAAGCATCATCTCCGAATGATGCTCCCCTTTCCGGGGACCGCCTGCGGAGCGGCTTATGGTCAAGAATCTCAGCATCAAGGGTAAGATCGGTCTGATCCTGGCGATCAGTGTCGTCGGTCTCGGCGGCGTCGTCGGCATCGCGCTCGCCAACATGCGCGCGCAGATGTTCGGCGACCGCGAAGCCAAGGTGAAGAACCTGGTTGAGGTGGCCTACAGCCTCACCGCTCACCATGAGGCTGAGGTGAAGGCGGGCCGCATAACGCAGGAACAGGCGCAGAAGGCGGCGCTCGCCGCGCTCTCTCAGCTTCGCTACAACGGTACCGACTATTTTGCCGTGCTCGACGCCAAGGGCATCACCGTCGCACACGCCAACCCGCAGCAGATTGGCAAGGACCTGTCCGGCGCCAAGGATCCTAACGGCGTCTTCTTCGTGCGCGCGATGATGGACGCCGCCCGTGCCAACCCGGAGGGTGGCTTCGTCCGCTACGCCTTTGCCAAGCCGGGCGGTGACCCCAACCAGCCACAGCCCAAGCTGGCTTACGTGCGCGCCTTTGCGCCCTGGGGGTGGACGCTGTCCACCGGCATCTACATCGACGACGTGGACACCGCCTTCGCCACCGAGGCGTGGCGCCAGGGCATCGTCAGCGCGGTGGTCATGCTGTTGGGCGTGCTGGCGACGCTGCTGATCGGGCGGGCGGTGGTGCGGCCGATCCCCGGCATGCAGGCGGTGATCTCCGCCGCCAGCACCGGCGACCTGACGCGCACCGCCGCAGCCGACGGGCGCGACGAGATCGCCGCCATGGCTCGCGACTTTAACGGCCTGATCGGCACGCTGCGAGACAGCATCGCGCAGGTGGGCGAGGCCAGCGCCTCGGTCTCCTCGGCGTCGGTGGAGCTGAACGCCTCGGCCGGCGACATGAGCCGCAACGCCGAGCGCATGAACGAGAAGGCGGACAGCATCACCCATGCGGTGACCCAGGTGGTGCGCGCTGTCGGCGACCTGTCGGCCGTAGCCGAGCAACTCGCCGCCAACGCCGAGACGGTCGCCGCCGCCGCCGAGGAGATGGGCGCCTCGATCAGCGAGGTGGCCCGCCACGCTGCCGACAGCTCGCAGGTGGCGCACCGGGCCTCCACCGCCGCCGAGCAGGCCGGCAGCGTGTTGCACGCCGCCGACGGCGCCATCAAGCAGGCCGTCGGCAACATCCGCGGGCTGGCGCAGGCGAGCACCGAGATCGGCCAGGTCATCAAGGTGATCTCCGACATCGCGCAGCAGACCAACCTGCTGGCCTTGAACGCCACCATCGAGGCGGCGCGGGCCGGCGAGATGGGCAAGGGCTTCGCGGTGGTCGCCAACGAGGTGAAGAATCTTGCCACCCAGTCGGCCAAGGCCACCGAGGAGATCGAGCAGAAGATCACCGCCACCCAGGAGCAGACCGAGAGGAGCGTCGCCTCCATCGACGAGGTGGCGCGCATGATGGAGCGGGTGAGCGGAGCGATCTCTTCGATCAACGGCGTCATCAGCGAGATTGACGCGATCGCCGGTTCCATCGCCCACGAGGTGCAGCAGCAGAGCGCCACCACCGCCGAGATTGGCCGCAACGTCTCACAGGTCGCGACAGCCGCCAAGGAGGTCGCCAAGGACACGGTGGAGACCTCCAGCCAGGCTCGGGTGGTGAAGGAGGCCGTGGAGTTCCTGGCCCGCATCGCTGGCGAGACGGCTGGCGGGGCGACGGAGACGTCGGCCGCGGCCAACGAACTCGGCCGTCTGGCTGCCGAGCTGGACCAGATGGTGTCCCGCTTCAGGCTGCGAGCGTAAGTGGAGGTGCCAGGATCGTCCCCGCCGAGTGGTGTCCGATGCCGATGGCAAGCAGAGTGTTTCTGCTGTCGGCATCTTGCTGGGTTTTCACGCGAACGCCGGCCGCCAGTGGAAAGGCGTGCCGTCGCGGATGGTGTCTGGATCATCGGTGAGGGCGTTGTATCGGTCGCCCAAGGCTTGGTCGACAACACCCAGGTCGTCGACGTGATCGTTGGCGACCGCCTTCCGGAGCAAAGGCCATCTGTGGCGTTCTCTCCGACTTGGCCGCGCTGACCGCCCCGGACGGTAGTTTGCCCCGACTCCCGCGGTCCTCTGCGGACGCTGCGGCCCTGTCGGGTGCGGCGCGGCCGGCAACCGGACAGGAGACAGACCATGGCGACGATCGGCACCTTCACCAGGGACGGCGACGGCTACGCTGGCCTGGAGTTCGACGATTCGCAATCTCTTCGCGTCTATGGTGTGCAGTCTCATCGCTGCCTGGCAATATTATTGCTATACAAACGCAATGCCCGATACAAAGTACAGATGAATGCGATGGGTATCTATCTTTTTGCCCATAGTTTCTCTTGTGAAATATTGTGATTACGACGCCTCTTGCTATAGGTTGCAATCGATACTTTTGATATAGCGGTATGATTGTTGGAGGGTGGCCGATCGCGATAATTGCCAAGACGCCTGTTCTAGGGTTGTGTGTAGGCAGATCGTTTCGGCAATAGCGGGTCGGCAGAGGCCATCCCCCACGGGAACGTCGAGTGCTTGGCCGTTTGTGAGGAGGCGGTGATGCACCGAGACCTCGATGTCGCCGCTCCCGTCGCCGAACCGGCCGGGGCCCGCAGGACGGCTGCCGGCGGAATCCTGGAGCAAGGGCATACGTCCCTGGCAACCATGCCGGCCAGCCCGGGCGAACAGCGCTTGGCAATTTCCGTGATCGTCTTGTCGATCATCGTCTTCGCCGCAGCCGCACCCTTCGCCCGTCTGCCGCTCGCCAAGGTGCCGGCGTTCATACCGATTTACGAATCGGCGCTCGTCATCTGCGACCTCATCACCAGCCTCCTGCTTTTCGGCCAGTTTGCCCAGCGGCGGTCGCCCGGCCTACTGGCGCTGGCCGCCGGCTATCTGTTCGACGGGTTGATCATCGTTCCGCACGCGCTCACCTTTCCGGGCCTGTTTTCCGCGACCGGCCTGCTGGGGGCCGGAAGCCAGACCACCGCTTGGCTCTACATGTTCTGGCACGGCGGTTTTCCGCTGTTCGTCATGGGGTATGCCGCGCTGGAAGGCCGGAACCGGACACCGGGCACCCCGGCGCGGCGATGCCTGGGCGTCTGGGACGCCGTCGGCGCCGCGACCGGTGTGACAGGCGTGGTGATCGCGATGACGCTGCTGACCACGGCCGGGCAGAATCTCCTGCCCGTCATCATGGACGGCCACGGCTACACGCCGGTGATGATGATCGTGGTGACCACCGTCTGGATCCTGAGCTTGGTCGCGCTGCTCGTCCTGTGGCGCAAGCGGCCGCGCTCGATGCTCGACCTCTGGCTCATGGTCGTCCTGTGCGCATGGCTGTTCGACATCGCGCTCAGCGCCGTTCTCAACGCCGGGCGCTTCGACCTCGGCTTTTACGCCGGCCGCATCTATGGGCTTCTGGCGGCAACCTTCGTGCTAGCGGTGCTGCTCCTGGAAACCAGCGGACTCTACAGCCGGCTCGCCCATGCCAAAGCGGCGCTTGAAGATCGGGCGCTCCAGCTGGCCGACGACGTGCAGGAAAGCGTCGCGGCCCGGCAGAGCACCGAGGAGCAGTTGCGCCAGGCCCAGAAGATGGAGGCGATCGGCAACCTCACCGGAGGCATCGCCCATGACTTCAACAATCTTCTCGGCGTCCTCATCGGCAACCTCGACCTTGTCCGCGAGCGCGTCGCGGACGATCGCGATGCGTTGGAGTTGGTGGACGCCGCGTTGGACGCGGGGCTGCGCGGGGCCGAGCTCAACAGGCGGTTGCTTGCCTTCTCGCGGCGCCAGACGCTCCAGCCCGAGGAGGTGGACGTCAATGCGGCCATCGCCGGAATGGTCAGGCTGCTGCGCCGCTCCCTCGGCGAGCGCGTGGAGATTCGATTGGCCTGCGGCGACGGGATCTGGTCGGTGAAGGTCGATCCCTCGCAACTCGAAACGACGATCGTCAATCTCTCGGTCAACGCCCGGGACGCCATGCCCCAGGGCGGAAGCCTCGTGATCGAAACGCTCAACACCACCCTCGATGTCGCCTATGTCGATGGCCACGAGGAGCTTGCCCCTGGCGACTACGTGGTGGTGGCGGTTTCGGACACCGGCGCGGGCATGTCGCCCGAGGTGCTCCGCCGGGCGTTCGACCCCTTCTTCACGACCAAGGCGGTGGGCAAGGGAACGGGCCTCGGGCTCTCCATGGTCTATGGCTTCATGAAGCAGTCCGGTGGACACGTGAACATCTATTCGGAAGCCGGCAGGGGCACCACGGTGCGGCTCTATCTTCCTCGCCTGCACACGCCGCGCGCCGCGCGGTCCGCCGCCGCCGCCGAATCGACGCCCCCGGCGGCACACGGCGAGCTGGTCCTGGTGGTCGAGGACAATCCGGACATGCGGCGGGTCGCCGTGCGGCAGCTTGTGGAACTGGGCTATCGGGTGGAGGAGGCCGAAAGCGGGGACCGTGCGCTGGCGCGGGTCGGCGATGGTCTCCGACCCGATCTTCTGTTCACCGACGTGATCATGCCGGGCAGTCTGGACGGCATCGAACTGGCCGACCGCCTGCGCGCCCGGATCCCCGGCTTGCCGGTGCTGCTCAGTTCGGGGTTCACCGAGCGGGCCGTCCTGAGCACGCGGGTGCAGGACCGGCCCGTCGGCTACACCCTGCTGGCCAAGCCCTACCGCAAGGCTCATCTCGCCCAGGCCCTGCGCCGCGCGATCGAGCGGCGGGAGGAGAAGGAGGCGCCGCCGTGAATACCCTCTTCGTCGTCGATGACGAGCGCGCGTTCGCCGACTTTGTCGTCAAGGTCGCCACGACGGCCGGATACGAGGCGACGGCCTGCGATTCGGTGGTGGCGCTCCGCCGGGAGATGGAAGGGGGATGGCCCTCGGTGCTGGTCCTGGACCTGCAGATGCCCGAGACGGATGGCATCGAGCTGCTGCGAGAACTCGGCGAACAGCGCTGCCCGTCCAAAGTGGTGCTGATCAGCGGCATGGACGAACGGGTCTTGGATGCCGCCTACCGATTGGGAAGCGAATTTCGTCTCGTCATGGCGGGGGCGGCGCGCCAACC
>NZ_LGQZ01000106.1 GCF_003116015.1 Azospirillum sp. TSO22-1
AGCTGGAGGACATCAACCGCGACTTCGGCACGGCGGACGTGGCGTTCGTGATCGGCGCCAACGACGTGACCAACCCGGCGGCCAAGACCGACCCGCAGAGCCCGATCTACGGCATGCCGATCCTCGACGTCGAGCGGGCCAAGACGGTGTTCTTCATCAAGCGCTCGATGGCCTCGGGCTATGCCGGCGTGGAGAACGAGCTGTTCTTCCGCCCCAACACCATGATGCTGTTCGGCGACGCCAAGAAGGTCACCGAAGAGGTCGTCAAGGCGATGGAACATGCCTGAGCATGACGCGGGGGGCCGCAAGGCCCTCCGCTCCCCGCATCTCAAGGGCACGGCCGAACGGTCGGACACCGGGACCGAGGAGGACCTGTCGGGTCTCCTCGACTTCGTCCCGGCCGCGTCGCCGGGGGAATCTGCGATGTCGGCCTACATCATCGTCGAGGCCGACGTGCACGACCCCGTCGCCTTCGAGGAATACAAGAAGCTCTCCTCCGAGGCGGTGAAGAGGCACGGCGCGACCTTCCTGGTGCGCGGCGGCGCCATGCACGTGCTGGAGGGCGACTGGCAGCCCAAGCGCATCGTCGTGCTGGAATTTCCCTCGGCCGAGGCGGCGCACGCGTTCTATCACAGCCCCGAGTACGAGAAAGCCCGCGAGGCCCGCAGGCACGCGGCGAAGCTGAACATCATCCTGGTCGAGGGGATGTGAGGAGGGGCTGCCGTCATCCCTTCTTCACCCCGAAGCAATGCTCCAGCGCCGGAAAGCGCCGCGCCTTCACATCGGCGGCGTACTCCGCGGCGGCGCGGTCGATCTGCTCGCCCAATTGGGCATAGCGGCGCACGAACTTCGGCGTGAACTCGGCGAACAGGCCGAGCAGGTCGTCCGTCACCAGCACCTGCCCGTCGCAGGCCGGCGAGGCTCCGATGCCGATGGTGGGGATCGCCACCTCCTCGGTGATGGCGCGGGCCAGCGGCTCCATGGTGCCCTCGATCACCAGGGAGAAGGCGCCGGCCTCGGCGATGGCGCGGGCGTCGGCGCGGATGCGCTCGAAGGCGGCCGGGTCGCGTCCGACCGCCTTGTAGCCGCCCGCCGTGTTGACCGCCTGCGGCATCAGTCCGACGTGCCCCATCACCGGCACGCCGCGCGTGGTGAGGAAGGCCACCGTCTCCGCCATCTCGGCGCCGCCCTCCAGCTTCACCGCCTGGGCGCCGGTCTCGGCCAGCACGCGCGCCGCAGCGCGGAAGGCGGCCTGCGGCGATTCCTGGTAGCTGCCGAAGGGCAGATCGATCACCACGCACGCCCTGGCGCTGCCGCGCACCACCGCGGCGCCGTGCGCGATCATCATCTCCAGCGTCACCGGCAGCGTCGAGTCGAAGCCGTACACCACCATGCCCAGCGAATCGCCGACCAGCAGCAGGTCGACATGCGGGTCGAGCAGCCGGGCCGTCGGCGCGGTGTAGGCGGTGAGGCAAACGATGGGTTCCCCGCCCTTGCGGGCGCGCAGTTCCGGCACGCCGATGCGGCGGATGCTGGCGGTGGCGCTCATTCCGTGTGCTCCGGAGAAAGGAAAGGGCACAAACGCCAAAACCGCCCTCGCGCAGGCGCGGGGCGGCAGGCTTGACACATCGAAGGGCGGGCGCGGGAAACCGCGTGCCCGGCAGCTACGACTTAGTAGCCCTCGCGCTCCATGCGCTTGCGCAGAAGCTTGCGAGTGCGGCGCACCGCCTCAGCCTTCTCACGCGCGCGCTTCTCCGAGGGCTTCTCGTAGTTCCGGCGCAGCTTCATCTCCCGGAAAATGCCCTCGCGCTGCATCTTCTTCTTGAGCGCGCGGAGGGCCTGATCGACGTTGTTGTCACGGACCAGAACTTGCACGGTTGACCGTCATCCTTCTGCGGCGCCCGCAAGCGCCTGGTTTCGCCAAGCAATGAGAGGGGATGCGCAACCGGGCGCACCCCTTCAGCGGCATTTGTGTATCATGCCTCGCCGTCGAAGGAAAGGTTTGAATCGGCCTTGTCGCTCCAAGGCCGCGGTTGCCGAGGCCGCGCTTCCTCCCAGATAATGGGTTATGGCCCTTTTGAAGATCGCCCGCATGGGGCATCCGGTGTTGCGCGCCAAGGCCGAGCCGGTACGCGACCCCACCGATCCGGAGATCCGGCGCCTCGCCGCCGACATGATCGACACGATGCTGGACGCGCCCGGCGTCGGTCTGGCGGCGCCGCAGGTGCACCAGGGGCTGCGCATCATCGTCATCCGCGTGCCGGCCGACCGCTCGGGTGGCGAATCGGTGCCGGACACGGTGCTGATCAACCCGGAGATCGAGCCGCTGGGCGACGCGATGGAACTGGGCTGGGAGGGCTGCCTGTCGATTCCCGGCCTGCGCGGACTGGTGCCGCGCCACAGCCGCATCCGCTACCGCGGAATCGGCGTGGATGGCGAGCCGGTGGAGCGCGAGGCCGAGGGATTCCACGCCCGCGTGGTGCAGCACGAGGTGGATCACCTCGACGGCGTGCTCTACATCGATCGCATTCCGGACCTGCGCCTGTTGGCGTTCAACGAGGAATCGCACCACATCGCGGCCGCGCTGGCGGCGCAGCAGGAGGGTTGAGCATGGACACGCCGATGCAGATGGATTCGGTGCGGGACGAGATCCTGCTGTCCACCCTGCCCAACGTGGTCTTCGACGGCTGGAGCGAGGTGTCGCTGCGCGACGGGGCGCGCATGGCTGGCTTCGATTCGGTGATGGCGCACCGCGCCTTCCCCGGCGGCGTGCCGGAACTGGTCGAGCACTTCGGCGCCTGGACTGACCGCCGCATGGCCGAGGCGATGGCCGAGCACCCGCTGCCGGAGATGCGCACCGGCGACAAGGTCCGGCTGGCGATGCGCACCCACTTCGAGGTGTTGGCGCCGCACCGCGAGGCCAAGCGGCGCATGATGGCCTTCCTGGCGATGCCGCAGAACGTGGCGCTGGGGCTGCGGCTGCTGTACCGCTCGGTGGACGCCATGTGGTTCGCCGCCGGCGACGATTCGACCGACTTCAACCACTACACCAAGCGCGCCCTGCTCGCCGCGGTGCTCAGCGCCGCCACCTTCTACTGGCTGGACGACCAGTCGGAGGGGCACGAGGAGACCTGGGCCTTCATCGACCGCCGGCTGGCCGACGTCATGGGCGCCGGCAAAGCAATGTCCGCGGTGGGCGGCATCGGCGGCCTGATCTGGCGCCTGCCCAGCCCGATGCGCTTCGTCCGCCAGATGCGCCAGCGGACGGAAAGCGCGCAGGCGGGGAACGCCACCACGCACATGGCGGAGAACATCTGATACCGGTTCGGGGGCCGGTTCAGGCCGGCTGCCGCGCCTTCTTCGGCTTCTTCGCCGCCTGCGCCCGCAACGCCGCCTCGTGGGCCGGGCGGGCCCAGGCCAGCATCGCCTCGCCGTCGTCCAGCACCGAGTCGGGCGGGCGGTGGTAGGGCATCGTCATCGGCTTGTCGGGGAAGGGCTTGAAGGGCGGCAGGCCCTCGGCCTCGTACGCCGTACGTGTACGCTCGTCGGTGCGCAGGTACAGCACCTCGTCGGCGATCAGCGCCATCATCACGCCGTCGCAGTACACCCCGTACCCGCCGAACATGCGGCGGGCGCGCACCTCGCCCATGGGGGACAGCAGTTCGCAGACGAGGTCGGCGAACTCGTCCCGGCGCGGCATCGGGCGCCTACTTCTTGCGGAAGGCGTCGAGGGTGACGACTTCGCCGCGCTTCGGCTCGTCATCGGCGGCCGGCTTGGCCTCCTCCTTGGCCGCGGCGGCGTGCGGCGCGCGTTCGCCCAGCGGGGCGACGGCCGCCGATTCGGCGGGCAGGGCCGGCTGGAACTGCAGCGCGAAGTTCACCGACGGGTCGGCGAAGGTGGTGATGGCGCCGAGCGGAATCTCCAGCCGCTCGTGCACGTTGTTGAAGCTCAGCGTGACCGCGAACTTCTCCTCATCGATCTCCAGCCCGTAGTACTGGTACTGCAGGACGATGGTCATCTCGTTCGGGTACTGGCCGTGCAGGTACTCCGGGATGTCGACGCCGGGGTAACTGGTGCGGAAGGTCAGATAGAAATGGTGATTGCCCGGCAGGCCGCGGTCGGCCACCTGGCGGAGCGCATCGCGCACGACGCCCCGCAGGGCGGTTTCGACCATCTTGTCGTAACGGAGCTGCTCTTTCGCCATTCTAACGCCGGCCTTGCAAAAGGAAGTGTGGGCCTTCTGTTGCTAGGCGGCCCACGAACCCCACCTTCGAGTGCAACCCCGAAGGGATTTGATTTAGGCTAACCAGCCGCCGTTAGGCAGCGAGGCGAGCCTGAGCAACGTTGTCGTTGGCAACTATTGCAATGGCCCGATAACGGCGGAACCATGCCGAGCGAAGACCATGCCTTTACCACGCGTGTCGATCCTGTTTCGCCCCCATGAGCCCGCCCGCCGGCTTGGCCGGAGAGAGGGGATTGGTGGAGGCGCCGGGTACCGCCCCCGGGTCCACAACGCTTATTCCGCAAGGCGTTTATCGCCATAGTCGGTGTTACCCGACGCGCGTAATATAAGCACATCCGTCCCGCAAAGGAAGGGGAGGGGTGCGCCGGAGCCCCGATTTTTTCGTGGCATTTTCCCCACCCTGGTCTAGGAATGGCGGTGGAGCCCGCGAGCGACCCCCACATGCTGGAGTACCCATGCCGATCACGCCCGAACAGCGCGCCGAGATCGACCGGCAGCGCGCCGTGACGACCGAGACCCGCCGCGCCACCGTCCCGGCGCTGGAGGAGATCCTGTACGAGCCCATCGAGGTGCTCGACCACGGCTTCGTCCGGGTCATCGACTACATGGGCGACGATTCCGCGGTGGTGCAGGCGGCGCGCGTCTCCTACGGCCGGGGGACCAAGAAGGTCAGCGAGGACGCCGGCCTCATCAAGTACCTGATGCGCCACCGCCACTCGACCCCGTTCGAGATGTGCGAGATCAAGTTCCACGTCAAGCTGCCGATCTTCGTCGCCCGGCAGTGGATCCGCCACCGCACGGCGAACGTCAACGAGTACTCGGCGCGCTACTCGATCCTCGACCGCGAGTTCTACATCCCGGCGCCGGAGCAGCTGGGCGCGCAGTCCTCCAACAACCGCCAGGGCCGCGGCGACGTGCTGGAGGGCGAGGAGGCGGAGCGCGTGCTGCAGATCCTGCGCGGCGATTCCGAGCAGTGCTACGCGCACTACGAGGAACTGCTGAACGCCCGCGAGGACGGCACGGTCATCGACGAGTCCCGCCAGGGCCTCGCGCGCGAGCTGGCGCGCATGAATCTGCCGCTGAACTACTACACGCAGTGGTACTGGAAGGTGGACCTGCACAACCTGCTGCATTTCCTGTCCCTGCGCGCCGACAGCCACGCCCAGTACGAGATCCGGGTGTACGCCGAGGCGATGCTGGACGTGGTGAAGCGCTGGGTGCCGGCGGTGTACGAGGCGTTCACCCAGTACCGCCTGGGCGGCGCCCACCTCTCCGCCACCGGCCTGGAGATCGTCAAGCGCCTGCTGGCCGGCGAGCCGGTGACGCAGGAGACCAGCGGCCTGTCCATGCGCGAGTGGCGGGAACTGATGGAGTCGCTCGGGCGCGCCGAGTAGGGGCGGGTGCGGGGAGCTACCGCGGCTCCCCGCCCGACATGC
>NZ_LGQZ01000180.1 GCF_003116015.1 Azospirillum sp. TSO22-1
GGAGGCGCCGCCCGTGCCGGCCGCTCCCGCCACCCCCGCGCCACCGGCCGCCCCGGCCCCCGCGGCGGCCCCCGCCAGCCCGCCGGCCTCGGTGGTCGCGTCCTGGCGCGGCGCGCTGCTGCGCCACCTGGAGCGCTACAAGCGCTACCCGCGCGCGGCGCAACTGCAGCGGCTGGAGGGCGTGGCGCAGGTCCGCGTCGTGCTCGACCGGCAGGGCAATGTGCTGTCGGCCAAACTGGAGCGCGGCTCGGGGCACACGATCCTCGACGGCGAGACGGAGGAGATGGTGCGCCGCGCCTCGCCGCTTCCGGCACCGCCGCCGGAGATCGCGTCCGACCGCATCGAGCTGGTGGTGCCGGTGGAGTTCGCGTTGCGGTGAACGTACTTGCCCCCACCCCGGCCCTCCCCCGCTGCGCAGGGGAGGGTGCCGCCATTCCCCTCCCCTGCGCAGCGGGGGAGGGGTCAGGGGGGGGGGGCAATACTACTCCACGTCCACCCGCAGCTTCATCTTCGGGTGGATGCCGCAGAACACGCGATAGGTGCCGGCCTCGGTGAACGGCACGGACACGCTCTGCCCCGGCTCCTGGATGCTGCTGTTGAACTCACGGCCGTCGCGCTCGTAGCGGACGTTGTGGTCGCGCACGTCGTTGTTGTGCACCCGCAGCGCCTGCCCGGCCCTGATCCGCACCGCGGACAGGCTGAAGCGCTTGTCGCGCTGGCCGATCTCCGGCGGCGCGGTCAGCGCCGCGACGGTGGTGACGGCGGTCTCCGGCACCAGCGCCGGGGGCGGCGCGTCGGCGTCCAGGCTGCGCAGGAAGGCCAGCAGGTCGGCCTTCTCGTCCGCCGCCAGCGTCAGGCGCGGCAGGTCGGGCGACAGGGTGGGGCGGTCGATGACGCGGCCGGCGTAGTGGTCGAGCACCGCCTCCAGCGTGGCCAGCGAGCCGTCGTGCATGTAGGGCGCGTGCCGGCCGACGTCGCGCAGCGCCGGCGTCTTGAAGGCGTGGTTCAGCTTCGCCTCGCCCAGCACGGCGCCGCGGCCGCGGTCGTCGCCGGGCAGGCCGATGTCGTGGAAGGCGTGATCGGTGAAGACCCAGCCGGAATGGCAGTTGGCGCAGCCGGCCTTGCCGGTGAACAACGCGAAGCCGCGCTTGGCGGCCTCCGGCACCGCGCCCTCGTCGCCGGCCGCCCAACGGTCGAACGGCGCGACGCCGGACAGCAGCGTGCGCTCGAACGCGGCGAGCGCGCGGGCGACGGTGCCGGGCGTGACGCGCGGCTCGTCCGGGAAGGCGGTGGCGAACAGCGCCTTGTACGCGGGATTGGCCGACAGCGCCGCCACCATGCCGTCGAGCGTCTGGTTCATTTCCCGCGGGTTCTGCACGGGGCCGAGCGCCTGCTCCTCCAGGCTGGCCGCGCGGCCGTCCCAGAAGAAGCGCTCGCCCCAGGCGAGGTTGGCGATGAACGGCGTGCGGCGGTCGAGCGGCCTGCCGTCCAGCCCGTCGGCGCTGCGGCGGCCGTCGTGGAAGCCCTTGGCCGGCTCGTGGCAGCTGGCGCAGGAGCGGTCGCCGGCGCCGGACAGCGCCGGCTCGTGGAACAGCCGCTCGCCCAGCCGGACCACGGCCGCGGAATAGGGTGTTTCCGCCGGGAAGGGCACGGTCGCCGGGCGCCGCAGCGCGGTGAGGTCGGCGGCCGTCGCGGTGCCGGCCAGCAGCAGGGCGGCGAGGGGGAGCAGGGCGCGCTTCATGGCATGAACCTGGACGTCAACGGTGGATGCTTCGGCGTTGCGGCGCCGGCGTCGGCGTGGAATGCTCGCCGCCCGATCGAGGAGGCCCCATGATCCTGTGCATAGCCGATCTCCTGCCGCCGGGCGAGGTGCAAGCGTTGGGCGAGGCGCTGGCCGGCGCGCCGTTCGTCGATGGCCGCAGCACGGCGGGCTGGCACGCCCGGCTGGTCAAGGAGAACCTGCAGCTCTCCGGCACCGACAAGCGGATGACGGAGCTGCGCGCGCACCTGACCGACACGGTGCGCCGGCACGAGCTGTTCGAGCTGGCGGTGCGGCCGAAGGCGCTGACGCCGGTGATCGTCTCGCTCTACAAGGAGGGGATGCAGTACGGCGCGCACGTGGACGACGCGGTGATGCACGGCCTGCGCACCGATGTGTCGTTCACCATCTTCCTCAACGATCCGGACAGCTACGACGGCGGCGAGCTGGTGATCGAGACCAGCGCCGGCGAGGAGGCCTACAAGCTGCCGCCCGGCGCCGGCATCGTCTACCCGTCCGGCGCGCTGCACCGCGTCGCGCCGGTGACCCGCGGCGAGCGGCTGGTGGTGGTCGGCTGGGCGCAGAGCGTCGTGCGCGACCCCGGCCAGCGCGAGATCCTGTTCGACCTCGACCGCGCGCGGCGTGCGCTGTTCCAGGCGCAGGGCAAGACGGCCGAGTTCGACCTGATCTCCAAGAGCCTGGCGAACCTGCTGCGCCGCTGGGCGGAGGTGTAGGGCGGGGAGAAGCGGCGGCGCGGAGCGCTGAAAAACTCTTTCACCACGAAGACACGAAGGCACGAAGGTGGGGAGCGCGCGCCTGCCACCTTCGTGTCTTCGTGTCTTCGTGGTGACCCGGTTCCGGAATGGAGGGAGCTTTTCCTCCTCTCCCCAACCCCTCCCCCGCTCTCGGCGGATCCGGAGGATCCGCCTGTCGCGGCAGCGCAAGCAAAGCTTGCGCGAGAGCAAGGGGGGAGGGGCTTTATCGACTTCACGCCCAATCAGCGGAACGACCCCTTCAGCAGCTCGATGCGCGACACGGTGGCCTGGAAGGCGCCGTGCTCCACGACGGGGGCCTGCGGCGGCACGGCGGAGGGGAAGGCCTTCGCCAGCTCGCCCAGATACTCGGTCAGCTTGCCCTGCGCCGCCGCGTCCTTGGCGCCCAGCGCCTTGGCGTGGCCGTTGGCGTAGTCGCGGGCGGCGAGCACGAAGCCGCTGGCGTCCTGGTACTCGACCGCGTTGGCGATGCGGCCACCCTCCAGCGCCTCCTTGTACTCGTCCTGCGCCTGGTCGAGCACGGCCGGCACCACGCTCATCACGAAGCGCGCGCTGTTCTTGCCGGCCTTGCCGATCGCCTTGTCGACGGTCGCCAGCAGCGCCGCCTGCTTCGGCGCGACCTCGGCGGCCGGCGTCTTCTGTTTGACCAGGGTGGCGAGCGCGCCCAGCTCCTTCTCGAACTGCGGGATCTTCTTGCGGGACAGCGGCTTCTTGATGTCCTTGTAGATCTCCTCGGCCGGGTGCAGGAAGTGGGGGGCCGCGTCGTCCGGCCGGCCGGCCTCGTACAGGCTCCAGCCTACCTGCAGGTGGCCCTTCAGCAGCAGCAGCCGACCGACCAGCGCCTCGTCGGCCGAGACCTTGGAGAAGGCGTCGTGCTCGTGGCCGGCTTCGCCGCCCTCACCGCCTTCGCCACCCTCGCCGCCCTGCGTCGCCGCGACCTGATACGGGGCCGCCGGGTGGTGCGTTCCGTGGTCCGCCGCGCCCATATTCGCCGCCTGCGCAGCCCCGGCGCCCAGCAGCGCCACGGTGCCGAGCCCGATCCACAGCTTCGTCGTCGTCTTCCGCATGTCTCGCCTCTCCCTTTGTTTTATTGAGAATAACTCTCAATCGCACTTACCGCGAACAGCGCGGCAATGCAAGCGTAAAGGGAGGTATACGAAGGAAGTCAGGCGGCGGTCAGCGTGACCTTCACGTCGCTGGGCCGGGCGAAGAACGGGGCGGAGGTGACCAGCACCGCGCAGCCGGTGGCGGCGTAGGCGGCGGCGTTGCCCTCGTCGATGCCGCCGGCCGCGGCGACGACGGGCGGCGGCACGCGGTCGCGGGTCAGCGCCACCACGGCGGCCACCGCGTCGGGCGCCAGCTTCTCCAGTTGCAGCACGTCGGCCCCGGCGCGCAGCAGGTCCAGCGCGTCGTGGGCGTCGGCGACCTCGACGACCACCTTGCGCTCTGGCTCGCGCGCCTTGAGGGCGCGCAGCCAGTCGCCGTCGGCGGGATCGAGGAAGGCGCGGTGCTCGGGGAAGACCAGCAGCGTCTCCGACAGGCCCAGGCGGTGCATGCGCGCCCCGCCGGCCCGCACGGCGCGCACGGCGACGTCCTTGGTGCCGGGGAAGTTCTTGCGGGTGCAGGCGACGGCGATGCCCGGCGCCACGGCGCGCGCCGCGGCGACGATGCGCCGCGTGCGCGTGGCGATGCCCGAGGCGTACTCGACCAGCGTCTGCGCCACCTTCCAGGCGTGGTGCAGCGCCGCCGCCGGCCCCTCGGCGGTCAGGAAGACCTCGCCCGCGGCCAGCGCCGTGCCGCTCGCCGTCACCGCGCCAACGGTGGCGCCGCAGCGCTCCAGCATCCGCGCCGCCTCCTCGCTGCAGCAGACCACCATGTCGGCGCGCGCCGCGAAGGCGATGCGCCCCCGGAGACCGCCGATGCCCAGCGCCTCGGTGGTCAGGTCGCCGTGCGGCGCGTCCTGCAACAGCAACTCGTCGAGGCGGGCGTCGGACAGCATCAGCGGCTCCGTGGTTGGGCGTGGCGCCAGATCTTGGCGGCGGAGAGCAGCAGGATCCCCGCCAGCAGCGGCAACAGCACGGCGCTGGGAACCATCCCCAGCAGCCGGCCGCCGACGAAGGCGCCGAGCACCGATCCGGCCGCCATCACCAGGACGAAGCCGCGGTTGCGGCCGATCACCAGGAAGCTGCGGTCGCGGCTGTAGCGGGCGAAGCCGGCGAGCATGGTCGGCAGGCTGACCGCCAGCGACAGGCTGCCGGCCAGCTTGATGTCGGCGCCGAACAGCAGGACCAGGGTGGGGATGAGCAACTCGCCCCCCGCCACGCCGAGCAGCGAGGCGACGACGCCGATGCCGAAGCCGGCCGCGACGCCGGCCGCCGCCTGCGCCCAGCCGGTCGCCAGCGGCGCGCCGCCGGCACCGCCGTGTCCGAAGAGCAGTGCCCCGGCGATCAGCACCAGCAGCGCGGCGATCACCCGGTACAGGGACTCGCTCTTCAGCCGCGTTGCCCAGCCGGCCCCCAGCCACGCGCCGAGCAGGCTGCCGGCCAGCAGGTTGACGATCACGTCCCAGCGCGCCGCCATCGCGTCCAGCGGCACCGCGCCCATGCGGAAGGGCAGGGCGACCGCGACGACGACGAGGCTCATCGCCTTGTTGAGGATGACCGCCTCCAGCGCCGCGAAGCGGAAGGCGCCGATCAGCAGCGGCAGGCGGAACTCCGCCCCGCCCAGCCCGATCAGCCCGCCCAGCGCGCCGATGACGGCGCCGCCGCCGAAGGCCGCCAGCCGGCCGCGCGTCCGGGATCCGTCGTCGTCCGCGGTGTCGATCATGCGGCGAGCCTAGCACGGCGGCGTGCCACACCGTAAAAAGATGGCTGTTCATTGCAATGCAGCACGTGACATTCTGCCGCATACGGGTAACTCTCCGTATCACATTCCGCACACGCCAGAGCGACCGCCATGTCCCAGACCCTGCTCAATTCCGCTCCCCTGTCCACCGGCGCCGCCGACAAGGACGGCCCGCTGCGCGAGGACATCCGGCTGCTCGGCCGGCTGCTCGGCGACACCGTGCGCGAGCAGGAGGGCGACGCGGTCT
>NZ_LGQZ01000061.1 GCF_003116015.1 Azospirillum sp. TSO22-1
TGGACGCGCCGGAGGGCGGGGCGCCGCTGCTGAGCGTGTTCGGCGGCAAGATCACCACCTACCGCAAGCTCGCCGAGGCGGCCATGACGAAGCTGGCGCCGCACCTGCCCCTGGCCAACGGCTCCTGGTCGAGCCGGGCGCCGCTGCCGGGCGGCGACTTCGCGGTGGACGGGACCGGGGCGCTGATCACGGAGTTGCGCGCCCGCTACCGCTTCATCGAACCGGAGCACATGGCGCGGCTGGTGCGCGCCTACGGCACCCGCACGCGTGTCCTGCTGGGCAGCGCCACGCGGGTAGCGGACCTCGGGCGGCGCTTCGGGGGTGACCTGACCGAGGCGGAGGTGCGCTACCTCATGGCCGAGGAGTGGGCGCAGACGACCGAGGACGTGCTGTGGCGTCGCTCCAAGCTCGGCCTGCGGCTGACGCCGGCCGAGGTGCGGGATCTCGAGGACTTCATGGCCGCGGCGCGCGAGAGCATCGACGAGGCGGCGGAATGACGGGAGGAAAGACGCGGTGAGCCTGGTCCTGGACAAGGTCAGCATGCATGTGGGCGGACACACCCACATCGAGCAGGTGTCGCTGACGCTGGAGCGCGGTTCGCTGAACGTGCTGCTGGGCCCGACGCTGTCCGGCAAGACGTCGCTGATGCGGCTGATGGCCGGGCTGGACAAGCCCACGGCCGGCCGGGTGCTGGTGGACGGGCGCGACGTGACCGGCGTGCACGTGCGCCAGCGCTCGGTCGCTATGGTCTACCAGCAGTTCATCAACTACCCCTCGCTGACGGTGTACGAGAACATCGCCTCGCCGCTGCGCGTCGCCCGCCGCCCGAAGGCCGAGATCGACCGCAAGGTCCGCGAGGCGGCCCGGCTGTTGAAGCTGGAACCCTACCTCGACCGCACGCCGATGCACCTGTCCGGCGGCCAGCAGCAGCGCACCGCCATCGCCCGCGCGCTGGTCAAGGACGCGCAGCTGGTGCTGCTCGACGAGCCGCTGGCCAACCTGGACTACAAGCTGCGTGAGGAGCTGCGCGAGGAGCTGCCGAAGATCTTCGCCGCCAGCGGCGCCGTCTTCGTCTATGCCACCACCGAGCCGGCCGAGGCGCTGCTGCTGCGCGGCAACACCGCGACGCTGTGGGAGGGCCGGCTGGCGCAGTTCGGCCGCACGCCCGACGTCTACCGCCGCCCGGCCAACATCACCAGCGCCCGGGTGTTCTCCGACCCGCCGCTCAACACCATGCGGGTGCACAAGCGCGGCGCCCAGGTGGTGCTGGACACCGGCGACACCGAGGCGGCGCGCGGCGTTCTGGCCGGGCTGCCGGACGACACCTACACCGTCGGCTTCCGCGCCGACCACCTGTACCTGCGCCGCCCCGACGCCGAGGCGATCGCGGTGACCGGCACCGTGGCGGTCAGCGAGATCACCGGCTCGGAAAGCTTCGTGCACGTGGACGTGCCGCGCGCCGACGGCGGCAGCGACCGCTGGGTGGCGGTGTCGCGCGGCGTGCTGGACGTGGAACCGGGCGAGCGCATCGAGGTCTTCATCGACCCGCGCCGCGTCTTCGCCTTCGGGCACGACGGCGCGCTGGCCGCGGCGCCGCCGCTGGCCGTGGCGGCGTGAGGGGGAGGGGAGCATGGCCCGCATCGACCTTCAGAACCTGGCGCACAGCTATGTCCCCAAGCCGTCGGGGCCCGGGGATTACGCGCTCAAGCCCCTGGACCACGTCTGGCGGCAGGGCGGCGCCTATGCGCTGCTCGGGCCGTCGGGCTGCGGCAAGACCACGCTGCTGAACATCATCTCCGGCCTGCTGGTGCCCAGCGAGGGGCGGGTGCTGTTCGACGGCCGCGACGTGACCGCGCTGCCGACCGAGGCGCGCAACATCGCCCAGGTGTTCCAGTTCCCGGTCGTCTACGACACCATGACGGTGTACGAGAACCTCGCCTTCCCGCTGCGCAACCGCGGCCTGCGCGGCCCGGCGGTGGACGCGCGGGTGCGCGAGATCGCCGAACTGCTCGACCTCACGCCCGACCTCAAGCACCGCGGCAGCGGCCTGACGGCGGACGCCAAGCAGAAGATCTCGCTGGGCCGCGGCCTCGTGCGCCCGGACGTCGCCGCCATCCTGTTCGATGAGCCGCTGACCGTCATCGACCCGCACCTGAAGTGGGAGCTGCGCTCCAAGCTGAAGGCGCTGCACCGCGCGCTCGATCTGACCATGATCTACGTGACGCACGACCAGACCGAGGCGATGACCTTCGCCGACACGGTGGTGGTGATGCACGACGGCGCCGTGGTGCAGATGGGCCGCCCGCAGGAGCTGTTCGAGCGCCCGGCGCACGTCTTCGTCGGCCACTTCATCGGCTCGCCCGGCATGAACGTGCTGCCGGCCACGGTGTACGGCCGCAGCGCGCACGTCGGCGGGCACGAGATCCGGCTGGCGCGCGGCTACCCGCCCATCGACGCCGGCCGCGTCGAGATCGGCGTGCGGCCGGAGTTCGCGACGCTCGCTCCCGCCGGTTCCGGCGTGCCGGTGCGGGTGCGCCGCATCGACGATCTGGGCCGCGTCCGCCTCGCCAAGGTGGAGCTGGCCGGCATCCCGATGGCGGCGACGGTGCCGGAGGCGATGCCGCTGGTCGGCGACGAGGCCTCGCTGACGTTCGAGCGGGAGATGGTGCACGTCTACGCCGACGGGCATCTGGTGGAAGGGGAGGCGGCGTGATGGACAAGCCGGTCAACCAGGGCGCCTGGCTGCTCGTCCTGCCGGTGCTGCTGATCGTCGCCTTCTCGGCGATCGTGCCGCTGATGACGGTGGTCAACTACTCGGTCCAGGACACGTTCGGGAACAACCAGTTCTTCTGGAACGGCATCGGCTGGTACCAGGAACTGCTGGACCCCTCCACCGACCTGGGCGGGCGCTTTTTCGACGCGCTGTGGCGCAACCTGCTGTTCTCCTTCCTGATCCTCGCCATCGAGGTGCCGCTGGGGATCGCGGTGGCCTTGAGCATGCCGCGCCAGGGCTGGCGGGTGGCGGCGACGCTGGTGGTGCTGGCGCTGCCGCTGCTGATCCCCTGGAACGTCGTCGGCACCATCTGGCAGATCTTCGCCCGCGAGGACATCGGCCTCTTGGGCTGGGTGGTGAACCACCTCGGCATTCCCTACAACTACACGGCCGACCCGCTGTCGGCGTGGGTGACCATCGTCACCATGGACGTCTGGCACTGGACCTCGCTGGTGGCGCTCTTGTGCTACGCCGGGCTGCGCTCGATCCCCGACGCCTTCTACCAGGCGGCGCGCATCGACGGCGCCTCGCGCTGGGCGATCTTCCGCAACATCCAGCTGCCGAAGATGCGCCGGGTGCTGCTGATCGCCGTGCTGCTGCGCTTCATGGACAGCTTCATGATCTACACCGAGCCCTTCGTCGTCACCGGCGGCGGCCCCGGCAACTCGACCACCTTCGTCTCCATCGACCTCGTCAAGCTGGCGCTCGGCCAGTTCGACCTGGGCAAGGCGGCGGCGCTGTCCATCGTCTACAACCTGATCATCCTCGCGGTCTGCTGGGTCTTCTACACGGTGATGACCCGCATGGATTCGGGAAGGAGCTGAGCCATGCTGCGCGCGCGGATCGTGCTGGGCCTCTACATCGGCTTCCTGCTGCTGCCGATCTACTGGCTCGTCAACATGAGCCTGAAGACCAACTCGGAGATCGTCAGCGGCCTGACGCTGTGGCCGCACACCCTGACGTTCGAGAACTACACGAAGATCTTCACCGACCCGTCCTGGTACTCGGGCTACATCAACTCGCTGCAGTACGTGGCGCTGAACACGGTGCTGTCCATAGCACTGGCGCTGCCGGCGGCGTACGCCTTCTCGCGCTACCGCTTCGTCGGCGACAAGCACCTGTTCTTCTGGCTGCTGTCGAACCGCATGGCGCCGCCGGCGGTGTTCGCGCTGCCGTTCTTCAACCTGTACTCGGCCATCGGGCTGTTCGACACGCCCTTCGCCGTGGCGCTGGCGCACTGCCTGTTCAACGTGCCGCTGGCTGTGTGGATCCTCGAAGGCTTCATGTCCGGCGTGCCGCGCGAGATCGACGAGACGGCGTATCTCGACGGTTACGGCTTCCCGCACTTCTTCGTGAAGATCTTCACGCCGCTGGTGGCCAGCGGGATCGGCGTCACCGCCTTCTTCTGCTTCATGTTCAGCTGGGTCGAGCTGCTGCTGGCGCGCACGCTGACCTCGGTGGACACCAAGCCGATTGCCGCCACCATGACCCGCACGGTGTCCGCCGCCGGCATGGACTGGGGCCTGCTGGCCGCGGCCGGGGTGCTGACCATCGTGCCGGGTGCGCTCGTGATCTGGTTCGTGCGCAACTACATCGCCAAGGGCTTCGCCCTCGGCCGGGTGTGAGGAGGGATCCATGGAACACCTCGCCTGGATGGCCTGGACGTGGCAGACCGGCGCCTTCTTCGCCCTCGTCGCCGGTCTGCTGGCGCTGCTGACCACGCTGGCCGTCAACCGGCCGGAGATCGCGCGGCCGGGGATCCTGGGGATCACCACCACGCGCGGCGACCGGCTGTTCATCACGCTGCTCGGCAGCGCGTTCATTCATCTCGCCTGGCTCGGGCTGGTCGGCCCGGAGCTGGAGATCGCGTCGGGGCTGGCGCTGCTCTACGCGGCGGCGGTGTTCCGCTGGGTGTGAAATCAAAACTGGGGAAGGGAGGAAAGCATGCGCAAACTCTGTCTGGCCACCGCGTCCGCGGCGGCCCTGCTGATCGGTTCCGGCCCGGCGTTCGCCGACATGGAGGCGGCGCGCCGCTGGTTGGACAGCGAGTTCCAGCCCTCGACTCTGTCGAAGGAGGAGCAGCTCAAGGAACTGGAGTGGTTCGTCAACGCCGCGAAGCCGTTCGCCGGCATGGAGATCAACGTCGTCTCCGAGACGATCACCACGCACGAGTACGAGTCCAAGGTTCTGGCCAAGGCGTTCAGCGAGATCACCGGCATCAAGCTGCGCCACGACCTCATCCAGGAGGGTGACGTCGTCGAGAAGATCCAGACGCAGATGCAGTCGGGCAAGAACATCTACGACGCCTGGATCAACGACAGCGACCTGATCGGCACGCACTTCCGCTACAAGCAGGCGGTGCCGCTCAGCGACTGGATGACCGGCGAGGGCAAGGACGTCACGCTGGCGACGCTGGACGTCGACGACTTCATCGGCAAGTCCTTCACCACCGGCCCGGACGGCAAGCTGTACCAGCTGCCCGACCAGCAGTTCGCCAACCTCTACTGGTTCCGCTACGACTGGTTCCAGCGCGCCGACCTGAAGCAGAAGTTCAAGGCCAAGTACGGTTACGACCTGGGCGTGCCGGTCAACTGGTCGGCCTACGAGGACATCGCCGAGTTCTTCACCAACGACGTGAAGGAGATCGACGGCGTCAAGGTCTACGGCCACATGGACTACGGCAAGAAGGACCCGTCGCTGGGCTGGCGCTTCACCGACGCCTGGCTGTCCATGGCCGGCAACGGCGACCGCGGCATCCCCAACGGCAAGCCGGTGGACGAGTGGGGCGTGCGCATGGAGGGCTGCCGCCCGGTCGGCTCCTCGGTCGAGCGCGGTGGCGACACCAACGGCCCGGCCGCCGTCTACTCCATCGCCAAGTACGTGGAGTGGCTGAAGAAGTACGCGCCGCCGCAGGCCGCCGGCATGACCTTCTCGGAATCCGGCCCGGTGCCGGCGCAGGGCAACGTCGCCCAGCAGATCTTCTGGTACACCGCCTTCACCGCCGACATGGTGAAGCCCGGCCTGCCGGTGGTCAACGCCGACGGCACGCCGAAGTGGCGCATGGCCCCGTCGCCGCACGGCTCCTACTGGAAGGACGGCATGAAGCTCGGCTACCAGGACGCCGGCTCGTGGACGCTGCTGAAGTCGACGCCGCTGGAGCGCCGCAAGGCCGCCTGGCTGTACGCCCAGTTCACCATGTCGAAGACGGTCAGCCTGAAGAAGAGCCACGTCGGCCTGACCTTCATCCGCGAGAGCGACATCTGGGACAAGAGCTTCACCGAGCGCGCGCCCAAGCTGGGCGGCCTGATCGAGTTCTACCGCTCGCCGGCGCGCGTGCAGTGGACGCCGACCGGCGTCAACATCCCGGACTACCCGAAGCTGGCGCAGCTCTGGTGGCAGAACATCGGCGACGCCTCCTCGGGCGCCAAGACCCCGCAGGCGGCCATGGACGCGCTGGCCGCCGCGCAGGACTCGGTGCTCGAGCGCCTGGAGAAGTCCGGCGTGCAGGGCGAGTGCGGGCCGAAGCTGAACAAGAAGGAGAAGCCCGAGTTCTGGTTCGCCAAGTCGGAGAAGGACGGCAACATCGCGCCGCAGCGTAAATTGGCGAACGAGAAGCCGAAGGGTGAGACCATCGACTACGACGTGCTGATCAAGTCGTGGCCGGCCAACCCGCCGAAGAAGGCGGCGATGAAGTAGAATACCCCCTCTCCCGCCCCGGGAGAGGGTGGCCGCCGCAGGCGGCCGGGTGAGGGTACAGCCAAGGATCCTTGGACTTACCCTCACCCTCCCGCTCGTTCCGAGCGGGCCCCTCCCTCTCCCGGGGCTCTCGGCGGATCTTCGATCCGCCTGACGCCGTCAGCGCAAGCTTTGCTTGCGCGAGAGGCGGGAGAGGGATTCGAAAGGAAACGCCCATGCCCACGCCCGCCCACGTCCTGGCCATCGACCAGGGCACCACGTCCACCCGCGCCATCGTCTTCGACGCGCAGGGCCAGCCCGCCGGCGTCGCGCGGCGGGAGTTCGCGCAGCACTACCCGGCCGACGGCTGGGTCGAGCACGACCCGGAG
The DNA here is from genome assembly GCF_003116015.1 of Azospirillum sp. TSO22-1. Classification (GTDB taxonomy): domain Bacteria; phylum Pseudomonadota; class Alphaproteobacteria; order Azospirillales; family Azospirillaceae; genus Azospirillum. The sequence continues at coordinate 6,838 of NZ_LGQZ01000061.1, forward strand.
GACATCTGGCGCGACACCGTCGCCGTCCTGCGCGAGGCGGTCGCCGCCGCCAATCTCAGCGCATCGGACATCGCCGCTATCGGCATCACCAACCAGCGCGAGACCACCGTGGTGTGGGACCGCGCCACCGGCGTGCCGCTCCACAACGCCATCGTCTGGCAGGACCGCCGCACCGCGGGCGCCTGCCGCACCCTGGTGGAGGAGGGCTTCCTGCCGCTGGTCCAGGCCAGGACCGGCCTGCTGATCGACGCCTATTTCTCGGCGACCAAGATCGCCTGGATCCTCGACCACGTGCCCGGGGCCCGCGCCCGGGCGGAGCGCGGCGAGCTGTGCTTCGGCACCATCGACAGCTTCCTGCTGCACCGCCTGACCGGCGGTGCCGCGCACGCCACCGACGCCACCAACGCGTCACGGACGCTGCTGTTCGATATCCACCGCCAGGACTGGGACGACGAGCTGCTGGCGCTGTTCCGCGTGCCGCGCGCCATGATGCCGGAGGTGCTGGACAGCAGCGCCCCGTTCGGCGCCACCACCGCCGACCTGCTCGGCCGTCCGATCCCCATCACCGGCATCGCCGGCGACCAGCAGGCGGCGACCTTCGGGCAGGCCTGCTTCCAGCCGGGCATGGTCAAGTCCACCTACGGCACCGGCTGCTTCGCCCTGCTCAACACCGGGGCGGAGCCGGTGCGCTCGGGCAACAACCTGCTGACCACCGTCGCCTACCGGCTGGAGGGCAAGCCGACCTACGCGCTGGAGGGCTCGATCTTCGTCGCCGGGGCGGCGATCAAGTGGCTGCGCGACGGGCTGGGCATCATCACGCACGCCTCGCAGACCGACGACCTCGCCACCCGCGTGCCGGACAGCCACGGCGTCTATCTGGTGCCGGCCTTCGTCGGGCTGGGCGCACCACACTGGGATCCGCACGCGCGCGCCGCGATCTCCGGCCTGACGCTGGACGCCGGGCCGGCGCACATCGCCCGCGCGGCGCTGGAGGCGGTGGCCTACCAGACGCGCGACCTGCGCGACGCCATGCGCGCCGACTGGCCGGCGCCGGCCGGCGCGCTGCGGGTGGATGGCGGCATGGCGGCCAACGACTGGCTGTGCCAGTTCCTCGCCGACATGCTGGAGGTGCCGGTCGAGCGGCCGGCGGTGATCGAGACGACGGCGCTGGGCGCGGCGTGCCTCGCCGGGCTCAAGGTCGGGCTCTACCCCGACCAGGCGGCGGTGGCCGGGGCATGGCGCTGCGAGCGGCGCTTCGAGCCGCGCATGGACGCGGCGAAGCGCGACCGGCTGTACGGCGGCTGGCTCGACGCGGTGGAACGGGTGCGGCGCGCGGGGAAGACGGCATGAGCGGGTGGACGGCGAGCGCGCTGGGCGACGACCTGCGCGGCAAGCGGGTGCTGGTGACCGGCTCCAGCCGCGGCATCGGCGCCGCGGTGGCGGCGGCCTTCGCCGGGTTGGGCGCGCGGGTGGCCCTGCACGCCTCGGCCAGCCGCGCGGCAGGGGAGCGTCTGGTGGCCGAACTGTCGGCCGGCGGCGCCGACGTGCGCCTGCTCGCCGGCGATTTCCGCCGCCCGTCCGAGGTGGCGGCGGTGGTGGACGGCGCCGTCGACGCGCTGGGCGGCCTCGACGTGCTGGTCAACAACGCCGGCACCATGGTCGGCCGCACGCCGCTGGCGGCGATGGACGACGCCTTTCTGGACGAGGTGATGGACCTCAACCTGCGCTCGGTGGTGGTCGCCTGTCGGCGGGCCTTGCCGGCGCTGAAGGCGGCCGGCGGCGGGGCGATCGTCAATACCGTGTCGATCTCGGCGCGCACCGGCGGCAGCCCGGGCTCGTCGGTCTACAGCGCGTCGAAGGCGTTCGTGGCGACCTTCACCCGTTCGCTGGCGGCCGAACTGGCGCCCGAGCGCATCCGCGTCAACGCGGTGTCGCCGGGCACCATCGACACCGACTTCCACGGCCGCTACTCGACGCCGGAAAAGCTGGCCGCCACCGCCGCGCGCATTCCGCTGGGCCGGCTCGGCACCGCGGAGGACTGCGTCGGCGCCTACCTGTTCCTCGCCTCCGAGCGGCTCTCCGGCTACGTCACCGGTCAGACCATCGAGGTCAACGGCGGCCAGCTGATGCCGTGATCCGGAGTCGATGCCGTCCGCCTTCCTCGGCGCCATCAGCATTCCCGGCCGATTTTCCTAAAATTCGACGCGCCAATAGTTATCTCTCTAAGGGCGTGGATTGGCAGGAATCTAAAGCACCGGTGGACCGGGACTGCACAATTAACACAACCTAAACCATTGCACCTTTAGGGTGGTGATCTGGAATGGCGAATCGTGCCGCCCTGGCGTCCTTTCGGTCTGCGGAAGGGCTGCGGCGGCTGTTCGGGTGCCTGCGGTCGGCAAAAGCCGATCGTGTGTCTTCGGTGGGCAGGGGGGGATGTCACAATGGTATCGATCAGCCCCATTTCGTACCTCACGCGGACGCAGTTCGCGTCGCTGACCACCACGTCGCTGGCCAGCCTGTCGACCTCCGACATGAAGGTGCTGACGACGTCGCAGATCGATGCGCTGTCCACCACCCAGATCACCGCGCTGACCACCAGCCAGGTGGGCGCGCTGACCACGGCGCAGATGGGCGGGCTGTCGACGGCGCAGATCAAGGCGCTCGATTTCAGCCAGGTCAGCTTCAGCGCGGCGCAGCTGTCGGTGTTCAGCGCCACGCAGGTGCAGGCGCTGGAGACCGACGACATCAACGCGCTGTCGTCCAGCCAGCTCTCCGGCCTGACCGCCACCCAGCTGGGCGCGCTGACCACGACGCAGCTCGGCGTGCTGGACACCGGCGACATCGCCCAGCTGACCACGACGCAGATCAAGGGCCTGACCGCCACCCAGCTGGGCGCGCTGACCACGGCGCAGTTCGGCGCGCTGAGCGCGACGCAGGTCGGCGGACTGAGCACGGCGCAGGTGGCGGCGCTGTCCACCGCCCAGATCACCACGCTGTCCTCGGCGCAGCTCTCCGGCCTGACGGGGACGCAACTGGGCGCCCTGACCACCGCGCAGGTCGGCGCGCTCGACACCGCCGACATCGCCCAGCTGACCACCGTGCAGGTCCGCGGCCTGACCACCGACCAGGTGGCGGCGCTGTCCACGACGCAGACCAACGCGCTGTCGTCCTCGCAGTTCGCCGCCCTCTCGGCGACCCAGGTCGGCACGCTGAGCACCGCGCAGCTGGCGTCGCTGGACGCCACCGACGTGGCGGCGCTGACGGCGACGCAGGCGAAGGGCCTGACCACTGACCAGCTGGCCGCGCTGACCACCGCGCAAGTCGGCGGCCTGACCACGTCGCAGGTCGCGGCGCTGAGTTCCAGCCAGGTCGGAGGCCTGAGCACGTCGGGCCTGTCGGCGCTGACCGGCACCCAGGTCGCGGCGCTCGGCACCGCCCAGCTCAAGGGTCTGAGCACCAGCCAGGTGGCGGCGTTGAGCACCGCCGACGTCCGCGAGCTGTCGTCCACCCAGGTCTCGGCGCTGACCACGTCGCAGGTTTCGGCGCTGAGTTCCGCGAACGTCGCGGCGCTGACCACGGCGCAGGTTTCCGCGCTGGGCTCCAGCCAGATCGCGGCCCTGGCGGCGACGCAGTTCACCGCGCTGGGCACCGCCGGCCTCGGCCTGCTGACGACCACCCAGCTGCGCGGCGTGACCACGGAGCAGACGGCGGCGCTCGGCACCGGCGACGTGGCGGCGCTGACCACCACGCAGCTGGGCGCGCTGACGGCGACGCAGCTCTCCGGGCTGTCCTCCTCCGGCCTGTCGGCGCTGACCTCAACCCAGGTGGCGGCCCTGGCGGCGACGCAGGTCTCCGGCTTGACGTCGAACCAGCTCGGCGGGCTGACCACCGCCGACGTCGGCGAGCTGTCCACCAGCCAGGTCGCCGTGCTGTCCAGTGCCGCCCTGTCCGGCCTGACCACCAGCGCCGTCGCGGCGCTGACCACCGACCAGATCAACGCGCTGTCGGCCACCCAGCTCTCCGGGCTGACCGCCGAGCAGTTCGCGGTGCTCGGCACGGGCGGCCCGGGGTCGCTGAGCACCTCGCAGCTCTCCGGCCTGGGCTCGGCGCAGGCGGCGACGCTGTCCACCACCCAGATCGCCTCGCTGACTACCACCCAGCTCGCCTCGCTCACCAGCAGCGCCATCGGCGGGCTGAGCACCAGCGGCCTGACCGCGCTGTCCAGCAGCCAGCTGTCCGCGCTGTCGGCCACGCAGGTCAGCGGGCTCAGCTCGTCGCAGCTCTCCGCGCTCGGCCCGGCGACGCTGTCGACGTCGCAGATCGGCGGCCTGACCGCGACCCAGGTGTCTTCGCTGAGCAACACCCAGTTCGCGACGCTGTCCACCACGCAGGTGTCGTCGCTGACCACCGGCGCCGTGCAGGGGCTGAACAGCGCCGTGCTGTCCAATCTGTCGGGGACGCAGCTGGGCGCGCTGTCCGGTACCCAGATCGGGGCTCTGTCGACCGACCAGTTCTCGTCGCTGCAGTACGGGTCGATCTCGTCGCTCAACAACACGCAGATCTCGTCGCTCAGCCGCGACGTCATCGGCGGGCTGTCGACGACCCAGGTCAGCGTGCTGTCGGCCGCGCAGATCGGCAGCCTGAGCAACTACCAAGTCACCGCGCTGTCGGCGAACAACATCCTGGCGATGACCCGCACGCAGGTGCAAGGCATCACCCAGACCCAGACGCAGGTGATGTCGTCCGCCCAGCTCAACGCCTACGCCACCGCGCTGACGTACTGACGGGCGGGCGCCCCCCCGCTCAGCGGTGTTCGGAGAACAGGTCGCGCACCTTGCACAGCAGCCGCCCGATCGGGCGCGGCTTGGGCGGCGTGACGGCGTTCGCGCACCACGCGGCCACTGCGGCGGCGGGGTCGGTCTCGCCGGTCATGACGGTGGCGACGCCGCGCTTCTCCATGCGGCGCAGGAAGCCCTCGCCGGCCGAGGCGGCGATCACCGCGGCGACGCCGTCCAGCGGGTGCGGCCCCGCCTCGTCGCGCCAGTGGTGGAAGACCTGGTCCTTGCTCAGCTCGACTTGGCCGGCCGGCGTCGGCGCCCGGCCGGGTTCGGCCTCGAACACCAGCCAGCGCCGCGCCTGTCCAGCGTGGCCTCCGACGGTCTGGTAATCCGGCGTGGCGACGGCGACCCGCATCGTGATTCCCCCTGCGGCTGTACTCCTGGGGCCACGACTATAGACCATATAAAAATTATGGTCACTCCCGGGGAATGAGCGCCAGCACTGCGTCGATGGCCGGGGCACCGTCGTCGCGCATGGACTCCGGCAGGACGGTGCGCGCGCTGTCGATGGCGGCGCGGAGATCCGCCGGCGCGACGCCCGCCGCCGACAGGCCGCGCGCCAGCGTGCCGCACACCGCGCTCAGCGCCGCGATCTGCGCGTGCAGGGCCTGCTGCTGCTTGTGCAGCGTCTCGATCTGGCCCTGCGCCTGCCGGGTGGCGGTGATCAGGCTGCGGAACGCGTCGTTCTGGTCGAGGAGGGCGGTGCGCATCGCCTCCGCCTCGGCGCGGGTGCCGAAGTCGTTGGCGGCCTGGGCCAGGAAGGCCTTCCACAGCCGTTCGAACTCGTTTCGCGTGATGCCGTCGTACATGTGGGGACTGTCCGGGCTGTGGTTCCGCGCTCGAGTCTAGCATGCGCCGCCGCCGCGCGACAGCCGGGGCGGCATGCCCGGAGGAGGTGTCCGGATGGAGACCGTCAAGCGTGCGATGGGGGCATGCCCCGACGGTCATCAACCGTTCGTGGCGTTGCGGCGGCAGGGCGGGGCGGGTAGGGTCCGGCCGTCCAAACGACAACGAGACCAGCCATGAACGGACTGCACACCCCGCAGACGTGGCGATGCCGTGTTGCCGATCTCCTGAACGACCCCGTGGCGGAGGCGGTGCTGCGCCGCGACGGGCTGTCGCGCGACGACGTGTTCGCCGAACTCGCCCCCGTCGCCGACGCGCTGACCCGCCGCCGGCGGCGCCAGCGCCGCTCCAGCCCCTGGGCCTTTGCCGAGGCTGACCCGCGGCGATTCGATCCGCCCGGCCGTTCCGCATAGGCCGTACCCCCGTCGTCGGCATCACGTTGTGGTGACGGGCCTTGAAGCCGTTCGCACACTGAACGATCTGACTCTCTGCACCCCACGGTCCAGGGAGGCAGGTTTGTTCAACCCGTTGATCACGGCCACCGCAGGCTGGTCGGAAGCGGTGGAGGAACGCGCCAAGCGGTTCCTCGCCTTCCGCATGGGCGGCGAGAACGGCATTCCGGTGACCATGGCCACCCTGCTGGAGCGTGCCGGGCAGGATCCGGTCAGCACCGCGCGCTATCTGATGATCGTGCCGCCGCTGGCGGCGCAGCGCGAGTTGATCGGGATGATCGGCGCCTTCCGCATCGATGGCGAGCCGTGCCCCGATTCCGTGGCCGCGGCGCACGCCGCGCTGTCCTACGCCGGGCGCGCCGTCACCATGAACGAGATCCACCCGGAACGGCGGTGGCTCGCCGCCGTGCTGTGCGCCCTGTTCGGGGGCAAGCGCCAGCCGCACTGAAGTGGCGCTCCGGCTGTGTTATCGTGCCGCGCAACCTTGGCAGGGGTGCGGCCGTATGCACACGCGCGCATGACCAACGGGGGGTCGCCACCACGTGTGATGGTTGATAAACTGCTGCCCGGACGTCGAGGCGAGGGAGGCGGATGGGCGGCAAACGGTCCGGGGTGGCATGGCGCCTGCTGGCGGGAACGGCCGGCGCGCTGGCGCTCGTGGCGGCGCTGCTTGGCGTGCTGGCGCTCGACGCGGTGCGCGCTGGCGCGGCCTCCGAGCCGCTGCTCGCCGGGGCGGTGGCGGCGTCGCTGGGCGGTGCGTTGGCCGTGCTGGCCCTCGGCGTCGCCGTCGTCCGCCGCCTGCGAGGGGGGGGCGACGGCGTGCCGGGTGCCCGCCCGGTCGTTGTCCTCGCCGCCGCCAACGACGTGGCCGAGGGCCGGCGGCGGGAGGAGGCGTTGCGCGAGAGCGAAGCGCGCTTCCGCGGCCTGATCGAGGGGGCGTCCCAGGGCATCCTGGTCCACCGCCGCTTCGTCCCGCTGTTCGCCAACGAGGCGTTCGCGTGTATCCACGGCTTCGGCAGCGTCGCGGAGGTGATGGCGCTGCCCGACATCAAGGGCCTGATTGTGCCCGAGGAGCGGGCGCGCGCCTGGAAGTCGTACATCGGCCTGATGGCCGGCGAGAAGGCACCCGGCGTGCAGCGGGTACGGGGCCGGCGCCGCGACGGCGGCGCGCTCTGGCTCGACCTGATCGACCGCGTGGTCGAGTGGACGGACGGCCCGGCGGTGCTGACCACCGTCATCGACGTGACCGAGCGCGTGCACGCCGAGACGGAGGCCGCCACCATCGCCGGCCACCTGCACGACGCGGTGGAGGCGATGCCCAGCGCCGTCCTGCTGATCGACGCCGACCGCAACATCCTGCTGCACAACCGGCGCTTCCGCGAGTTCTGGAACTTCACGCCGGAGGAAATGGCCGCCCACACCAACGCCGCCGACCACCTGCGCTACTGGGCCAGCCGCGACCTGCCGGGCGTGGACCCCGACGTCTACGTCGAGAGCCGCTGGAAAGTGCTGGACAGCGGCAAACCCTACGCCCACCAGGTGCGCACCACGGACGGCCGCGACATGGAGATCCGCGGGTCGCCGCGGCCGGCCGGCGGCTGGGTCATCACCGTCACCGACATCACCGACCGCATGCGCACGCTGGCGGCGCTGCGCGACAGCGAGGCGCGCTTCCGCGACCTGATCGAGGGGTCGGTGCAGGGCATCCTGATCCTGCGCGACTTCCGCGCGCTGTTCGTCAACCGCGCCTTCGCGGCGATGACCGGCTACGACGAGCCGCGCGCGCTGATGGGCGTATCGCTGCTCGACGATCTGGTGCTGGCGGAGGAGCGCGCGCAGGTGCTCGCCTGGAACGCCCGCTTCCTGTCCGGCGCCTCCATCGACGAGCCGGCGCGCCGCGGCCGGCTGCGGCGGCGCGACGGCTCGTGCATGTGGGTGGACATTGCCACCCGCGCCGTCGATTGGATGGGCGAGCGGGCGATCCAGCTGACCTGCGTCGACATCTCCGCCCAGGTGGCGGCGGAGAAGGTGCTGGCGGCGCGCACCGCCCAGCTCCAGGCGCTGGTCCAGGCGATGCCCAGCGGGCTGTGCATGTTCGGCGGCGACCTGCGCGCCGCGGTGTGGAACGACCGCTACGCCCGGCTCTGGCGCTATCCGGACGGCCTGCTCGACCGGCGCCCGACGCTGGCGGAGCTGGTCCGGTTCGTGGCGTCGCGCGGCGACTTCGGCCCGGTGGACGTCGAGGAGCAGGTCCGGCGCATCACCGCCTACGTCGAGCGCGGCGCGGCGGTGGACATGGAGATCGAACTGGCGCACGGCCCGGTGCTGGCGATCCGCGGCAATGGCATGCCGGACGGCGGCTACGTCTACACCTACGCCGACGTTACCGACCGCCACCGCGCCGAGGACGCGCTGCGCCGCAGCGAGCGCCAGCTGCGCGACATTCTGGAGGCCGCGCCCGTCGGCATGCTGATCGCCCATGTGGACGGCCGCCCGCTGTTCTGGAACAGCGGCTTCTCGGCCATGCTCGGCACGCCGCCGGAGGCCATGCCGGCGCTGTACGCGCCCGACTTCTTCGCCGACGCCGGCGAACGCACCGCGCTCCTGGGGGTGCTGCGGCGCGACGGCCGGGTGCAGCAGGCCGACGTCGAGTTCCGCCGCGCCGACGGCTCCACCGGCTGGTGCATGACGGCGCTGGAGCGTGTGTCGTTCGAGGGGCAGCCGGCGGTCGCCTCCTGGGGCCTCGACATCACCGAGCGCATCCGCGCCCAGGACCAGCTGCGCAAGGCGCTGGCGCAGGCGGAGGAGGCGGCGCACGCCAAGTCCACCTTCCTCGCCACCATGAGCCACGAGATCCGCACGCCGATGAACGGCGTGCTGGGCATGCTGGAGGTGCTGGAGCGCACCACGCTCGACATCGAGCAGCGCAGGGTGCTCGGCGTCATCCGCGAGTCGGCCTCGGCGCTGCTGACCATCATCGACGACATCCTCGACTTCTCGAAGATCGAGGCCGGGCGCCTGCACATCGAGGCCGTGGCGGTCCCGGTCCGCGACCTGACCGAGGGCGTGGCCGACCTGCTGGCCACCCGCGCGCGCGACAAGCGCCTGGACCTCGTCACCGACGTGGACCTGGATGGCGAGGGGACGCGCGTCGGCGATCCGGTGCGGCTGCGGCAGATCCTGCTGAACCTCGTCGGCAACGCGGTGAAGTTCACCGAGCGCGGCTTCGTCGCCGTGGTGGTGCGGCCGGGCGCCGGCCCCGACGGCGTCCGCTTCGAGGTGCGCGACAGCGGCATCGGCCTCAGCGACGAGCAGAAGGCCCGCCTGTTCCAGCCCTTCACCCAGGCCGACGCCTCCACCACCCGGCGCTTTGGCGGCAGCGGCCTTGGGCTGTCGATCTGCCGGCGGCTGGTCGACATGATGGGCGGTGCCATCGGCGTGCACGACACGCCCGGCGGCGGCTCCACCTTCTGGGTCGAAGTGCCGCTGCCCCGCGCCTCGTCCGATGCCGCCACGCCCGCGGCGCCGGCCGTCGACCTTGCTGGGCTGCGGGTGCTGGTGGCGGACGACACCGCGGCGGTGCGCGACGCCTTCGCCGCGGCGCTCGCCGGGGCGGGGGCGGAGGTCGCCGTGGCGGCGGGGGCCGCTGACGGGTTCGACGCGCTGCGCGCCGCGCTGGCGGTGGAGGCGCCGGTGCAGGTGCTCGTGCTCGACCACGATCCGGGCGCGCTGGACGGCTTGGCGGTGGCCGACGCGCTGACGCGCATCCCGGGGCTGGACGCCACCCGCGTGGTGCTGGCGACCGGCCGCGAGGACTGCGGCGTCGCCGCGGCCGGCGAGCGGCTCGGCATCGCCGAGGTGCTGTACAAGCCGGTGCGCCGCGACGTGTTGCGCGCCGCCGTGGCCCGCGCCGCCGGTCGCGCGGGCCCCGAGTCGGAGCCCGCGGCGCTGGAGGCCGACGTCGGCGCCGTGTTGCCGCCTCCGGCGGCGGAGGCGCGGGCGGCCGGCGCGCTGATCCTGGTGGCGGAGGACAACCCGACCAACCAGGTGGTCATCCGCAAGCAGCTGGAGCAGCTGGGCTTCGCCGCGGAGATCGCCGACAACGGCGCCGCCGCCTGGGAGGCGCTGCGGCGCGACGGTTGCGGCCTGCTGCTGACCGACTGCTTCATGCCGGAGCTGGACGGCTGGGAACTGGCCCGCCGGATCCGCGCCGCCGAACGCGAGGGGACGTTCGGTGCCGCGCGCCGCCTGCCCATCGTGGCGCTGACCGCCAACGCGCTGTCCGGCGACGCCGAGCGCTGCTTCGCCGCCGGCATGGACGATTTCCTGTCGAAGCCGGTGGGGCTGCAGAGCCTGTCGCGGGTCATCGCCCGCTGGCTGCCGCAGGCGCTGCCGCTGCGCCGGCCGGTCGGGGCGCGCGCGCCGGCCGTCCCGCTGCCGAAGGCGAACGGCACCGCCGTGCTCGACCTTGGCCACGTGGCGGAGACCTTCGGCAGCGTCGAGGCGGCGCACGACCTGCTGCTGTTCTTCCTGGAAACCACCGGGCCGCTGATCGACCGGCTGGCGGCGGGCTTGGCGGACGACGATGCCGAGGGCGGCCGCCACGCCGCCCACGCCGCCGCCGGGGCTGCCCGCACGGCCGGAGCGGCGGAGCTGGCGGCGCTGTGCTCGGACATCGAGCGCTGCGCGGCGGGCGGCGACTTGGATGCGGCGAAACGGCGCGCCGCCGACCTGCGGGCGGCCTTCGCCCGCGTCGAACGGGCGATCCGCCACGATCTCGTGCGCGGGCGGGCGGCCGAGCTGGTGTGATATCAAAGGCGCCTGATGGCTTCCATCAGGCGCCTTTGATGCAAACCCGACAGCTCAAGGCAACGCCTTGAGCGAAAGGGGCATGCGACCGGCCGATCATGGAAGCGTCCATGCGCCGGTCGTATGAGTCGGTCGCAGTTGCCCGCGGCGCTGCCGGCCTGTTACGGTCCGAACGGGGTAGGGGGGTGCCGAACGGCACGGGAGGAGCGAGCATGGACAGGAAGCCCGTCGACTACGAGCAGTACAAGATCCTCGTGATCGAGGATCAGCCGTTCGTGCGGCGCACCATCATGCAGATCCTCATGCAGATCGGCTTCAAGACCATCGCCGAGGCCGACAACGGCGAAACCGGCATGGCCGAGTGCGTCCGCGTCAACCCCGACATCGTCGTCTGCGACATCGACATGAAGCCGGTGAGCGGCTTGCAGTTCCTCGCCCAATTGCGCGCCAGCCCCGACGTCGCCAACAGCCGCACCCCGGTGGTCTTCCTGACCAACCACACCGAGTCGGAGATCGTGAAGAAGGCGATGGCGCTGGGCGTCAACGGCTTCGTGGTGAAGCCGCCGTCCTTCGGCGCGCTGAAGGAGCGCGTGGACCGCCTGCTGGCCGGCCGCTAAGGCGCCGCCCCATGAGCACGCCCTCAGACCCTGCCGCCGATCTGCACACCGCGAACACCACGCTGGAGCAGAGCGTGGCCGCGCACGCTGCGGAGATCGCCCGCCTGAGCGCCGCGCTGGAGGCCGCCCAGGTCCGCGCCGAGGAGGCGGTGCGCGCCAAGACCCGCACGCTCGCCTTCATGAGCCAGGAGATCCGCGTGCCGGTCGGCGCCATCGTCGATGCCGTCCGCCCGCTGCTCGCCGCGCCGCTCGGCCCGGCGGAGCGCGAGCGGGTGTCGCGCATCCTGCGCTCGGTCGGCACGCTGCGCCTGCTGCTGGAGGACCTCTCCGACCTCGCCCGCCTGGAGGCTGACGAGATCCGGCTGGAGCAGGAGCCCTTCGCCGTCGAAACGGTGCTCGGCAGCGCCGTCTCGGCGCTGCGCGAGGCCGCCGAGGAGCGCGGCATGCGCGTCGAATCCTTCATCGACCCGGCGGTGCCGGCCAAGGTGGTGGGCGACGCGGCGTGGCTGCGCCACGTGCTGGTCGATCTGCTGGGCTTGGCGCTGCGCGACGGCGAGGCGCCGGTGCTGACCGTGCGGGTCGCCGTCGCCGCGCTGGACGGCGGCCGGCAAGGCCTGCGCTTCACCGTCGCCGAGGCCGGCCCCGGCCTGGTCGCCGAGCTGCGCGCCTGGGCCGCCGATGGCGCCGCCGACGGCGCGGGCGGCGAGGCGCCCACCCCCCCCGGCCGGGCTGGCGAGCGGGCGCTGGGACTGCACGTCTGCCGGCGCATCCTCGGCCTGATGGGCGGTGCGATGGGTGTGGAGGCGGACGGCATGGTGTGGTTCACCGTGGGCGCCGACCCCGGCCCGGCGGCGCCGGCGGCGCCGCGCGACCGGCCGTCGCTCAGCATCCTGGTGGTCGAGGACAACCCGGTGAACCAGCGCGTCAACGCCTGGCTGCTGGAGAAGGATGGCCACCGCGTCACCGTCGTCGGCGACGGACGGCAGGCGGTGCGGCTGGTGGCGACCGGCGGCTTCGACGCCGTGCTGATGGACCTGGACGTGCCCGGCCTCGACGGGCTGGAGGCGACGCGGGCGATCCGCGCGCTGCGCGGGCCGGAGGCGCAGGTGCCGGTGATCGCCATCACCGCCAGCACCCTGCTGGAGGACGCCGAGCGCTGCCGCGCCGCCGGCATGGACGACCACTTGCCCAAGCCGGTGAACCCGGCGGCGCTGGCCCGCGCGCTCGCCCGCCTGACCGATCCGGAGCCGCCGGCCGAGGCGGCGGAGTTCGATTCCACGGTTCTGGCCGCGCTGGAAGGGGTGCTGGGCGCCGACCGGGTGCGCGCCCTGGTCGAGGATTTCCTGGACCGCGCCGTCGCCCTGCGCGCCCGGCTGGAGCGCGCCGACGCGCCGGAACTGGCCGAGGTGGCCGCGGAGCTGAAGAAGACCGCGGGCACGGTGGGGCTTGCCGCCGTCCACCACACCGCGATGAAGCTGGAGCACGCCGCCCACGAGGGCCGGATGGAGGCCGCCGCCCTCGCCGTCACGCTCGACGAGCAGCTGACGCGCGGGGTGGAGCGGCTGCGCGCGTTCGCGGGGTAGAGGAATTTCCGCTTGGTTGCAAAGCCCCTCCCCCGCGAGGGGGGAGGGGCTTTTTAAGGCGAGCGCAAACCGCTCGGGGGGGCAGCCGCCCGCAGCGGGGCGCCCTTCTCGCCGTCGAAACAGGCGGCGTAATCGTCGCACCGCTCGCAATGCGGCGACTTGCACAGCAGGAAGCCCTCGCGCGCGCAGAGCTGGCGGTAGAAGAACTTCTTCCACTTCATGTCGCCGCTGTTGAGATCCACCAGCGATGGGAAGTGCCGGCGGAACATCGCGCCCAGTTCGCCGCGGTTGGCGAAGCCCATGTCCTGCCACAGGTGGTTCGCCTCCAGGCTGCGCCGCGCCACGATGGCGGCCAGCCAGACCGGCTCCGGCCCGTCGCCGGCGCGATGCTCCAGCAGCAGCGCGCGCAGGTCGCCTTCCTCCAGCGCGTCCTCGCCAGCTCCATTTGGGCCGGTGTCCTCGTCCAGCCCCTCCAGCAGCGCCGCGCGCTCCGGCAGGTGCGTGCCGAGCAGGCCGGCAAGGTCGGTGCGGCCGAGGCCCAGCGCCTGCGTCAGCGGCCGGGCGTCGTGCGCGGCCAGATCGACGATCCGGCCGAACAGGTGGCGGTCGAGCTCTTCGTCCGGAGGAAGCATGGCGGTGCACCATCCCGTGCGCGGAAGACTATCCACTATGGCCTATTTCGCAGGTGCAGCAAAGCCCTTCCTGCGCGTGCGGATTTGACCCATTGATTTCAAAGGGTTTCCACCTCAGACTCGACGGTGGATCCACACGCGGGGAGGGGCCACGATGGCGCAGGCGGCGGGGCGCGGCGTCCTGACCCGGCTGGCGGCGCTGCGCGACGCGCCGGAGCCGCTGGCGGCGCTGCTGGTCGACTTCCGCGGCATCGAGCACGGCGACGACCCGCGCTTCTCGCTGACCCTCGACCATTATCTGGAAAGCTGGCTGGGTGCGCGGGAGCGCGAGGTGTTCCGGCTGCCCGGCCCGCGCCTGCTGATCCTCGCCCCGGCCGACGCCGCACCGCTGCTGGAGAGCGGGGCGCAGGCGCTGGTGCAGGTGCTGCGCCAGCACGGCTTCGGCGCCATGCGCTTCACCACCTGGGACGTCGCCAGGGACGCCGCCCGCCTCGCTGCCGAGGTGGCGCCGCCCGAGGCGCTGGACCGCGCCAGGGCGCTGGCCGCCGCCGAACGCGTCCCCACCGCGGCGCTGGGCCAGGTGCTGGAGGTCGAGCGCGTGCTGCACGGCGCCGACATCGAGAGCCTGGTGCGCGAGCAGACCGTCTGGTCCTTCGCCGATCCCGACCAGCCGGAGCCGGTGCTCACCGAGCTGGCGGTGTCGATGGAGGAACTGGAGGCGCGGCTCGACCTGCCGCTGCGCCGCGACGCGTGGCTGCGGCACGAGGTGTTCGCCCGGCTCGACCGCGGGCTGATGCGCCACGTGGCGCGCGACCGGCTGCACGACCGCCGGCCGCTCGCCATCGACCTGCACACCGCCACCGTGCTGGACGACCGCTTTTCCGAGCTGGCGCACGCCATCCCCGCCGAGATGCGCCGCCGCCTCACCGCCGAGCTGGCTTGCTGGGAATCCGGCCTGTCGTCCGAGCGCTTCGTGGCCGCCGCCACGCGGCTCGCCGACCTGGGCTTCGCGGTGGCGGTGGACCACGTGCCGCTGACGGCGCTGGGCGCGCTCGACCTCGGCGGGGTCGAGGTGGCGGCGGTCAAGGCGCTGTGGGTGCCGGGCACCCCGGACGCCGAGGCGCTGCTGCGTGCCGGGGTCGGGCGCTTCGGCCCCGAGCGGCTGGTGCTGTGGCGCTGCGAGCGCCCGGACGCCGTCGAGACCGGCCGCCGGGCCGGCGTCGCGCTGTTCCAGGGCCACGCCGCCGACGCGGCGGCGCGCGGCGGGGGCGCGGAGGCTTCCGAACCGCCGCCCCGTTCCCGCGGGCGCGCCGAGCCCGAGGCGGCCACGGAGGACGAGGCGCCGGAGGCCGGAAAGCCCAGGGGCGGCCTGCTGGCCCGCCTGTTCGGGCGCGGCGGTTGAGCGCAGCAGACCTCCGCCGATGTCCGTTGACGCTGCATCGTGCCGGGTGTGCAATACCTTTGATTTGATGCGTTTCCTCAGCGTCGGAGGTGGGTGTTGAGCCCGGCGCGCAGACTCCCCGGCTTCCTCAGCTCGACCGCGCTCGGCCTCACCGGGGCGCTCGGGCTGCTGGTCTACATCGGCATGGGGCACGGGGTGGAGGCCCTGTGGAATCCGACGGGCGCGGTGATCGTCTCCGGCGGCATCGCGGTGGCGGCGCTGCTGGCGTTCCGCGTGCGCGAGCTGTGGGCGGCGCTGTCCGCCTTCGCCGCCATCTTCCGCGACGAGGACTCGATATCCTCCGACATCGAGGAGATCGTCGCTTTCGCCCGCCTCTGCCAGCGCGGCCAGGTGCAGCAGGCCGAGGCGCAGGGCGCCAAGGTGAGGAGCCCGTTCCTGCGCCTGGGCTTCCAGCTGATCGTCGATGCCGCCCCGGTCAATGACATCCTGCACGTGATGAACTGGCGCATCCAGAAGCTGATCGAGCAGGAGGCCGCGCAGGCCCGGCTGTTCCGCACGCTGGCCGGTCTGGCGCCGGCCTTCGGGCTGCTGGCGACGCTGGTCGGGCTGATCGGCATGATGGCGCAGCTGGGATCCGCCACCATCGCCCAGGTCGGCGAGCACATGTCGGTGGCGCTGGTCGCCACGCTGTACGGCGTGGTGCTCGCCAACGTCGTCTTCAAGCCGATCGCCATCAAGCTGGAGCAGCGCACGGCGCGCCGCGTGGCGATGCTGAACGTGCTGCTGGAAGGCATCCTCCTGGTGCGGCTCGGCCGCTCGCCGACGGTGGTCGCCGACGCGCTGGCCGAATTCGTCCGCGAACGCAGGGACGAGCTCCATGGCGCCACGTGAACCCGTCGAACTGCCGGCGGAGCGCGTCCGCATGCCGGCCGCCAACGCCGACGAGGACCAGGAGATCTGGCTGCTCAGCTACTCCGACCTGGTGACGCTGCTGTTCTCGGTGTTCGTCATGCTGCTGGCGATCACCACGCTGAAGGACCAGTTGCCGACCACGCCGCTGCCGCCCGACGCGCCGGCGATCACCGTGCCGGCGGCCTCCGCGGAGGAGGAACCCGCCCCATCGCCCGAGCCGGTACCCGTGCCGATCCGTGAGGATCCTCGCCCGCGCCTCGACCCCGACCAGGTGGCGGTGGAGGCGCCGGAACCGCTGATCGACCGCTGGCGGGCAAGGCTGTCGGCGTTGGGCGTGCCGCCGGGCGTGGCGGTCAGCGTGCGGCAGAACCGGGTGGGTATCGTCATCGGCGACGCCATCCTGTTCGCGCCGGGGCAGGTGGAGCTGTCCACCCCCGGCCGCGGCGTGCTGCGCCGCCTGCTGCCGGTGCTGCTGGCCGCCCCCGGCGAGATTGTGGTGGAGGGGCACACCGACGCCGTCCCGACCACCGGCGGCCGCTTCGCCTCCAACTGGGAGGTGTCCACCGCCCGCGCCTCCAGCGTCGTGCGCGCGCTGGTCGAGCTGGGCGTGCCGGCGCGCCGGCTGTCGGCGGTGGGCTACGCCGACACCCGGCCGATCGCGGTGGGCACCGATCCGGCGTCGAACGCGCGCAACCGGCGGGTGGCGATTTCCCTGCAGGCGAGCGAGCAGTAAAAGCCCTCCCCCGCCTCCGGCGGGGGAGGGTTGGGTGGGGGCAAGGTGTTTTCGCGAAGCCACTGCCCCCACCTGACCTCCCCCAGCGGGGCTGGGGGAGGGATCGCGTTCCCTCTTGAAAAGCGACCACCACCTGTCCGAACTACTACGCCGCAGCGCGCACCACGGCAGGCACACCCACCCATGGCGATGATCCTCATAGAGAACCTCGTGAAGCGCTTCGGCGCGTTCGCGGCGGTGGACGGCATCGGCTTCGCGGTCGAGCGCGGCACGGTGCTGGGCTTCCTCGGTCCCAACGGCGCCGGCAAATCCACCACCATGAAGATGATCACCGGCTTCCTGCCGCCCACGTCGGGCCGCGTGCGCGTCTGCGGCCACGACGTGCAGGCCGAGCCGCTGGCGGTCAAGCGCCGCATCGGCTACCTGCCCGAGGGCGCGCCCACCTACCCCGACATGACGCCGCTGGCCTTCCTGGAGTTTGTCGCCCGCGTCCGCGGCCTGAAGGGCCGGGCCGCCATAGACCGCGCGGTCGGGCGGACCGACCTCGGCGCCGTGCTGCACCAGCCCATCGACACGCTGTCCAAGGGCTACCGCCGCCGCGTCGGGCTGGCGCAGGCGATCCTGCACGACCCCGACGTGCTGATCCTCGACGAGCCGACCGACGGCCTCGACCCCAACCAGAAGCACGAGGTGCGCCGGCTGATCCGCGCCATGGCCGCCGACAAGGCGATCATCCTGTCCACCCACATCCTGGAGGAGGTGGAGGCGGTGTGCACCCGCGCCCTGATCATCGGCCGCGGCAAGGTGCTGGCGGAGGGTGCGCCGGACGGCGCCAGCTGGCGCTTCGGCGACCTGGAGGCGCCGCCCGGCGGCCTGGACGCCCTGTTCCGCCGCGTCACCTTGGGAGAGGCGGTATGACCGGCAATTTTGTTGGCACGGGCGCCATCTTCCGCCGCGAGCTGGCCGCCTATTTCGCCACGCCGGTGGCCTACGTGTTCATCGTCGGCTTCCTGCTGCTGGCGGGCGTCTCCACCTTCTACGTCGGCGGCCTGCTGGAGCGCGGGCAGGCCGACCTGCGGCCGTTCTTCCAGTCCCACCCCTGGCTCTACGTCGTGCTGATGCCGGCCGTCGCCATGCGCCTGTGGGCGGAGGAGCGGCGCGCCGGCACCATCGAGCTGCTGCTGACCCTGCCGGTGGACCTCGGCGCCGTGGTGGTGGGGAAGTTCCTGGCGGCCTGGGCCTTCACCGCGGTGGCGCTGGCGCTGACCGCGCCGGTGTGGCTGACCGTCAACGCGCTGGGCCATCCCGACAACGGCGTGGCGCTGGCCGGCTACGTCGGCAGCCTGCTGATGGCCGGCGGCTACTTGGCGGTGTGCGGCGCGCTGTCGGCGCTGACCCGCAACCAGGTGGTCGCCTTCGTGCTGGGCGTGGTGGCGTGCCTGCTGCTGACCGTGGCGGGCAGCCCGATCGTGCTGGACGCCGTGGCGGGATGGGCGCCGCGGGCGCTGATCGACGCGGTGGCGGGATTCAGCGTGCTGACCCGCTTCGCCGCCATCATGGACGGCGTCATCGACCTGCGCGACGTGGTGTTCTTTGCCTCGCTGATCGCGCTGGCGCTGTTCGCCAACGCGCTGGTCGTGGACCTGCGCAAGGGGGTGGGGTGATGAGCCGCTCCGCCCGTTCCCTGACCGCGCTGGCGCTTGCCGCCATCCTGTTCGTCGCGGTCAACGTGCTGGCGCAGAACACGCTGCGCGGCGCGCGTCTCGACCTGACCGCTGAGGCTCGGCACACGCTGTCGCCCGGCACGCTTAACCTGATTGGCGGCCTGCGCGAGCCGCTGGCGCTGACCCTGTACGTCTCCGCCTCGCTGGCCGACGAGATCCCGGCGCTGCGCACCCACGGCCAGCGCGTGCGCGAGCTGCTGGAGGAGATCGCGGCGCGCGCCGACGGCCGCGTGCGCCTGACCGTCATCGACCCGGAGCCCTATTCCGACGCCGAGGACCGCGCCGTCGAGGCCGGCCTGCAGCCGGTGCCGCTCGACCGCGCCACCGGGCGGCCGTTCTACCTGGGGCTGGTCGGCACCGACGGCACCGACCGGCAGGAGACCGTCCCCTTCCTCGACCCGGCGCGCGAGGCGTTCCTGGAGTACGACGTCACCAAGCTGCTGCACACGCTGACCGAGACGCGGAAGCCGGTGGTGGGCATCCTCACCGACATGCCCCTGGCCTTCGGCCCCGGCGGGCTGGCCGAGGCGATGCGCGGCGGCGCCAAGCCCTACGCGGTGTACCAGCAGCTGCGCGCGCTGTTCGACGTGCGGCTGCTGCAACCGACGCTCACCGCGGTGGATCCGGACGTGAGCGTGCTGCTGGTCGCCCGGCCCGCCGGCCTGTCGGACGACACGCTGCACGCCATCGACCAGTATGTCCTGAAGGGTGGCAAGGCGCTGCTGTTCGTCGATCCCTGGGCGGAGAGCGACCTCGACCACGGCGCCGACAAGGCCGCCACGCTGCCGGCGCTGTTCGACGCCTGGGGCCTGACCATGGACGCGGGGCGCTTCGTCGCCGACCCGCGCCTCGCCATCTCGGCCGGCACCGGGCGTCGCACCGTGCCGTACCCGGCGTGGCTGGCGCTGGGCGCCGAGGAACGCGACCGCGCCGACGTGGTCACGGCCGACCTCGGCATGATCAACGTCGCCACCGCGGGCAGCCTGGGTGCGCGCGACGGCACGGGGATCACCCTGGCGCCGCTTCTCACCTCCTCGCCGGCCGGGCAGCTGGCCGACGTGGCGCTGGTGGCCGGGCGGCCGGACCCGGAGAAGCTGCTGACCTCGCTGGCGCCGCAGGGCCGGGTGCAGGTGCTCGCCGCGCGGGTGAACGGCCGGCTGAGGACCGCCTTCCCCGCCCGCGACGGCGTCAAGGAGAGCACCGCCCCGGCCAACCTGATCGTCGTCGCCGACAGCGATCTGCTGGAGAACCGTTTCTGGACCGACGGGCGGCAGCCCTTCGCCGGCAACGGCGACTTCGTGGTCAACGCGGTGGAGAACCTCGCCGGCGGCGCCGACCTGATCGGGCTGCGCGGGCGCGCCGGCTCGACCCGGCCGTTCACGCTGGTGGAGGACCTGCGCCGCGCCGCCGGCCAGCAGGTGCTGGCGCACGAGCAGGAGCTGCGCCGCCGGCTCAATGACACGGAGCGGCGCCTGTCCGCCATCCAGGCCAAGGTGCCGCCCGGCTCCGGCACGCTGCTGCCGGCCGAGGAGCAGGCGGAGATCGACCGCTTCCGCGCCGAGGTGGCGCGCATTCGAAAGGAGCTGCGCGCCGTGCAGCACACCCTCAACCGCGACATCGAGCACCTGGAGGCGACGGTGAAGGCGGTCAACATCGCGGTGGTGCCGCTGGCGGTCGCGGTCGGCGCGGTCGGTCTCGCCGGCTGGCACGCGCGCCGCCGGGCGCGCCGGGTGCGGGAGTGAGCCGATGCGCACGCGATCCCTCCTCCTCCTGGCGGTATTGACCGCCGTCACTGTCGCCGCCGCCGGCTGGTCGGTGGCCGTCCGCAGCCGCACCGCGCCGGTGGTGGAAGGGCCGCTGGTCCCGGGCCTCGCCGCGCGGGTCAACGACGCCGCCCGGCTGGAGATCGTCGGCCAAGGCAGCCGCGTCACCATCGTCCGCACCGCCGGGGGCTGGGGCGTCGAGCAGAAGGACGGCTACCGCGCCGATCCCGACATGGTGAAGGCGCTGGTGCTCGCGGTCGCCAACGCCCGCGCGCTGGAGCCGCGCACCGCGCAGCCCGACCTCTACCCGCGCCTGCGCGTCGAGGATCCGGCGGCGCCCGGCGCCGCCTCCACCGGCGTGACGCTGCGCGCAACGGACGGCACGCCGCTCGCCGCGCTGGTCGTCGGCAAGCCGGCCGCCGCACCGGGCACGCTCTACGCCCGGCGGGCGGGGGAGGGGCCGTCCTGGCTGGTCAAGGCCGACCTCGCCGTCGAGACCGACCCGCTGCGCTGGATCGACGCCGCGCTGCCCCGGGTGCCGCGCGACGCGGTGGCGTCGGTGGAGATCCGCCAGCCGGACGGCCGCGCCGTGGTCATTCAGCGCGACGCGCCGGACAAGCCGTTCGCCGCGTCGGTGCCCGCCATCCCGGCGCTGATCGATGAGACGGTGGACGCGATGGCGCAGCTCGTCCCGCAGGACGTGGCGAAGGCCGGCCCGGCGCCGGACGCGGTCGTCACGACGGTGCGCCGTTTCGACGGCACGGCTGTGGTGCTGCGCACCGTCCGGCGCGACGGTCAGGCCTGGGTGATGTTCGAGGACAAGCCGGGCTGGCGGTTCCGGGTGTTCGACGTGCCCGGCCGCGCTCTGACCCGCACGCCCGGGGACTTCGCGGAGGGAAAGTCGTGAGACAGGCCACCACCACGCTGCCGGTCGGGACCCGCGGCCAGGGTCTCGTGGAGATCACCGCCCCGGTCGCCCGCTGGCTGTCTGGCACCGGGATCGGCACCGGGCTGCTGACGCTGTTCTGCCGGCACACCTCGGCGTCCCTGGTCATCCAGGAGAACGCCGACCCCGACGTGCGCACCGACCTGGAGCGCTTCTTCAAGCGCCTGGTGAAGGAGGACCCGTCGCTCTACGACCACACCCTGGAGGGGCCGGACGACATGCCGGCCCACATCCGCGCGGCGCTGACCGCGGTGCAGTTGTCCATCCCGGTGGTCGGGGGGCGGATGGCGCTCGGCACGTGGCAGGGGATCTACCTGTTCGAGCACCGGGCGCGCCCACATGGGCGCGAGGTGGTGGCGCACGTGATCGGGGAGTGAGGCCGCCGCCTCACCCCGCCGTCGCCGCCACCCCCGAGGCCTGCCGCAGCCGCTCCAGCAGCGTCTTCGTGGCGAAGCCGTCCGGCACGGCGCCGATGCTCTTCTGGAAGCGGCGCACCGCGTTGCGCGTGTTCGCCCCGACGATGCCGTCCGCCGTGCCCGGCTCGAAGCCCAGGGCGGCGAGGCGTTCCTGCAGCTCGATGCGCTCGTCGCGGCTCAGCGCCGGCTCGTGGCGCGGCCAGGAGGCCTGGATGCCGGGGCGCCCGCTCATGCGGTCGGCCAGCAGCGCCACCGCCAGCGCGTAGCTGGTGGACGGGTTGTACTTCATGATGGCGCGGAAGTTCTCGCGCACCAGGAACGCCGGCCCGGCCGCCCCCGCCAGCAGCAGCACCGAGGCGTTGCCGTCGCCCGCCAGCTCCGCGCCGTCCAGCGGCCGCACGCCGAGGCGCCGCCACTCCGCCACCGGCTTGGACACCGTCAGCTCCGCCTGCTCGTACGGGAAATCGGCGGGCAGGGTGACCTCCTCGCCCCAGCGCTCGCCGGTGCGCCAGCCGTTGGCCAGCACGAACTTGGCGGTGGAGGCGAAGACGTCCGGCAGGCTGCCCCAGATGTCGCGCTTGCCGTCGCCGTCCTCGTCGATGGCGTGCTTGAGGAAGATGGTCGGCATGAACTGCGTCATGCCCATGGCGCCGGCCCAGGAGCCGCTCATCCGTTCCGGCGCGATGTCGCCGCTGTCGAGGATCTTCAGCGCCGCCAGCAGCTCGGTGCGGAAGTAGGCGGCGCGGCGGCCCTTGTAGGCCAGCGTGGTCAGCGCGTCGACCACCGGGAAGCCGCCGGTCTCGCGCCCGAAGTCGGTCTCGATGCCCCAGAACGCCACCAGGATCTCCGTCGGCACGCCGGCGCGCGCCGAGATGCGCTTCAGCAGCGCGCCGTTCTGCTGGATCTTCTCCCGCCCGTTGCGCACGCGATTTTCGTTCACCGCGCTGTCCAGGTACTGCCAGGGCTGGCGGGCGAACTCCGGCTGGCTGGAGTCCAGCTCGATGACGCGGTCGCGCAACTGCACGCGGGCGAAGGCGCGGTCGAAGGTGGCCGGGCGGATGCCTTGGGCCAGCGCCTCGGTGCGCAGGCCGGCCAGCCAGTCCTGGAAGCTCAGCGGCTGCTGCGCCGTGGGTGCGGCGATGACCGTGTCGGCCGGGGTGGCGGTGGTGACCGGGTTCGCGTTGGTGGTCTGGCAGCCGGCCAGGAGCGCGGCGGCGAGCAGGACGCGGAGGGAATGCTTCATGGAGGGAAACACGCTGGACAGGGGACCGGAAGGGATGCCCGCGCAAGGTAGGCGCGCACGCCGCCGGGCTCAACCGCGAAAGCGTCTGGAGCGTTGAAGGTCCTCGGCGAAGTCGTGAACAAAACTTGAACGAACCAGGCCGGAACCCCATATCTAAGGCCGTTCCGCAACGATCCGAAAGCCACGCTGGGGCGGCCCTCGACGCCGGCCCCGGGAGGAAACCCATGCCGTACTTTCCCATCATCGAGCTGACGCCGCAGGTGTCCATGCTGCTGGCGCGCGGCGCCTTGCAGCTGAACCCCGGCCAGTGGGTGCGGGGGGAGAAGGGCCGCGGCCGTTACCTGCGCACCGACCCGCGCACGGGCGTCACCTACATCAGCTGGGTGCGCCCGGACGACGACTGGCGGACGGCCGCCGACCGTTTCCACCGCGCCTGCCGCAAGGGCTTCATCGGCAGGTACCGCCCTCTCTACGAGGCCGAGAAGGCGCGCCGCGAGATGGCGCGCCAACTCGCCGAACTGAACCGCCAGGAGGCCGAGCCGGAACTGGCGTTCTGACGCGGCGGTGAAGGGCTCGGCTCAGGCCAGCCCCTTCACCCACCCGACGATCGTGTCCGACGCCGCGCTCCCGGCCGAGAAATGGTCGCCCGACACCTCGACGTAGCGCGAGCGCGGGTTGGCCGGCAGCCGGTCGAACACCGACGGCTTGCCCCAGGCGAGGCCGGGGTCGCCGGTGCCGACCACGTAAAGCACCGGGATGTTCGACACCAGCGGCGCCATGCGCGGCATCTCGGCGTCGCCCTCGGGGTCGAAATAGCTGAGGTAGGCGTCGGCCCGCATGCGCACGGTCAGCGACTTGCCCTGGTTCTCGTCGTTGAAGCCGCGCACCTCCGCCCCCTTGCCGGAGGCCACCAGGGCGCGCGCCTCCTCGATGCTGTCGCGCACCGCGCCGCCCTTGCTGATCCAGCGCGAGGGCAGATGACCGGGGGAGACCAGGCACAGCGCGTCCACGTCGCGCCGGCGCGCGGCGTAGGACAGCGCGGCGCACGCCCCCAGGCTCTGCCCCACCAGCACGACCTTGGCCGAGCCGCGGCGCAGCGCCGCCACCTCCGCCCCGATCTCGCCGAGCGCGTCGTTCCAGGTGCCCTCGATGTAGCGGCTTTCCGCCCAGGGCAGCGTCGGTTCGCGCAGGTCGACCCAGGCGGTGCGCAGGCCTTCCGACACGGCGCGCAGAGGCCCGCGCGGCGGGCGCCCGCCCTTGCCGTGCAGCAGCACCGCACCGACCCCCGAGGCGGCGCCCGCGGCCGGCGCGGCAAGGCCCGCCGCCAGGGCAAGCGCGAGGGCTTGGCGGCGTGACAGGGTGCTCGACATGGGTGGATCCTCCCGCGATGGCCGATGCGCCAGTATGGCGCATTCACGACCGCCGCGCAGCCACGTTCAGGCTGGTGGGCGGATCGTCCGTTGTGCCAGCCGTTACAGTCGGTTACACGGCGTGGGCTTGGCCGACATGAAGCGGTTACACGGCCGGCCTAGGGTCAAGGGCATGACCTCAACGCATAGCGCGAGCCCCTAGCCATGTCCGCCGCCCTCCGCACCGTGTCCCGCACCATCGTCACGCCGGTAACCATCGTTCTGTTCGTCGTCTCGACCGTCACCGGCATCATGCTGCTGCTGCATTGGCAGGCCGGGCTGGTGCGTTTCTCGCACGAGTGGCTGAGCATCGCCTTCTCCGCCATCGCGGTCTGGCACCTGGTGCGGAACTGGACGGCCTTCATCCAGTATTTCCGGCGCAACCTGGCGCTGGGGGCGTTCGCCGTCAGCCTGATCGCCTCGGTGGTCATCACCGGGATGACCGGCGCTCCCTCGTCGAACGCCAACCCCGGCGCCATCTTCCGCGCCCTGTCCGCGTCCACCCTGGAGACGGCGGCCCCGGCGCTGGGCCTGACGCCCGCCGCCGCCATCCAGACGCTGAAGACCGCCAACATCGACGCCGCCGCCAGCGAGACGCTCACCCAGATCGGCGCCAAGGCCGGCATGAACGGGGCGGGGGTCGCCTCGCTCCTGGTGACCAGGCAGCGCCGCTCCTAGGAACCCCGGCGCGGCCACTCCCGTTGGCCCTTCGGACGGGCAGGGAGGGGCAGGGTTGGAAAGCGCAACGCCGATCCGCATCGGCACCGCCGGGTGGAGCGTCCCGAAGGCCGTCGCCGACCGCTTCCCCGGCGCCGGCACGCACCTCGAGCGCTACGCCCGTGCGCTGCCCTGCGTGGAGATCAACAGCTCCTTCTACCGCCCGCACAAGCCGGAGACCTACGCGCGCTGGGCCGCCTCGGCGCCGGCCGGCTTCCGCTTCGCGGTCAAGGTGCCGAAGGCGATCACCCACGTCCGCCGCCTCAACAACGCCGCCGACCTGCTGGACCGCTTCCTGGGCGAGGCGGGGGAGTTGGGCGACCGGCTCGGGCCGCTGCTGGTGCAGCTGCCGCCGAGCGGCCGTTTCGATCCGGACGTGGCGTCCGCCTTCTTCGAGGAGTTGCGCGCCCGCTTCGACGGCGACGTGGTGTGCGAGCCGCGCCACGCCTCCTGGTTCACCGGCCCGGCCGGGCGGCTGCTGGTGGAGCACCGCGTCGCCCGCGTCGCCGCCGACCCGGCTCCGGTGCCGGAGGCCGCCGATCCGGGCGGCTGGGACGGGTTGCTGTACTGGCGCCTGCACGGCTCGCCGGAGATCTACCATTCCCCGTACCCGCCCGCCGAGCTGGAGCGCGTCGCCGCCACCCTGGCCGCCGAGGCGGCGCGCCGGCCGGCATGGTGCATCTTCGACAACACCGCGCTCGGCCACGCCACGGCGGACGCGCTGACGGTGCTCTCCCGGCTGACGGCCCGGCTGGCGGGTTGACAGCGGGGGCGTGCCCGCGCTCCCATGTTGGCCAACAAAACAATTGGCAGGGAGTACCAGCGCATGGCCACCGCCCATCCCATCGACCCGCAGGGTGAACGCGGCTTCACCGTCGAGGCCTCGTCCATGAAGTTCGGGCCGGGCATGCTGGCCGAGCTGGGCATGGACGCGCGGAACCTGCGCCTGCAGCGCGTGGCGCTGTTCACCGACCCGCACGTGGCGGACACCGAGCCGGCCCGCCGCGCGCTTGATTCGCTGAAGCGCGAGGGGGTGGACGCGGTGGTCTTCGACCGCTGCCGGGTCGAGCCGACCAGCGCCTCCTTCCTGGAGGCCGCCGACTTCGCCCGCGACGGCAAGTTCGACGGCTTCATCTCCATCGGCGGCGGCTCGGTGATCGACACGGCCAAGGCGGCCAACCTCTACGCCACGCACCCCGCGGATTTTCTGGCCTACGTCAACAAGCCGCTGGGCGAGGGGCGCCCGGTGCCCGGCCCGGTGAAGCCGCACATCGCGTGCCCCACCACCTGCGGCACCGGCAGCGAGACGACCGGCGTGGCGATCTTCGACCACGTCGAGATGAAGGTGAAGACCGGCATCTCGTCGAAGTTCCTGCGCCCGACCATGTCGGTGGTGGACCCGACGACCACCTACAGCCTGCCGCCCGGCGTGGTGGCGGCGACCGGCTTCGACGTGCTGACGCACGCCATCGAGTCGCACACCGCGCGCCCCTACCGCAGCCGCCCGCGCCCGGCCACCAGCGCCGAGCGCCCGCCCTACCAGGGCGCCAACCCCTGGTCGGACATGGGCAGCCTGCAGGCGATCCGCCTGGGCGGCCTGTACCTGGAGCGCGCGGTCAACGACCCGGACGACCACGAGGCGCGCGACGGCCTGATGTGGGGCGCCACGCTGGCCGGTCTGGCCTTCGGCAACGCCGGGGTGCACATCCCGCACGCCATGTCCTACTCGGTGGCCGGCATGAACCACAGCTTCGTGGCGCTGGGCTACGAGAAGGCCGACCCGATGGTGCCGCACGGCATCTCGGTGGTCCTCAACGCGCCGGCCGCCTTCCGCTTCACCGGCCCGGCCGCTCCCGAGGCGCACCGCCGCGCCGCCGAGGCGCTGGGCGCCGACGTGCGCGCCGCCGCGCCCGACGAGGCCGGCGCCGTTCTCGCCACCCGGCTGGTCGAACTGATGCGCGCGACGCACCTGCCGAACGGGCTGTCGGCGCTCGGCTACGGTTCGGACGACATTCCCGGTCTGGTCAGGGGCGCCATGGCGCAGCAGCGCCTGCTCTCCATCGCGCCATGCCCGGTGGGCGAGGACGACCTGCGCGGGCTGTACGCCGACGCGATGCGCTATTGGTGACCTGAGCCCCACGGAAGCGTCCCGAGCGATCTTTTTCTTCGGCTGGAGGTCTATCCGGGCTCCGTGAGCGTTCTTTCCATTGGGGACGGACGCATCGCGGTGTCGCCATGAAAATCGTCATCTTCGGACTCACCATCAGTTCCTCCCGGGGCAACGGCCACGCCACGCTGTGGCGCGGCATGATCAAAGCGCTGGCGCATCGGGGGTACCGGGTGGTGTTCTTCGAGCGCGACGTGCCCCACCACGCCGAGCACCGCGACTGCTGGGAGATCCCCGGCTGCGACCTGGTGCTCTATCCGGATTGGGGCGGCATCGCCAAACACGCCGAGACGCAGGTCGCCGACGCCGACGTGGCGATGGTCACCTCCTGTTGCCCGGACGGGGTGGCGGCGTCGGACTTGGTGCTGGGCTCCAAGGCGCAGCGCCGGGTCTTCTACGACCTCGACACGCCGGCTACCCTGGCGTGGCTGACGGCCGGCGAGCGGCCGGCCTACCTGCCGCCGGACGGGCTGGGCGGCTTCGACCTCGTGCTGAGCTGCACCGGCGGGCGGGCGCTGACCGAACTGCGCGAGCGCCTCGGCGCCAGGGTCGCGGTGCCGCTGTACGGCTGGGCGGACCCGGAGGTGCACCGGCCCGTGCCGATGGTCGGGACCTACATGGCCGATCTGTCCTACCTCGGCACCTACGCCGAGGACCGGCAGGAGACGCTGGAGCGCCTGTTCCTCGATCCGGCACGCCGGCTGCCGCGGCGGCGCTTCGTCATCGGCGGCGCGCAGTATCCGCACGACTTCCCGCGGACGCCCAACCTGTTCTTCGTCCGCGACCTGCCGCCCGGCGAGCACGCCGCCTTCTTCTGCTCCTCGCGCTTCACGCTGAACGTCACGCGCGGCGCCATGAAGCGCATGGGCTGGTGCCCGTCCGGCCGGCTGTTCGAGTCGGCGGCCTGCGGCGTGCCGATCATCTCCGATTCTTTCGACGGGCTCGACAGCTTCTTCGAGCCGGGTCACGAGATCCTGGTGGCGCGCGAGACCGACGACGTGACGACGGCGCTGGCCCTGCCGCGCGCCCACGTGGAGCAGATGGCCCGCCGGGCGCGCGCTCGCGCGCTGGCCGAGCACACCGCCGACCGCCGCGTCATCGACCTGCGCAACGCCCTGGAAACCGCCGGCAAGCGGGCGGGAGGGATGTGATGGCCGGCGCTCTTCTGCTCTTCCCGTCCATGCTGCGCGGCACGCAGGAGGTGGAGCCGGTGGAACCCGGTTATCCCTTCAGCGCGGCGGAGCACTTCGAACGCCCGGGTTACCCGCGCATGGCTTTTATCGAAAATAAACGCTGCGGCGACGAGACCAACCGGCGGGTCCCGAACCGGGCCTGCGCCGAGGCGATGTCGCGCTTGGCCGGGGGCCAGGTGATCGGCCATCCGGACGAGGAGGTCGTCGTCTGCCGTGTCGGCGAGCGCTCGCGCCGGGCGGTGCCGGTCTATCCGACGCGTGGGGCTTGATGAGGGGGCGGGGAATGATCGAAGCGGTGATGCTCTGGAAAGAGCGGAACAACAAGTCCCTCCGGGGCGTCCTGATCGATCCGGCGCGGGCGCTGGCGCTGTCTCCCGCCGTGGTGCGGTGAGCCCATGGCGCTCACCGTCCTCAACGTCGCGTCCCCCTTCGTTCCGGTTGGCCATGAGGAGGCCGGTGGAGCGGAGGCGGCGGTGGCTGCCCTCGACGCCGCGCTGGTCCGCGCCGGCCACCGCTCGCTGGTGATCGGCCCGGACGGTTCGCGCGCAGCCGGGGAGTTGATCGCACTGCCTCCGGTGCGGGGGAACCTCGACGACCGGGCGCGCGCCGCGGTGAACCGCCGGGTGTGCGCCATGGTCGCCGACACGGTCGGCCGTGCGCCGGTCGACTTGGTGCACCTGCACGGCGCCGACTTCCACGACCACCTGCCGCCGCCCGGCGTGCCGGTGCTGGTGACCCTGCACCGGCCGCTCGACGCCTACCCGCCCGCCGTCCTGGCCCCGGCCCGGCCGGCGACGTGGCTGCACGGCGTCTCGGCGGCGCAGCGGCCGCCGGCCGGGGTGCGCCTGCTGCCGCCGCTGGAACCCGGCGTGGCGGTGGACCGGCTGGCGATCCGCGTGCCGAAGCGGCGCTTTGCCGTGGTGCTCGGCCGCGTGACGCCGGAGTCCGGGATGCATCTGGCGCTCGACGCCGCGGCGATGGCCGAGATGCAGATCCTGCTGGCCGGCGAACTGCGCCCGCTGCCGGAGAACCAGGACTATTTCCGCGCCGAGATCCAGCCGCGCCTGGACGGCCGGCGCCGCTACCTGGGCGTCATCGGCTTTGCGCGCAAGCGCTGGCTGCTCAGCTCCGCCCGCTGCCTGCTGGTACCGGGCGGCGAGAGGGAGATCCGCGCGGTGGCGGCGCGGGAGGCGCTGGCCTGCGGCACCCCGGTGGTGGGGTTCGCGCACGGGCCGCTGGCCGGGGTGATCGAGCCGGGGGTGACCGGCTTCCTGGTGAACGACGTGCCGGAGATGGCCGAGGCGATCGCCGCCGCCGAACGCCTCGACCCCGACGCCTGCCGCGCCGCCGCCCGCACCCGCCATTCCGAGGAACGCATGGTGGCGCGGTATCTCGCGCTGTACGAGCAGCTGGCGGTGGGGGAGGCGCGGGCGGCGGGGGTGGCCTAACCGAGGATCTTCCCCATCGCCACATGATCGGCGAAGCGCCCGTCGATGAGGGCGTAGCGCCGGCACACCGCCTCCTCCTGGAAGCCGCACGCCGCGTAGAAGCGGCGCGCCCGCACGTTGGGGCCAAGCACCCACAGCGAGAGCCGGTGCGCGCCGAGCCCGCGCGCCCAGGTCTCGGCCGCCGCCATCAGCCGCTTGCCGACGCCGCTGGCCCAGTACTCCCGCCGCACCGCCATGCCGAGGCTGGCCTCGTGCGCGGTGCGCCGCGACCCGCCGAACCACACCGAGACGGTGCCGGCCAGCTCCGCCCCGACCGCCGCCCCGACCGGGGCCACGATGGTCGTGCGTTGCGGGTCCAGCCGCTGCCCGGCCAGGAAGCGGCGCGCCGCGGTGGCCGTGGTCAGCCCTTCCGCCGCGGTGCGCATCAGGAACGGGGTCTCCCGCCGCACCGCCTGATCGTAGGCGGCGTAGGCCGCGGCGTCGCCGGTCTGCGCCTCGCGCACCGTCAGGCCGGCGAGCGGCGCCGGCGGCAGGGAATCCAGCAGCAGCGGCCCCCACTCCGGCACGCCGGCCGGGCCGAGGTCCTTCGCCATCACGATTTCATCGCAGAAGATGCCGCCGAAGCGCAGGGCGTCGCGCAGCCGTCCCTCGTCGCGATAACCCAGGCGGCGGTACAGCGCATGCGCTCGCTGGTTGGGCGCGGCCACCGTCAGCTCCAGCCGGTGCAGGCCGCGGCCGCGCGCCCAGGCCTCGGCCTCCGCCAGCAGCCGGGTGCCGGCGCCGCGCCCCTGCTGTTGCGGCAGGACGCCGAGCGCCACCGTCGCCACGCCGCAGTTCCTTTGGAAGCGTCCGCCGGTGGCGGTCAGCGTGCCGGCCGGGCGGCCGCCTATCTCCGCCACCAGCAGCGCGTTGAGGCCGGTGCCCAGGAACGCCGCGAGGTCCTCCGCCGGGTTGGCGCCGCCGTGCCAGGACGGCCGCTCGCCGGCGGCGTGCAGCGTGTAGGGGGACGCGGCGTTCACCGCCTCCGTCAGGGCCAGGAGGGCGCGCGCCTCGTCGGGGCGGGCGGGGTGTGTGGCGATCACAGTGGGCATGCGCCCATTACACCCGCAGGGCAGGGCGGACGCAAAGCGCGTTGTCGGCCTGCCGCCGCCCGGCTATCGTCCGGCCCGCAAAAATCAGGGAGAGACACCGCATGCCCACCGTCACCATCCGCCCGGCCGTGGAGGCCGACGCCGCGACCATCCTCGGCTTCGTCAGGGAACTGGCGGAGTTCGAGCGCGAGCCACACGCGGTGAAGGCCACCGTGGACGACGTGCGCCGCGACGGCTGGGGACCGGACGCGGTGTTCGAGGCGCTGATGGCCGAGCTGGACGGTGTGCCGGTCGGCTTCGCGCTGACCTTCCGCAACTACTCGACCTGGGAAGGCCGCGCCGGCCTGTTCGTCGAGGATCTGTACGTGCAGCCGCACGCCCGGAAGTACGGCGTGGGCCGCACGCTGCTGGCCGCGGTGGCGCGGCGCGCCGTCGAGCGCGGCTGCAAGCGGGTGGACCTCAGCGTGCTGAACTGGAACCCGGCGCGCGGCTTCTACGACCGCATCGGCTTCAAGCAGATGGAGGAATGGCTGCCGTACCGCCTGACGGGGGAAGCGCTGCACGCGCTGGCGAAGGAGGCCTGACAGCCCGGCTTTCGGTGGATCTCCGCGCCTGCGTCGCACGCGCGGAAGGGGGCGCTGTAACCGCTGAACCATCCAGAGGAAGCGGTGCCGCGCCCACCGCATCGCTTCCCGGGAATCACGCCGCCTCTTCGAGGGCCGGCATCTCGACCAGACGGGCATAACCGTCGCGCTCGTCGCGCAGGGTCAGCAGCAGGTCGCCCAGGCTGTCGCGGACGAACGCATCGTCCTGGGTACCCAGCTTTTCCTTGGTAATCCGAATGAACTCATCCAAAAGCGCCATGTGGGTCAGGGAAGCGGACTGAACGCGGCGGTTGGCGGAAGAGTAGGCCATCGGAAAGCTCCATCGGTGGGTGTGCGTCGATGAAGCCATTAAGCGGTCAGAACAGTTAACGACTTACTAACAAGCCTAGGCGACGGGTCGTATCTTGGGAATTACTCCGCTGAGCAAAGTCGTATATTGAACGATTACTCATAGGTGGTAACCCTATCCGGTCTACGCCGCCTCCTCCAGGCGTTCCATCGCGCGCAGCCACGCCCGGCCGATCAGCGGCTGGGTGAGGGATTCCAAGGACTCCGGCTCGTGCTCGTCGGGGTCCGGCCCCTCCATCAGCATCATGCCCTCGCCGCCCGGGCCAAGGATGGTCCAGCCGCGCGCCAGCATCTCCGCCACGCGGTTGCGCGCGATGTGAGCCTTAACGGTTTCCGTGACGGTGTCCGCAGCGAACGAGCCCATGGCAGCCTCCGGCGTTAACAACCTTCCCCTGGACTGTGCCGGAGTTCGCGGAACGTTTCAAGAACAATGTTCGCGGCCCCCTTGCCGGGATCCCGCAATCGGGCAAGATAGAAGCCCGGAACGCCAGCCACCGGGAACGCCAGCCATGTCAGGCCCGAACACGCGCATCGAGACGGATTCCTTCGGCCCCATCGAGGTTCCGGCCGACCGCTACTGGGGCGCGCAGACGCAGCGCTCGCTGCAGAACTTCCGCATCGGCGGGGAACGCATGCCGCCGCCGCTGGTCCGCGCGCTGGGCATCCAGAAGAAGGCGGCGGCGCAGGCCAACATGGTGCTGGGTGCGCTCGACCCGAAACTCGGCCGCGCCATCTGCGACGCGGCGGAGGAGGTGGTGGACGGCACGCTGCTCGACCACTTCCCGCTGGTGGTCTGGCAGACCGGCTCCGGCACCCAGAGCAACATGAACGCCAACGAGGTGATCTCCAACCGTGCCATCGAGCTGCTGGGCGGCGAGAAGGGCTCGAAGACGCCGATCCACCCGAATGACCACGTCAACATGGGGCAGTCGTCCAACGACAGCTTCCCCACCGCCATGCACGTCGCCGCGGTCGAGCAGATCCACCACGAGCTGATCCCGGCGCTGGAGCACATGGCCGGCGTGCTGGAGGACAAGGTCCGCGCCTTCGCCGACATCGTCAAGATCGGCCGCACCCACCTGCAGGACGCCACGCCGCTGACGCTGGGGCAGGAGTTCTCCGGCTACGCCGCGCAGGTGCGCTTCGGCATCGACCGGCTGCGCGCCTGCCTGCCGCGGCTGTACCAGCTGGCGCAGGGCGGCACCGCGGTCGGCACCGGGCTGAACGCGCGGAAGGGCTTCGCCGAGGAGTTCGCCCGGCAGGTCGCCGACATCACCGGCCTGCCGTTCGTCCCCGCCGCCAACACATTCGAGGCGCTGGCGACTCACGACGCGCTGGTCGAGGCGCACGGCATGCTGAACACCATCGCCGTGTCCTTCATGAAGATCGCCAACGACATCCGCCTGCTCGGCTCCGGCCCGCGCTGCGGCATCGGCGAACTGCTACTGCCGGAGAACGAGCCCGGCTCCTCCATCATGCCCGGCAAGGTCAACCCGACGCAGTCCGAGGCGATGACCATGGTTGCGGCGCAGGTGATGGGCAACCACACCGCGGTGACGGTGGCCGGCGCCACCGGGCATTTCGAGCTGAACGTCTTCAAGCCGGTGATCGCCTACAACGTGCTGCAGTCGATCCGCCTGCTGGCCGACGCTGCGGTGAGCTTCACCGACAACGCGCTCGTTGGCGTCGAGCCGAACCGCGAGCGCATCGCGAAGCTGATGAACGACAGCCTGATGCTGGTCACCGCGCTCAACCCGCACATCGGTTACGACAACGCCGCGAAGATCGCCAAGAAGGCGCACAAGGAGGGCTCGACGCTCAAGGAGGCCGGCGTGGCGCTGGGCCTGCTGACCGCGGAGCAGTTCGACCAGTGGGTCCGGCCGGAGACGATGATCGGGCCGCGGTGATGTGGTAGACGGGAGCATGAAGAAACGCTCCGTCCTCATCGCCGGCCACCCCACCAGCGTCTCGCTGGAGGAGGAGTTCTGGGACGCGCTGAAGGCCGAGGCGGCGGCGCGCGGCGTCTCGGTCAACGCGCTGATCGAGGAGATCGACGCCGGCCGCGCCGGCAACCTGTCCAGCGCCGTCCGCGTCTTCATCCTGATCGAGCTGCAACGCCGCCTTGCCGCCGGGGCGTGAGCGGTCTACACCCGGGGCGTTGCCGCTTCACAGAGGGCGCCCGTGCCGTCCGACGCCACCCCGCTCGACCTCATCGCCTTCGTCTGGTTCCTCGGCGCCTGGACCGCCTTCACGCTGGTCCAGGACTACCTGCTGACGGGCCGCGTCGCCGTCAACCAGCATCTGACGCTGATCCGCAGCGCCTGGATGGAGCGCATGCTGGAGCGCGACAACCGCATCATGGACTCGCAGCTGGTCGGCCACACCATGAACAGCTGCACCTTCTTCGCCTCGACGACCATGCTGGTGCTGGCCGGCCTCGTCGGCTCCTTCGGCGCCATCGAGCGGGTGCACGAGATCATGGGCGGGCTGTCCTTCACCGTCCGCACCTCGCGCGAGCTGCTGGAGATCAAGGTGCTGGTGCTGATGGGCATCTTCGTCTTTGGTTTCTTCAAGTTCACCTGGGCGCTGCGCCAGTACAATTACTGCTGCGCGCTGATCGGTTCGGCGCCGCTGCCGCCGGTGCCGGAGGCTGAGCGCAAGGCCATGGCCGGCAACATCGCCGCCGCCATGACGCTGGCGGTGAAGGCGTTCAACGGGGGCCTGCGCGCCTACTACTTCGCGTTGGCGGCGCTGGCGTGGTTCATCCACCCCGGGGTGCTGATCGCGGCGACCGCCTTCGTGCTGGCGGTCCTGATCCGCCGCCAGGCCTTCTCGCGGACCGAGCGGGTCATCTCCGCCCAGGCCGACGCGCTGGAGCGCGGTGTGACAAAACAATAACGCATACGAATTATCCGTTCTACCACCTTTCCGTCCTTCCCCGCCGCGCCCATAGTCCCTTTCCTAGGGTCCGGACGTTCCAGCGGGGAAGACAGCATGAGCCTTGAGGACTTTCGCCAGACCGCCGCCCCGGCCGCGGCACCGGCCGGTGCCGGCTTTCCGCGCGCCGACGAGGTGCGCATCGTCGATGCGGCGCGGGTGGCTGGCTGGCTGTGGGCGGGTTGGGCCGACATGCGCGCGGCCGGCTGGGTCAGCCCGGCCTACGGCGCCATGTTCGTGGTCATCGGCTTCGCGCTCACCGCGGGCCTGACCATGCTGGACATGGCCTACCTGATCGCGCCGATGATCGGCGCCTTCCTGCTGGTGTCGCCGCTGCTGACGCTGGGGCTCTACCAGGTGTCGAAGGACGTGGAGGAGGGGCGGCGGCCGAGCTTCTGGCGGGCGCTGTGCGCGTGGCGGGCCAACCCGTACCACATCCTCACCGCCGGCCTCGTGCTGATGCTGTTCATGATGATCTGGGTGCGGCTCAACGTCATCGCCTTCGCGCTGTTCTTCCCCTACGTGTCGATGAGCTTCGCCAGCCTGCTGGAGCAGACCTTCACGCTGCAGGGGATGTTCTTCACGGCGTTCATCACCGCGCTGGGCTTCGCCTTCGCCAGCGTCGCCTTCGTCACCAACGTCACCGCGCTGCCGATGATGCTCGACCGGCCGGAGGACATCTTCAGCGCCGCGCTGGTGTCGATCATCGCGGTGGTGAAGAACCCGCGCGTGATGGCGCTGTGGGCGGCGTTGATCGTGCTGGTGACCGGCATCGGCATGGCCACGGCCTTCGTCGGCCTCGCCGTCGCGCTGCCGCTGATCGGGCACGCCAGCTGGCACGCCTACCGCGACCTGGTGATCCGGCCGGGCGAGACGGCCTGACGGTCAAGCGTACAGGCTCATGATGATGCTGGTGGTGGTGTCGGCGCTGCCGTCGCTGCTCAGCAGGCTGGTGCGCCAGTCGGTGGACGCGCTGGTGTCCGGGTTGGCCATGTCGTACTGCGTCAGGTAGCGCTTGATGAAGGTCTCGCGGTACTTGGAATCGTTGAGCTTGGTGATGTCCAGGCG
Source organism: Azospirillum sp. TSO22-1 (assembly GCF_003116015.1). Classification (GTDB taxonomy): domain Bacteria; phylum Pseudomonadota; class Alphaproteobacteria; order Azospirillales; family Azospirillaceae; genus Azospirillum. The sequence continues at coordinate 42,737 of NZ_LGQZ01000061.1, forward strand.
GCTGGTGATCGCCGCCGCCTGGGTCTCCACCGGCTGCACGGCGATCTGCTGCGGCAGGCCGAGCGTCGAGGTCACCACGTCGCGCAGGATGGAGTCGCCGAGGATGTTGTAGACCGACGAGGTCGCGCTGGTGATGTACTTTTCGAAATAGCGGGCCTTGCGGACGGCGATGTTCTCGGTGCCGATGGAGGTCTCGAACTTCGCCTGCTTGTAGGCGGCGATCAGCGCGTCCTGGGTGGACGACTGCTTCAGCGTGTCGACGCCGGTCTCGGCGAGTTGCAGCGTCTCCGCCGCCTGGGCGTAGCGCTTGTCGCTCAGGCGGTTCATCACCGCGTTGCTGTCGCTCACCTTCTCGGTCAGGATGCGCCGCATCTTGCCGGCGTACTGCTCCTCGCCGGCGAGGTTGGTGGCGGTGGCGAGGAACGACAGCAGCTTGTAGTCCTTGAACAGCTCGTCGACGCTGCTCACCTTGGCCACCGCCTTCTTGAAGTAGTCGATGTCCTTCTGGATGTTGGACGTCTTCTCGAAGGTGGTCTGCAAGGTGGCGCTGCTGGTCGCGTACTTCTGGTACGTGATGATCGACGAGACGGACATGGCGGGGTGCCCCGGTTCGAGGGGCACGGAAATGCCCCTTCACCGGGTTGGACGGTGCCGGCCGGGGGGCTCCTGCGCTGGCGGCGTGAATTTTCTCGTGGGGACAACCCGTGTGAACCCTGTTGCCCGCAAGGATCAGGATTTCCACAGCACTGCGCCGCCCTTGCGCGCCATCTTCGACCAGTCCTTGGCGAAGTAGGCGAAGTCGCGGCTCGGACGGCCGAACAGGTAGCCCTGGCCGAGCGTCACCCGCAGCTCGTTCAGCAGTCGGGCGTGGTCCGGCTCCTCCACCTGCTCGCCGATGAGGGTGAGGTCGAGCTGGAGGCAGACGTCCACCATGGAGCGCAGCATCGCCATGTCGCGCGGGTTGCCGGCGGCGCCGCGCACGAACTTGCCGTCGATCTTGGCGTAGTCCACCTGCAGCCCGTACAGCGACTGGAACGAGGTGGACCCGGCGCCGACGTCGTCCAGGCAGATACGGAACCCGGCGGAGCGCAGCTTCTGCAGCACGTCGTTCAGCGTGCCGATGTCGGAGACCACCACCGTCTCCGTCACCTCCAGCAGCAGCTTCCTCGCCAGGTCGCCGTAGGGCTCGGTCACCGCCTGGAACTGGCGCAGGAACAGCGGGCTCATCAACGTCTTGGCCGACAGGTTGATGGCCACGTCGGGCAGCTTCGGCTCCAGATGGTAGGCCTTCAGCGTGTCCAGCACCGACTGCGTCAGCAGCAGGTCGAAGTCGTAGATCAGCCCGACGTCCTCGGCGAAGGTGATGAAGTCGGCGGGCGACGGCATGCCCTCCAGCCGCGTCAGCGCCTCCAGGTGGTGGACGTCGCCGCTCTCCAGGTCGACGATGGGCTGGTAGACGACGAAGAAGTCGCGCTTCTCGATGGTCGCCCGCGCCCGGCCGATGCGGTCCACCGCGTCGGAGAGCATGCGCTGCGCGCCGTCCTCCAGCGAGGCGATGGTGAACTCGCCGCCCTGCGCCGAGGCGAAGGCCTGCACCGTGTAGACCAGCGCCCGCGCCGCGTCGGCGGCGTCGAGCTGCGAATCGGCCATGTCCAGCGACCAGCTGCGGATGCCGCCCTGCAGGTCGCCGCCGGCCTCCTTGATGATGTCGGCGATGTGCGTCTGCACCTCGTCGCCGTCCACGTCCGCCGTGTGCACGATGCCGAAGCGGTCGGCGCCAAGCTGGCCGGCGCTGTCGCCGTCCGCCGAGATGCCGCGCAGGTACGCGTCGATGCCTTGCCGCACCTCGGCCGCGGCGCCCTCCGGCATGGTGTCCACCATGCCTTGCAGGCCTTCGATCAGCAGCAGCGTCAGGCCGTTGTCCAGGCCCTTCTCGCGCGCCTGGACGATGCGGTCCTCGAGGATGGCGGTGAAGGTGTGGTTGTCCAGCAGCTGCCCGGCGGCGCCGGGGCCGACCGCCGGCGCCTCGTGGCGCGGGCCGGAGGCCAGCAGCACGGTCAGGAACAGTGATCCCGGGCAGGATTCCAGCCGGCAGCCGCCGAGCAGCGCCGGGAAACGGTGCCCGTCGAAGCCCTGGAACACCACGCGCGCCGGCTTGATGCGGGTCTTGTCGACGATGCGCTTGAGCAGCACGTCGAGGTACTTGCGGTCGGTCGGCGCGACATGCTCGTGCAGGCCGCTGCCGACCAGCGAGGCGACGTCGTGCTGCGTCAGGCGGCAGCGCGCGCCGGCGGCGAACAGGATGGTCCCCTTGGGATCGGTCTCGATCAGCAGGTCGGCGGCGGCGAAGGCGAAGCCGACGAAGCGGTCGCGGTCGCGGCCGGTCGGCTGCGGCCGGGCGGCGGCCGGCGCGGGCTTGGCGGCACGGCGCTCCACGCCCCGCGGCGGGGCTTCGGCGGCCGGGGTGGCCGGCCGGAGGGGCAGTGCGTCCGCGTTTTGCGCCATGAAGCTTTGAATTTAGATAAAAGTTGGTCAAGCACGCACAATGATGGCGCAGAGCGTACCGTTGATATTCATTTTACGAAAGTCCGAAGAATCACCGAAGCCCGCGGCCGGCTGGTCGCGGGCTTCGGCACCCGGTCATCAGGGGGCGACGGAAATCCGGTCAGGAACGGCGCGGAAACACGCGGTTGACGTGGCCCATCTTGCGTCCGGGGCGGGCTTCGGCCTTGCCGTACAGGTGCAGGTGGGCGTTCGGTTCAGCGACGATCTGTCGCCACCGCAGCACGTCGTCGCCGATCAGGTTCTCCATCTCGGCCTCGAAGCGCAACTCGGTGGAGCCGAGCGGCAGGCCGCAGACCGCGCGCACCAGCTGCTCGAACTGGCTGGTGGCGCAGGCGTCCATGGTCCAGTGGCCGGAGTTGTGCGGGCGCGGCGCCATCTCGTTGACCAGCACGTGGCCGTCGGGGGTGACGAACATCTCCACCGCCAGCAGGCCGACGACGCCCAGCGCCTCGGCCAGCGTGGTGGCGACGCGGCCGGCTTCGGCGGCGGTGCCGGACGACACGCGGGCGGGGGCCAGCGTGCGGTCGAGGATGCCGTTCTTGTGCCGGTTCTCCACCACCGGGTAGGCGGCGGTGCGGCCGTCCACCCCGCGGGCGACGATCACCGACACCTCGCAGGTGAAGTCGACGAAGCCCTCGACGATGCCGGCCTCCGACCCGATGGAGTGCCAGGCCTCGGCCGGGTCGGTGCCCGGCCCGATCACCGCCTGCCCCTTGCCGTCGTAGCCGAGGCGGGTGGACTTCAGGATGCAGCGCGGGCCGATTGCGGCCACCGCCGCCGCCACGTCCCCGGCGCTCGACGCCGCGCGCCAGGGCGCGGTGGCGATGCCCAGGGCGTTGGCGAAGGACTTCTCCTGGATGCGGTCCTGCGCCACCGCCAGCACCTTGGCGCCGGGGTGCACGGGCACGAGGGAGGCCAGGAACCCGACCGTATCGACCGGGACGTTCTCCCACTCCAGCGTCACCACATCGACCGCCCCGGCGAAGGCGGCCAGCGCGTGGCGGTCCGTCCAGTCCGCCACGGTCATGGCGTCGGCGACCTGCCCGCAGGGGCTTCCTTCCGCGTCGGGGGCGAAGACGTGCGTGCGGTAGCCGAGGTTGGCGGCGGCCAGCGCGGTCATCCGGCCGAGCTGCCCGGCGCCCAGCATGCCGATGGTCGAGCCGGGGGCGAGCGTGTCCATGGCGTCAGGCCGGCTCATCGACGGGGGCTTCGGCGACCGCCGCGGTCTGGCGGGCGCGCCACGCGTCCAGCGCCCCGGCGACCTTGGGATCCATCAGCGCGATGACCGAGCCGGCGAGCAGCGCGGCGTTGATGGCGCCGGCCTTGCCGATGGCCAGCGTGCCGACCGGCACGCCGCCCGGCATCTGCACGATGGAGAGCAGGCTGTCCATGCCCTTCAGCGCGTGGCTCTCGACCGGCACGCCGAACACCGGCAGCGGGGTCATCGAGGCGGCCATGCCCGGCAGGTGGGCGGCGCCGCCGGCCCCGGCGATGACGACCTTGAGGCCGCGGTCGCGGGCGGTGGTGGCGTACTCGACCAGGCGCTGCGGCGTGCGGTGGGCGGAGACGATGCGCACCTCGTGCGGCACGCCCAGGGCCTTCAGCGTGTCGGCGGCGTGCTTCATGGTCGTCCAGTCGGACTGGCTGCCCATGATGATGCCGACCAGCGGCGCGGAGGAGGACGGTTCGGCGGGCGAGTGGACCGACACGGGGGCGCTTTCCAAGGGTGTTTCGGAAAGCCGGGCATTATAGGAAGGTCGCGCGCGGAGTCCAGCGGCGCTTAAATCCCTCTCCCGCCTCTCGCGCAAACCGAAGGTTTGCGCTGACGGCGTCAGGCGAATGCCCTTGGCATTCGCCGAAAGCCCCGGGAGAGGGTGGCCGCGCAGCGGCCGGGTGAGGGTACCGGCAAGGATCCTTGGTTTTACCCTCACCCTCCCGCTCTACGAGCGGGCCCCACCCTCTCCCGGGCGGGAGAGGGGCAAACTACGCGATGATGTCCGGCAGCATCCGGCTCTCCAGGAGCGCGATCTGGTCCTTCAGCGCCAGCTTCCGCTTCTTCAGGCGCTGCAGCTGCAACTGGTCGAAGGGCGCGCGTTCCGACAGGCGCGTGATCACGTCGTCGAGATCGCGGTGCTCGCTCCTCAAGTCGGCGAGTTTCTGCTTCAGCATTTCCTGTTCGTTCATCGGCCGGCGTGAGGGGCTGCGCGAGATCGGGCGGGGCGGCGGCGACTATAGCAGAAAACCCGGCTGCGCGCATGGTGAAACCACTGCCCGTGCAGCCGGTTAACGCATGCGTGGCATTGCGGACTGCCCGCGATCTTGCAAGACTGCTCCTCGGACACCCGGGCGCCCGCCCGCTCTCGCGACACGGGATACGATCATGACGGCAACCAAGCGCATCGGCATCCTCACCAGTGGCGGCGACTGCGCCGGCCTCAACGCGGTCATGCGCGCCGCGGTCCATCGCGCCACGCTCACCTACGGCTGGCAGGTGCTCGGCATCAAGGAAGGCACGCAGGGCCTGCTGAAGCGCCCGGTGCAGTACCAGGTGCTCGATCTGCCGCAGGTCGACGGCAACATGATGCGCATGGGCGGCACCATCCTCGGCACCACCAACCGCGGCGACCCCTTTGCCTATCCCATGGGCGACGGCACCTTCAAGGACCGCTCGGACGAGATCATCGGCGGCTACCGCGAGCTGGGGCTGGACGCGCTGATCGGCATCGGCGGCGACGGCAGCTTCGCCATCCTGCGCAAGATCGCGCAGAAGGGCGGCCTCAACCTGGTCGGCGTGCCCAAGACCATCGACAACGACCTCGGCGCCACCGAGGTGTCGGTCGGCTTCGACACCGCCGTCGGCGTCGCGGTCGAGGCGCTGGACCGCTTGCAGCCCACCGCCGCCAGCCACGCCCGCATCATGGTGCTGGAGGTGATGGGGCGCGACGCCGGGCACATCGCGCTGTCCGCCGGTATCGCCGGCGGCGCCGACGTCATCCTGATCCCGGAGATCTCGTACTCCATCGAGAAGATCGCCGAGAAGATGCGGCAGGTCAAAGCGAGCGGCCGCAACTTCGGCCTCGTCGTGGTGTCGGAGGCGGTGAAGACCGCCGACGGCGGCGAGGTGAAGAAGGTCTTCGAGGACGGCGAGAAGCGCTACGGCGGCATCGGCGACTACATCGGCGAGAAGCTCGCCCGCGCCACCGGCGCCGAGACGCGCGTCACCGTGCTCGGCCACGTGCAGCGCGGCTCGCCCCCCAGCCCGCGCGACCGCCTCGTCGCCTCGGCCTTCGGGGTGCACGCGGTGGACCTGATCGCCGAGGGCAAGTTCGACCGCATGGTGGCGTGGTCCAACCGCGGCGTGGTCGATGTGCCGATCGAGGAGGCGATCGCCGCCTACGCCAGCGTCGATCCCGAGGGCACGCTGGTCAAGACGGCGCGCGGCCTGGGCATCAGCCTGGGGGATTGACGGCGGCTACCGTTCGGCGACGCGGTCGGAGGGGCCGTCCTCCTCCACCCGCGCCGGGCGGCCGACGTAGAAGGCGGTGCAGCGCTTGCCGCCGGCGATCCGCGTCAGCGCCGCCTGCCAGACCTCGCCGCGCGGGGCGTAGATCGTCAGCGACAGCGTCTCGATGTTCGGGCGCAGCTCGTACCCGTCGATGGCGGTGTTCGGGTTCTTGGGATCGAAGATCGCCTGCGGCACCGTGAGCGTGCGGCCGTCGCCGAAGTCCAGCTTGACGTCCTGCGCCCAGGGGCAGCCGTTGCCGCCGCCTTCCGCGGCCCGCGCGCCGGACGCCAGAAGTGCCGGGGCCAGCATCAGCGCCGCTGCCAGCGCGGCGCGCACCCACACCCGTATCCGCACGATGCCCCCGATCCTGGTTTCCTTTCGCAGTGCACAATAAGGCACCGCCCCCGACCGCCGCAAGCGGTCGGAGAGTGGGGGCTGCCCATGTCACAAGGCGGGGCTGCGCTCTAATCGAACACCGGCACGAAGGCGGCGGTGTGCGGGTCGATGACCCAGAGGTCGCCGGTCTCCAGGTCGAACCACCAGCCGTGCAGGTGCAGCGTGCCGGCCTCGACCCGTTCGCGGATGAAGGGGAAGGTCATCAGGTTCTCGACCGAGCCGCGCACCGCCGCGCGCTCGACCAGGTGCGGCGATTCCTGCAGCCACGCGGCGGAGGCCTCGCGCTCGCCCTGGGTGTCCTCGCCGTTGGCCGGGGCGAGGAAGCGCTCGCACGCCGACTGCGCGATGGAGACCCACGGCGCGATGAAGTCGCCCGGCGGCTGCTCGCCGGACTGCATGCCGATCAGCCCGCGGATGCCGCCGCACTGCGCGTGGCCGAGCACCACCACGTGCCCGACCTCCAGCACCCGCACGGCGTACTCGATGGCGGCCGAGGTGCCGTGGTAGTGGCCGTCCGGCTGGTGGGGCGGCACCAGGTTGGCGACGTTGCGCACCACGAACAGCTCGCCCGGCTCGGCCTGGGTGATGAGCGCCGGATCGACGCGCGAGTCCGAGCAGCCGATGAGCAGCACTTCGGGCTTCTGGCCCTGCTCGACCAGCATCCGCATGCTCTCGGGGTACTTTTCGTAGTAGCGGGCGCGGAATCCCTTGATGCCGGCCATCAGCCGGCGGATCGCCCCATGTGGCACGGTGAGAGGCATTGGCGGCGGGTTCCTCTGCGGTGCAGCGCACCCTTGGGGTTTAGTGCAAAATGCCGGGCATTCCAAGCATCCCGCTCAGGTTTCGACGATTTCCGGTTGCGGCGTCTCGCCCCAGCGCCGCACCCGGCCGGAGTCCAGCCCGAACAGGTCGAGCGCCCGGCCGACCGCGTGGTCGATCAGGTCGTCCAGGCCCCTAGGCTTGGCGTAGAAGGCCGGCACCGGCGGGGCGATCACCGCGCCCATCTCGGCCAGTTGGGTCATGGTGCGCAGGTGGCCGACGTGCAGCGGCGTCTCGCGCACCATCAGCACCAGCGGCCGGCGCTCCTTCAGCGTCACGTCGGCGGCGCGGGTCAGCAGGCTGGAGGTGACGCCGGTGGCGATCTCGCCCATCGAGCGGACCGAGCAGGGCGCCACGATCATCCCCAGCGTGCGGAAGCTGCCCGACGCGATGGCCGCGCCGATGTCGGCGGGGGAGTAGGCAACGTCGGCCAGCGCCCGCACGTCGGCGGGCTTCAGGTCGGTCTCGTGCGCCAGGGTGACTTCGGCGGCGCGGCTGAGGACGAGGTGGGATTCCACCCCGATCCGGCGCAGGGTCTCCAGCAGGCGGACCCCGAGGATTACCCCGGACGCCCCGCTGATTCCGACGACCAGACGTGGAGATTGGCTCATCCCGCTCATGTAGCGCACGCTACCCCCTTCGTCCAGTATGGCGGACGCGTCCTTGATTCGCTCTACCGCTGGTAACAAGATGACCGATCCCGCGTCATATCGGGTCATATGTGCCAAACTTTCCGAAGGAGGGCAGTCATGACGTTTGAGGACCGGATCGAAACCCTGCGCGTCAAGCACCAGGCACTCGAAGCCGCACTCAAGCTGGAATGTCAACGGCCTCACCCGGACGATTACACGCTTGTCCGGATCAAGAAGGAAAAGCTGCGCCTGAAGGACGAGATGTCCCGGCTGGCGCGCGCCTGACCGGGCGCTCATTCGGAAACGAAAACGGCGCGTCCGGGGACGCGCCGTTCTGTTTTTGGGACTGCGAAACGCGGCTCAGTGCTCCGCGTGCTCGGAGTAGGGGGTGTCCTCCCCGCCGTCCACGTCGGCCTCGGTGTCCGCCTCGGCCTCGGTCTCCTCGCCGGGCTCGACCGGGCCGCGGTACTTGGCGGCGATGGCCAGGGCCTCCTCCAGCTCGCGCTGGGTGCACAGGCCCAGCAGCACCGGGCTGCGCGGCTTGATGTTGGCGGCGTTCCAGTGCGAGCGCTCGCGCACCGCGGCGATGGTCGGCTTGGTGGTGCCGATCAGGCGGCTGATCTGGGCGTCCGACAGCTCGGGATGGTGCTTGATGACCCAGGCGATGGCATCCGGCTTGTCGCCACGCTTGGTGATCGGGGTGTAGCGCGGGCCCTTCGAGCGCGCCACCGGCGCCGGCAGGTCGGGGACCAGCAGCTTGAGGCGCAGGTCGGGGTTCTTCTCGCAGCGCTCGATCTCGGTCTTGGTCAGCTGGCCGTTGGCGATCGGGTCGAGCCCCACCATGCCGACCGCCACCTCGCCGTCGGCGATCGCCTGCACCTCAAGGTGATGCAGGCCGCAGAATGCGGCGATCTGCTCGAAGCTCAGCGCTGTGTTCTCGACCAGCCACACGGCCGTCGCTTTCGGCATCAAGGGCAGTGCCATCATCCCTCCTGACAAACTCAAGGCCGTACCGCGACCCGCCGGTGGGTGCGATCTCCGGCCTGCCTTCCAGTCTTGCGGACCGCTTTCCCCCCATATGGGAGCGCGGCCCGCTTATGTAAGCGTACGCGGGGTCGGCGCCGGACATCCGACGCCGCTTTCCCTGCTAACCCGACAGGAAGGCTTTGGCAAGCCCGCGGTTCCATTTGCACGGGCAGACAGCGTAAAAAATAGTCGCCTATAGCGGTTGCTCCACCGTCAGCACGATCTTTCCGACGTGCGCGCTCGACTCCATCAGGCGGTGTGCCTCGGCGGCCTGCTCCAGCGGGAAGGTGGCGTGGATCAGCGGCTTGACGGTTCCCGCCGCGATCAGCGGCCAGACCTTGGCGCGCAGCTCGCCGGCGATGCGGCCCTTCTCCTCCACCGACCGGGCGCGCAGCGTCGAGCCGGTCAGCGTCAGCCGCTTCAGCATCACCGGCATCAGGTTCAGCGTCGTCTTCGGCCCGCGCAGGAAGGCGATGGAGACGTGGCGCCCGTCCGGCGCCATCGCCTCGATGCTGCGCTGGACATAGTCGCCGCCGACCATGTCCAGCACCACATCGACGCCGCGCCCGCCGGTCGCCTCCTTGACGATGGCGACGAAGTCCTCCGTCTTGTAGTCGATGGCGCGGTCGGCGCCGAGCCGTTCGCAGGCCTGGCACTTCTCCGGGCTGCCGGCGGTGGTGAAGACGGTGGCGCCGAACGCCTTGGCCAGTTGGATCGCGGTGGTGCCGATGCCGCTGGAGCCGCCGTGCACCAGGAAGCGCTCGCCCTTTTGCAGGGCGCCGCGCTCGAACACGTTGGTCCACACGGTGAAGAAGGTCTCGGGCAGGGCGGCGGCCTCGACCATGCTCAGGCCCTTCGGGACGGGCAGCACCTGCGGCGCCGGCACCACGCAGTACTGCGCGTAGCCGCCGCCGGCCACCAGCGCGCATACCGTGTCGCCCGTCGCCCAGTCCGTGACGCCTTCGCCCAGCGCCACGACGCGGCCGGCGATCTCCAGGCCCGGCAGGTCGGAGGCTCCCTTCGGCGGGTCGTACTGGCCCATGCGCTGCAGCACGTCGGGGCGGTTGACGCCGGCGGCGTGCACCTCCACCAGCACCTCGCCGGGGCCGGGGACCGGCGCCTCGCGCGTGGCCGGGCGCAGCACCTCCGGCCCGCCGGGCTGGCTGATCTCGATGCAACGCATGCTGTCGGGCCGTGCGATTCCCATGGTCTCCCCCTTCTCCGTCGTGCCGGCAGAAGGTAGAACTGGTCATCACCGCTGGCAAGACGGGGAGGACGCCATGGCCTTGGACACCGACGAGCTGGAGCCGCGCAAGCCGAAGCCGGCGCTGAAGGACCTATCGACGCTGTCGGTGGGCGAGCTGAAGGACTACATCGCCGGCCTGGAGGTGGAAATCGCCCGCGCCCGCACCTTCATCGACGCCAAGGAAGCCCACAAGAACGCGGCGGAGGCGTTCTTCAAGAAGGGGTGAGTGAACGCGTTGCCCCCCATCCCAGCCTTCCCCCGCTGGGCGGGGGAAGGAGCTTGATTCCCTCCCCCGCCCAGCGGGGGAGGGTTAGGGTGGGGGGTGAGCGTTCTACCGCTCCGCCACCAAGTCGCGGTAGCAGTGCCAGGTCGCATGCCCGATCAGCGGGAAGGCGATGGCCAGCCCGACGAACGCCGTGGCAATGCCGGCGGCGGTGAACAGCGCGATCAGCGCCGCCCACACCAGCATGGCCCGGCCGTTCTGCCGCACCGCGTCGACGCTGGTCGCCATGGCGGTGAACACGTCGGTCTCGCGGTCCAGCAGCATGGGCAGCGACACCGCACTGATGGCGAACACGGCGGTGGCGATCACCGCGCCGACCGCGGTGCCGGTCAGCAGGAACGGGATCGTCTGCGACGAGAAGAAGATGCGGGTCACCAGCTGGTCGAGCGCCGGCGGCTCCGCCGAGAAGAAGATCGCGAAGACCAGCAGCGCCACCCGGATCCAGGCCAGCAGCGCCAGCATCAGCACCACGCCCATGGTGGCGATCTGCGTGCCGTTGCGGTGATAGGCGCCGAGTACTGCGCTCGGGGTCACCCGCTCGCCGCGCTCCAGCAGCCGGCTGCTCTCGTACAGCCCGACCGCCAGCACCGGCCCGACCAGCATGAAACCGGCGGCCATCGGCAGCACCAGGTAGTGCATGTGCAGCATGGCCAGCCCGGCCACCAGCACGAAGCTGGAGCCCACCGCCAGCGCGCCGTAGAAGGCGCTGATCAGCGGGGCGGCGCACATGTCGCGCCAGCCGGCGGCGAGCCACGCCCAGGGGCGTTGCGTGTCGATGGGGCGCACGCGTGGGGTGGCGGACGGGGGCGAGGTGGCGTGGAGGCGGTGCGAGGCGAGGTCGACCATGGTGTGATCTCCTGACCGTGTGGCGGGACAGGCCCATTCCTTGAGGTCAAGATAGCAAAGCGCCGCACCGTGCGCCAGATTGCCGCACCTCCGGACAATCCGCGCACCCCATTGAATCCGCGTGGATTTTTACCCTAGTACGAAAGAGTCCTATGGCCTATGCCGTTCAGTCCTCGCGCTTCTTGCCGTCGAGGTCGCGGCGCTGGCGCTCCTCCTCCCGGCGGCGGGTCTGGGCCTCGGCCTTGGGACGGCCGAATCGGACGCGGTTTTCCTCGGCCTGACGCTCGCGTTCGGCCTTCGCCTGCGCCTTGCGGTAGCGGTTCAGGTTGACGATTTCTCCCATGGGTGCGTCCTCCCGGCGTTCGAGGCGCCGCTGGCGGCCTCGTCGCGGCCTTGCCGCGGGAATGCCCAATTTGCTTGTTCTCTGCGGGACGGATACCTTAGCGGAAGACGACAGGGGCGAGAAGCCTCGCGCACCGCCGAGGCGGCTTTGGGGACGGTGGAGATCCGGTGAAGAAGACGCTCATCACGCTGCTGATCCTCGCCGTGGTGCTGGTGGCCGCGGTGCTGGCGGTGCCCAGCTTCATCGACTGGAACAGCTACAAGGCGGAGATCGCCGGCCGCGTCGGCGCCGCCACCGGCCGCACGGTGGAGATCCGCGGCGACATCCGGCTGTCGCTGCTGCCGCGCCCGGCGCTGTCGGTGCGCGATGCCCGCCTGTCGAACGCCCCCGGCGCGGCCGAGCCCGACATGCTCCGCCTCAAGGAGCTGGACGCCACCATCGCCTTCTGGCCGCTGCTGGAGGGCAAGGTGGCGGTGGAGAGCGTCACCCTGGTGGAGCCGGTGCTGGCCACCGAGGTGCTGCCCGACGGCCGCCTGAACTGGGACCTCTCCTCCGGCCGCGCCCCGGCCGCCGACACGGCGTCCCGGCCGGGCGAGGGGCTGGGCGGCGCGGTGCGCTTCGACGACGTGCAGATCCGCAAGGGGACCATCCTCTACCGCGACGCCGCCGGCCGCACCGAGCGGGCGGAAAACGTCGACGCCCGCGTCGTCGCCAACAGCTTGGTCGGCCCCTTCCAGGTGCAGGGCACCTTCGCGTGGCGCGGCGCGCCGCTGAAGGGCGAACTGATCGTCGGCCCGATCGTCGAGAACATGGCGGTGCCCCTGCGCACCACCGTCGGGCTGGCCGACGGCGACGCCACGCTGCGGCTGGCCGGCACGGTCGGCGGGCTGCTGTCGCTCAACCTGCGCGCCGAGGGCAGCGACCTCGCCCGCGTGGTGGACGCGCTGCGCGGCGACGGCGGGACGGCGCCGGCCGTGCTGGCGCAGCCCTTCGCGCTGCGCGCGGTGGTCGAGGCGGGGACGCAGGGCGGCTACGCCGTCAACGGGCTGGAGGCGCAGCTCGGCAACACGCGGGCCACCGGCACCGCCGGTGTGCGCCTGAAGCCGGCGCCCGACGTGACGCTGGCGCTGGCGGTCAACCGGCTCGACCTTGATGCCTGGATGCAGCAGGCGGCTCCGGCGCGCGCCACCAACGTCAAGGGCAATGGCGTCAAGGGCAACGGCCCGGCGCCGGCCACACCCGCCCCGGTGGAGCTTGCCCTTCCCGCCGACCTCACCGGCCGGCTCGACCTGTCGGTGGAGGGCATCGGCTACAACGGCGGGCTGGTCCGCCAGCTGCGGGTCGAGGCGGCGCTGGCCAACGGCACGCTGAACCTCGACCGCGTCAGCGCGCTGCTGCCCGGCGGCGCCGATTTCGTCACCGCCGGCGCGCTGACCGCCGCCGGCGGGCCGCCGAGCGTCGACCTGCGCGTCGAGGCCAACGCCGACAACCTGCGCGGCCTGCTCGACTGGCTGAAGGTCGATGCCGGTCGGGTGCCGCCCGACCGGCTGCGCAAGGCCTCGCTGTCGGCGCGCGTGCAGGGCCGGCGCGACAAGCTGGAGGTGACGGGCATCGACCTGCGCCTCGACACCAGCCGCCTGACCGGCGGCGTCGCCTACGTGGACCGCGGCCGGCCGGCCTTCGGCATCCGCGCCGAGGTGGACCGGCTGGTGCTCGACCCCTACCTGCCGGCCTTCCACCCGGCGGCGACCCCCGGCAACGGCGGCGCCGCCGACCCCAAGACCGGTCCGGTGCCGCCGGCCGTGGACCGGCTGCTGAAGACGGTCGACGCCAACCTCGACCTCACCGTCCAGCACCTCACCGTGCAGGGGCTGCCGATCCAGGGGCTGCACCTGGACGCCACCGCCAACGCCGGGGCACTGACCGTGCGCGAGGCCACCGTCGGCGACGCCGCCGGGGTGACGGCGCAGCTCACCGGCCAGATCGGCGGGCTGTCGCCGTTGCGCATCACGCACCTGACCTTCACCGCCGCGGCCGACAGCCTGACCGGCCTGCCGAAGATCGTCGCCTGGCCGGCCGGCGCCCCGGCGCCGGAGCGCATCGGTCCGGTCAAGGCGCAGGGCCGTCTGGCCGGCGACCTGGAACGGCTGGCGGTGGAGCTGAACCTCGCTGCGGCCGGCGGCACGCTGGACGTCGGCGGCGCCGTGACCAACCTGCAGCGCACCGCCGGCGCCGACGTCAAGCTGCGCGCCACCTATCCGGAGACGGCCCGCCTCGTCGCGCTGTTCGGCGACGGCGTCAAGCCGGCGCGCGAGATCGGCGGCATCGACCTCTACGCCGAGGCCGCCGGCTCGGCCAAGGCGTTCGCGCTGAACAACCTGCAAGGGCTCGTCGCCGGCACGCCGGTGCGCGGCGGCGCGCAGGTCGACCTGGCCGGCGCCAAGCCGCGCGTGCAGGCGGAGGTGCAGACCGGCGACCTCGACGTCGACCAGTTGCTCGCCGGCCCCGCCGCGGCCTCGCGCCGGCCGGCCGGTGTCCCGGCGGCGCCGGGCGCCCCCGCGGCCGACGCCGAGCGCTTCGACCTCGGCTGGATGCGCGGCTTCGACGGGAAACTCGGCCTGACCTCGGCGGCCATCGTCGCCGAAGGCTGGCGGGTGGAGCGGCCGGCGCTGCGCGCCAGCCTGGAGAACGGCGTGCTGACGCTGGACCAGCTCGACGGCGGCGTGCTCGGCGGGCAGGTCGGCGCCACCGGCCGCGTGGCGGCGGGGGAGGGCGGCGGTGCCCAGGGCGAGCTGAACGTCACCCTGGTCAAGGCGAAGCTGGCCGAGGCATTGGGCGGCGGGGCGGTGGACGTGGCCGGCGGCACGCTGGACCTCGACGTCGAGCTGAACGCCGCCGGGGCGAGCCGCGCCGCGCTGATGCAGGGGCTGTCCGGCAAGGGCGCGCTGCACGCCCGCGACGGCATCGTGCGCGGCTTCGACATGGGTGTGCTGCGCGACCGGCTGACCCGCGTCGACCGGCCGCAGGACGCGCTGCCGGCGGTGCTCGGCGCGCTGCAGGGCGGGCAGACCCGCTTCGCCCGGATGGACGGCAGCTTCGCCATCCAGCGCGGCGTGGCGCGCACCGAGGACCTGCGCCTGATCTCCGAGGCCGGCGAGGCCACGGCGGTCGGGCAGGTCGACCTGCCGGCGCGCACCGTGGACATGCGGGTGCGCGTCGCCGCGCGCGCCGATCAACCATTGCCGCCGGTCAGCCTGCGCCTGAGCGGCCCGCTCGACCAGCCGACCCGCGCCTTCGAGATGCAGGAGGTGCAGGAGTTCCTCGCCCGCCGCGCCGCTGAGGCGGTGGTGGACAAGATGGCGCCCCAGGTTCCGGAGCTTCCGCTGCCGGGCGGCGGCACCTCGCAGGAGACGATCCGCGGCCTGTTGGACGGCCTGAAGCGTTGAGCGGGTGACAAAGCCGCCGCCGGACGGCATTCTGCTGGCCTAACCAACAATTGGGGAGGGCGGGGGATGCTGAAGGGCAAGGTGGCGGTGGTCACGGGATCCACCAGCGGCATCGGGCTGGGGATCGCGCGGGCGCTGGGGCAGGCCGGGGCGGACCTGGTGCTCAACGGCTTCGGCGACGCCGCCACCATCGAGGCGCTGCGCACCTCCCTGGCGTCCGAGTGCGGCGTGCGCGTCGCCTACCACGGCGCCGACCTCGCCACCGCGGACGGCGTGGAGTCGCTGATCCGGCACGCCGAGGCGGCGCTGGGCGGCGTGGACGTCCTGATCAACAACGCCGGCATCCAGTACGTGGCGTCCATCGAGGAGTTCCCGGTCGAGCGCTGGGACGCGGTGCTCGCCATCAACCTGTCCGCGGTGTTCCACGGCACGCGCTGCGCATTGCCCGGCATGAAGGCGCGCGGCTGGGGCCGCATCGTCAACATCGCCTCGGCGCACGGCCTCGTCGCCTCGGTCCAGAAGGCGGCCTACGTGGCGGCCAAGCACGGCGTGGTCGGCCTGACCAAGGTCACCGCGCTGGAGACCGCCGGCACCGGCGTCACCTGCAACGCCATCTGCCCGGGCTGGGTGCTGACGCCGCTGGTGCAGAAGCAGGTGGACGCGCTGGCCGCCGCCAAGGGCCTGGACGACGCGGCGGCGCGCGCCGATCTGCTCGGCGCCAAGCAGCCGTCCGGGCAGTTCGTCACGCCCGAGCAGCTGGGGGCGCTGGCGGTGTTCCTGTGCTCCGACGCGGCGGCGCAGATGACCGGCGCGGCCTTGCCGATGGACGGGGCGTGGACGGCGCAATAGGGCTTGATGAACATCAAGCCCGCAGGCGGCTCGAGGCTCCATACTGCCGCCACCATGCAGAACGGGTGGACGGTATGAAGACGAGTCTCGTGGCCGCCGCGCTGGCGGCATCCCTGGTGTTCGGCCCTGCCCTGGCGCAGGAGGCGAAGAAGCCGCCGCAGATGCGGGTGATGGACCTGCTGATGCTGGGCGAGGGCACCGTGGTCGGCACGGTGAAGCGGGTGGGTGCCAAGTACGTCGCGCTCAGCGACGGGCAGCAGACGGTGGACGTGACCAGCAAGGAGTTCGTCTTCGACGGTCTGAAGGAAGGCGACCGCCTGACCGTGACCGGCACCGCCAGCCACGGCACGCTCAAGCCGACGGAGATCCTGAAGGCGGACGGCACGCCGCTGCCGAAGCGGGCGGGGAAGTAGGGGGCGTGCTTGCCCCCACCCCTGCCCCCTCCCCCGCTTCGCAGGGGAGGGGAATAAGCGCCCTCCCCTGCGAAGCGGGGGAGGGAGGGGACCCGCGCCGCAGGGCGCGGGGAGGGTGGGGGCAAGTGAGCCGCGTTACGCCGCCCGCACCTTGTTGAGGAACCCCGTCACCTCGGTGCGCAGCATGTCGGCCTGACGGGCCAGCTCGCGCGACGCGGTCAGCACGGCGTCGGCGGCGCTGCCGGTCTTGCCGGCGGCGGTCGTCACCTCGGCGATGTTGCGCATCACCTCCTGCGTGCCCTCGGCGGCGTGATTGACGTTCGAGGCGATCTCGCGGGTCGCCGAGCCCTGCTGCTGCATGGCGTCGGCGATGCCGGTCACCGTGTGGCTGATGGTCGCCACCGCGTCGGAGATCGTGCGGATGGCGTCCACCGCGCCGCTGGTGGCCGACTGCATCTCCGACACCTGGGCGGAGATCTCCTCGGTCGCCTTGGCGGTCTGCCCGGCGAGGTTCTTCACCTCGGTCGCCACCACGGCGAAGCCCTTGCCCGCTTCGCCCGCCCGCGCCGCCTCGATGGTGGCGTTGAGGGCCAGCAGGTTGGTCTGCTCGGCGATCTCCTGGATCAGGCCGACCACGTCGCCGATGCGCTGGGCGGCGGTGGACAGGCCCTGCACGGCCGAGTTGGTCTGCTTCGCCTTGTCCGCCGCGTCCATCGCCGCCTGCGAGGAGGCGGTGAGCTGGCGCGAGATCTCGGCGATGGAGGCCGACAGCTCCTCGGCCGCCGCCGCCACCGTCTGCACGTTGCTGGTGGCCTGCTGCGAGGCGCTGGCGACCGCGGTGGACTTCGCGGTGGTCAGCGCCGCGTCCGACGACATCTCCTGCGCGTCGCGGCCGAGCGCGCCGGCCGAGGTGGTCAGCGTCTGCACGACGCCGGACACCGCCTGCTCGAAGCCGTTGGCGAACTCGTTCATGGTGCGGCGGCGGTCGGCGTCGATCTGCCGGCGCATGCCCTCGCGCTCCTCCTCCATGTGCCGCATCTCCAGCGCGTTCTCCTTGAACACGCGCAGCGCGTCGGCCATGTGGCGCATCTCGTCCTTGCGGTCGGAGGCCGGGATGTCCACCGACAGGTCGCCCTCGGCCAGCTTGTCCATGGCGTGCGTCATGGCGTGCAGCGGCACGGTGATGGCGCGGTCGATGAACCAGGCGAGCAGGCCGCCCAGCACCAGCGCCACCAGGGCGCCCAGCGTGATCACCAGCGTGGCGTTGGCGCGGCCCTCCTCGCGGTCGTCGCGCTGCATGGAGACCAGCCGCGCCGTCTGGTCGCTGACCGTGCCGGCGGCCTTGGCCATGGCGGCCGACGCGGTGCGCTGCGCCTCGGCGGTGGCGACCAGGGCGGCGAATTCCTTGTCGAAGGCCTGGGCCGCGGCCTTGGCGCTGGCGATCATCGCCTTGCCGCCGGCGTCCACCAGCAGCTTGCCGGCCTGCTCGGCCAGATCCAGCGTGTCCTTCACCGCGTGGGTGGCGCTGGCGCGGGCGACGGCGTCGCCCTTCAGGCGGTAGTCGCGCTCGGCCAGCATGGCGGCCTGGGCGCTCTGCATCATGCGCATGGCGACGCCACGCAGCAGCACCGCCTCGTTCACCTCGGCTTGGGCGAAGTTCGCGGCGTCCTGCAGCGCGCCGGAGACGGCGACCTGGTTGTCCTGCATCTCGCGGACCAGCGCCTGCACCTGCTCGGCCTGCTTCTCCAGCACCTCCATGCGGGCCTGGAAGGTCACGGCGTCCTCGCCACGGGTGGACTGGCGGGTCTGCTCGACGATGGTGTCGCGGTAGGCGCGCACGGCGGCGGCGATGTTCTCGCCCAGCTCCTCCTCGTTGGTGCCGGCCACCTCGCCCTTCAGCGTCTCGGCGTGCTCCAGCAGGCCATCGAGCACCGTCACGGTGGCGTCGGCGGACGTCCGGGCGCGGGTGCGGGTGAACTCGCTCTGCAGCCGGCGGGCCTCCAGCAGCTGCTCGATCATGCGGTCGGCGCGGGCGGCGGTCTCGCGGCTGTGCTTGGCGTTGGCGGTGGCGTCGTTCAGGCTGACCAGGTTTTGGTCGTAGCGCTCGGACTGCTCCTTGCTGATCTTCTCGGCGACCTCGCGCAGCTCCTTGGCGCGGGCGGCCATGGTCTCGGTGCGCTTGTTGGCCTCGCCGTCCTGCGCCACGAAGTTGGCGAAGGCGCTGCGGTAGCCGTCGATGCCGCCGAGGATGTCGTCCACCAGCTTGATGCCCTCGGCGCCGTCCAGCGCGGCGCGGGTGTCCTGGGCTTCCTTGCGCAGGGCGTCCAGCATGCCGGGGACCGCGGCCGCCGCCTTCGAGTCGCGTTCGGTGACGAAGCGCGCCTCCTCCAGCCGGACGTTCTTCAGCCGTGCGTCCAGCTCCGCGGTGTGGGACGCCAGGTCCACGCGCCCCGCGTAGGTCCGCAGACTGTTCCAGCCCACGAAGGCGACGGCCACCGTCAGCAGCAGCACGGTCGCGAAACCGAGCGCAATACGCGTACCAATGGTCATAACTGCGGGCTCCCCCCGGGGTGTGCGACTTGTGCCGCTCTTTACTGTAGTGTGAAACGGTTAATGTCTGGTTTTACATACGACGCAAAGCCGCAGGAATCCAGGTTTCCGGCGCGCCGGTGAACGGGCGGCGCGGCTCAGAAACGCTCGGCCAGCCACGGCCGCGGGCCGGCGAAGAGTTTCGCAGCCATAGCAATTCCGGCCTCCGAGCCCTGCAAAAGCCCCATCCGTGCCAGCGCCGCCGCGCCCAGGTGACCGGTGTAGAGCGGCGCCAGTGCGGCAACTGGTAGCACCACATCGGCTTGTTCTTCGTCATGCAGCGTCTCGACCTGCCCGCATCCGTTCGCAACTTTCAGGAGAAAATGACCGTGGTTGTGTGGCAGCAGCGGGTCGGCGACGTCCAGCACCAGCGTGCCTTCGACCCCCGCCGGGTAGCCGCGCGCGGCGAGCGCGCGTTCCACATCGACGACGCGGGCCAGCCACTCCTCCCAGCCGTCGATGGCGACGCCGGTGTCGGCCGCCAGGTGCACCAGCGGGTCCTCCGGCCCGCCCGGCCAGGTCACGCGGTCCACCTGGGCGCGGTAGCCGGCGAGGAAGCCCAGCGCCCGCTGCGCCGCGCGGTGGCCGTGCACGCACACGTCCACCACCGTCAGCCGCCGCTCGGCCGGGGGCCGCACCGCGACGTAGCCCTCCGGCCCGTCCGGCCCGTCGGCGACGTAGACGTCGGCCGCCTGCTCGTCGCCGGGCTTGAGCAGCAGCGTCCACTGCGCTTCGCCGCGCTCCGCCAGCCCGTTGCCGGTCCGCGCCTCGCGTTGCCGCAGCGCCGCCAGCAGGTCGGCGTCCAGCGGGTCGAGGCGTCGCAGCCCGTCCGTGGGGCCGCGCGCCAGCACCGCCGGCGCCGCGCCGTAGGTGACGGCGCTGCCGGCGCGGGCGTAGCCGAGCCTGGCGTAGAGCGGCAGCGTCGCGCCGTAGAGCACCGACAGCGCGCAGCCCGCGGTGTGCGCCTCGCGCAGCACCGCGCCCATCAGGGCGCCGCCCAGCCCGGCGCCGCGCGCCGCCGTCTCCACCGTCACCACCGCCACGGCGCGCGACGGCACCGGCCGGCCGCCGAACCACTGCGGCATGTCCCAGACCGCGGCGCAGCCGGCCGGCCGGCCCTCGTGCCGCAGCACCCGGAACACCCCGTCGCCGAACAGCGCGCGGTAGCGCAGCAGGTCGGCGCGCGGGATGCCGAAGCCCTGGCGCAGCAGGTGCGCCAGGGCGTCCAGGTCGCCGGGGACAAAGCGGTCGAAGGTCGGCACCTACAGCGCCTTCGCCTGCTCGCGCAGCACGAACTTCTGGATCTTGCCGGTCGAGGTCTTGGGCAGCGGCGCGAACACCACGGTGCGCGGGCACTTGAAGTGGGCGAGGTTGGCGCGGCACCAGGCGATGATCTCCGCCTCGGTGACGGTCGAGCCCTCCTTCAGCGTGACGAAGGCGCAGGGCGTCTCGCCCCACTTCTCGTCGGGCCGCGCCACCACGGCGGCCTCCAGCACCGCCGGGTGCTTGTAGAGCACGCCCTCCACCTCGATGGTCGAGATGTTCTCGCCGCCCGAGATGATGATGTCCTTCGAGCGGTCCTTGATCTGGATGTAGCCGTCCGGGTGCCACACCCCGAGGTCGCCGGTGTGGAACCAGCCGCCGGCGAACGCCTCCTGCGTGGCGCGCGGGTTCTTCAGGTAGCCCTTCATCACCGTGTTGCCGCGCATGAAGATCTCGCCCATGGTCTCGCCGTCCCTGGGCACCGGCTGGAGCGTCACCGGATCGGCGACCATCAGCCCCTCCAGCGTGGCGTAGTTGACGCCCTGGCGCGCCTTGATCGCGGCGCGCTCCTCCAGCGGCAGCTCGTTCCACTCTTCGTGCCAGGCGCAGATGGTCACCGGGCCGTACACCTCGGTCAGGCCGTAGACGTGCGCGACCTCGACGCCCATGCGCTCCATCTTCTCGATCACCGCGGCCGGCGGGGCGGCGCCGGCGGTCATCATCTTCAGGCCGGGCTTCAGCTCGCGGCGCTGGTCCTCCGGCGCGTTGCAGATCAGGCCCATGACGATCGGCGCGCCGCAGAGGTGGGTGACGCCGTGGTCGGCGATGCCGTCGTAGACGGCCTTGGCGGTGATGGCGCGCAGGCAGACGTTGGTGCCGGCCATGGCGGTGACCGTCCACGGGAAGCACCAGCCGTTGCAGTGGAACATCGGCAGCGTCCACAGGTACACGGGGTGGTGCGGCATCGCCCAGGTGGCGATGTTGCCCATGGCGTTCAGGTAGGCGCCGCGGTGGTGGTAGACGACTCCCTTCGGGTTCCCCGTGGTGCCCGAGGTGTAGTTGAGCGCGATGGCCTCCCACTCGTCCGGCGGCATGCGCCATGCGAAGGCGGGGTCGCCGGTCTCCAGGAATTGCTCGTAGGTCATCGCGCCGATCAGTTCGCCGCCCTTGGCCTGGGGATCGTCGATGTCGATGACGAACGGCCGGCGCGCGGGATCCAGCATCGCCACCGCCTTGGCCATCACGCTGGAGAACTCGCGGTCGGTGATCAGCACCCTGGCCTCGCCGTGGCCGAGGATGAAGGCCAGCGCCTCGGCGTCCAGGCGGATGTTCAGCGCGTTCAGCACGGCGCCGATCATCGCCGGGCCGAAATGCGCCTCGAACGCCTCAGGCGTGTTGGGCGCCATCACGGCCACCGTGTCGCCGACGCCGATGCCCCGTTTTGCCAGCGCCGAGGCGAGCCGCACGCAGCGCTCGTAGGTCTCCGCCCAGGTGCGGCGGACCGGGCCGTGGATGACCGCCGTGCGGTTCGGGAACACCGCCGCGGTGCGGCGCAGGAACGACAGCGGGGTCAGCGGCGTGGTGTTGGCCGCGTTCTGGTCGAGGTCGGTCTCGTACGGGTTGTGCGTGGCGCGCGCCATGGCGGTCCTCCCCTGGGCCGTGTTCTTCGTTATAGGGAGTCTTGCCAGAGAACCGGCGGGCGGGGAAGGGGGCGGAGCGGGCTAGAACGACACCCGCTCGTACACCTCGGCCAGGGGGAGCGTGCAGTCGATGGCGGGCAGGGCGATGTGGGCATCCAGCCCGGTGACGACCTCCAGCCGCCAGCCGGTGCCGTCGCGGGTGAACACGTCCACCCGGGGTTCGTCCTGCGAGACCAGCAGGTAATGCTGAAGCGACGAAATGCCCTGATACGCCACCCACTTGCCGCCGCGGTCATGGTCGGCGGTGGTGCGGGACAGCACCTCGATGATGACGACGGGGTGCTCGATCCGGTCGTCCTTCGCGTCCACGTCGCCGCAATTGACGACGGCATCGGGATAGGTGGTCGATGCCGGGGTGACGACCTTCGGGCCTTCGACCCACGGTTCGCAGGTCCGGCCACGCAAAGCGTTCTGCAACGCCGTGCCGAGATTCCTCTTGATGCGGGAGTGCTGGTTCGTGCCGCCGGTCATCATGCGGATGACGCCGTCGACGAACTCGTAGCGTTCGGGCTGCTTGCGCTCCCAATCGAGGAACTCGGCGACCGTCCAGGGCTTCGGCAACGGCTGGGCCACAGGCAACCTCTGCGTCGGGTGTCTACGCCACGTTCACGATAATATACGGCACGGAGCGCTGCTTGGGCAGGGGTGAGCCAAGGCCCCGCCCGGCGCCCGCGTCCTCGCGCCGCACGTCCCGTGATCGCGTTTGCAATCTCCCTATGATTTATAGCACATTGACGCGCCGGCGCGACCCATCGTTGCGCGGCGCCGGAGAAATCCGCAGAAAACGAACAAAAATGGGAACGCTCTCATGAGTCAGACGTCAGCAGCCACCTATGACGCGATGCATGCCCGCTCGCTGTCCGATCCGCAGGGCTTCTGGGCCGACGCAGCCGAGCAGGTGTCCTGGATCAAGCGTTGGGACACGGTGCTCGACGACAGCAACCCGCCGTTCTACCGCTGGTTCAAGGGCGGCGTCCTGAACACCTGCTACAACGCCGTCGACCGCCATGTGGAGCAGGGCCGCGGCGACCAGGCGGCCATCATCTACGACAGCCCGGTCACCGGCACCGTCCAGACCATCACCTACCGCGAGCTGCAGGACCAGGTCTCCCGCTTCGCCGGCGCGCTGCGCGCCCAGGGCGTCGAGAAGGGCGACCGCGTCATCCTCTACATGCCGATGATCCCGCAGTCGGTGGTCGCCATGCTGGCGTGCGCGCGCCTGGGCGCGGTGCATTCGGTGGTGTTCGGCGGCTTCGCCCCGCACGAGCTGGCCACCCGCATCAACGACGCCGCCCCGAAGGTGATCGTCTCCGCCTCCTGCGGCATCGAGCCGAACCGCGTCGTCAAGTACAAGCCGATGCTGGACGCCGCCATCGAGCACGCGGACCACAAGCCCGCGGCCTGCATCATCTTCCAGCGCCCGCAGGAGACCGCGTCCCTCGTTCCCGGCCGCGACGTCGAGTGGAACGAGGCCATCGCTAAGGGGCAGCCGGCCGAGTGCGTGCCGGTCGCCGCGACCGACCCGCTGTACATCCTCTACACCTCCGGCACGACCGGCCAGCCGAAGGGCGTGGTGCGCGACAACGGCGGCCACGCCGTGGCGCTGCTGTGGACCATGAAGCACCTCTACAACGCCGAGCCCGGCGAGGTGTACTGGGCGGCGTCGGACGTGGGCTGGGTGGTCGGCCACTCCTACATCTGCTACGGCCCGCTGCTGTACGGCTGCACCACCGTGGTGTTCGAGGGCAAGCCGGTCGGCACGCCGGACGCCGGCACCTTCTGGCGCGTCATCAACCAGCACAAGGTGCGCACGCTGTTCACCGCGCCGACGGCCTTCCGCGCCATCAAGCGCGATGACCCGAACGGCGAGTTCATCAAGAAGTACGACATCTCCAGCCTGCGCGCCCTGTTCCTGGCCGGCGAGCGCTCGGACCCCGACACGCTGCACTGGGCCGAGGACAACCTGGAGGTTCCGGTCATCGACCATTGGTGGCAGACCGAGACCGGCTGGGCGATCACCGGCAACCCGCTGGGCGTGCACCTGTTCCCGATCAAGTACGGCTCGGCGACGCGCCCGATGGCCGGCTGGGACATCCGCATCCTGGACGCCGAGCACAAGGAGGTGCCGCGCGGCGACACCGGCGCCATCTGCGCCAAGCTGCCGCTGCCCCCGGGCACCTTCCCGACGCTGTGGAACGCCGAGGAGCGCTTCGTCAAGTCGTACATGGCCGACTACCCGGGCTACTACCAGACCGGCGATGCGGGCTTCATCGACGATGACGGCTACGTCTACATCATGGCCCGCACCGACGACATCATCAACGTGGCCGGCCACCGCCTGTCCACGGGCGCCATGGAAGAGGTGCTGTCGAGCCACAAGGACGTCGCCGAGTGCGCGGTGATCGGCGTCGCCGACGACCTCAAGGGCCAGGTGCCGCTGGGCTTCCTGTGCCTGAAGGCGGGCGTCACCCGCAGCCACGACGAGATCGTCAAGGAGGTCGTGGCCCTGGTGCGCGAGCAGATCGGCCCGGTGGCCGACTTCAAGCGCGCCGTGGTTGTCGACCGCCTGCCGAAGACGCGTTCCGGCAAGATCCTGCGCGGCACCATGCAGAAGATCGCCGACAACGCCGAGCACAAGGTGCCGGCGACCATCGACGACCCGGGCATCCTGCCGGAGATCGCCGAGGCGCTGAAGTCTCTGGGCTACGCCGCCAAGTACGACCAGGCGGAGTAGGTTCGCGGTTCGCGAAGGCCCCTTCCCCGATGCCGGGGAAGGGGCTTTTTCGTTTCCGGGGCAATTTTTTCCACGGCCGGTCTGTTGGGATTTCAACGGCCTGGACCCGGCGGCGCCATGATTCTGACGAATTTCCGCTACACCGGCTCCACAGTCTGGAATAAACCTCCCAGGGGCCGTGTTTCTCAGGTCGGCACCGGGCTTCGGGGCGACCTGGGAACCGCGGCCGCGTCTTCCTACCTGTGGGTGGGCCCTTCCGCCGCGTGGCGAAAGGGCACCGCCGGACAACGATCGGGTGCGCGGTTGAGCAAATTCGGGGTCGAGCTGGAGGTCCACATCGCGTCGCTGCGCCGCTATGCGCGGTCGC
The DNA here is from genome assembly GCF_003116015.1 of Azospirillum sp. TSO22-1. Taxonomy (GTDB): domain Bacteria; phylum Pseudomonadota; class Alphaproteobacteria; order Azospirillales; family Azospirillaceae; genus Azospirillum. The sequence goes on from NZ_LGQZ01000061.1 coordinate 67,759, forward strand.
TGCTGCGCAATCGGGTGGACGCCGAGGATCTGGTGCAGGAGGCGCTGGCGCGCGCGATCTCGCGGGCCGACAGCTTCCAGGCGGGGACGAACCTGCGGGCATGGCTCTTCACCATCCTGCACAACGTCCACGTCAATCAGGTCCGTTCCCGCGCGTCGCGCCCGGACGAGGTGCCGGTCGACGCGGTGGAGCACCGGCTGACCACGCCGGCCCGGCAGGAGGAGCGCGTCGAGGTCCGCGAGATGATGCGGGCGGTGGACGAACTGCCCGACGAGCAGCGGCAGGTGCTGATGCTCGTGGCGCTGGAGGGCCTGAAATACGAGGAGGTCGCCGAGGTTCTCGGCGTTCCGATCGGCACCGTCATGTCGCGCCTCTCCCGCGCGCGCGAGGCGGTGCGGACCAAGATGGCGAACGGCGGGGCCGCGGCGGGCCTGCGGAGGGTGAAGTGATGACGGCGCACAAGCTGAAGGACGAGGATCTCCACGCCTACGTGGACGGCTGGCTGGACGGCGACCGCCGCCTGGCCGTCGAGCGCTGGCTGGCCGACGACCCGGAGGCCGCCCGCAAGGTCGAGGACTACCGCGCCCAGGCGGCGCTCCTGCACGAGATCTTCGATCCCGTCCTGCGCGAGGAGTCCGCGCCGGAGACCCAGGAGCTTGCCGACCGCCTTAAGGGCCGCATCGCCGGCAACGACAACCGCCCGGCCTGGCACGCCAAGCCCTGGGTGCGCATGGCCGCGGCGGTGATGCTGCTGGTCAGCGGCGCCGCCGGCGGCTATTTCGGCCGAGGCGCCACCGCCCCGTCGCCGGCGCAGCAGCAGCAGCGCCAGACCCTCATCACCTTCGCCGAGGAGGCCGCGCAGGCGCACCGCTTCTACACCGCTGACGAACGCTATCAGGTGGAGATGGGTGCGGACGATCCCGGTGCACTCGACAGCTTCCTCTCCCAGCGCATGGGCAAGGAGGTGTTCGGCCCCGACCTGTCGAAGGTCGGCTACCGCCTCGTCGGCGGCCGCTCGCTGCCCACCGACCTGGGCGCGGGGGCGCAGTACATGTACATCAACGACCAGGGCAAGCGGATCACCCTGTTCGCCGGTTCGGCCCCGCAGGGCCAGAACAACTCCTTCAGCTTCGCGCAGAAGGGCGACGTCGCGACCTTCTACTGGGTCGAGGGCCAACTCGCCTACGCGCTGATCGGCCGCCTGTCGCGCGACGAACTGCTGGGCATCACCAAGGCCGTCTACGACGACGTCAAGGCCGGCCGCCGCCTCGCCCCGCCGCCGCAGCCGCCGCAGCAGAACCCGGAGGAGAAGAACCCGGACCAGCAGCGCCGCGAGGGTGAGCAGGGCAACGGCGTCCAGCCGGTCAGCGACACCCACAAGCCGAAGGACAGCTAGGCCGGGGCAGGGGATGCGAGAGGCTCTGCCTCTCGCGCTCTCCGCCAAGGGCCGCATGCCCTTGGATCCCATTCCCTCTCCCCTCCGGGGAGAGGGCCAGGGTGAGGGGGAAAACCCTCTCCCGCCCTGGGAGAGGGAGGGGCCCGCTCGGAACGAGCGGGAGGGTGAGGGTCCCCCCGAGGATCCTACACCCCCGCCACCCGCACCATATCCCCGATCAGCCGGCCCATCAGCTCCCGGTCGGCCGTCGCCTCCATGCGCCAGCGCATGCAGTGCGCCTTCTCGACCAGCCCGCCCAGCGAGTCCGGCCGCTGCGCCAGCATCCGGTGCGTGGCGAGGTCGCACGCCCGGTCCGCCTCCTCCGAGCGCTCACACGCCCGCTCGATCACCGCCGTGTCGGCGCCGCTGCGTTCGAGCCTTACCGCCTCCTCGGCCAGCGCGTCCGACACCACGACGGACTCGCTCCACGCCCGGAACGCCGCGCTGCGCTGCGCCACCGTTCCCCCGGCCAGCAGAACGCCCCCGCCGCCCGCCAGCAAAGACCGGCGGGATAAGCGCGCGCTCGTGGTATCCTCGGAATCAGCCATGATCCAAGCTCCTATCAAGCTGGGTTGTGGTCAGGCCGGGCGGGGTGTTCCTGCACCCCGTTCGGCCGCCTTGTCTTGTCCCGACATCGGGACACGGTTATGATGCTGCAATGGCCCGGATGGGGCAAGCCTAATCGTGACAGGGTTCCGATATATGCATGCCGTTCAGTGCAAGATGGCGCGCGTGGCGCTGGGCTGGGGTGTGCGCGACCTTGCCAAATACGCCAATGTGTCCACGGATACCATCTCGCGCCTCGAACGTGGGGAGGTACTGAAGTCCCGTACGCTTGATGACCTTCGTCGCACCTTCGAAGCCGCTGGCATCGAGTTCATCCCGGAGGACGCCAAGGGGCCGGGGGTGCGATTGCGCGAACGACTGGAGGTCAGGGCCGCAACGCCGGACTGACCAGCGCTTCGGTTGCGGAGCCTTGGATAGGCGGCCCGTCCTCGTGTCTTCGCGGTGGAATTCCTCTCCACCTCAAATGTTCTTGAAATGTTCGAATCGATATGCCACACTCACGGTTGGGCCGGCAACGGCCCGCGGGCGGTTCGGGGTTCAGGGAGAGGATGGCGAAGTGAACACGCCCCGCACACTGTTCCACGGTGTTCCAAACCGTTCCATTCGCCGCCGCGGGCGGCGCCCCTCACGCCGGCAGCGGCACCCCGTGCGCGGTCAGCGCCGCGGTCTGCCGGCGCTCCAGCGCCGCCGCGTCGAAGTCCTTGATCAGGTCCTGGAACAGGCGGAACCAGTTCACCTCGGCTTTCAAGTGCAGGAAGACCGAGCCCAGGCCGATCGCCGCGCGGTCCATGAAGACGAACTCGCGTGGCACCTCCACGCCGCCGACGCGGCGCAACTCGGCGTGCACCTTCTCCGCCGTTTCGCGGCCGTAGTGGCCGGCGTTGGTCTCCTCGATGCGGCGGGTGCGGTCCTCCATGATCGGGGCGTAGACGAAGCGCGCCCAGATGTTGAGGACCTCCACCAGCTCCTTCGACGGGTTCACGAAGCCCCAGGTGCGGTAGGCCTCCACCGCCGCGTCCTGGTCCCCGGCGCGCAGCGCGTTGTAGAGGTCGATGACGCCCTTGACGAAGCTGGGGTGGAAGACGCGGACGCAGCCGAAGTCCAAGAGGTTGATCGAGCGGTCCGGCCGCACCGTGTAGTTTCCCAGGTGCGGGTCGCCGTGGATGACGCCGTAGTAGTAGAACGGCACGTACCACGCCCGGAACATGTTCATCGCCAGTTCGTCGCGGCTCCCCGGGTGCTCCTTGACGAAGTCGAGGATGCGCCGCCCCTCCACCCATTCCAGCGTCAGCAGCCGCTTGGTGGACAGGCCGTGCACCACCGCCGGCACGTGCACGCCCGGCGTGTCCGCCAGCATGGCGCGGTAGAGGCTCGCGTGCCGGCCCTCCAGGTCGTAGTCCAGCTCCTCGCGCAGGCGGGCGCCGATCTCCGCGTGGATCTGCCGGGTCGAGATGGCGCTGTCCGAGCGCTCGAAGATGGCGAAGATCAGCTGGAGCTGCCGCAGGTCCGCCTCCACCGCCGAGGCCATGTCGGGGTATTGCAGCTTGCAGGCCAGCACCCGGCCGTCGTGGTCGACCGCCTTGTGCACCTGCCCCAGCGAGGCGGCGGCGGCCGCGGTGTGCTCGAAGCGGCTGAACTTCGCCTGCCACGCCGGCCCCAGTTCCGCCTGCATGCGGCGCTTGACGAAGGGCCAGCCCATGGACGGCGCGTCGGCCTGGAGCTGCGACAACTCCGCCACGTACTCACGCGGCAGGGCGTCGGGGATGGTGGAGAGGATCTGCGCCACCTTCATCAGCGGGCCTTTCAGCCCGCCGAGCGCGGCGCGCAGCTCCTCGGCATGGCGCTGGCGCTCGATGCGGATGCCCAGCACGCGCTCCCCGGCGAAGCGGGCGGCGAGCCCGCCGACGGCGGTACCGACCCGCGCGTACCGCGCGATCCGTCCGCCCAGCGTGTTCTCTTCGGTCTTGGCCATGGCGCCTTTATGTGGGGATGCGGGCGCCACCGGACCAGTCTCGCCGTCTTGACCGGGCGCGGAGGCTTCGGCAGGCTGCGGGCCGGATCGAAAGGGGAGGGGAAGGGCATGAAGGGCCCGGCACTGGCGGCGCTTGCCGTGGTTTTCGCAACCGGCACCGCCGCGGCGGCGGAGAGCGGCTGGTACCTGCGCGCCGACCTGTCGCGCGATTGGTCGCGCTCCACCGCCTTCCACGACTGGAATTGCGCCGGCACCGACCCGGCCCGCGTGCCGCTCTACGGCTGCGCCGCCCAGGGAGCGGGGGACTTCGGGAGCAGCACGGGGTTCGGTGCCGGGGTGGGTTACCGGGTGATGCCGTGGCTGCGCCTGGACGCCACGCTCACCTACCGGCCGGGCTGGCGCTTCGACGGCCACGCCAACTTCCTTCCCGGCGAGGACGAGCCGATGAGTGCAAAGGCGCGCACCCTCACCGGCATGGCCAACACCTACCTGGACCTGCCCGCGCTGGGCCGGTTCGAGCCGTACGTCGGTGCCGGCATCGGCGTGTCGCACAACCGGCTGGACGGGGTGGCGCTGTCCTTTCCGTCGCTGGACCAGCGGGTGTGGACGCCGGCCGGCCGGCGCACCTCCCTGGCGTGGCAGCTGACCGCCGGCACGGGGATTGCGCTGGGCGGCGGGCTGACGCTGGACGTCGCCTACCGCCACACCGACCTGGGCACGATGGAGACCGAGGACGGCGGTGCTCCGCGCCTGCGCCGCGGCGCCTGGCGCACCCTCGCCATTGACGGCACCGAGGCGCGCCTGCGCGCCCACGGGGTGAGCGTGGGGATGCGGTACGGATTCTAGCCCTGCACTCTGCGCGTCCACGCCGCCAGCGCGGCCAGCAGCGCCGCCACCTTGCCGCGCACCGCCTCGTCCTTCAGCGAGCCGTCGGGGTTGAAGGATTCGGCCACGCGGACCAGCACCTCCGGCTTGTTCAGCGGGTGCATGTCCAGGTACACGCAGGTCTGGCGCAGATGGTACTGCGAGCGCCCGGTGCCCAGCCCGCCGCCGGCGCCCATGATGGCCAGCGGCTTGCCGGCGAAGGGCTGGTCGGCGCCGCGCGACGCCCAGTCGATGGCGTTCTTCAGCACGCCGGGCATGGAGTAGTTGTACTCGGGGCACGCGACCAGCAGCGCGTCGGCGGCGCGGATGCGTTCACGGAACGCCTGCACCGGCTCGGGGAAGCCGGCGGCCTCGACGTCGCCGTTGTAGAGCGGGATGGGGGCGATGTCGAAGACCTCGATCTCCAGGCCCTCGGGCGCCGCCTCGACGGCGAGGCGCAGCAGGGCGCGGTTGAACGATCCCCTGCGCAACGAGCCCGCGAACCCGAGAACCCGCACCGGTGCCGCCATGCCGCCCTCCTGCTGTCTGTCCGAAAGAGGGATGGGGCGGGGAGGGCGGTTCGGCAAGGGCCAGGGAGACGACGGTCAGCCGCCCTGCGCCTTGATCCAGCCGGCGGTGGCGCTGTCCATGGTGTTCTTGTGGGCGACGAACCAGTCCGGCAGCGCCTCGCGCACGTAGCCGCGGGCGAGCATGAGGTTGCCGGCGGCCAGCCGCTTCTCGATCCCCTCCAGCTCCAGCCGCACGCGGTCGTGCTCGTGCTTGTGGATGGGGTAGGGCGGGAAGCCGTGCTGGCGCATCAGCTCCTCCTCGCGGGCCAGATGCTCGCGCAGGTGGGTGGCGATCTCGGCGAGGAGGGCCGGGAACTCGGCGTCGTCCGCGCGGGCGGCGACGGCCAGAAGCTCGACGAACGCCTGATGGTCGGCGTCCATCACGGCGTTGCCGACCTTCATGCCGTCGTCCCAGATGAGGGTGGTCATATGACCTCCGAAAGGGAATTCGGGGCGCACGTTACCACCGCATGGCGGGAGCTTCTTGACTTATGTCAAACCGCGGCGCGATCAGCCGGCCGTCTCGAGCTCGTCGAGGAAGCCGCGGATCACCCCCAGGCCCTTCTGCCAGAACGCCGGATCGGTCGCGTCGAGCCCGAACGGCGCCAGCAGGTCCTTGTGGCGCAGCGTGCCGCCGGCCTCCAGCATCGCCAGATAGCGCTTGGCGAAGCCGGCGTCGGACTCCTGGTACACCGCGTACAGCGAGTTCACCAGGCAGTCGCCGAACGCGTAGGCGTACACGTAGAACGGCGAGTGCACGAAGTGCGGGATGTAGGCCCAGTAGTTGCGGTAGCCCTCGTCGAAGCGCAGCGCCGGCCCCAGGCTGTCGGTCTGCACGCCCATCCAGATCTCGCCCAGGCGCTCCGGCGTCAGTTCGCCGTCGCGGCGCTCGGTGTGGACCCTGGTCTCGAAGTCGAAGAAGGCGATCTGCCGGACCACGGTGTTCAGCATGTCCTCGACCTTCGAGGCCAGCATGATCTTGCGGCGCTTGGGATCGGTCTCACTGTCCAGCAGGGCGCGGAAGGTCAGCATCTCACCGAACACCGATGCCGTCTCGGCCAGCGTCAGCGGCGTGTCCGACATCAGGTGGCCCTGCCGCCCGGCGAGGATCTGGTGCACGCCGTGCCCCAGCTCGTGCGCCAGCGTCATCACGTCGCGCGTCTTGCCCTGGTAGTTGACCAGCAGGTAGGGGTGCGCGCTGGGCACCGTCGGGTGGGCGAAGGCGCCCGGCGCCTTGCCGGGGCGCACCGGCGCGTCGATCCATGGGTTGTCGAAAAAGCGCTTGCCGTAGGACGCCAACTCCGGCGAGAAGCGCCCGTAGGCGCCGAGCACGAGGTCGCGCGCCTCGGCCCAGGGGATGGTGCGGTCGCTGTCGTCGGGCAGCGGCGCGTTGCGGTCCCAGTAGTCCAGGTGGGTCTGGCCGAACCACCTGGCCTTCAGCGTGTAGTAGCGGTGCGACAGGCTGGGGTACGCCTGCTTGACGGCGGCGACCAGCGCCTCCACCACTTCGTCCTCGACGCGGTTGGACAGGTTGCGGGCGGACACCGGCGTCGGGTAGTTCCGCCACTTGTCCTCGATCTCCTTATCCTTGGCCAGGGTGTTGGTGACCAGCGCGAACAGGCGGATGTTGTCGCCCAGCACGCGGCCGACCACCTGCCCGGCCTCGCGGCGCACGGCGGGGTCGCGATCGGACAGCTTGTTCAGCGCCTCGGCGCAGGTCAGATCCTTGATAACTCCATTTGGCCCACCCATGGGGAAGCGCAGGCCGGCGATGGTCTCGTCGAACAGGCGGTTCCAGGCGGCGCGGCCGACCACGTGCTTCTCGTGCAGCAGACGCTCCAGCTCGTCGGAGAGCTGGTGCTCGCGGTACAGCCGGACGTCGCGGATCCAGGAGGCGTAGTGGGCGAGGTCCTTCGACGCCCGGACGCGGGACTGCAGGGCGTCCTCGTCGATCCGGTTGATCTCCAGCGTGAAGAAGACGAGGTGGGTGGAGATGCCGTTCACCCGCTCCTGCGCCGACTGGTAGAACTTGCCGATCTCCGGGTCCGCCATGTTGCCGGAGTAGACGAGCCCGGCGTAGGACATGGCGCGGGAGAGCACCTCGTCGATCCGCTCGTACTCGCGCACGGCGCGGGCCAGCGTGTCGCCGTCGAGGCTGGCGACGCGGCCGGCGTAGGCCTCGTGGAAGGCCTTGGCCTCGCCCTCCATGCGCACGAGGTCGGCCTTCAGCTCGGGCGAGTCCATCCCCGGATAGAGGTCGCGCAGGTCCCAGGTGGGAAGCGTCCCCAGGTCGGGGCCGGCGGCGTTGTCCAGGGCGGCGCTGCGGAACATGCGGAATCCTCTCAGAAGGGCGACCTTCCCGATATAGGCGGAGCGGCCGTCCAAGGAAAGACGCGTGTCAAGCGCCCGCTTCCTGCACGCGGCGGATGGCGGCGTCCACGCACTGCATGTGCAGCTTGCGCTTGGCCAGGGCGCGGGCGCGCCGCTCGTCGGGGTCGGTGGTGGGCATCGCCTCGATGCGGCAGCCGCGCCAGCCCTGGGCATCCAGCGCGCGGGCGACCTCGGCGTAGCCGAAATAGCCGTTGTCCGGCTGCTCCCACGGCGAGCGCAGGTCGACCCGGCGCAGCACGAAGCGGTTGGACTGGCTGCTCGCTCCGGCGTTGGTCAGCCGCGCCACGATCAGCCGCTCGCCGTTTGGATGCACGACGGAGAGGATCGGGCGAATTCCGGCGATGGGCGGGTTCTGGGACATGCAGGCCGGGGCAGGGCGGGACTGTCTATCCTGTAGAGGGAATAGGTGCGCTTGGCCAGCCCGGCGTGCGGGAATCGGGCCGGAAAGGGCCGGCGCGTTGCCGCCGGTGATGGTGTATAACCCGAAAGTAGAGCGAGATGCACCTAAAGTATATGCGCCTGTGATTTGATAATAATCAAGAAATCCGGAAATGCTTTCTGCACTGCACCAATCCTGATCAACAATTGATCTGAATCACTGTTTGTGACCTCGGCAGCCCCATAACCTCTGCCCAATGGCGTACGACATTGGCCCGATCATCGGTGTCGTGGCCGGATGCGGAAGCCTTGGAGGGTGGAAATGCTGTTTTCAGTCGCCCCGAACGAGGATGCCGGTGCGTGGCGCGCGATGACCACCGGGGTCGCGGCCGGCCCGCTGCCTGCCGCCCGTAAGGAGACGTTCTGCTCCTCCTGCCAAGCCCGCGCCAAGGGGATGTGCGCGGCGCTGGCCGAGGCGGAGTTGTCCGGGCTCTCCGCGATCTCGCGCAGCCGGGTGCTGGCCTCCGGCCTGCCGGTGATCCGCGAGGGCGAGCACGCCGATGCCGTCTACACCGTGACGTCCGGCATGCTGAAGCTCTTCAAGATGCTCCCCGACGGGCGGCAGCAGATCACCGGCTTCGCCAGCGCCGGCGACATGATCGGGCTGTCCTACGGCGACAGCTTCGCTTACACCGCCGAGACGATCACCGCCGCCACCGTCTGCCGCTTCCCGCGCAACGGACTCAGCACCATGATGGCGCGGCACCCGCACCTGCAGGGGCGGCTGCTGGCCATGACCTCCATCGAGCTGACGGCGGCGCAGGACCAGATCCTGCTGCTCGGCTGCAAGAACGCGGCGGAGCGCATCGGCTCGTTCCTGCTGGCGCTGGCACGCCGCGCGGAGGGGACGGCCGGCGACCCGCAACCGACGGTCTTCCTGCCGATGCAGAAGACCGACATGAGCGCCTACCTCGGCCTGCGGCCGGAGACGCTGTCGCGGCAGTTCCGCAAGCTGGAGGACGCCGGGCTGATCGAGCGCGTGGCGGCCGACCGCATCCGCCTGCTCGACCCCGACGCCCTGTCGGACATGGCCGGGCGGGTGGCGTAACCTTCTCTGTTCAGGCGTTCGCGACGGCGGGGGCGCTGGACGCGCTCTCGCTCACCAGCGCGTCGCCCTCCACGCGGTAGCCGCGGTGGGCGAACAGATCCGCCAGATCGCAGTGCGGTACCGCGGTGACCGCCAGGGCGTCGCACTTCACCACGATGCGGCTGGCGCCCAGCCGTTGCGCCACTTGGCCGGCCGCCTCGATCAGGCCGTCGGCGGTGGCGGGCGCGTCGAACAGGCCGGCCACCGCGAACGGGCCGACCCGTAACACCCCCGCCTCGTCCAGCGCGTAGCAGAACAGGCCGCGGATGTGGCCGGAGCCCATGCGGCAGGCGACGATGCCGCGCGCGTCCCCCGCTTCGGCGAACGGCGCGGCCAGGGCGCGCCACTGTGCGGGCGTGAAGCCGGGGCGCAGCGGCTGTACGACCGGGAAGGCCTGGTCGATGTGGGTGGCGGGCAACGGGGCGATGACGAAGCGTCTGGGCATCGAGGGTCCTCTTGCCCAGCACCTTGCCCGCCTCGCGTGGCCGGCGCCTTGACTCTGGTCAGTTACCCGTCCTTACACGCTCAGCCGGTCGCGCAGCTCGTCCACCGCCTTCTTCGGCAACAGCTTGCGGGCCGTCAGGTCATCCACCGCCTGGAAGGGGCGGGACTCGACGATCTTCTGCGCGCGCTTCGGCCCGATGCCCTTCAGCGACGCCAATGCATCCGGATCTGCGCGGTTGAGGTTGACCAGCGCCACAGCCGCGGCGGTCACGCCGGCGGCCGTGTCGAGCGCCTTGGTGACCTTCCTGGCGGTCCTGCCCTTCTTCGGACCGATGGCGGCGTTCACCGTCACCGCCGCACCGACGATGGCGGCCGCGGCATCGACCACCGCGCGCACGGTGTCGACGATGGTCGTCTTGTTGGGGACCGCCTTGGGGGCCGCGGGCTTGGCGGCGCGGGTGGGGGTCTTCTTGGCGGTGGCAGGCTTGGCCGCCGTCGATTTGGCCGTGGCGCTCTTGGGCTTGGCGGCCTTCGCGGCGGTCTTCTTCGGTTCGGGGCTCGCCGTCGTCTTGGTGGGCTTGCTCGGCATGGCACATCCTCCAGCTTTTCAAGAAAAACCCGGAGACCGTGGCCGTGTTCCCAAGCTCACGCTCGGTGGTGAGGCGTTGTGCGCCGTTGTGCAGGCCCCATCTGCTGCCAAGGCAGCGGGGGGCCACGGCTTATGTGCCGCGCGGGGCGCTTGTGGAACAGAATGGAACACTATGGAACAGTGTGCAGGGGCTGTTCAGTACGCCATCCCGGGGTGCAGGCGCACCACGCCTCTTGAGGATTTTCATCCTAGCACGACCCGGCCGAATCGGCAATGGGGCAATCGCTTGAAAAGGCGCTTGCAAGATTCCCGTGGGAGGTCTTCGCGTCGGGCTCCCTCCCAACCCCCTCGCTTTGTGGGGAGGGGGCGGGTGGGAGCCCAGCGCGAGGACTTCTCCCTTTACTCCGCCGCCATCGGCTGCGGCGTGGCGGGGGCGCGGAAGGCGCTGAGGAGGTCGGCCTCGCGGGCCTTGGCGGCGGTCAGGTTGCGCTCCTTGACCGGGCCGTAGCCGCGGATGTCCATCGGCACCTTGGCGATCTCCACCGCGAGGCCGAGGTTGCCGCGGTCGAGCTTCGTCAGCATCTCGCCCACCGTCGCCTCGAAGGAGGAGATCAGCTGGCGCTCCGTCTTGCGCTCCGGCAGCCAGCCGAACGGGTCGAGCGGGGTGCCGCGCAGGCGCTTCCCCCTGGCCAGCCAGACCATGGCCTTGCGCATCCACGGGCCGAATTCCCGCTTCTTCGGTTCGCCGGTGCCGTCCTCGCCGGTCTGGCCGAGCACCGGCGGGGAGAGGTGGAATTTCACTTTCCAGTCGCCCTCGAACATGCGGTCCAGCTTGTCGAAGAAGCCGGTGTCGGTGTAGAGGCGCGCCACCTCGTACTCGTCCTTGTAGGCCATCAGCTTGAACAGCGAGCGGGCCACCGCCTCGGTCAGCACGGTCGAGCCGGGGACCTTCTGCCCCTCGACGCGGCGCGTCCAGTCCACCGTCGCGTGGTAGCGCGAGGCGTAGGCGGCGTCCTGGTAGTCGGTGAGGAAGCGCGTGCGGCGCTCGATCATCTCGTCCAGGGTCTCGGACAGGCGGCGCTGCTCGTCGATGGGAGCGGCGCCGGCGCTTTCCGCCGGGACCGCCGCGGCCTCGACGGCCGCCTGGTCGTGGGCGGCGAGGCGGCCCCAGAGGAAGGCCTGCTTGTTCATCTCGATGGCGGCGCCGTTCAGCTCGATGGCCTTCAGCAGCGCCTCGGCCGACAGCGGGATCAGCCCTTTCTGCCACGCGTAGCCGAGCATGAACGGGTTGGACGCGATGCTGTCGCCGAGCAGGCTGGTCGCCAGCCCGGTGGCGTCCACCGCGGCGACGCGGTCGGTGCCGCCGCAGGCCTGCGCGATATCGCCGACGAGGTCGCCGACGGGGATCGTCAGGTCGCGCTGCTTGGTGAAGTCGGCGGTGATCAGCTCATGCGTGTTGACGACCGCACGGGTGCGCCCGGCTGCCATCTTCGACAGGCCGTCGCCGGCCGCCGCCACCACCACGTCGCAGGCCACCACCGCGTCGGCGCCGCCGGCGGCGATGCGGACCGAGTGGATGTCCTCCGGCGCCTTGCCGATGCGGATGTGGCTGGTCACCGCACCGCCCTTCTGGGCGAGGCCGGTCATGTCGAGCACGCCGACGCCCTTGCCTTCGATGTGCGCGGCCATGCCGAGCAGCGCACCCACCGTCACCACGCCGGTGCCGCCGACGCCGGTGATGTAGATGCTCCACGGCCGCCCGTCGATGGAGGGCAGGACCGGGTCGGGCAGAGTGGAAGCGTCCACCCCGGCCTTCGCCGCCGGCTTGGGCTTGCGCAGTTGGCCGCCCTCGACGGTGACGAAGCTGGGGCAGAAGCCCTTGACGCAGGAGAAGTCCTTGTTGCAGGTGGACTGGTCGATCTGCCGCTTGCGGCCGAACTCGGTGTCCACCGGGACCACCGACACGCAGTTGGACTTGACCGAGCAGTCGCCGCACGCCTCGCAGACCAGTTCGTTGATCACCGTGCGCTTGGCGAGGTCCGGCATCTTGCCGCGCTTGCGGCGTCGGCGCTTCTCGGTGGCGCAGGTCTGGTCGTAGATCAGGATGGTGACGCCGCCCTCCTCGCGCAGATCCTTCTGCACGCGGTCGAGGTCGTCGCGGTGCTCGACCGCGGTGAAGGGCGGCAGGCCGGACTCGGGGCCGTACTTCTCCGGCTGGTCGGAGACGACGACGATGCGCTGGACGCCCTCGGCGGTCAGCTGCCTGGCGAGCGAGGAGACGGTCAGCGTGCCGTCCAGCGGCTGGCCGCCGGTCATGGCGACGGCGTCGTTGAACAGCAGCTTGTAGGTGATGTTGACCTTGGCCGCGATCGCCTGCCGGATCGCCAGGATGCCGGAGTGGTGGTAGGTGCCGTCGCCGAGGTTGGCGAACAGGTGCTTCTCCTCGGTGAACGGCGCCTGGCCGACCCAGGGCACGCCCTCGCCGCCCATCTGGGTGAAGGTGTCGGTCTTGCGGTCGAGCCACGTCGCCATGTAGTGGCAGCCGATGCCGCCCAGGGCGCGGCTGCCCTCGGGCACCACGGTCGAGGTGTTGTGCGGGCAGCCGGAGCAGAAGGTCGGCTTGCGCACGATGCGCGCGACGTGCGCCTTCTGCTTCTCCTGGGCGTCGAGGAAGGCGACGCGCTGCCTGATCTGCTCGTTCTCGACGAAGTTCAGCAGGCGGCGGCCGATGACCACGGCGATCTGCGCTGGCGACAGCTCGCCGGCGGAGGGGAGGATCCACTCGCCGTGCTCGTCGAACTTGCCGACGACGCGCGGGCGGACGTCCGGGTGCCAGTTGTAGAGCTGCTCCTTCAGCTGGTTCTCGATGACCGCGCGCTTCTCCTCGACGACGATCACCTCCTCCAGGCCCTCGCAGAAGTGGCGCGCACCCTCGCGCTCCAGCGGCCAGGGCATGGCCACCTTGTAGACGGTGATGCCGAGGTCCGCGGCCATCTCTTCGGAGATGCCCAGCTCGTCGAAGGCCTGCCGGACGTCCAGATAGCTCTTGCCGGTGGTGATGATGCCGAAGCGCGGACGCGGCGAGGCGATCACCACCTGGTCCAGCCGGTTGGCGCGCGCGAAGGCCAGGGCGGCGTACAGCTTGTGCCGCATCAGCCGGTGTTCCTGCTCCAGCGGCGGGTCGGGCCAGCGGATGTTGAGGCCGCCCATGGGCATCGGGAAGTCGTCGGGGACGACCGGGTGCACGCGGTGCGGGTCGACGGTCACCGAGGCCGAGGTGTCCACCGTCTCGGCGATCGTCTTCATGGCGATCCAGCAGCCGGAATACCGGCTCATCGCCCAACCGATCAGGCCGTAGTCGAGGATCTCCTGCACCCCGGCCGGGTTCAGCACCGGGATCATGGCGTGCGAGAAGGCGTGCTCGGACTGGTGCGGGAAGGTCGAGGACTTGGCGTTGTGGTCGTCGCCGGCCAGCACCAGGACGCCGCCGTGGCGCGACGTGCCGGCACCGTTGGCGTGCTTGAACACGTCGCCGGAGCGGTCGACGCCCGGCCCCTTGCCGTACCACATGGCGAAGACGCCGTCGTACTTGGCGCCGGGGAACATGCCGACCTGCTGGCTGCCCCACACCGCGGTGGCGCCCAGTTCCTCGTTCACCCCGGGCTGGAAGACGATGTGGTTCTTCTCCAGGAACTTGCGGGCGTTCCACAGGTTCTGGTCCAGCCCGCCGAGCGGCGAGCCGCGGTAGCCCGAGATGAAGCAGCCGGTGTTGAGGCCGGCCGCGAGGTCGCGCTGGCGCTGCATCATCGGCAGGCGCACCAGCGCCTGGGTGCCGGTGAGGTACACGCGCCCCTGCTCGAGCGCGTACTTGTCCTCGAGAGTCACGGTGGCGAGAGCCATGCTTTCCATCCCCGAATCGGCGCGCCGGACGTTTGCGCGCTCTTTGTTCAACTGACAGAAAGGTAATAGCTGCTGTCGTATCAGTCCATCGCCGGCCGGGGTGCCGCGTGAAAAAGCAAGGAACGGTCGGCGGACGCGTCTCCGTCGATTTTCAATATAGGGATTCGCTGGGCGAACGGAAATTACCGGTCCGGACTATCGGTGCCGGGGGTGCCTCAGCCGAGCAGCCGGGGGCCGCGCGGCGGGCGCGGAGCTTCCGATTCCTCCCACGCCGTGCCCTCGACGATGGGGTGCCGCTCGATCAGCGAGTCCACCCCGGCGGCGAGGCAGGTGGCGAGGCTGCGGTCGGCGGCGGTGGCCTCGCCCTCGCGCGTCACCAGCCAGCGCAGGCCGGCGTGGTGCGCCCTGAGCGTGTCGAGGAAGGCCGGCACGAACGGGTCCACCCGGGTGACGCAACGCGCCAGCGACCGCACGATCTCCTCCTGCAGCGCGTCGCCGGCGGCGGCGTGCTGCAGGTCGGCGGCGACGATGCGCAGCGCGGCGAAGTTCGGCGCGGCGCGGTCGAGCACGCCCTCCAGCCGATCCAGTGCGATCAGCAGGCGCAGCCGGCGTTCGCGTTCGGCCGGCGTGCCGGGGGCGGCGGAGAGGCGGGGCGCCTCGTGTCCGGCGACCTGCGGGAACAGCGCCTCGCCGGGCGGCGGGGGCGGGGTGGCGGCGCGTGGGGCGGCGGGGACCGGGCGGCGGGGGCGGCGCAGCACCGCCTCGATCCGGCGGGCGATGACCACGGCGGAGACCGGCTTGGCCAGAACGGCGTCGGCTCCGGCGTCCCAGGCGGCGCGGACGGTCGGCACGTCGGCTTGGGCGGTCAGCACGATCACCGGCAGGTCGGGGCGCGGGCTGTCCGGCGCGTGGCGGATCCAGCGCAGCAGCGCCGCACCGTCGACCGGCGCCATCACCCAGTCGGTGACCACCAGGTCGATGGGCTCGCCGCACAGCAGGTTGCGCGCTTCCGAGCCGTCGCCGGCGGTCACCACGCGGCCGACGCCCCACAGACCCAGCATCTCCTTCAGGCCGCGGCGCAGCAGCGCATTGTCGTCGGCGACCAGGATCTTCAGGCGGGCGAGGGTGCGCGGGGTCATGGGCCGTACGGTCGCTCGGTCGTTCATCGTCGAGCGGAAATATCGTCCGTGGAGGCCGCGGGCGCAGGACGGGGAGAGGGGTTAGCGCCATTCCCGGACGGTTCGCCGAGAGGAGCTTCCGCCCGGCGAGGATACTGGCCGGGTGGAGACCGCGTTGGGAGGATGGCATGGCCGATCAGGGCGACCGCGGGCGCGCGGGGCAGACCGTACAGAACGTCCGCACTCCCGATCTGGAGCCGGAGGGCGGCGGCCCGGCTACCCCCGGCCGCGCCGGGCGCGGCATGGGGGTAGCCACAGGGGGATCACGCGGAGGCGCCGCCGTTCGCCGCGCCGGGCGGTCCCGGCGCCACGGCGACGGTGGGAGAGGGGCGGGGTGGGGGTATCACCCCTTCACCAGCGTCAGATCCCGCAGCACCGCCACCTCGTGCGCCTGCTCGCTCAGGCGGGCCTTCACCACGTCGCCGATGGAGACGATGCCGACGAGGTCGCCGACCTCGTTGCACACCGGCACGTGGCGGTGGCGGCGCAGGGTCATCATCTGCATCAGGTCCTTGATGGAGTCCGTCGGCTTGCAGGTGCGGACCTCCTTGGTCATCAGGTCCTCGACACGGTCCTCCAGCGCCTCCTCGCCGTGGTCGGCGATGGCGCGGACGATGTCGCGCTCGGACAGGATGCCCACCAGCTTGCCGCGCCGGTCGCGCACCACCAGCGCGCCGATGCGCTTCTCGGTCAGCAGCCGGGCGGCGTCCGCCACGGTGTCGGTCGGCAGGATCGAGACGATGGTATGGCCCTTGGTGCCCAAGACGTCGGTGATGGTGCTCATGGCGTTAGCCCCCCTGGATGACAGGTGTTTGCTGCGCGGATGATCGGCTTCTTGATCATCTAGGGTGCCGCTCCCGCGCCGCAACGGGCCAGACGGATATGCAAAATCAGATATTTCTAATGAGCCGGCCTGGACGCCCGGACCGGGCGCGCCTATCCTCAAGGCCGGGAACGCTGTGTCTGGAAGGAGCGGGCGATGGGCGGGTGCTGCGGCGGGACGTGCGGGACGGGCGGCGGCCCGGCCAACCGGCGGGCGGATTACCGGCGTATCCTGCGCCTGGCGCTGCTGGTCAACGCGCTGATGTTCGTGGTCGAGATGGCGGCGAGCATCCAGGCCGAATCCATGGCGCTGCGCGCCGACGCGCTGGACTTCCTGGCCGACGCGGCCAATTACGGCATCAGCCTGTGGGTGCTCGGCCGGGCGCTGGAATGGCGCTCCTGGGCGGCGGTGGTCAAGGGGCTGTCGCTGGGCGCGCTGGGGCTGTGGGTGCTGGGCAGCGCGGTGTGGAACGTCGCCGCTGGCGTGGTGCCGGACGCGCCGGTGATGAGCCTGGTCGGCCTGCTGGCGCTGGCGGCCAACGTGTCGGTGGCGGCGCTGCTGTTCGCTGGACGGCGCGGCGACGCCAACATGCGGTCGGTCTGGCTGTGCTCGCGCAACGACGCGCTGGCCAACGTGGCGGTGATGATGGCGGCGGCCGGGGTGTGGAGCACCGCGACGGGCTGGCCCGATCTGATCGTCGCCGCGGGCATCGCCGGCCTGTCGCTCACCGCCGCAGCGTCGGTCCTGCAACAGGCGGCCGGCGAGCTGCGCGCGGCGCACGGGGCGCCGAGTCGCTAGACCCGGCGCCGCCCGCGTTACTCGCCCATGCCCAGGGCCTGCTTGTACAGCTCCAGGATGGCTTCCTGTTCCTGCAGGTCGGCCTTGTCCATTTTGCGCAGCCGGACGATCTGCCGCATGATCTTGGCGTCGAAGCCGGTGCCCTTGGCCTCGGCGTACACTTCCTTGATGTCGTCCTGGAGGCCCTTCTTCTCCTCCTCCAGGCGCTCGATGCGCTCGATGAAGGAGCGCAGGCGATCCACGGCGATGCCGCCGACGTCGGACATGATGGCTACCCCTGAACCGGTGTCTTTTGGAGCGGCGACGATATCGGCGCACCCCGGCCTTCGCAAGGGGCGGCGCAGCTCTCGGTTCGCTTGTCACGGACGGACCGTCTATGACCCGATCCGACGAAAGTCGGATCGCGCGGGTTGCCACGGTGTGAGAAACCCGCTGCAATCCGGGTTGTGCGGCGCGGGGGGCGCTTCACAAGCCGCGTGGATTGCGGCAAACATGCCTAATCAGCGAGCGAATTGCTTTCGAACAGCACATTCGGGGAAGGGGAAACAAAAATGAAGGTCGCCATACCCAAGGAACGGCGCCCGAACGAGGCCCGCGTCGCGGCGTCTCCGGAGACGGTGAAGAAACTCAAGGCGTTGGGGCTGGACATCGTGATCGAGAGCGGGGCCGGGCTCGGCGCCGCGGTCACCGACGCCGCCTACGAAGCCGCCGGCGCCACCATCGCGCCGGACGCCAAGGCGACCCTGGCGGACGCCGACATCGTGCTGAAGGTGCAGCGCCCGCTGCTCGCCTCCGAAGGCGGCGCGGACGAACTGGCCCTCATCAAGCGTGGCGCGCTGCTGTTCGCCATCCTCAACCCGCACGCCAGCCGCGACGCGGTCAAGGCCTACGCGGACGCGGGCGTGAACGCTTTCGCCATGGAGTTCATGCCGCGCATCACCCGCGCGCAGGTGATGGACGTGCTGTCCTCCCAGGCCAACCTTGCCGGCTACAAGGCCGTGGTGGACGCGGCCAGCGAGTATACGCGCGGCTTCCCGATGATGATGACTGCCGCCGGCACCGTGCAGCCGGCGCGCGCCTTCATCATGGGCGTCGGCGTGGCGGGCCTGCAGGCCATCGCCACCGCCAAGCGCCTGGGCGCCATCGTCTCGGCCACCGACGTGCGCCCCGCCGTCAAGGAGCAGGTCA
>NZ_LGQZ01000183.1 GCF_003116015.1 Azospirillum sp. TSO22-1
CCGGGTCGGTGCGGGCGAAGACGGTGAACAGGCCGGCCTCCGGCGCGTTGGTGATGAAGCGCTTGGTGCCGTTCAGCACGTAAAAATCGCCGTCGCGCCGCGCCGAGGTGCGCAGGGAGCCGGCGTCGGAACCGGCCTCCGGCTCGGTCAGCGCGAAGGAGCCGATGATCTCGCCGGACGCCAGCTTCGGCAGATACTGTTCCTTCTGCTCGGGCGTGCCGTCGATGACGATGCCCTGCGAGCCGATGCCGTTGTTGGTGCCGAGCAGCGAGCGGAAGGCCGGCGAGGTCTGGCCCAGCTCGAAGGCGACCTGCACCTCCTCCGCCATGGTCAGGCCGAGCCCGCCGTACTCCGGCGGCACCGACAGGCCGAACAGGCCGAGGTCGCGCATCGCGGCGACGATCTCCGCGGGGATGGCGTCGTCCTCGGCCACCGTGTGCTCCAGCGGCACGAGGCGTTCGCGGACGAACCGCCCGACCGTGTCGAGGAGCTGTTGCAACGTGTCGGCGTCGAGGGCCATCGGGGTGTGTCTCCGGTGTCAGGCGTTGAAGAGGGCGGCGTCGATCCGGCGCACCATCGCGGCGAGCCGCGGGCCGAAATCGTCGTCCAGCCGTTTGGGATCGACCAGGAAGGCCGGGCCGCCGAGGTTGAAGGCGAGCACCGGCGAGCCGTCGTGCGGCACCAGCGGCACGCCGACGGCGTTCACCTCGGTCTTCCAGGAGCCGACGGAGGTGACATAGCCCTTGGCCCGGTATTCCTCGACGGCGGCGAGGATGCCGTCGCGCACCTGCGGCCAGCGCGCGCCCTCGTGCTCCTCGATGCGGGGCAGCAGCGCGGCGCGCTGCTCGTCGGGCAGGCCGGCGAGGTAGGCGCGGCCCATGGCCGTGGTGCCCAGCTTGATGTGCGAGCCGACGTCGAGCGGCAGGATCACCGGGGCGTCGCCGCGGCAGCTCTCCAGGTAGACCATGCTGACCCGGTCGCGCGCACCCAGCGCCACCTGGAGCTTCGAGTAATCCGCCAGCTCCTGCATGTAGGGACGCGCCACCGCCCGCGCGCCCAGCCCGGACAGCGCCGTGTAACCGAGGCCCAGCACCGCCGTGCCGAGGCGGTACTTGCCGGCCTTGGCGTCGTAGACCAGGAAACCCAGCGTGGACAGCGTGTAGGTCAGCCGCGAGATGGTCGGCTTCGGCAGGCCGGTGCGCTCCGCCAGTTCCTGGTTGCCGAGCGGCGGGTCGCCGCGGCGGAAGGCGCGCAGGACGTCCAGGCCGCGGGCGAGCGCCGTCACGAACTTGGGGTCCTTGTCCTCGTGCCCAGCCAGATCGGGGGCGAGGTCGGCCGCTCCCGGAATCGCGTCGCGCTTTCGCATGGGGTCCGCCCGCTCCCTGCCGGGCTTCCAGTGCTTGGACACCGGATTGTTTTGTGTTGCAGCGATCCTGCTCCGACGCTACGGTGCGTGTCAACAGAAATGAAACTCAGTTTCGGTATACGAAATTAGAGGGAGGGAAACGCGGTGAGCGAAGTGCTGGTCGAACGGCCACGGGACGGCGTGGCGCTGGTGCGCATCAACCGGCCGGACGCGCGCAACGCGCTGAACGGGCGCGTGCGCGTGCTGCTGGCCGAGGCGTTCACCGACCTGGGCAAGGCCGCCGAGGTGCGCGCCGTCGTGCTGACCGGCGACCAGAACGCCTTCGCCGCCGGCGCCGACATCAAGGAGATGGCCGAGGCGGGCGCGTCGGAGATGCTGCTGCGCCAGACGCACCTGCTGTGGCAAGCCATCGCGGCGTGCCCGAAGCCGGTGATCGCCGCGGTGAACGGCTTCGCGCTCGGCGGCGGCTGCGAGCTGGCGATGCACGCCGACATCATCGTCGCCGGCGAGGGCGCGCAGTTCGGCCAGCCGGAGATCCGCGTCGGCATCATGCCGGGCGCGGGCGGCACCCAGCGCCTGACCCGCGCGGTCGGCAAGTTCAAGGCGATGATGATGATCCTGACCGGCAAGCCGGTCTCCGCCCGCGAGGCGGACGCGATGGGCCTGGTCAGCCAAGTGGTGCCGGACGCCGAGGTGCTGGACACCGCGCTGAAGACCGCCGAGAGCATCGCCGCCATGCCGCCGGTCGCGGTCATGCAGATCAAGGAGGTCCTGCTGGCCGGCATGGACGCGCCGCTCGCCACCGCGCTGATGCTGGAGCGCAAGGCCTTCCAGCTGCTGTTCGACACCCGCGATCAGAAGGAGGGCATGCAGGCCTTCATCGAGAAGCGGAAGCCGAAATACGAGGGAAAATAACCCTCTCCCGCCCCGGGAGAGGGAGGGGCCCGCCCAGGGGGCGGGAGGGTGAGGGTGCCTACAAGGATCCTTGATTTTGCCCTCACCCGGCCGCTGCGCGGCCACCCTCTCCCGGGGCGGGAGAGGGATATGGAAGACGGAGCCAACAATGTTCGACCCACGTTCCGACGCCCTGGTGATGGGCGTCGTCGGCACCGGCACCATGGGGCGCGGCATCGCGCAGATCGCCGCGGCGGCGGGCGTCTCGGTGATCCTCGCCGACGCCCGGCCGGGCGCCGCCGAAGAGGCCGTGGCCGCCCTCGACGCCGCCTTCGACCGGCTGACCGAGAAGGGGAAGATCACCGCCGATGCCGCGTCGTCGGCCAAGGCCCGCCTCACCCCGGTGACGCCGGACGCGCCGGACTTCGCGCAGTGCGCCCTGGTGGTCGAGGCGATCGTCGAGGACCTGGAGGCCAAGCGCGTCCTGTTCGCCGGGCTGGAGGCGGTCGTGAGCGAGGACTGCGTACTCGCCACCAACACCTCCTCGCTGTCGGTGACCGCCATCGCCGCGGCGTGCCGCCGGCCGGAGCGGGTCGCCGGCTTCCACTTCTTCAACCCGGTGCCGCTGATGAGGATCGTCGAGGTGACTCCGGGCGTGCTGACCGCCCCGGCGGCAACCGAGGCGCTGGCCGGCCTGGGCGCCCGCATGGGCCACTTCGCGGCGGTCACCCGGGACACCCCGGGCTTCCTGGTCAACCACGCCGGCCGCGGCTATGGCACCGAGGCGTTGCGCATCCTCGGCGAGGGCGTGGCGGATTGCGCCGCCATCGACCGCATCCTCACCGGCGCCGCCGGCTTCCGCATGGGGCCGTTCGAGCTGCTCGACCTCATCGGCATCGACGTCAGCCACGCGGTCATGGAATCGCTGTACGGCCAGTTCTACCAGGAACCGCGCTACCGCCCCTCGGTGCTGCCGCGCCAGCTGGTGGCGGCGAACCTGCTCGGCCGCAAGACCGGGCGCGGCTTCTACGCCTACGAGAACGGCAGGCCGGTGCTGCCGCCGGAGGCGCCGGTGCCCGACGCGGCGCCGCGCCCGCTGTGGATCGGCATGCGCAACGCCGAAGGCGCCGGCCTGCTGATGCGGGCGCTGGACGGGCTGGAGATCGAGACCGGCGACCGCCCCTCGCCCGACGCCGCCTGCATCGTCGCCCCGCTCGGCGAGGACTGCACCACCGCCGCGCTGGCCGAGAACCTGGACCCGCGGCGCACGGTGGCGGTGGACACGCTGTTCGGGCTGGACGGCCGGCGCACGCTGATGACCAACCCGGTCACCGACCCGGATGTGCGCGACGCGGTGCACGCGGCGCTGGCCCGCGGCGGGCCGGTGACGGTGATCCACGACAGCCCCGGATTCGTGGCGCAGCGCGTGGTGGCGATGATCGTCAACATCGGCTGCGACATCGCCCAGCAGCGCATCGCCAACCCGGCCGACATCGACCGCGCCGTGCCGCTCGGCCTCGGCTACCCGCACGGGCCGCTGGCCTTCGGCGACCGGCTTGGGCCCCACCGCATCCTGGCGGTGCTGGACGCCCTGCACGCCTTCACCGGCGACCCGCGCTACCGCCCGAGCCCGTGGCTGAAGCGCCGCGCGCTGCTCTCCGTGCCCCTGACCACGCCCGAGGCCTGACATGACGGACGCCTACCTTTACGACGGACTGCGCTCCCCCTTCGGCCGGCACGGCGGCGCGCTGGCCAAGGTGCGGCCGGACGACCTGCTCGCCACGGTCATCGCCGCGCTGATGCAACGCTCCGCCTTCGACCCGGCGGCGGTCGAGGACGTGATCGCCGGCTGCACCTGCCAGGCCGGCGAGGATTCGCGCAACGTCGCCCGCCACGCCGCCCTGCTGTCCGGCCTGCCCGTCGAGGTGGGTGGGCTGACGGTCAACCGGCTGTGCGGCAGCGGGCTCGCGGCCGTTATGGATGCCGCGCGTTGCGTGCGCACCGGCGAGGGCGGGCTGTTCGTCGCCGGCGGCGTCGAGAGCATGACCCGCGCCCCCTTCGTGCTGGCCAAGGCGGAGAGCGCGTTCGCGCGGGAGACGGCGATCTTCGACACCACCATGGGCGCCCGCTTCCCCAACCCGCGGATCACCTCGGCGTTCGGCGCCGACACCATGCCGCAGACCGCCGACAACATCGCCAAGGACCTAGGCATCGGCCGCGAGGAGAGCGATCGCTTCGCTTACGCCTCGCAACGGAAATACGCCGCGGCGAAGGAAGACGGCTTCTTCGCCGGCGAGATCACCCCCATCACCCTGCCCGCCCGCGGCAAGGCCGCGCCGGTCGTGGTGGCGGAGGACGAGCACCCGCGCCCGGACACCGACATGGCCGCCCTGACCAAGCTGCGCCCGCTGGCCGTGGACGGCGTGGTCACCGCCGGCAACGCCTCGGGCCTCAACGACGGCGCGGCGGCGCTGCTCGTCGGCAGCCGGGCGGCCGGCGAGCGGGCCGGGGTGGCGCCGCGCGGCCGCATCCTGGCGGGCGCCATCGCCGGGGTGGAGCCGCGCACCATGGGTCTCGGCCCGGTGCCCGCCTGCCGCAAGGCGCTGGAGCGCGCCGGCCTGTCGCTCAAGGACATGGACGTCATCGAGATCAACGAGGCCTTCGCCACCCAGGTGCTGGGCTGCGCCAGGCTGCTGGATCTGGCCGGCGGCGACCCGCGCCTGAACCCGAACGGCGGCGCCATCGCCATCGGCCATCCGCTGGGAGCGAGCGGCGCGCGGCTGGCGCTGACGGCGCTGCGCCAACTGGAGCGGTCGGGCGGGCGCTATGCGCTGGTCAGCATGTGCATCGGCATCGGCCAGGGCATCGCCGCGGTGATCGAGCGGGTGTAGCTCCCTCCCCTGCCCCCGGCGGGGGCGTGGAGCCGGTGCCGAAGGCAACGAGCGCCGAAGGCGATCGTAGGCGGAGCGCGGTCGCCCGACTTGCGGG
>NZ_LGQZ01000191.1 GCF_003116015.1 Azospirillum sp. TSO22-1
CGTCCCCGGTCAGGTAGGCGACCAGGAAGGCGCCGGACAGCGTGGCGTGGAACAGCAGCAGGAACGCCATCTCGGCGGCGGTTGGCTTGCGGGCGGCCATGGCGGACCCTCCTCGGCGGTCAGTCGTGATGTTCGGCGGCGAAGGCGGGCAGCCCGGACAGGCCGAGGCCGCCCGCCTGATAGGCGGCCGCCAGGACCGCGATGAACGCGGCGGCGGCCAGCCCGTGGATCAGCATGCGCGTGAGCATTGCGCGGCTCAGTCGTCGTCGTGGCGGCGCTCGCGGCGGCCGTCGCGGCCCTCGCGGCCCTTGCGGTCGACACCGCGGCCGAAGGCGGTGCCGTCGTCGCGGATGATCTGGCTGGCGCGGATGGCGCCCTGGCGCAGGCCGCCGGTCACCGTGACCTGCTGGCCCGGCTGCAGGCCTTCGGGCAGGAAGCCCTTGGTGGTGACGTCGATCTGGTTGCGGCCGTCGCTCATGGTGAACCAGTTCGCCGCCACCTTCGACACCGTGCCGATGGTGGTGCCGGCACCGGCGGTGGTCAGCTCGGCGATCGGCTGCGGGGCGCCGGCGGCGGGGCCGCGGTCGCGGCCGTGGTGGTCGCCGGCCTGGGCGGCGCCGGCGGCCAGCGTGAGCGCGAGGGCCGCGAGGGGAAGGGTCTTCAGCATGGCTCGTGTCTCCGGTCTGTGGCGCCCTTCGGCGCCCGATGACCACACTCTAGGAGACGTGAGCTGAGCCGAGCCTGAATGCCCCGTTCATCCGGCGTTCAGGTTCGCGGCGCCGTCAGGGGGTGGCGAAGTAATGGCCGACCAGCCGGCGCAACTCCTCGTCCACGCCGGCGTCGCCGAGCGCGGTGAGCCGCGCGTGCAGGTCTTCGGCGATGGCGGCGAAGCGCGCCAGCATCGCCGGGTCGAAGTGCCGCCCGGCGCCGTCGTGCAGGATGGCCATGGCCTGGGCGAAGGGCATCGGCTCCTTGTAGGGGCGGCGCGAGGTCAGGGCGTCGAACACGTCGGCGATGGCGAAGACGCGCGCCGCGGCCGGGATCGCCTCGCCCGCCAGCCCGGCGGGATAGCCGCTGCCGTCGAACTTCTCGTGATGCCCGCCCACCACGTCGGCGGCGTCGGCCAGCCATGCCGAGGACTTCAGGATGTCCAGCCCGTGCGCCACGTGGGTCTTCATCTCGGCGAACTCGGCGGCGTCCAGCTTGCCGGGCTTGAGCAGGATGCGGTCGGGGATGGCAATCTTGCCGACGTCGTGCAGGAAGGCCCCCTTGACCAGCCGCCGGATCGCGTCGGCGTCGAAGCCCATCGCCTCGGCCAGGCGGATGGCGAGGATGGTCACGCGGTAATTGTGGGCGTGGGTATCGCTGTCGCGCTTGGCGATGGCGCTGCCCAGCACGGTGAGGATCTCGACGTTGGCGTCGAGCAGGCGGCGCGACAGGCCCATGACGCCGCGGTTGAAGGCGACGAAGATCGGCAGCAGCACCAGCGCCGCCGCCAGCACCGACAGGGTGGAGACGGCGACCACCATCGCGGTGTCCTTGACGATCTCGTCCGAGCGCTCGGGCGACAGGCGGAACACGCTCTCGAAATAGCCGAGGATCCGCCCCTGGCGGTCGAGCAGCGGCTCGATCGTCTGGATGAAGATCACGCCGTCCACGTGGAAGCGCTCGTAGCGGAATTCGCCGGGCAGCGGGAACTGGTGGCCGCCGCCCTTCAGCCGCTCCTCCGCCCATTCCGCCCCCGGCGCCACGTATTCGGCGGTCTTGGCCTGGGCCGCGTCGTAGAGTTCGGCGACGATGAAGGTTCCATCCGCCTCCGCCCGCCCGGACTCGGCCCGGCCGCGCATGAAGCGGTGCAGCAGGTCGCCGGCGCGCGCGCCGCTGTCGGCGGACAGGGCGTCGCGGGCGTCGGCGAGGAAGGCGGCGGATTCGTGCTTGGCGAGATCGGAGACGCGGGCGTCGGCGATCTCGACCTCGACGAGGAAGGCGGCGGTGCCCGCCAGCGCGGCCAGGGCCAGCGCCGCGGCGGCGACGCGCAGCAGGATCGAACGGTAGGTCGGCAGCGTCATCGGTGCTCCCCCAAGGCAAAGGACAGCCGGAACCGGGCGCCGCCGCCCGGCCGGTCATCGGCCGCCACCACGGCGTCGTGGATGGCGGCGGTCTCCGCCACGATGGCAAGCCCCAGGCCGGCGCCGCCCTTGCTGTCGACGCCGCGGCTGAACGGCTCGAACAGGTGCGGCCGCACGGCGGCCGGCACCCCGGGGCCGCGGTCGGCCACCTCCAGCGCCGGCGGGTCGGCGCACACCGTCACCTCGACGGTCTCCCCGGGCGGGCCGTGGCGCAGGGCGTTGTCGATCAGGTTGCGCAGGGCGTCCTCCAGCGCGAAGGCGTCACCGCGCACCGTGACCGGCCGGTCCGGCGCCGTCAGGGCGAGGTCCCGCCCGTTCGACAGCGCCAGCGGGAAGAGGCGGGCCACGGTGTCGCGCGCCACCGCCACCAGATCGACGCCGTCGCTCAGCGTCACCTGCCGGGCCTCCAGACGGGCCACGGCGAGCAACTGCTCGACCAGCCGGGCCATGCGGTCGACGTCGCGCTGCAGCGCGTCGCGCTCCGGCGACGGCGGCTGCCCGTCGATGCGGGCGCGCAGCACGGCCAGCGGGGTGCGCAGCTCGTGGGCGGCGTTGGCGGTGAAGCGCTTCTGCTGGTCGATGGCGCGCTCCAGCGCCCGCCGCGCCTCCTCCGCCGCGTCGCGCAGCGCCTGCATCTGGTACAGGGCCTCCCGCCGGCGGCGCAGCGAGCGGTGCACCAGGACCACCGCCACCGCCGTGGCCGCCAGCACGGCCGCCGCGAAGGTGGTGAAGGCGATGGCGAACACCGAGGCCACGGACGCCATGGTGTCGGTGACGTCGAGGTACAGCTCGAACACGCCCACCGGGCGGCCGTTGCGCAGCACGGGCACGTAGGCCTCGGTGATGGAGACCGCGGCGTCCTCGCCGAGGCCGGTGTCGTCGGGGTCGGCGAACATGACGGTCGCCGCGGCGTGGCTCAGCGCGGCGTCGATGTAGGACTTGTCGTAGCGCTGCCCGGTCTTGCCGCCGGTGCTGTCGAAGGCGACGACGCGGTCCGGCCCGATCGCCAGCATGCGGTCGATGTGCGCCACCCGGCGGGCGAAGCGCAGCACCGCGTCCCTCTCGCCGCCTTCGATGCCGACGAAGCGCCCGTCGCCGTCGAAGACGGTCAGCGCGCCGGCCAGCGCGTCGGTGAAATCGCGGGCGAGGGTGAGCGCGTGCGCCTGCGTTACCCGCTGCGTCAGGGCGCGCGAGGCGAGATAGCCGGCGGCCAGTGCCACCAGCGTGACCGCGACGATGACGGCGACCAGGAAGCGGTCGCGGCGTCCGGCCGGAACGCTCACCGCGGCGCCTCCCCGGCCTTGATCAGGTAGCCGACGCCGCGCACGACGTGGATCGCCACCCCGGCGCCGGCTTCCGCCAGCCGCTTGCGCAGGCGCGAGACGTGCGCCTCCAGGGCGTTGGACTCGGTTTCCTCGCCGAAGGCGTAGACGGCGCCGTCTAGCGCCTCGCGCGTCACCACCTTGCCGGCCCGGCGCAGCAGCGCCTCCAGCACCGCAAGTTCGCGCCTAGGCACCACCAGCGCGCGTCCGTCCACCGTCACCTCGCGCGTCGGCGTGTCGAAGGCGAGCGCGCCGAGCGTCAGCCGGCTGCCGAGCGCCCCGCCGGGGCGGCGCAGCACCGCGGCGATGCGGGCGACCAGTTCCTCCTGCGCAAAGGGCTTGGTCAGGTAGTCGTCGGCGCCGCCGTTCAGGCCGCGCACCCGGTCGCCGACCGAATCGCGGGCGGTCAGGGCGATCACCGGGGTGGCGTCGCCGCCCGCGCGCAGGTCGCGCAGCACCGCCAGCCCGTCCTCGTCCGGCAGGCCGAGGTCGAGCAGCACCGCGTCGTAGCGCGTGGTCGCCAGCGCCGCCCGCGCGTCCTCGCCGGTGGCGGCGACGTCCACGGCGTACCCTTCGCGGCGCAGGTTGCCCTGGATCAGGGAGGACAGTTGCTCCTCGTCCTCGACGATCAGCAGGCGCATGACGCTCTCCCAGGCTCTCGACAACGGTCGTATCAAGTTTGACGGCGGCGTGGAAGGGAACCGTCAGGATTCCTGCAGGCTCGCCTGGAAGCGGGCCAGGGCCTCGCGCAGCCGTCCGGCATCGCCGTCGATGCTGCGCGCCAGCGATTCGATGCGCTCCGACGCGGCTCCGGTTTCGGTCGCCGACCGGTTGACCGCGACGATGTCGGACGACACCGAAGCGATGCTCCGGGTGGTGCCCTGGACGCGGCTGCCGATGACGGCGGAGATGTCCTGCTGCGCCCGCGCCGCGTCGGCGATGTCGCGGGCGATGCCGTCGATTTCCCGGATGGTGGCGCCGATGCGCTGGATGGCGGCCACCGCGTCGGCCGTCGCCGCCTGGATGGTGCCCACCTGGGCCGCGATGTCCTCGGTGGCCTTGGCGGTCTGGTTGGCCAGCGTCTTGACTTCTGACGCCACCACGGCGAAGCCCTTGCCCGCCGCGCCGGCGCGGGCCGCCTCGATGGTGGCGTTGAGCGCCAGCAGGTTGGTCTGGCCGGCGATGTCGTTGATGAGACGGATCACGTCGCCGATCCGGCCGGCGGCGTTCGCCAGCCCTTCGATGGTGTGGTTGGTCTGCTCCGCCTGCTCGACCGCGCCGGCGGCGATCCGGGTGGAGTGCTCGATCTTGCCGCCGACGGCCTCAATCCGCCGGGCGAGCGCGCCGGTCTGCCCTGCGACCTCGGCGATCTCCTCCGCCACCCTGGCCGACAGCCGGTCGGCGCCGGTGCTGCGCCGGGCGGTGTCGGCGGCGGCTTCCGACATGGCGGCGGCCGTGCCCTGGAGCTGCTCCGCCGAACCGGACAGCGTGCCGACGACGGTGCGGACGGAGTCGTCCAGCGCCTGCGCAAACGCCGCCAGCTGGCCCCGCCTGTGGGCCTCGGCGGTGCGGCGGGGGGGGGCCTCCCCCCCCCGC
>NZ_LGQZ01000209.1 GCF_003116015.1 Azospirillum sp. TSO22-1
CCTGATCCAAATCCTCAACGGCGTCCAGTACGGCTTCCTGCTGTTTCTGGTGGCGAGCGGTCTGACGCTGATCTTCGGCATCATGGGCGTGGTGAACCTGGCGCACGGCGCCTTCTACATGGTCGGCGCCTACCTCGCCTTCTGGCTGGAGAAGCAGACCGGCAGCTTCGCGCTGGCGCTGCTGCTCGGCGTGCCGCTCAGCGTGGTGTTGGGCCTCGCCGTCGAGCGTGTCGGCTTCACCCACCTGTACCGCCGCGACCACCTCCACCAGGTGCTGTTCACCTTCGGGCTGATCCTGGTGATCGGCGAGCTGCGCGCCATCCTCTGGGGCAACGACGTCAACGGCGTCGCCGTGCCGCCGCTGCTCGCCGGCTCGATCCCATTGACCGACACCCAGGCCTACCCGGTCTACCGGCTGTTCATCTCGCTGGCCTGCCTGGCCACCGCCGCTGGGCTGACCGGGCTGATCCGCTACACCCGGCTCGGCATGATGATCCGCGCCGGGGCGTCCAACCGCGAGATGGTCCAGGTGCTCGGCCTCGACGTGAACCGGCTGTTCATGGTGGTCTTCGCGCTCGGCGTGGCGCTGGCGGCGTTTGCCGGGATGATCGCCGCCCCGGTCAACTCGGTGCACCCGGGCATGGGCGACGAGATCCTCATCCTCTCCTTCGTCGTCGTGGTGATCGGTGGGGTGGGCTCGATCAAGGGCGCCTTCTTCGGCGCCATGCTGATCGGGCTGGCCGACACCTTCGGCGCCGTCTTCCTGCCGGAGGCCGCCGGCGTCGTGGTCTACGCGCTGATGGCGCTGGTGCTGGTCTGGCGGCCGCGCGGCCTGTTCGCGGGGGCCTGAGGCATGGCTAGCCGCGCCCCCGTCCTGCCGCTGCTGTTCGCGCTGATCGCCGTGGGCATCGCGCTGTTCCCGCTGGTCGGCGACAGCTTCTACATCCGCCTCGTCGCCAAGATCATGGTGCTCGCCATCCTGGCCATGAGCCTCGACCTGCTGGTCGGCTACACCGGGCTGATCAGCCTGGGCCACGCGGCGTTCTCCGGCACCGCCGGCTACGTCGCCGCGGCGCTGATCAACAAGGCGGGGATCACCGACCTGGCCCCGCTGCTCGCCGCGTCGCTGGCGGCGTCGGGGGCGGCGGCGCTGCTGGTCGGCTGGATCAGCGTGCGCACGTCGGGCATCTACTTCATCATGATCACCCTGGCGCTCGGCCAGATGCTGTTCTTCTTCTTCCACGACGTGGCGTTCTGGGGCGGGGCGGACGGCGTCAACCTGACGGCCAGGCCGGTCCTGGCGGTCGGCGAGGCGACGCTGCTCGACCTCTCCGTGCGCATGGAGGTCTACTACACGGCGCTGGCCTGCCTGGTGGCGGTGTACCTGCTGCTCAGCACGATCCTGAGCGCACCGTTCGGCCAGGTGCTGCGCGGCATCCGCATCAACGAGGCGCGCACCCGGGCGCTGGGGCACGACGTGCAGCGCTACAAGCTCGCCTGCTTCGTCCTGTCCGGGCTGGTCGCCGGGCTGGCCGGCTTCCTCGAGGTGGCGCGCGGCGGCTTCATCAGCCCGGCGCACGTCAACTGGCACGAGAGCGCCATGGCGCTGATCGTCGTCATCCTCGGCGGCATGGGCACGCTGGTCGGCCCGGTGGTCGGCGCCTTCGCGCTGGTGCTGCTGGAGGACTGGGTCGCCGACCTCACCGACCACTGGAAGCTGGTGATCGGCCTGTTCGTCATCGCCGTCGTGCTGTTCCTGCCCGACGGGCTGGTCGGGCCGCTGAAGACCGGCAAATGCCGTCTCCTGCCGCGGCTGCGCCAGCGCGTGAAGGAGCCCTCCAGGGAGAGCGTGCGCGATGCCTGAGACGATCCTCGAGACGCGCGATCTCGCGCGCAGCTTCGGCGGCCTGCGCGCGGTGGCGGGGGTGTCGCTGGCCTTCGAGAAGGGCGTGGTGCACGCCGTGCTCGGCCCCAACGGGGCGGGCAAGACGACGCTGATCAACCTCTTGTCCGGCGACCTGCCCCCCAGCGCGGGAACCATCCTGTTCCAGGGGCGGGACATCACGCGGTTGCCGGTGCACGAGCGCGTGGCGCTCGGCTTCGGGCGCAGCTACCAGAAGACCAACATCTTCCCCGAGCTGAGCTGCCTGGACAATTGCTGGCTGGGCGCGCAGGCGCGGCTGCCCGGCTGGCTGCACCTGCTGCGGCCGGCGCGGCGCTACGCGCCGGTGCGCGACCGGGCGGAGCGGGCGCTGGCGCTGTGCGGCCTCGACCACCGCGCCGACGCGGTGGCCGGCACGCTGAGCCACGGCGAGATGCGGCAGCTGGAGATCGGCATGATGCTGGCGACCGAGCCGGAGCTGCTGCTGCTCGACGAGCCGCTGGCCGGCATGGGTGTGGAGGAATCCTGGCGGGTCATCGACCTGCTGAAGCGGCTGCGCGCCGAGCACACCCTGATCCTGATCGAGCACGACATGGACGCGGTGTTCTCGATCGCCGGGCGGATCACCGTGATGGTCAACGGCGCCGAGCTGGAGACCGGCAGTCCGGACCGGATCCGCGCCAGCGCCGCGGTGCGCGACGCCTATCTCGGTCATGAGGACGGGGGCGAGGAGCACGCGGCATGACCGACACCCCGATCATCGAAGCGCTCGGATTGCACACCCACCTCGGCTCCAGCCACATCCTGCACGGCGTGTCGCTGGCGGTCGGGCGCGGCGAGGCGGTGTGCCTGCTGGGCCGCAACGGCATGGGCAAGACGACGACGCTGCGCAGCATGCTCGGCCTGGCGCAGCCCAGCCAGGGCGAGATCCGCGTCAACGGCCGGGCGATGACCGGGGCGCCGCCGCACGCCATCGTGCGCCAGGGCATCGCCTTCGTGCCGGAGGGGCGCGGCGTGTTCCCGAACCTCAGCGTGCGCGAGAACCTGGTGATGGCCGCCCGCGCGAGCGTGGACGGCCGCCGCGAATGGAGCTTCGAGCGGGTGCTGGACACCTTCCCGCGCCTGGCCATGCGGCTCGACAACCTGGGCAACCAGTTGTCGGGTGGCGAGCAGCAGATGGTGACCATTGGCCGGGCGCTGCTGACCAACCCCGACCTGATCATCCTCGACGAGGCGACCGAGGGTCTGGCGCCGCTGATCCGCAAGGAGATCTGGGCGGTGATCCGCGCCATCCGCGAGGCCGGCATCGCCACGCTGGTGGTGGACAAGAACGTCAAGGACCTGCTGGCGCTGTGCGACCGCGCACTGGTGATGGTCAAGGGCCGCATCGTGCTCGACGGCCCGACGGCCGAGCTGGCCCGCGACGAGGGCGCGCTGATGCGGCATCTGAGTTTGTAACCGCACCCCGCAGAGAATCGGGGGCAGGACCGGAGGAAACGCCCATGACGCTCACCCTGCCGACCCTCACCGTCGACACCGCGCAATCGCCGGCCGTGCTGACCTTCGGCCCCGGCTTCAACGCCGCGGTGCCGTTCATCGACCGCCACCTGGCCGAGGGCCGCGGCGCCAAGGTGGCGATCCGCACCACCTCGGGCCGGGAGGTCACCTATGCGGATCTGGCCGCCAACGTGAACCGCTGCGGCAACGCGCTGCGCGCCTTGGGGCTCGCGCCCGGCCAGCGGCTGCTGATGGTGGTGAAGGACTGCCCGGAGTTCCTTTTCCTGTTCTGGGGCGCCATCAAGGCCGGCATCGTGCCGGTGCCGCTGAACACGCTGCTGCGCACGGCCGACTACCGCTACATGATCGAGGATTCCGGCTGCGCCGCGCTGGTGTGGAGCCCGGAGTTCGCCGCCGAGGTGCTGCCCGCCCTCCAAGAGGCCAAGCCCGCTCCCGCGGTGGCGCTGCCGGTGGAGGGCGAGGGCACGACCATCGTGGCGCGGATGGCCGAGGCTTCCGAGGACCTGGAACCGGTGCCGTCGGCGGCGACGGCGCCGTGCTTCTGGCTGTACTCCTCGGGCTCGACCGGGCGGCCGAAGGGGGCGGTGCACCGGCAGCGCGACATGGTGGCGACCAGCCAGTGGTACGGGCAGGAGGTGCTGGGGGTGCGCGAGGACGACGTCTGCTTCTCCGCCGCCAAGCTGTTCTTCGCCTACGGCCTGGGCAACGGCAACACGGTGCCGCTGTGGGCCGGGGCCAGCGTCGTGCTGCTCGACAGCAAGCCGACGCCGGACAACACCTTCGCGACCATCGAGCGCTTCAAGCCGACGATCTTCTTCGGCGTGCCGACGCTGTACGCCGCACAGCTGCAGGCGCTGGAGACGGCGACGCCCGACCTGTCGTCGCTGCGCGTCTGCGTCTCGGCCGGCGAGCCGCTGCCGGCCGACCTGTTCCGGCGCTGGCAGGAGCGCACCGGCACGCTGATCCTCGACGGCATCGGCTCGACCGAGGCGCTGCACATCTTCATCTCGAACCGGCACGAGGACGCGCGGCCGGGCTTCAGCGGCACGCCGGTGCCGGGCTACGCGGTGCGCATCGTCGATGACGCGGGCGCGCCGGTGGCGGACGGCGGGTCGGGGCGGCTGCAGGTGAAGGGCTGGTCGACCGCGGCGTATTACTGGAACAACCCGGAGAAGACGGCGGCGACCATGCTGGGCGAGTGGCTGGACACCGGCGACACCTACAGCCGGGACGCGGAGGGCTATTACCAGTACTGCGGGCGCAGCGACGACATGCTGAAGGTCGGCGGCATCTGGTGCTCGCCGATCGAGATCGAGAGCCGGCTGGTCAGCCACCCCAAGGTGCTGGAGGTGGCGGTGATCGGCGCGCCGGACGGCGCCGGGCTGGTCAAGCCGGAGGCCTGGGTGGTGCTGCGCGACGGCGTGCGGGCCAGCGAGGGCCTGGCCGATGAGTTGATGCAGCATTGCAAAGCCGCCCTCGCCCCTTACAAATTCCCCCGCCACATCCATTTCGTCCAGGACCTGCCCAAAACGGCAACCGGAAAAATCCAGCGCTTCCGATTGCGCCAGATGA
>NZ_LGQZ01000204.1 GCF_003116015.1 Azospirillum sp. TSO22-1
ACCAGACCTTCGTCACCATCGGCGGGCCGCACGTGGTGACCGAGGACCGCGACGCCGGCCACGACGTGCTGGAGTTCGGTCCGGGCATCACGCCGGCCGACGTGGTCCTGCTGCGCCAGGGCGACAACCTGCTGGTCGGGCTGCGCGACCCGGCGGCGCCGGACGCGCCGTTCGAGCAGCTGGCCGACCGGCTGACGGTGCGCGACTTCTTCAAGGACAACAACCGGATCGAGACGCTGCGCTTCGCCGACGGCACGACGCTGGCGCCGGAGGAACTGGGCATCGGGCAGTTCGTCGCCACCGCGGTGGACGCCGGGGAGCGGGTGGTCACCGCGGCCGGGCACCCGAACGGTGCCGAGGCGCTGCACGCGGCGAGCGCCGCCGCAGTGGCGGCGCTCGGCGGGTTGAGCGGGGAGCAGGAGGCGCTGCTGAACCTCGGCGCGCAGCCGGCCGGGGCGCCGGCGCCGGTCCGGCCGCGGTTTTCCGGCGCTCGCGTCTGCCGTCGGTGTCAGATATGGCACCGGCACGTGCGGCGGCTCTCCCATCGCATTCAAGCGGCGCAGGGGAATGCCGGAATCCGTACATGGAAACGGGAAGCGGCGGGCGCTTGGAGCAGCGCGGCGAGGGGCGATGTGAGGAGGACCCTACGATGCGTTTCGCCGATTGTGCAGCAATTAATAAAAAATACGATTTTTTGATTGTGTTGACCGGTAAAGCTTCGCGCGCTAGATCGTGATTCTTGCATTCTTGTTTCGTATGTTTGCGTGATTGTTGCGTGGATCGACTGGAAGCAGCACGGGGGCTGTGCATGAAGGACAGATCGCAACAGAGCATCAGGAAGGGCCACCGGCTGGGGCCAATGATGGTATGGGCAGGGTGCGCGGCGCTCTTTTACTATAGGCCTGGGCTGCGATCATACCGTACGGAGCGCGAGGTGGCGAGCCTCATATGACCATCCGCTGCGGACTTTTGCCGCATGCGCCACCTTGCGATTGTGTTGAATTTCTTAAATCTCCCGGGTAAAGGGTTATGTCGTGCGATTATTTTGCAACCGTGTACGATTCTATCGTCAACCAGCGGCCTGAGGGCGCCGCTATTGGTGCGCCTCTGATTCGAATTGCCGGGGGCATACTGGCCATGTTCGATAACATCTCGCAACGACCTAGGAAGTTATCGGTGATTTCATGAGGGCGGCTTCCAGGTATCCTTATGGCTCTATATTTTTTTGGTGCTGGTTCTTGCTTATCGCAAAGGCCGGTGAAGATACAGCCTTATTAATTATAGATAACTATAATAGCAGATATATCGCTGTCACAATAACAATATTCATAGCAATTTTTGCTGGTCTTTTTAATTTATTTCTTCATGTGATTGATGCGAAACACATGATTGCTGATGGCGTTGATCGGAGGAGCGGTAGAATAGCAGGCGCGCAATTTGTTTCAATTGCCATGTGCTTGGCTGGCATAATTTTGATGTATTATAGTTATACTAGATGGTTTCCACATATTAATTGCCGTTCTGACTGTCTAAAGAATGACAAATGGTTTGCCACGAACCTTAAATATTTTGCCATGGGCTTGCATGGAGTGACGATACCACCCTCAGCATTCTCTCGTTATATTGCTGTGCGTATATGGCCTGCCAGGTAGGAAGAACTGAATGTAAATCTCGGAAATTTTAGCAGGTAGAAGAAATGTCTTCGGCAAGTGGAATAAGCAAGATCCAAAACAATGGTCATGGTGCAATTAATAACCTTGACAAGCTTAACAAATTCAATGAATTTCTAGATAAAATCACCGAAAAAGAAGATCCTAAAGCTGTATTGGATTTTGACTCTCCGTCTGATCTTTCAGATACGTTCGCGCTATTGGTAACCAAATACGGTCCTGATTTTGCTGGCTCGGTGGCGGGCGCAGTCGTCACAAGATATTTTGGAGGTATCGCGGGAGAGCGAGCGTCGACCATTGTGACGCAAATAATACAGCATGCAATGCCAGAAGACTCGTTTCAAGTTATCAGCGATTTTGCCTTGGATCAATTTGGAACCGGTAAGCTTAGGGACCGTGCCGAGACGCTGATTATGTCGGTCAGCGTTGCCCAAGAATTCGGGATTAATTTAGCGAAAGATTTCCCTGAGGAATATGCTAAAATTAAGGGCCAGCTTGGTCGCTATGCAGAGCGATCATACGAAGTTCGTGACATGCTCGCAACCAATAAGGCATGGTTCGAGGATCTTGAGACGAGCGCAGCTCTCGATCGTGCAGTAGAATTTCGCGACAAGCTTCTGGCAGCGGGGGAGCCGATTGAGGCGGCTCTCAATCAAACTTATGAATATCTTAAGTCGATAGCCCCTCCGGAAAGCGTCTGGCGTCAGCCGTCCGGCACGTTGTCTTATGAAGCCAATCAGTATGGAAATGGATGCACGGTTGACCCCGCCACTCTGCAGGAGCTTCGGCAATTATTTGGAACCCCGGTCGAAAGCTCTCCTGACCTCGACTCCTTGGAAGGTGGGGCGGGCGACGATTCGCTCGAAGGCGGCGGCGACGGCGACCCCCTCCTCGACAACAACGACAGCGTCCGCTCAACCATCACCGGCGCACAGCTTGGCTCGACGATCGGCGGGACGCTGGGCAAATTCCTCGGCAACGGCGACCCGCTGGCGGCGGTGGCGGCCTCCGCCGTGCTCGAGGCGTTCGGCAAGAACCTCGGCCAGACCGTCGACGGCCTCGTCGCCGGGGCCAGCCTGACCGACGCCGCCGGCCACGCCTTCTCCGACTTCAGCGCGGACCTCGGCGGCTCGCTGGTCGGCGGTGGGCTGGGTGCCCTCGGCTCAGTCGTCGTCGGCAAGCTCGTTGATGCGCTCGGCCTGGAGGGCGTGCCCGGCCAAGTGCTCGGCGCCGGGCTCCAGGTCGGCGTCGTCAATCCCCTGGTCAACACCGCGCTGGCCAACCTCGGCCTGCCGGTCGCCGAGGGCGTCTCCACCAGCCTCGCCAGCAACGTCGCCACCACCTTCGATTTCAGCCAGGTCGCCAGCGTCGCCAGCATCGCCAACGCCTTCGGCGGCTTCGCCGGCTCGTTCCTGGCCAACCAGATCCTGCCGGCCGAGACCATCGGCGGCCAGATCGGAGGCGCGGTCGGCGGCGGCATCGGGGCGGCGATGCTGGCCGGGCAGACGCTGATCCCCATCCCCGGCGTCGGCGCGCTGATCGGCGCCTTCGTCGGCACGCTGTTCGGCACCGCGCTCGGCAACATGTTCGGCCACGCGTCCTCGGGCCCGCTGACCGGCGCCCAGGTGGTGTGGAGCGACGGCGACGGCTTCACGGTGGGGCCGAGCGGCGCCGACAACGGCGCCGACGTCGGCGTGGCGATCCAGCTGGCCGAGGCCACCGCGCAGGCGCTCGACGCGGTGCTGGCGATGACCGGCGGCACGCCGGCGCAGACGCCGCGCATGGTGATGGTGGGCTACGACCGCGACGGCGTGTTCGTCGAGGACGGCAACGGCGCGGCCAAGCTGCATCCCGACGACGGCGGCGCGGCGGTGACCGAGGCGGTGCTGCGCACGCTGCGGCGCACCGCGCTGGAGGGCGGCGACCCGGTGATCCTGCAGGCGCTGGCGGCGACGCAGGCCGACGACCTGGAGGAGCTGTTCGCCGACCTCAGCATCGCCCAGGACTACAGCCGCTACCTGGAGCACCGCGAGGAGATCGAGGCGGCGATGGCGGCGGAG
Source organism: Azospirillum sp. TSO22-1 (assembly GCF_003116015.1). GTDB lineage: Bacteria > Pseudomonadota > Alphaproteobacteria > Azospirillales > Azospirillaceae > Azospirillum. The sequence continues at coordinate 3,731 of NZ_LGQZ01000204.1, forward strand.
CCGGCGTCGACCTTCGCGGTGGGCTGGGGGCTGACGCTGGCGCGCGCCGACCAGCTCGGGCTGGACCAGCCGATCGGCCACTGGCCGCCGAGCCTGACGGTGCTCGCCGGCAGCGACGGCGACGACCTCCAGGGCGAGGCCGCCGACGCGGCCGCCACCGGCGCGGCGCCGGCGGGCGGGGACGGGGCGGAGCCGGGCGGGCTGCTGGCCGCCATCCTGCAGCCGGCGGTGGCGCCGTCGCGCGACGAGCTGTTCCTGGGCAGCGCCGGCGCCGACACCATCAACGGCGGCGGCGGCACCGACACGGTGTCCTACGCGGACTCCGACGCGGCGGTCTCGGTCGACCTGGAGACCGGCATCGGCCGCGGCGGCCACGCCGAGGGCGACCGGCTGTCGGGCATCGAGAACCTCACCGGCTCGCGCTTCGACGACGCGCTCACCGGCAACGCGGCGGCCAACGTGCTGGACGGCGGCGCCGGCAACGACACGCTGTCCGGCGGGGCGGGCGACGACCGGCTGGTCGGCGGCGCCGGGGCGGACGTGCTCGACGGCGGCGTGGGCGTGGACACCGCCAGCTACGCCGGCTCGCGCGCCGGGGTCACGGTCGACCTGGGCGCCGGCACCGGCACGGGCGGCGACGCCGAGGGCGACCGGCTGTCGGGCATCGAGAACCTGGTCGGCTCGCGCCACGCCGACGCGCTGACCGGCGACGGCGGCGCCAACCGGCTGGACGGCGGGGCGGGCAACGACACGCTGAGCGGCGGCGGCGGCGCCGACACGCTGCTCGGTGGGGCGGGCGACGACGTGATCGTCGCCGACAGCACCGACCGCATCGACGGCGGGGCGGGCACCGACCGCGTGGTGTTCACCGACGCCGGCGGCGTGCGGCTGGACGTCGCCGGGGTGGCGGCGGAGCAGGTCGTCGGCACGGACCAGGCCGACCGGCTGTGGGCGTCGGGCGGGCACGTCGGCGTCATGGACGGCGGCGGCGGCGACGACCAGATCGGCGGCGGCTGGAGTGCGGACCGGCTGTCCGGCGGGGCGGGCGACGACCTGCTGCTGGGCAGCGGCGGCGACGACGTCTACGTGCTGCGCCGGGGCGACGGCACCGGCACGGTGTACGACGCCGTCAACCAGACCTTCGTCACCATCGGCGGGCCGCACGTGGTGACCGAGGACCGCGACGCCGGC
>NZ_LGQZ01000165.1 GCF_003116015.1 Azospirillum sp. TSO22-1
CCGAGGCGTTCAGCGAGGACGGGCTGGAGCGGCTGAAGGCGGCGCTGGTCGAGCAGCTCAAGCTCTCCGGCCTCAAGGAGCCCTCCTTCGAGGGCGGCGGCGACGCCGCCCACTGACTGGCATGAAATCGGCCCAACTCCTCGCCGCCGCCAGCCGCGCCGAAGCGGCCGGCAACCGCGCGGAAGCCAGGACCCTCTACGAGCGGGCCCTGGCCAAGGCGCCGGGCGACCCGCTCGCCCACGACGCACTGGCCCGGCTGGTGCTCGGCGAGGACATGGCGGCGGCGGCCGAGCACGCGCTCGCCGCGTGGCGGGCCACCCCGCAGGACCCGACCCGCCGCTCCAACCTCTGGCAACTGCTCACCCACTTGGGCGAGGCGGGCGACGTCAGCCGGTTCGAGGGGCGCGACGACTGCGTCGGGCTGATCGGGCTGGGCAACGCGCTGCGCCGCGATGTCCAGGCGCTGCGCGCCGAGCGGGCCTACCGCCGAGCGCTCGACCGCTTCCCCGAGGTGTCGTTCACGCTGAGCCGGCTGGCCTGCCTGTGCGCCGAGCAGCACCGCCTGGAGGAGGCCGACGCCCTATTCCGGCAGGCGGCGGAGCGGCACGGCGGGCGCGACGGCGTCACCCGCACCGCGCCGGAGTTCCTGCGCGCGCTCAAGCAGGCCCCGCCCGCCGCCGGCATCCACGCCACGCTGGAGGAGGGCACGGCCACCGCGGCCAAGCCGCTGGTCGTCTACGTCTCCTGCGACGCCGGCTACTTCGCCCGCTTCGTACCGACCATGGTGCGCTCGATCGTCGAGGACAGCGGCCTCGACTGCGCCATCTGCCTGCACATTATCAACCCCGACGCCACCTCGCGCGACGCGTTGGCGGAGATCGTCCGCGCCCACGGGCCCGAGCGCTTCATGCTGCTGCGCGAGACCATCGACCTGACGCCGCTTGGCGCCTTCGCCAAGACCTACTTCGCCTGCAGCCGTTTCCTGGTGCTGCCCGACCTGCTGCAGCGCTGGCAGCGGCCGGTGCTGATGCTGGACGCCGACCTGATGGCGATCCGCGACCTCAACCCGCTGCTGGCGACCTCGGTGCACGCCGACCTCGGGCTGATGAGCCACGCGCTGAAACGCCTCGACATCTGGAGCCTGCTCTACGCCGACGTGCTGCACATCAAGCCGTCGGCGGCGGCGCGGCGCTTCCTCGACCTGACGCGGCGCTACATCCGCTATTTCCTCGACTCCGGCACGCCGCACTGGTTCCTCGACCAAGCGGCGCTCGCCGCCGTACACCTCGCCGGCTTCGTGGACGAGCCGGCACCACGGATGACCGTCTACCCGACCGACATCCACAGCACGCAGGTGATGGTGGACGCCGAGGGACGCTACTGGACGGACGACAGCGCCTATTTCTACTCGGTCCGCGCCACCGGCGGCGGGCAGGAGGGAATGAACCGGCTGAAGCGCCGGGCCGGCACCATCGACCAGATCAGGCGCTGAACGGTCGTCCGCATGGCTGGGAGGAACCCCGTGCTGAAATGTCAGATCGGATTGTAATCCGATCAGGACCGCGACTGCGGTCCCGGGCGCAGGCCGAAAGGTGCGAAGCCTGCACAGCTATGAACGAAGCCACCCAAGCTTCGTGGATCGCGCGTCAATGGGCCATCCGAGGTCCAACGCCAACCGGAACCACCCGAACGTCGGGCTGGTTCGCAGGCATGTAGCGCCAAGGATCGATGACGACCGAACCGGGTGGAAACCGCAGCGCCGGAAATTCGGAATGCCGGGCTCCGATCAGATAAACCGCCACCGGCAGTTCGCTGGCCTGCAATGAAGCGGGGTCCACGTGCGGATCGATGAGGGTTACTGCATGGCCGCGCTGTTCAAGAAGCGCCTGCAGCAACAATGCCGGGCTACCGGTCGTGATGTTGCAGTCGGCTTTGAAAGCGTAGCCCAGAATGACTTTTGGCAAGTCGTAAGCGCACATCAGCCCGGCCAGCCATTCAGTCTGTCGCTCGCGCGCCAGCATCACGGAATCAAATGTGTCGTAGCTGAGCTTCAGCTCACGGGCCAACCATGACATTGCGATGTTGTCACGCGGATGGCAGCCGCCGCCGTCGCCCATTCCCCCATCGAGATAGCGAGGGCTGATCAACCGCCCTCCCGCCATTTTCAGACACCCCATTACCGAGTCGACATCGGTGCCAGGCAGGTTATGGCACATCTCCATGATCGTATTGGCAAACACGATCTTAAAACCGATGAAGGTGTTGTATGCGACCTTGATCAGTTCGGCGTTCTCCAGAGTCGTAGCGTAAAAAGGGGCATCCGTAACGCTGCGGTAGAAGGTTTCAGCCACTCCCGCGGCCTCCACATCATGCTGACCGAACAAGATGAATTCAGGATTGAGGAAGTCGCGCATGGTGGTGCCCATGGCAATAAAGAATGGATTGTAACACAGCTTGATCCTGGAATTGATCACCGGCAGAACATGGCGGCGGATCGCTCCCGGCAAGACAGTGGAGATCACAACCACGACCGTGTCGCGAGTGACCACCTCGGCCAAGCTGCGACACGCCTCGACCAGATGCTCGTAGCAGAAATCAGCACGAGACTCCGGTAGCGGCAAAATCCCCTCGTACTGCGCCTCGTGTGGTGTCTGCACGGCAACGAACAGGATGTCGGCATGTCGGGCGACCTCGTCCAGGCTACCGAAACGCAGGGTGCTGCGTTCCAAGTACGGATTGAACGGCTCATGCCCGTCGGGGCCAGTCTCCAGGTAAGCCCGTGGAGCCTTGTTCATCAACTCGGAACGCAGGTCGTATCCCATCACGTCATGGCCCTTGAGGGCCATAGCCACAGCGCACGGCAAACCCAGCTTGCCGAGGCCGATCACCCCTACCTTCATGCGACAACACCCCCCTCGCCTGTTTCGATCGACCCCAGCAGCGCCGAAAGCCACCGAGCATCACGCTCACGGATCGCCGCCGTCCGCTCAAAGACGAACATGTCCCGAGCGCGGCGCTGCTCCTGCTCGCCTTCGCGGTGGCGACGATAGGTTTCATCAAACATCGATTTACCAACGCTGAAATGGCGATGCTCCACAAGCACATCGCCGATGTAGTGCAGACGCCCTACTCGCCGGCCAAGATCCATGATCCACGTATCGTTAGCGATAAATTCGAATATTCCCGGAGTGAAATAACCAAGTTTATTGCACCAACGGCGACTAACTATAGGAAAGGCGCAATGTTCCTCACCGCAAATTCCATCATTGAACCACATGCAAAATATGCGATCCGGGTAAGCCGCGACACATGCGTCAAGTCTGCAGTCCCATCCGGCCTCGACGTATACCTGATCGTCGTTGGCCATCATCAGCACATCCGCGCGACTGGCCGCAGCGAGATCATTCCAGGAAATCGATACGCTGCGCGGCGGCCCAATGATCGCTTGCACGCGCCCCAGACCGTGCCCCGAAGACGCAAGCTCTGCAAAAGTCCGACGGTAGCCTTCCACCTCTGGATCATCAGAGTCTATGTACACAAGTACTTCAATTCGTCCGCGTAACGAAGCGGTTGCCGCTACGCTGTCCACCAGTTGGCGGACTCCATCCGGCCGACCTCTGGACGGGCACAAAAGGGAATAGGTGAAGGGCGACATCGGTCCACCAAGGATCCGGCATAGGTATGGGTTTGCAATCACCCCGGAGGGCTTTGGATTTCAAGGTCTGGGTTGTTATGCCATTTGGAAGAAAGCGTCGAGGGATAATTCCATACCGACAAGTAAAAGGCGTGAGGCTTATCGCCGGTGCGCCAGCACCGGGCGGGCGACGCCGGATAACAGCAGGCGGCGCAGCGCCGCCCGCATCGCCTCTTCCGGCGGTGTGGTGCCGGCCGGCGCCACCACGGCCTCGGGCGGCGCCAGGAAGAAGGGCGGCGCGTCGCCGCCCACGCGGCTGCGGTACAGGCTCACGGCGAGCGCGGTCACGCTGCCGCCGGCCCCAGGCTCACCCTCGGAAGCCGCCCGCGTGTGGGCGTGCAGCAGGACGGCCAGGAGTCCCGGGTCGGCCAGCCGCTCGTCGTTTACGGCGAGCGCGAGCACCGGCGGCCCGCCCGCGCCGAGCAGCGCCGCCAGCTCCTCCGCGGCCAAGCCGCACAGCCGGGCGGCCTCCGGTGCCTGCGGCGCGGCCCCGGGGCCGGCGTCCACGGCGCACAGCATCCCGATGCGCTCCACCTGCTGGAAAAAACGGACTGGGGACATGGCGGCGGCCCGAGCAGCGGCCAGCGTCACGGCGACGCCGACGCAGAATGATTGCAGGAAAAACCGGCGTGAATGCGAACAATTCGACATGGCATCAACCTAGCCGTCCTTGCGTCGATTCTCCAGCGGCGCACGCCCTTTCGTCATAACCCAAATTATGGGGGCTTGCACGCCGAAGCGTGGATGACGACATGAAGGACATGCCCGACATTTGTCGGACGTCATCTACAGCCTCCGCCGCTCAGCCCTACCGACTGGGCGGCGGTTTTTTTGTTGGTTCTGCCCTCATCCATTTGACCGTCGTGCCACCTGCAGGCGTCACGACGGCGGTTTGTCTTCGGTGGCCTACAGCCCGAACGGGTTGCCCGGCCGCACCTCGGCGCTGAACTGCCAGCTGCCGTCCGATTCATTGTAGGCGTGCAGCACGCCCCCGGAGCCCGCCACGACCGTGACGCAGGTATCCTGCCGCGCCCCCTCGAAGCGGACGCACAGCCGCCCCGACTCGGCCCGCCACTGGCCCCGTCCGAAGGTCCATTGCTGGCCCGCGGGGGGCGCTTGCGGCGGGGAGGGGGAGGCGGGGGAAAAACCGGT
>NZ_LGQZ01000177.1 GCF_003116015.1 Azospirillum sp. TSO22-1
GGCGGGTCCAAAGGACCCGCCTGCCGCGTCAGCGCAAGCGAAGCTTGCGCGAGAGCTGGCGCAGGGGAGGGTGCCGTTTCCCCCCTCCCCTGCGAAGCGGGGGAGGGGACGGGGGTGGGGGCACGTGTCCCGCCCGCATGCGCCCCGTCCGCCACCGTCCCGTCCCTGGCGATCTCGTTCTCCAGCCGCGTGACGATGCTGCGGAACCCCTGCGCCCGCAGGAAGGTCAGCAGCTTGCCGTGATCGGGTTCGCGGACCTTCAGCGCCTCGATGGGCTTCGGCACCGGCACGTTCTGGTCGAGCATCACCAGGCGCTTGGAGACGCGCGCCAGGTCGGCGTTGTCGATCAGCTTCTGGCGCCGCGCCGGCTGCTTGATCTCGCCGGCGCGCTCCAGCAGCGTCTCCAGGTCGCCGTACTCGGTGATCAGCTGGGCGGCGGTCTTGACGCCGATGCCCGGCACGCCCGGTACGTTGTCGACGCTGTCGCCGGCCAGCGCCTGCACGTCCACCACCTTGTCGGGCATCACGCCGAACTTCTCGAACACCTCGTCCGGCCCGATCATCCGGTTCTTCAGCGGGTCGAGCATGCGCACGCCCGGGCGCACCAGCTGCATCAGGTCCTTGTCGGAGGAGACGATGGTCACCTCGCGCCCGGCCTCGACGGCGAGGCGGGCGTAGGTGGCGATCAGGTCGTCGGCCTCGAACCCCTCCAGCTCCAGGCAGGGCAGGCAGAAGGCGTCGGTCGCCTCGCGGATCAGCGCGAACTGCGGCTTCAGCTCCTCCGGCGGTTCGGGACGCTGCGCCTTGTAGAGCGGGTAGATCTCGGAGCGGAAGGTCTCGCGCTTGGAATCGAACACCACCGCCACGGCCTGCGCGTGCAGGTCGGCCAGCAGCTTGGTCAGCATGTTGGCGAAGCCCATCACCGCGTTCACCGGCGTGCCGTCCGGCCGGGTGAGGATCGGGATGGCGTGGAAGGCGCGGAAGATGAACCCGGACCCGTCCACCAGATACAGCGGCTCCCCGGCGGGGGCGTCGGCAACGGGCGTCTCTGCGCCGGCGGTGACAGAGTTCTGGTCGGTCATGTGTCCCTCTCCCTTGGGCGGCTAACTTGGCGGATGGCGGCGGAAGAGTCGAGAGGGCGGCGGCTTGCGACCGAAGGGCGCACGGCACCGCCGTGTTCAAGCATCCGGAAACGGCGTATGATTGTTTCCTGATAGGCAGGAGTGCCGCGCATGGACCGGGCAACCGACGCCTCGCTGTCCCGCGCCCTTGCCGAGCTGTGGCGAGGCTCCGCCACGCTCGGGGCCAACGACGCGATCCAGCACGGACTGGAGCTGGCGGTCCGCCTGACCGGCAGCACCATCGGCTACTTCCACTTCGTCAACGACGACCAGGAAACGCTGGAGCTGGTCACCTGGTCGGCCTCGACCCGGGCGGTCTGCGCCGCGTGGACCGACCGCCACTACCCGGTGTCGAAGGCCGGCGTCTGGGTGGACTGCCTGCGCACCCGGGCGCCCGTGGTGCACAACGACTACGAGGCGCTGGAGCACAAGCGCGGCCTGCCGGAGGGACACGCCCGCCTCGTGCGGCACATGAACGTGCCGCTGGTGGAGGGGCGTTCGGTCCGCTTCATCCTCGGCGTCGGCAACAAGCCGGACGACTACGCGCAAGACGACGTGGCGGCGCTCGGCGCCTTCGCCGCCGACCTGTGGCTGCTGATCCAGCAGAAGCAGGAGGTGGCGGCGCTGCGCCACCGCGCCGGCTGGCTGGCGCGCATCCAGCGCATCACCCGCTCCACCGGCTTCGAGTGGGACATCGACGCCGACGCGCTGGGCGTCGACGGCAACGCCGGCGTGCTCACCGGCAGCCACAGCGCGGCGCCGCACACCATGGCGCACCTGCGCCATCTGGTGGTGGAGGCCGACCGCGGCACCTTCTCCGCCGCCCTCGACGAGGCGCGCCGGGCGCCCGGCCAGCTGGTCGGCGAGGTGGTGCGGATGGAGCGCCCGGACGGCCGCCGCTGGACCGCCCGCCTCATGCTGCGCGCTGACCCGCGCGAGCGCGGCAGCGGACTGATGCTGCGCGGCGTGCTGCAGGACATCTCCGAGGAGGTCAACGCCGAGGAGTACCGGCACAAGGCCTTCCACGACTACCTGACCGAGCTGGCCAACCGCGAGATGCTGGTGCACCGCCTGTCCGGCGCGGTGGCGCTGCTGCCGCAGCGCAGCGGCGGGCCCGGCGGCGGCCTGGCGCTGCACATGCTCGACCTCGACCGCTTCAAGCCGGTGAACGACACGCACGGCCACAGCATGGGCGACGCGGTGCTGAAGCAGGTGGCCAGGCGCCTGCAGGCGATCACCCGGCGCAGCGACGTGGTGGCGCGCGTCGGCGGCGACGAGTTCGCCATCCTGCAGCTCGACGTCTCCTCGCCCGAGGACGCGGCGACGCTGGCGGCGAAGATCATCGCCGCGCTGTCGGAGCCCTACGAGGTGGACGGTAGGGCGCTGACCATCGGGGTGAGCATCGGCATCGCGCTGGGCCGGGAAGGCGGCGGCAGCCCCGACCTGCTGCTGCGCGACGCTGACGAGGCGCTGTACCGCTGCAAGGCGGCGGGGGGCGGGCGGTACGCCTTCCATGGGGAAGCGCCAGTTCCCTCTCCCGCCCCGGGAGAGGGAGGGGCCCGCGCATAGCGCGGGAGGGTGAGGGTAAATCCAAGGATCCTTGCCGGTACCCTCACCCGGCCGCTGCGCGGCCACCCTCTCCCGGGGCTCTCGGCGGATCTTTGATCCGCCTGACGCCGTCAGCGCTGGCTACGCCAGCGCGAGAGGCGGGAGAGGGAGATTTACTCCTCCCCCATCGTCTCCCGCACGAACGTCTCGAACGCCTCGACCGCCAGCGGCCGGCTGATCAGGTAGCCCTGGATCTGGTGGCAGCGCTGCTGCTTCAGCATCTCGGCCTGCTCGTTGGTCTCCACGCCCTCGGCAATGGTCGCAAAGCCCAGGGAGTCCGCGAGGTTCACGATGGTGCCGACGATGGCCGGATCGGTGCTCGACTTCACGATGTCGCGCACGAAGCTGCGGTCGATCTTCAGCGTGTCGATGGGGAAGCGCTTCAGGTAGGCCAGCGACGAGTACCCCGTGCCGAAGTCGTCGATCGACAGCTTGACGCCGATGTCCTTCAGCCCGTTGAGGATCGCCACCGCCTTCTCGATGTCGCCGATCATCGCGCCTTCGGTCAGCTCCAGCTCCAGCCTTTCCGGCGGGATGCCCGCCGATTCGATGACCGAGCGCACGAAGCCGACCAGCCGGGCGTCCTGGAACTGCCGCGGCGACAGGTTCACCGACACCACGCCGACGTTCAGCCCCTGGCCGATCCACTCCGCCAGCGACTGCGCGGCGGAGTACAGCGTCCAGGCGCCGATCTCCCAGATCATGCCGGTGTCCTCGGCGAACGGGATGAACTCGGCCGGGGAGACGGTGCCGCGCGTCGGGTGCCGCCAGCGGATCAGCGCCTCGGCACCGACGATGCTGCGCTCCGCCAGATCGACCTTGGGCTGGTAGACCAGCTCGAACTCGCCGTGCGTGATGGCGCGGCGCAGGTCCGCCTCCATCCCTAAGTGGAAGCCGGTCTGCTCCCGCATGCCCTGGTCGTAGAAGGCGAAGGCGTGCTCCGGGTTGCGCTTGGCGTGGTACATGGCGAGGTCGGCGTTGCGCAGGAGCTGGTCCGCGGAATCGCCGTCGTCGGGGAAGAAGGCGATGCCGATGGCGCCGCCGCAGTAGATCTCCTGCCCGTGCACCAGGAACGGCTCGCTCATGGAGTACAGGATCTTCTCGGCCAGCCGGGCGCCGGCCGCGCGGTCGGCGGCGTCGGGCGCCACCACCAGGAACTCGTCGCCGCCCAGGCGGCCCACCGTGTCGGCGACGCGCGTGCAGTTGCGCAGCCGCCGCGCCACCAGCTTCAGCAGCTCGTCGCCGGCCTGATGGCCCAGCGTGTCGTTCACCTGCTTGAAGCGGTTGAGGTCGATGAAGGTGACCGCCACCTTGGTCTGCGCCCGCTGGGCGCGCGCGATGGCGTCCTCCAGCCGCTCGCAGACCAGCCAGCGGTTCGGCAGGTCGGTCAGGCGGTCGAAGCTCGCCTGATAGCGGATCTGGTGCTCCTGGTACTTGCGCTGGCTGATGTCGGCGATCGTCAGCACATAGTGCTCCAGCACGCCGTTCGGCGCCCGTACCGCGGTGACGGCGAGCGACGCCGCGAAGCTCTCGCCGTTGCGGCGGAAGCTGGTCACCTCGCCCTGCCAACGCCCGGTCTTGGCCGCGGTGTCCCAGATGCCGGCGATGAAGCTGCGCTCGTGGGCACCATGGTGGAACAGCGTCAGCGGCTGGCCGACCAGCTCCTCCATCTCGAAGGCGGTCATGGCGATGTAGGCGGGGTTCGCCGCCTGCACGAACAGTTCCGGACCGGCGATCAGGATGCCGTCGGCGACGCTGGCGAACACGGTGGCCAGCAGGCGGATCTTCTCCTCGTGCTGCTTGCGCTCGGTGATGTCCTGGACGGTGCCTTCGTAGAAGCG
>NZ_LGQZ01000193.1 GCF_003116015.1 Azospirillum sp. TSO22-1
GGTAACGAAGTTAACGAGCGCCGAAGGCGATCGTAGGCGGAGCGCGGTCGCCCGACTTGCGGGCGACCGGTGGAGGGGACCCAGGCGCAGCCTGGGGAGGGTGGGGGCTACGGCGTTCCCGGCGGGCCGTTGCCCCCACCCAACCCTCCCCCAGCCGGGCTGGAGGAGGGCTCAAGCGCTCACAACGTTTCCACCGTCACCGCGGCCATCAGTTCCGCGATCCGCTCCGGCGGCGGCAGTTCCGGGCCGAGGCGGGACAGGGTGCCGGCGGCGAACGCCGTGCCGCGCCGGGCGCAGGCCTCCAGGTCGCCGCCCTCCAGCCGCGCCGCCAGAACGCCGGCCACCATGGCGTCGCCGGCGCCCACCGTGCTGGCCACCGCCACCTTCGGCGGGACCGCCAGCAGCGCCCGGCCGCCCTCGACGAACACCGCGCCGTCGGCGCCCAGCGACACCACCACCAGCGCGATGCCGGACTCCGCCAGATCGCGCGCCGCCCGCACCACCGCGTCGCGACCGGACAGCGGGCGGCCGAGCAGTTCGGACAGCTCGTGCGCGTTGGGCTTCACCATGTCCGGCCGCGCCGCCACCGCGTGGCGCAGCGGCGCGCCGCTGGCGTCCACCACCACGAAGGCGTTGTGACGGCGCAGGCGCGGGATGATGTCCGCGTAAGCGGTCTCCGGCACGCCGGCCGGAACGCTGCCGGCCAGCACGGCCGTGCCGTTGTCCGCGGCGAGGCCGTCGAGCGCGTGCAGCAGGCCGTGCCAGCTCTCGGCGCGGATCTGCGGTCCCGGCAGGTTGATGTCGGTGACCGAGCCGCCCTCGCGGTCGACCACCTTGACGTTGACCCGGCTGGCGCCCGGCACCCGCAGGCAGCGGTCGGTGATGTGGCGGCGGCGGAACAGCGCCTCGAACACCGCCGCGTTGTCCTCGCCCAGGAAGCCGGTGGCGGTGACCGGCGCGGGGCCACCGGACAGGAAGGCGGCGACGTTGACGCCCTTGCCGCCAGCGGTGCGGGTCTCGGCCACCGCGCGGTTGACCGCCCCGGCGGTGAAGCCCGGCACGTCGAGCGTCTGGTCGACCGCGGCGTTCAGGGTGACGGTGACGACTCCCTTCATGCCGCACCTCCAGGGAAGCGGTCGCGCACCAGCGCGCGCACCTCGGCCGCGTCGTCGCACACGAGCGCGTCGCGCGCCGTGCGCTCGGCCTCGGCCATGGAGATACCGCGCAGCCGCGCCTTGACCGACGGCACGCTGGGGATGGCGACGCTCAGCTCGGTCAGGCCCAGGCCGGCCAGCAGCACGGCGCCCGCCGGATCGCCGGCGATGCCGCCGCAGGCCCCCACCCAGACGCCGGCGGCCTTCGCCCCGGCCACCGTGCGCTCGATCATCCGCAGCACGGCCGGGTGCAGCCCGTCGGCCTGCGGCGCGAGCACCGGGTGCAGGCGGTCCATGGCCAGCACGTACTGCGTCAGGTCGTTGGTGCCGATGGAGAAGAACGACACCTCCTTCGCCAGCCGGTCGGCCATCATCACCGCCGAGGGCACCTCGACCATGATGCCGATCTCCACCGGGGCGACGCCGACCGTGCGCCGCTCCTCCTCGGTGATCGCCTTGGCGCGGGCGAGTTCGGCGGGGGCGGCGATCATCGGGTACATGATGCGCACCGGCCCCTCGGCCGAGGCGCGCAGCATGGCGCGCAGCTGGGTGCGGAACAGGTCCTCCCGCTCGAAGCACAGGCGGATGCCGCGCACGCCGAGGAACGGGTTCTCCTCCGCCGGCAGGCGCAGGTAGGGGACGTTCTTGTCGCCGCCGATGTCCAGGGTGCGCAGGATGATCGGCAGCCCGTTCATCGCGCGGACCATGATGCGGTAGGCCTCCAGCTGCTCCTCCTCGCTGGGCGGGAAGTCGCGCTGGAGGAACAGGAACTCGGTGCGCATCAGGCCGATGCCCTCGGCCCCGGCCTCCACCGCCTTCACCGCGGCCTCGGGATCGGAGAGGTTGGCGGCCACCTCGACACGCCGGCCGTCGGTGGTGATGGCGGGCTTGTAGCGCTCCAGGTGCTCGGCCTCGCGGCGCTGGGCGACGGCGACGCGGGCGGTGGCGGCGCGGGCGCGGTCACGCCCGGACGGGCCGGCGACCAGCACACCGTCGTCGCCGTTGATGATGACCTCCCGCCCGTTCTCCAGGTCGAGCAGCGAGGGGCCGGCGGCCACCACGGCCGGGATGTCCAGCGAGCGGGCGATGATCGCCGTGTGCGAGGTCGCCCCGCCGCCGGCCGTGCACAGGCCCAGCACCATGGCGGGGTCGAGCTTGGCGGTGTCGGACGGTTCCAGGTCCTCGGCCAGCAGGATCACCGGGTGGTCGGGCAGGGCGGCGACGCTCTCCGTCGCGTCGGCCAGCAGGCGCAGCACCCGGCGGCCGACGTCGCGCAGGTCGGCGGCGCGGCCGGCCAACAGCGCGTCGGTCAGCTGGGCCAGCGTGTTGGCGCGCTCCTCGTACACGGCGCGCCACGCCCAGCCGGCGCCTTTCCCCGCGTCGATGCGGGCGTGCGCGTCGGCGGCCATCTCGGGGTCGTCGAGCAGCTCCAGGTGCGCCTTGAAAATGGCGGCCTTGGCCGCGCCCGCCTTCTTCCAGAACTCCTCGTGCAGGTTGCGCAGGTCGGCGGCGGCGCCGGCCAGGGCGTGGTCCAGGCGACGGTGCTGGACGGCGGGGTCGGGCGCGGTCTCATCGACGGTCAACTCTTCGCGCTGGAACTTCCAGGCGGTGCCGGTGGCGACGCCGGGCGAGGCGGAGATGCCGGCGATCACCTGACCGTCGTAGTCGAGGTCGGCCGGTGGCGCGGCGCGCGCGGGCGGTGGCGGGGGCGGCGTCCCGGAGACGGTGGACTCGTCCAGTCCGGCCGCGAAGGCGGCGCGGATGGCGGCGAGTGCCGCGTCGGCGTCGTCGCCCGCGGCGCTGATGGTCAGCGGCTGTCCGCCCGACACGCCGAGGCGCAGCAGCGAGACGAGGCTCTTGGCGTTGCCGGTGCCGCCGCCGTGGCGCACGGCGATCTCCGAGCGGAAGCGCTTCGCCACCTCGACCAGCGCGGTGGCCGGGCGGGCGTGCAGGCCGTGCGGGGAGGGGGCGGTGACGGCGATGGACGGCCCGGCGAGCGGGGCGGCGGCGTCCGGCGCCGGGACGGTTTCGCCGCCGTTCAGCACCGCCATCACCGCGCCCGGGTCGGTGGTGGTGCCCAGCCGCGCCGCTTCAGCCGGGTTGCCGAGCACGCCGGTGAGGCGTTGCAGCACGGCGATGTGCTCGTCCGATCTGGCGGCGATGCCGACGACGAGGCGGGCGGGCTCGCCGCCCCAATCGACGCCGCCGGGGAATTGCACGACCACCACGCCGGTCTGCCGCACGAGGTCGCGGGCCTGGGGCAGGCCGTGCGGGATGGCGATACCGTTGCCGAGATAGGTGGAGGTGATGGCCTCGCGGCCGAGCATGCTGTCGATGTAGCCGGGCTCGATCAGGCCGGCGTCGACCATGGCGCGGCCGGCGGTGCGGATCGCCTCGGTCTTGTCCGCGGCCGAGAGCCCAAGGCGCACCTGCGACTCCGTGACCTGGAGCATCGGCGGTCCTCCCCTGTCAGCCCGGTCTTGGCCGGATCGATAGACAATGGTGCGCGCGGGCGCCGCCTCCAAGCGGCAGCGCGGCGTTGACCGTGGCCGCGGCTTGCGGGAGCATGCAGGGACGCGGCCCAACCCCTTGCGGAGGAGCGACCATGCATCCCGTCATGCGACATCTGGCCCGGGACCATGTGGCGATGCAGGCCGTCCTCGACGCCGTCGAGCGCGAGGTGGCGGTGGCCGAGGCCGGCGGGCCGCTGGATTCGGAGCTGGTGGTGCTGGCGCTGCGCTACCTGCGCGACTTTCCGGAATGGCACCACCATCCGTTGGAGGAGGCGCTGTTCGCGCGGGCCATCGGCCGCGATCCCGGCTGCGAGGAGGCCTTCGCCGAGGTCTGGGCCGAGCACGACCGCTTTCCGGCCGCCAGCCAGCGCCTGCTGGACTGGTTCGAGGACGGGCCGGGGGCGCCGTCCATGACGGCTGCGGAGGCGTTGGGCGAGCTTGGCCGCTACGCCGCCGGCCAGCGCCGCCACATCAGGCGCGAGAACGACGAGGTCTTCCTGGTCCTGTTGTCCGTGCTGACCGACGAGGATTGGGAGGTGGGCGGCAGCGCCAGCGTCGACGGCACTGCCGGCGCGTTCAAACCGCTGTTCGACCGGATCCAGGCGGCCGGGGCCAGTGCCACCCGCTGAAGAAAAGTTTGTAGGCGCATCAATCGGTTGGGCGCTGTTATCCGAAAAATCGCAGCCAAAACGTCGCACCCCTCTTGCAGCCAGGAACGGTTAGCGCTAACAATCGCAGCGCTATTGTGAGCGCTAACAATATAAGAACACGCGGCGCCCGCACACCGAAATCCGGTACGG
>NZ_LGQZ01000137.1 GCF_003116015.1 Azospirillum sp. TSO22-1
GTGCAGACGGCCGCCCGCCCGGCGCCGCCCCCCACCCCGGCTCCCGCCGCCGCTCCGCCGGCAGCGGCGCCGGCTCCGGCCCCCGCGCCGGCCCCGGCATCGACACCGACCCAGACCGCTGCCCTGCCGCCGCCCGCCCCGCCCCCGGCGCTGCCGCGCAGCGCGCTCAGCGTGGTGTTCGAGGCCGCGGCGTCCGACCTGCCGGAGTCGGCCGAGGCGACGGTGAACGATCTGGCCCAGCGGATGCGCGCCAACGAGACCCTGCGCCTGCAGCTGCGCTCCTACGCCAGTGGCACGGCGGAGACCGCGCGCGAGGCGCGGCAGCTGTCGCTGGCCCGCGCGCTGGCGCTGCGCGAGCGGCTGACCGCCTTCGGCATCCGCAGCACCCGCATCGACATCCGCGCGCTGGGCACCGGCGCCGCCGACGGGCCGCCGGACCGCATCGACGTGGAGTTCCTGAACTGAACGAGGCGCGCGCGCCCGAACGGAGGAGTTGGTTCCGATGACGCGCCCCGAGCGCTTCCTGACCCGGATGATCCTCTTCCTCGTCGTCGTCGTGGTGGTGGTCGGGCTGCTGTTCCCGGCGCTCTACGGCGCGTTCATGACCAACGCGGCGCTGAACGGGCTGATCATGACGGCGCTGCTGGCCGGCATCGTCTTCATCTTCCGGCAGGTGCTGATCCTGCGGCCGGAGGTGGCGTGGCTGCACGGCTACCAGCAGTTCCAGCACGACCGCCCCGGCGCGCTCGCCACCGTGCCGGAGCCGGTGCTGCTCGGCCCGCTGGCCCGCATGCTGGGCGAGAAGCGCGGGCGGCTGATGCTGTCGGCGCTGTCCATGCGCACCGTCCTCGACGGCCTCGCCGCACGCCTCGACGAGTCGCGGGAGCTGTCGCGCTACCTCATCAGCCTGCTGATCTTCCTGGGCCTGCTCGGCACCTTCTGGGGCCTGCTGCACACGGTGCGCTCGGTCGGCTCGGTGATCGGCAACCTCAGCGTCAGCGGCGGCGACGTCGCCACCATGTTCGCCAGCCTGCAGCATGGGCTGGAAGCGCCGCTGACCGGCATGGGCACGGCCTTCTCGTGCTCGCTGTTCGGCCTCGCCGGGTCGCTGGTGCTGGGCTTCCTGGAATTGCAGGCGACGCAGGCGCAGCACCGCTTCTTCCAGGACGTCGAGGACTGGCTGTCCGGCGCCACCCGCCTGTCCACCGGGGCGGCCGGCAACCTGGAGACCGGCGACCAGTCGATCCCCGTCTACGTCCAGGCGCTGCTGGAGCAGACCGCGGAGAACCTGGACGGCCTGCAGCGCATCGTCGCCTCGGGCGAGGAGAGCCGCCGCACCTCCAACGCCAACCTGATGGCGCTGACCGAGCGGCTGAGCACGCTGACCGACCAGATGCGGGCCGAGCAGACGCTGCTGCTGAAGCTCACCGAGAGCCAGATGGAGATGAAGCAGGTGCTGGGCCGGCTGGCCGACGCCACGGCCGGCGGGCTGGACGAGAACTCGCGCCAGCACCTGCGCAACATCGACGTCTACCTCGCCCGCCTCGTCGAGGAGACCTCCTCCGGCCGCACCCAGGCGGTGGGCGAGATCCGCAACGAGATCAAGGTCCTCACCCGCACCATCGCGGCGCTGGCGGAAGAGGCGGAACGCGCCGACGGGCGGTAAGGGAACCCTCGCACCATGGCCAGTTTCAGCCGCCGCAACGGACACCGCGAACTGAACGCCTGGCCCGGCTGGGTCGATGCGCTGTCGTCGCTGGTGATGGTGGTCATCTTCCTGCTGATGGTGTTCGTGGTGGCGCAGTTCTACCTCGCCACCGCGCTGACCGGCCGCGACGAGCAGCTGCAGAGCCTGTCGCGCAAGGTGGCCGAGCTGAACGACCTGCTGACCATGGAGCGCGACGCCAACGGCGATCTGCGCGTCAACATCGCGCAGGTGTCGGACCAGCTCCAGGCCTCGGTCGCCACCCGCGAGGACCTGACCGCGGCCATGGGCCAGCTCCAGGACGACCGCGACGCCGTCGCCCGCGAGGCCGCCTCGCTGGCCGCCGACATCCGCGCGCTGCGCGAGATGCGCCAGCGCCTGGAGGGCGAGGTGGCGGAGCGCGCCGCCGCGCTGCGCCTGACCGAGGAGCAGCGGCAGGCGCTGCTCGCCCAGCTCGGCACGGCGCGCGACCGCGGCAAGGAACTGGAGGCGAAGCTCGCCGACTCCGGCGAGAAGACCATGCTGGCGCAGAAGGAGGTCGCGCTGCGCGACCAGCAGGTCGCCGCGCTGAACCGCCAGATCGCCGAGGCCACCGACAAGGCGGCGGCGACGCAGAAGGACATCGCGCAGGCGCAGAAGGACCTGGGCCTGCGCAGCGACCAGATCGACACGCTGAACAAGCAGATCGCCGCGCTGCGCGACCAGCTCGCCCGCATCGGCGCGGCGCTGGACCTGTCGGAGAGGAAGGCCAGCGAGCAGCAGGTGCAGATCGCCGACCTCGGCGCCCGGCTGAACCAGGCGCTGGCCAGCAAGGTGCAGGAGCTGGCCCGCTACCGCTCGGAGTTCTTCGGGCGCATGCGCGAGGCGCTGGGCACCCGGCAGGACATCCGCATCGTCGGCGACCGCTTCGTCTTCCAGTCCGACATCCTGTTCCCCTCCGCCTCGTCCGAGCTGCAGGAAGCCGGCAAGCGCCGCATGGCTGACCTCGCGCAGACGCTGATCGAGCTGGGCAAGAACATCCCGTCGGACATCAACTGGGTGCTGCGCGTGGACGGCCACACCGACATCCGGCCGATCACCCGCACCTACGCGTCGAACTGGGAGCTGTCGGCGGCGCGCGCCATCGCGGTGGTGAAGTTCCTGATCGAGCAGGGCATCCCGGCCGAACGGCTGGTCGCCGCCGGCTTCGGCGAGTGGCAGCCGCTCGACATCGGCACCACCGACGAGGCGCTGGCCCGCAACCGCCGCATCGAGATCAAGTTCGACCAGCGGTGACAGGTCCCCTCCCCCTGCTCCGCAGGGGGAGGGTCAGGGTGGGGGCAACGCCTTACCGGCGAAGCCGAAGCCCCCACCCTTCCCGTGCTGCGCACGGGCCCCTTCCCTCCCCCGCTGGGAGCGAGGGAGGGAATTTACTGTTTCCATGCGCGAGGAGGACCCGCGCATGCCCGTTCCCGCCACCCACGCCGCCCCGGCACCGCGCCGGACCGACAAGGAGCCGTTCGACGTCGACGAGGCGTTCCGCCGCCTGCGCATCGCCGTCGCCGACCTGCCGAAGGCCGCCATGTTCGAGCTGCGCGACGAGGGCTACGGCTCGCCCTTCGAGCAGCTGGTCGGCAGCCTGATCTCCGCCCGCACCCGCGACGAGACGACGCTGGCCGTCTGCCGCCGCCTGTTCGCCGTGGCCCGTACGCCGGAGGCGATGGCGGCGCTGCACGAGGCGGAACTGGTCCGCCTGCTGAACGGCGCCACCTTCCCGGAACCCAAGGCCCGCGACCTGATCGCGCTGTCGCACCGCATCGTCGCCAAGCACGGCGGCCGGGTGCCGGACACGCCGGAGGGGCTCACCGCGTTCCGCGGCGTCGGGCCGAAGATCGCGGCGCTGACGCTGGCGGTCGGCTACGGGCGGCCGGCCGTCGCGGTGGACGTGCACGTGCACCGGGTGACCAACCGCTGGGGCTATGTCGCCGCCACCGCGCCGGAGCGCACCATGGAGGTCCTGGAGCGGACGCTGCCCGAACGCTACTGGATCGAGATCAACGAGCGGCTGGTGCCCTTCGGCAAATGGATCTGCACGGGCGAGCGGCCGAAATGCTCGACCTGCCCGCTGCTGTCGATGTGCCGGCAGGTCGGCGTGACGTCACATCGCTGACGCTTGGCGGGGAGCGGCCGATTCGGGTACATACACGCCGACTGTGGTCTTTCCCCGGGGTACCGACGCGATGATCCTCTATGCGCTCCGCTGCAACTGCGGCCACGAGTTCGACCAGTGGTTCGAGAACATGGCCGACTACGACGCCCAGCGCCCGTCCCTCACCTGCCCGTCCTGCGGCGGGCATGAGGTGGCCAAGGCCATCATGGCCCCGCGCGTCGGCAAGGCGCAGCCGGCCGCGCCCGCCCACCCCTGCAACCCGGTCGGATGCGGCAACGGCGCCTGCCCGATGGCGCAGGCGATGATGTGAGGTGATCCAAGTCCCTCCCTCGCCTCCGGCGGGGGAGGTCAGGAGGGGGCAGGGGCTTTACGGGAAGACCGTAGCCCCCACCCTCCCACTTCGTGGGCCCCTCCACCGGTCGCCCGACTTGCGGGCGACCGCGCTCCGCCTACGATCGCCTTCGGCGCTCGTTAACTTCGTTACCGGCTCCACGCCCCCGCCGGAGGCGAGGGAGGG
>NZ_LGQZ01000098.1 GCF_003116015.1 Azospirillum sp. TSO22-1
ATCGACGACATAGACGTCGTTGCCGGCCCCGCCGATCAGGGTGTCGCTGCCGGTGCTGCCGTCCAGCGTGTCGGCGCCGGCGGCGCCAATGATGAGGTTGGCCGCGTTGTTGCCGGTGCCAGCGAAGTTGCCGGTGCCGATGTAGGTGAGGTTCTCCATGTTGCTGCCGGCCGTGTAGGCCGAGAGCGTGGTGCGGATTTCGTCCGTGCCGGCCGCGTAGCTCTCGACCACAAGGTCGCCGACGTCGTCCACATAGTAGACATCGTTGCCGTAGCCGCCGGCCATGGAGTCGGCGCCCGCTCCACCGTCCAACGTATCGTTGCCGCCGTTGCTGACGAAGCGGTTGCCCAGCTCGTTGCCGGTTCCGGCGAAATTGCCGGTGCCGGTGTAGGTCAGGGTCTCCACGTTGGCTGTCAGCGTGTAGGCGGCGAGCGCGGTGCGCACCTCGTCGGTGCCCGCTCCCGCCGCCTCGACGACCACGTCCCCGGCGTCGGCAACATAGTAGACGTCGTTGTTGGCGCCGCCGGCTAGCGTGTCGTTGCCGGCCCCGCCAATGAGGATGTCGCTGCCTGCCCCGGTGGTGATGACGTTATCCAGCTCGTTGCCCGTGGCGTTGGCGGTCGCCGCCCCGGTGTAGGTCAGGATCTCGACATTGGCACCCAGCGTGTAGTTCGCCACGGTGGTGCGCACCTCGTCCACGCCCCCGCCGGCCAGTTCGCTCACCACGTCGGCCGTGCTGTCGACCACGTAGACGTCGTTCCCGCCGCCGCCGGTCAGCGTGTCGGCCCCGGTGCCGCCGTCCAGCGTGTCGTTCCCGGCGCCGCCGGTGATGACGTTGTTCAGCGTGTTGCCGGTGCCGGTGAAGTTGCCCGACCCGGTGTAGGTGACGTTTTCGAAATTGGCGCCGAGGGTGTGGCTGGCGACGCTCGTCAGCACCGTGTCGGTGCCGGCGCCGCCCGCTTCGGTGATCACGTCGCCCGCGTCGTCCACCACGTATGTGTCGTTGCCGGCGCCACCGGTCAGCGTGTCGGCCCCGGCCCCGCCGTCCAGCGTGTCGTTGCCCGCACCGGTGGTGATTCGGTTGTTCACCGCGTTGCCGGTAAACAGGCCGCCGGTGCTGCCGGTGTAGGTCAGGATCTCGACGTTGGCGGACAGCGTGTAGCCGGCGAGCGTGGTGCGCACCTCGTCGATTCCCTCGTCCGCCGCCTCGACGACGACGTCGCCGGCGTTGTCGACGAAGTAGAGGTCATCGCCGCCACCGCCGGCCAGCGTGTCGGCCCCGGTCCCGCCCTGCAGGCGGTTGTTCAGCGCGTTGCCGGTGCCGGCGAAGCTGCCGGTGCCGGTGTAGGTCAGGTTCTCCACGTTGTCGGTCAACGTGTAGGCGGCGAGTGCGGTGCGCACCTCGTCGGTGCCCGCCCCTGCCGCCTCGATGACGAGGTCGCCGGCATCCTCCACCGTGTAGAGATCGTTGCCGGCGCCGCCGGTCAGCGTGTCGTTGCCGGCGCCGCCGGTCAGTGTGTCGTTGCCGACCCCGCCGGCGATCGCGTTGTCTGCCGCGTTGCCGTTGCCGGTGAAGGTGCCGGTGCCGGTGTAGGTCAGGGTCTCGACGTTGGCGGCCAGCGTGTAGGCGGCCAGCGTGGTGCGCACCTCGTCGCTGCCCTCGCCGGCCAGTTCGGTCACCACGTCGCCGGCGTTGTCTACCACGTACAGGTCGTTGCCGGCGCCGCCGGTCAGCGTGTCGGCGCCGGTGCCGCCGTCCAGCGTGTCGTTGCCCGCCCCGCTGGTGATGGTGTTGGCCAACGCGTTGCCGGTGCCGGCGAAGTTGCCGGATCCGGTGTAGGTCATGATCTCGACCCCGTACGGGCCCAGCGTGAAGCTGGCCGCCGTGACCCGCACCTCGTCGATCTCGGGGCTGACCGCCGCGTCGACCACGATGTCGCCGGGATCATCCACGAAGTAGAGGTCGCTGCCGAAGCCGCCATCCATGGAATCGACACCGAGCCCGCCGTCCAGGATGTCGTTGCCGTAGCTGCCGTTGAGGGTGTCGTTACCGGCGCCGCCCAGCACCGTGTCGTTGCCGTCCGCGCTGTACAGAGAGTCGCCGTTGGCACCACCGGTGATCAGGTTGTCCGACGCGTTGCCGGTTATGAAGAAGGTGCCGGAGCCGGTGTAGGTCAGGATCTCCACGTTGCCCGTCATAGTATAGGTGCCCAGCGTGGTGCGCACCTCGTCCAGGTCGGCGCCAGCCGCCTCGACCACGATGTCGCCGCCATCCTCCAGGATGTAGAGGTCGTTGCCGGCTCCGCCGTACAGCATGTCGCCGCCCGCCCCGCCGGTCAGCGTGTCGTCGCCCGCCCCGCCAGTGATCGTGTTGTTCAGCGCGTTGCCGGTGCCGGCAAAATTGCCGGTGCCGGTGTAGGTCAGGGTCTCGACGTTGTCGATCAGCGTATAGGCGGCCAGCGCGGTGCGCACCTCGTCGGTGCCACCGCCCGCCGCCTCGATCACCGCGTCGCCGAAATCGTCCACGATAAAGACGTCGTTGCCGGTGCCGCCGATCAGGCTGTCGGTTCCCAGGCCGCCGTCCAGCGTGTCGTTGCCGGCACCGCCGTCCAGCGTGTCGTTGCCAGCCCCGCCGGTGAGCAGGTTGTTGCCCGTGTTGCCGGTGAAGGCGACGGTGCCGGAACCGGTGAAGGTCAGCGTCTCGACGTTGGCGGCGAGGGTGTAGGCGACGAGCGCCGTGCGCACCTCGTCGGTGCCGGCGCTGGCGGCCTCGGTCACCACGTCGGTGCTCGCATCGACGATATAGACGTCGTTGCCAAGCCCGCCGATCAGCGTATCGGTCCCGGCCCCGCCGTCCAGCGTGTCGTTGCCGGCGTTGCCGGTGAGCACGTTGGTGCCCGCGTCCCCGATCAGGACGTCGTCAAAGGCCGAGCCACTCAGGTTCTCGAACCCGAGCAGCACGTCCCCGTCCGACGCGGTGCCGGTCGCCAGGCTGGCGGTGATGGCGGTGGTGAAGGCGACGGTGTCCGTGCCGGTGCCGCCGTCCAGCGTGTCGGCCCCGGCACCGCCGGTGATCGTATTGTTCAGCGCGTTGCCGGTGCCGGTGAAGCTGCCGGTCCCGGTGAAAGTCAGGTTCTCCAGGTTGGCACCCAGGGTGTAGGCGGTCAGCGCGGTGCGCACCTCGTCCGTGCCTTCACCGGTCAACTCGGTGACCATGTCGGCTGCATCGTCCACCACGTAGACGTCGTTGCCGAGGCCGCCCGCCAGGGTGTCGGCGCCTGCGGCTCCGTCCAGGGTGTCGGTGCCGGCGCCGCCGGTGATGACGTTGTTCAGCCCGTTGCCGGTGCCGGTGAAGGCGCCGGTGCCGGTAAAGGTCAGCGTCTCCACGTTGGCGCTCAGCGTGTAGGTGTTGAGCGTGGTGCGCACCTCGTCGGTCCCGTCGCCCGTGGCCTCCACCACGAGGTCGCCGGCGTCGTCCACCAGGAACAGGTCGTTGCCGGCCCCGCCGATCAGGCGGTCGGCGCCCAGCCCGCCGGTCAGCGTGTCATTGCCGGCGCCGCCCGAGAGCGTGTCGTTGCCGGCCCCGCCGACGAGCGCGTTGTCCAGCGCGTTGCCGGTGCCGGTGAAGGCGCCGGTGCCGGTGAAGGTCAGGGTCTCGACGTTGGCACCGAGCGTGTAGGTGGTCAGTGTCGTGCGCACCTCGTCGGCGCCTTCGCCGGCCAGTTCCGTCACCACGTCGCCGGTGCTGTCGACGAGGTGGACGTCGTTGCCGAGGCCGCCGATCAGCGTGTCGCCGCCGGTGCCGCCGTCGAGCGTGTCGTTGCCGGCGCCGCCGGTGATCCGGTTGTTCAGCGTGTTGCCGGTGCCGGTGAAGGCGCCGGTGCCGGTGAAGGCCAGGTTCTCGACGTTGGCGCCCAGCGTGTAGGCGGTGAGCGTGGTGCGCACCTCGTCGGTGCCGGAACTCGCCGCCTCGGTGACGATGTCGCTGCCGCTGTCCACAGAGTAGACGTCGTCGCCGGCACCGCCGGCCATGTTGTCGGCCCCGGCACCGCCGTTCAGCGTATCGTTGCCCGCAGCACCGTTCAGCGTGTCGTTGCCGGCCCCGCCGGTGAGCACGTTGTCCAGCGCGTTGCCGGTTCCGTTGATCGCCGCCGCCCCGGTGTAGGTCAGGTTCTCGACGTTGGTGCCCAGGGTGTAGGAGGCCAGCGCGGTGCGCACCTCGTCGGTGCCTTCGCCCGTCAGTTCCGTCACCACGTCGGTGATCACATCGACGACATAGACGTCGTTGCCGGCCCCGCCGATCAGGGTGTCGCTGCCGGTGCTGCCGTCCAGCGTGTCGGCGCC
>NZ_LGQZ01000184.1 GCF_003116015.1 Azospirillum sp. TSO22-1
TCGGCCGCATCCCGGCCGGGCGCTGGAGCGTGCCGTCCGACATCGGCGGCCCGGCGGTGTTCCTCGCCTCCGACGCGGCCGATTACATCCATGGCACCATCCTGCCGGTCGACGGCGGCTGGCTGGCCCGCTGAGCGGAGCGCCGGGGATAGGGCACGGCGCCCTGCGGCATACTGTCCCTGCCCCCGGCAAACCCTTTGCGTCCGCCACTGATATACTAGTATTGTTGCGCAGCCGCCGATCCATGGAGTCCGCGATGACCTCCGATCCCCTCGAAACGGCGCTTCTCCTGCGTGTGGTGATGCTGCTCGGCCTGAACGTGCTGGCGCTGTCGCTCTGCTGAGGTTTCCAATCATGACCAAACCCGCCGACCTGCGCCGCGAGGCGTTCCGCACCACCATCGACGGCAAGCCGGTGGACCTGTTCACCCTGCGCAACCGCAACGGCGCGGTGGTGCGGATCACCAACTACGGGGCGAAGATCGAACAGATCCTGGTGCCCGACCGCGACGGCGTCCTCGGCGACGTGGTGCAGGGCTACGACGGCATCGATCCGGTGGTGAACGGCCAGCCCTCCATGGGCTCGTTCATCGGCCGCTACTGCGGGCGCATCGCCGGCGGGCGCTTCACGCTGGACGGCGTCGAGCACCACACCACGGTGAACAGCCCGCCCAACACCCTGCACGGCGGCACCCGCGGCTCGCGCTTCCGGGTCTTCGCCGCCCGCCAGCTGGACGAGTCCAGCCTGGAGCTGACCTACGTCTTCCAGGATGGCGAGGAGGGCTTCCCCGGCACTCTGCCGGTCCGTCTGGTCTATGCGCTGGACGACGCCAACGCGCTGACCATCGCCTGGACGGCGGTGGCCGCCGACAAGGCGACCGTCGCCAACTTCACCGACCACACCTTCTTCAACCTGTCCGGCGACCTCGGCTCCTCCATCCTCGACCACGTCGCGACGGTGCAGGGGAACCGCTACCTGGCGCTCGACGCCGCCGCGGTGCCGACGGGAGAGACGGTGGACGTCGCCGGCACGCCCTTCGACTTCCGCAGCCCCGCCGCGTTCGGCGCGCGCATCGGCGCCGACCACCCGATGCTGGCGCTGGGCAAGGGCTACGACCTGCATTACGTGGTGGACAAGCCGACCGGCGCGCTGGGGCTGCACGCCCGCGTCGTGCACTCCGGCAGCGGCCGGGTGCTGGAGGTCCGCTCGACCGAACCGGGGCTGCAGCTCTACACCGGCAATTTCCTCGAGGGCAAGGCACCGCGCGACGTCGGCAAGGGCGGCACGCTGTACACCCGGCACAGCGCCTTCTGCCTGGAACCCTCGCACTTCCCGAACGCCGTCAACCTGCCGGCCTTCCCCTCCACGGTCCTGCGGCCGGGGCAGTGGTACACCGGCCGCATTGTCTACGGCTTCGGCATCGCCTGAGGGGCCAAGTCCCATGAAACGCGTGCCGCCGTGGCTCTACGCCACGCTGCTGGCCGCCGGAGCGCTGCTGTTCCTGGTGGCCGACCACACGCTGGATGGCTGGGCGCACGTCGCCGGCATGAGCGCCGGGGCGGCGCTCTGCCTGCTGCTGGCGCTGGCGCCGGCGGCTATGGCGCCGCGGCGCCCTCCACCGCCGAGAAGTACCGCGGGTTCGCCTTCTGCGCTTCCGCGATGGTGATCTGCAGGTCGTCGAGGTGCGTGTCGAGCGCCTTGACGGCCCGGTCCGCGTCGTGCGCGGCGACGGCCTCGACGACCGCTTCGTGCTCCTCGATCACCACGCCCATGCGGCCCTGGACCGGCAGGGTCAGGCGGCGGTAGCGGTCGACCTGCACCTTGACCTGCTGGATCAGCGTCCAGAAGCCGGGATAGCCGGCGGTCTCGGACAGCAGGCGATGAAACTCCTCGTCCGCCTGATGGAATCCCTCGAAATCGCCGGCGGCCTCGCACTCGCGCTGCACCTCGATGCAGGTGTGCAGGCGGGCGACCTGGCTGCGCGTCGCGCGCTCGGCGGCGTAGCGGACGGTGGCTTCCTCCAGCACGCGGCGGATGGCGATGGCCTCCGGCAGCGCGCCGAGGGGAATGCGGGCAACGAAGGTGCCGGACTGCGGGAACACCTCGATCAGGCCCTCGTCGGTCAGCTTCAGCACCGCCTCGCGCACCGGCGTGCGGCTGACGCCGTAGGCTTCGGCAATCTGCTTCTCGGCGATGGGGTCGCCCGGCTTGCGCTGCAGCGACAGGATCTCGTCACGCAGGTCGCGGTAGATGTTCGCCGACACCGTCCCGCCGCGCTGGACCGGCCGCGCGACCGGAATCGCCGGACCGCGCCGGGTCCGCCGTCGCCGGCCCGCCTCGGCACCGGACGGCGGGGTGTGTGCCGCTTTCGTCAAGACCTGCTCCCGATCACCACACGGCAGACGCGCCCCACGGCGGGGTGCTCCTCAACCGTTAAGCATAATATGCGCGCGGACGCGCGGCCGTCAAACACCCCGGAGGGAGCGAGCAAGCCCCTTGCGTCGCCATTGATATATTAGTATAACTGTGCCGCACAGAGAGGATGCCCACCATGACCCGCAAACGCATCGCGCTGGTCGCGCACGACGCCCGCAAGGGCGACCTGATCGCGTGGATCGGCGCGCACCTCCGCTTTCTCGCCGGGCATGCGTTCTGGGCGACCGGCACCACCGGCACGCTGGTCCGCAAGGCCCATCCGGACCTCGACGTCACCCCGCTGAAAAGCGGCCCGCTGGGCGGCGACCAGCAGATCGGCGCGATGATCGCCGAGAGCCGCATCGACATGCTGGTGTTCTTCGTCGATCCGATGACGGCGCAGCCGCACGACGTGGACGTCAAGGCGCTGACCCGCCTCGCCACGCTCTACAACATCCCGATGGCCTGCAACGAGGCCACCGCCGACATGCTGGTCGCCTCGCCGCTGTTCTCCAACGGCTACACGCCGCGCCCGGCCGACTTCCACAGCTACGAGCGCCGCGCCGTCTAATCCGTATGCCCCACGATACGGGGCTTGCAACGACCATACTGATATATTAGTATACTTCACACGACGGCATCGCCTCACCCTTCCCACATCGGAGATCACCATGCTCCACCCCGACCGCCTGTTTCCCAGCGACCCCACGCAGCGCGCCATTGCGCGCCGCCTGTACGGCGAAGTGAGCGCGCTGCCGATCGTCAGCCCGCACGGCCACACCGACCCGTCCTGGTTCGCCAAGGACGAGGCGTTCCCCGACCCGGCCGCGCTGTTCGTCAAGCCGGACCACTACGCCTTCCGCATGCTGTACAGCCAGGGCATCGCGATGGAGAGCCTGGGCGTGCCGCGCAAGGACGGCGGCCCGGTGGAGACCGACTCCCGCAAGATCTGGCGCCTGCTCGCCTCCAACTGGCACCTGTTCCGCGGCACGCCGACGCGCATGTGGCTCGACCACGCGTTCGAGACCGTCTTCGGCGTCACCGAGCGGCCGAGCGCCGAGAGCGCCGACCGCATCTACGACCAGATCGAGGCCTGCCTGCGCACGCCCGAGTACCGCCCGCGCGCCCTGTTCGAGCGTTTCAACATCGAGGTGCTGGCGACCACCGAGTCGCCGCTCGACCCGCTGGAGCACCACAAGGCGATCCGCGAGAGCGGCTGGAAGGGCCGCGTCGTCACCGCCTTCCGTCCCGACCCGGTCGTCGATCCGGAGTTCGAGGGCTTCCAGGCCAACGTCGAGCAGCTGGGCGCCCTGACCGGCGAGAACACGCTGGGCTGGACCGGCTACCTCGCCGCGCTGGCGAACCGCCGCCGCTACTTCAAGGAGGTCGGCGGCGCCACCTCGACCGACCACGGCCATCCGACCGCGCTGACCGCCGACCTGTCGCGCACGCAAGCCGAGGCGCTGTTCGACAAGGCGCTGCGCGGCACCATCACCCCGGCCGAGGCCGAGCTGTTCCGCGGCCAGATGCTGACCGAGATGGCGAAGATGAGCCTGGAGGACGGGCTGGTCATGCAGATCCATCCGGGCAGCATGCGCAACCACAACCCCGTCGTGTTCGACCGCTACGGCCGCGACAAGGGCGCCGACATCCCGAGCCAGACCGAGTACGTGCGGGCGCTGAAGCCGCTGCTCGACCGCGTCGGCAACGAGGCGAAGCTGACCATCATCCTGTTCACGCTGGACGAGACCAGCTACAGCCGCGAGCTGGCGCCGCTGGCCGGCCACTACCCGGCGCTGCGCCTGGGTCCGGCGTGGTGGTTCCACGACAGCCCCGAGGGCATGCGCCGCTTCCGCGAGATGGTCACCGAGACCGCCGGCTTCTACAACACCGTCGGCTTCAACGACGACACCCGCGCCT
>NZ_LGQZ01000057.1 GCF_003116015.1 Azospirillum sp. TSO22-1
AGGTGAAGAACGACCCGGCGGTGATCCGCGCCTACCTCGGCGAGGAGGAGAGCGAAGACCTGCCGCCTGAGATCGCCAAGGATCTGGCCCAGAACACGGAGGTCCCCCGCCATGCTTAGCGTGTCCGGCGTTCACACCTATTACGGCTCGATCCAGGCCCTGAAGGGCATTGACCTGGAGATTCACCAGGGCGAGATCGTCACCCTGATCGGCGCCAACGGCGCCGGCAAGTCGACGCTGCTGATGACGCTGTGCGGCACGCCGCAGGCGCGGCAGGGCCGGGTGCTGTTCGAGGGCGAGGAGATCACCCGCCTGCCGACCTACGAGATCGTGCGGCGCGGCATCGCCCAGTCGCCCGAGGGCCGGCGCATCTTCCCGCGCATGACGGTCTTGGAGAACCTGCAGATGGGCTCCATCACCGCGCAGCCGGGCAGCTTCGACCGCGAGCTGGAGCGGGTGTTCCACCTGTTTCCGCGCCTGAAGGAACGCATGCACCAGCGCGCCGGCACCATGTCGGGCGGCGAGCAGCAGATGCTCGCCATCGGCCGCGCGCTGATGAGCCAGCCGAAACTTCTGCTGCTCGACGAGCCGTCGCTGGGCTTGGCGCCGCTGGTGGTGAAGCAGATCTTCCAGGTCATCAAGGAGATCAACCGCGAGCAGAAGATGACCGTCTTCATGGTCGAGCAGAACGCCTATCACGCGCTGAAGCTCGCCCACCGCGGCTACGTCATAGTCACCGGCCGCGTCACCATGAGCGGCACCGGGGCCGAGCTGCTGGCCGATCCGGAAGTCCGCGCCGCCTATCTCGAGGGAGGCCACTGATGGAAAACCTTCTCGGCGCCTCGCCTGGCGTCTTCATCGGGCTGACGCTGGTGGTGTTCGGCGGCTGCGGCTGGCTGACCGGCCAGTCCCTGGCGTCCGGCTGGAAGCCGCTGGGGGCGGTGTTCGGCTACGCCGCGCTGCTCGGTGCCGGCGACCGCTTCCTGGTCTTCGGGCTGTTCGGCGGCGAACTGCTGTCGGGCTGGGGCTACCTGTTCCACACCAGCGTGCTGGCGGTGATCGTCTGGCTGTCCTACTCGGCCGGCATGGCCCGGCGCATGGTGCGCCAGTATCCCTGGCTGTACGAGCGCATCGGCCTGTTCGGCTGGCGCGAGCGGCGCCGGCAACTCGCGTAGAACCCATTGCCCCCCGACCCCGCTGTCGCAGGGGAGGGTGGGGGCAAGTCACGGAGCGTCCACCCCCTTTCCGCACCCGCCGGAGCCTCTCCGGGCGGGAAGGGGGACACTCGCGCGCCGGCCGCCCCTCCAACGCGGGGTGCGGCGGCCGGCGGCCTTTTCCTGAACAGCATACGGGAGGGTCGAGCATGCCTGGGGACACGCGCCGCAGTTTCTGGACCATCGGGCGGAAGGTCACCGCCGCCTTCGTCGCCGCGCTGCTCGGCGGCTTCGTCGCCATCATGGGCATGCAGGCGGCCATGCAGTACCGCGACGCCGTCCGGCTCGCCGCGCACGACGCCCGCGTGAAGACGGAGATGCTCGCCAACGCCGTGCGCGTCGGCATCCTGGCCGGCGACGGCGCCGCGGTGGAGAGCGAGTTCATGCCGCTCGCCAACTCCGACGAGGTGCAACTGGCCTCGCTGCGCGCGCTGTCGGTGTCGGTCGGGACGCTGGTGGACTTCGCCAACCCGCGCTTCGCCCGCTACGACCTCGGCGCCGACGCGGATCTGGCCGAGGCCGCGAAGGGTGGGGCAGGGGTGCAGGTGCGCTCCGGCAACGGGCACATCGTGGTGGCGGTGCCGGTGGTGAGCGGCAAGAGCAACCGGCTGATCGGTGTCCTCCAGATCGCCTGGAGCCTGGAGGAGCAGGCCGCCGCCATCCAGGGCCAGATGCGCGGGCAGGTGGCCGCGGCGCTGCTGGCGCTGGCGGTGCAGATCCTGCTGCTCAACGTCCTGCTCGGCCGCGTGGTGGTGACGCCGCTGCGCGCCATGGCCGCGGTGATGGCGCAACTGGCGCGCGGCGACACCGGCGTAGCGGTGCCCGGCGCCGGGCGGCGCGACGAGATCGGCGACATGGCGGACTCGCTGCGCGTCTTCCGCGACAACGCCGAAGCCATCCAGCGGATGCACGCCGACCAGGTCGAGGCGGCCACCCACGCGGAGCGCGACAAGCGCGCCGCGCTCCGCGCCCTCGCCGACCGCTTCCAGAGCCGGGTGAGCCGGCTGGTGGAGGGCATCGCGGCCGCCGCGCAGGGCATGGCCGGCAGCGCCGGCACCATGGCGGAGGAGGCCGGCGGTGCCTCGGTACGGTCGCAGGAGGCGGCGGGGGAGGCGACCGCCATCCTCGGCAACGTCCGCTCCGCAGCGGCGGCGGCGACCGAACTGGCCGGTTCCATCCACGGCATCGAGGAGCAGGTCGGCCATTCCGCGCGCATCGCCGGCGCCGCGGTGGCGCACGCCGGCCGCACCAACGAGACGGTGCAGGGCCTGATCGCCAGTGCCGAGCGGATCGGGCAGGTGGTCGAGCTGATCCACGCCATCGCCAAGCAGACCAACCTGCTGGCCCTCAACGCCACCATCGAGGCGGCCAGGGCAGGGGAGGCCGGCAAGGGGTTCGCGGTGGTGGCCAGCGAGGTGAAGGGCCTTGCCGACCAGACCGCCAGGGCGACCGGCGAGATCAACGCGCACGTCGTCGCCATGCAGGGCGTGACCCGCGAGGCCGCGGCGGCGATCCAGGTCATCGCCGCGACGATCACCGAGATCGATTCCATCGCCGGCTCCGTCACTGCCGCGGTCGGCGAGCAGAACGCCGCCACCCGGGAGATCGCGCGGGCGGTGGAGATGGCGGCGCTCGGCACCCAGGGCGTCTCCTCGGCCGTCGCCGGGCTGGCGCACACGGCCGAAAGCGCGGGCGGCACCGCGGCGGCCGTGCTGTCGGCGGCGCGCGGCCTGTGCGAGCGGACCGGCGCGCTGTCCGCCGAGATGGCGGGCTTCCTGGACGAGGTGCGCTCCCAGGCCGCATGAGCAGCCTGGAGCGCGGCGCTTGCGCCGCTGCGCTCCAGCCTGTATACAGACCCCAGCATCAAGAGTTGGGCTGACGCCCAACACCAACCTGCCGACCCGGGCAAGGTGGTGCTCCCGCGAGGGAGGATGTGGCCGTACCGGCAACCAAACGGGACCGAGCCGCCGCGTCAGCCCTCCTCGCCGAACCAGAGGAGGGATTTTTTATGCCGGACAGCCTTTCCATCGCCCCGCTCGACCTGTCGCAGCCCGACCTGTCGCTGATCCTCGGCCCGGACGACACCGCTGTCGCCGTTGGCCCGTGTCCATTGCCGGGCAACGGCCGCCGCTTCGTGCGCGGCACGGTGTACGTCGTGGTGCACCGCCGCTTCGGGCTGTGGACGCACGTCTACCGGGTTCTCGAGGAGGACCGGCCGGGCCGGATGCAGGTGCACCTGGACAAGGTCTTCACCGGCGACCGCCTGGATGAGGCGCGGGGCTGGGCGCGGTCCGCGAGCCTGGAAAGATGAGCCTTGCTCACCGTCCTGAATGCGGGGAATGCGAGGGTGTCCCGGAGGAACCGCCTTGCAGCAGGGCTCGCCCGACCAACCCGAAGTCCCGCTCGACGTCCCGGGTGAACCGTTCAAGCTCTCGCTGAACGGCGGATAGGGCGTCCGCCACCGGATCTCGCGGAACCGGAGGCCGCACTTCGGCGGTGTACGTCTGCATCGGTTCCGGATCAACGCCGGGCGGTTGGGAGGACATGGGGCGAGTATCGTCGTCGTCTCCAGCGCCTGCCCGGTTGGGCTTCGGAGGAAGCGCCGTCGTTTTCAAGCCGTCGGCGCCCGCGGCATGCTTGCTTCCGCCTTTCGAGCTGGCGACCTTCCCCCCGTGGGAAGGCGTCGCGTCGTTCGTGTTGCGGGCGAAGGTGTCCAGGCACATCCCCTGCTGCCGGGCCCGATCCAGCGCATTCCCCGTCAGGAGCCAGCAGTCCAGCGTTTCCGCCCCGCACACGGACACGAACGAAAACACCGCGAGCGCCAATGCGCAGCATCGAAGCACGCGCGCCATGTCGACTTCCTCCCTTCGCCGTCTCGACCGCGGCGTCTCCACCGAAGACATACAAGCCGTCCTCGGCAGTATTCCCCGGGAAAAAGCGAGGAGATGGAGCGTTCGGCATACCCCCGCGGAACAGGTGCGGAGAGTGGCGCCCCACAGGTGATGAAACTGAGAACCGGGAGGCAGTCGGCGATACAGACCCTCAGGCACGCCGGGTGGCACACCAGCGCCGCCAGACGGCGCGGTAGAGACGTTCCATCTGCCGGGCCTTGAGCGGCCCGTCGCAGAGGGGGGACGCCTTGACGTGTGCCCGCAGTCCCGACCGCATCGCGGCCAGCCGTGGCAGGTCGGATGCCAGCCGGGCGGCGATCGCCACATACTCCTCCTCATCGCCGGCGATCAGGTCGGCCATCCCCAATGTCTTCAGCATGGCGGCCGACCAGCGGCTGACCATGGTGCCGCGCGGCAGCGTCACCACCGGCACCCCCATCCACAGCGCCTCGAAGGTCGTCGTCGAACCGCAGAAAGGGAAGGGGTCGAGCGCGACGTCGATCCGGTCGTAGAGCGCCAGATGCGACACCACCCGGTCGATCGAGGCCAGCAGCTGGACCCGGCGGGTGTCCACGCCGGCGGCGGTGAGCCGCGACAGGGTGCGGTCGCGCAGTTCGGGGTTCTCGTACCGGTCGATGTATTTCAGGACCAGCCGTGCCGTCGGCAGGCGGTCGAGCAGCCGCGCCCAGAGGTCGAGAACCTCCCCCGTGACCTTGGCCGGGTTGTTGAAACAGCCGAAGGTCGGCTGTCCCGTGACCGCCATCGGGGGCAGCATGGGAGCCGGCGCGTGCCGCAGCGGCGTGGTGACGTAGAAGCTCGGCAGGCGGAGGATGCGTTCCGTGAAGCCCTCCTCGCTGTCCCGCGGGCAGAGGGTGGGATCGGCGATGAGATAGTCCATCACCTCCATGCCGCTGGTGGCGATGTCGTGGAAGCTGATCTGGATCGGCGCCGGGCAGCGGGCGCACACCAGCGGCCGGTTGCCGTCGAAGCGGCCGGCCATGCTCACCAGAATGTCGATGCCGTCGGCGCGGATGCTGTCGGCAATGGCGTCGTCGCTGGCTTCGGCCACCGGGCGCCAGTGATCGGCATGGTGCTGGAAGTTTGCGGTGATGCTGTCCGAAATGTCGGAACAGGCATAGCAGAAGACCTCGACCGCGCGGTGGTCATGGGCCGTCAGCACCGGCAGCAGGTTCCGAGCGACGGCATGGTTCCGGAAATCGTAGGACAGATAACCGATGCGCAGCCGGCGGTCCGGGTCGGGAAGGTTGCCGTGCGGCTTGACCTCGGCGTGATGGGGGCGGGCGAAACGGTTTCCGTGCCGCCGGTGCTCCGCAAAGACCATCGCGGGGTCATGGGACTCGTAGGCGAGGGTGAGGAGGAGGTTGCGCATCGCAACCTCGAAATCTGGATCGGCCTCCAGGGCCCGGTCGCACCAGTCCCTGGATTTGCCGGGGGCGCCCCGGGCGTTTTCGATGCTGCAGAGGCCGATGAGGACGTTGGGGTCGTAGTTGGGATTGCTCGGCGGCAGGCCGGCCACCTTGAGGTAGCATGCTTCCGATTCGGCCAGACGCCCCTGGAAAAAGAGGATCTTGCCCAACAGGCCATGGAGTTCCGCGGCCTCCGGCCAGCGGAGCAGGCCCCGCCGGAGAACGGCTTCCGCCTCCCGCATCCGCCCCAGCTTTTCCAGGGTACCGCCCAAGGCGCCGTAATGGGCGGCCTCGTCCATTCCCAAGGCGAGCGCGGCTTCGTAATGAGGGACGGCGTCCGCGTAGCGCCTCAGTGTGATCAGGGCGTTGGCAAGGTTGATCCGTACCCTGGAATAGTCCGGGCGCAGGGCAATGGCGTCCCGGTAGGCGGCCACCGCATCCTCAAGCCGTTCGAGGGACCGGAGGGCGACGCCCTGGTTGAACCAGGCTTCCGGAAAATCGGGCCGCAGGGCGATGGCCTGACGGTAGCGCGCCGTCGCCTCCTGCGGCCGGTCCGTGGTCCGCAACAGGTTGCCCAGGTTGTAAAGGATGTCCGCGGAGCCGGTCGGGTCGATCGTGATCGCGCGGGCGTAGCCGGCGACGGCCTCCTCCACCCGTCCAAGCCCTTTCAGCGTCGCACCGAGATGGGCGTAGACCTCCATCAAGCCGGGCTGCGCGGCAACCGCCCGCCGGATTTTCTCCAGCGCAGCGGCCGGCGCATCGGCTTTGCCGGCGATCCGGCACAGGCGCAGCAGGGTGTCGGGATGGTCCGGCCGCAGGCCCAGGATCGCCGAGCAGTGCCGGCGGGCATCGTTCCAGCGTCCCTCCGCCAGGAGACCGTCAACCTGGGCGAGGGCCTGTTCCAAGGAGAGGGATGTCTGGAGCGGACGAAGCTGGGCGTTGCTCATGCTGGCCGTGACCTGGGGCGTAATCCGTTGCAGCTTACTACCTTTCCGGATGCCATTGGCAGCGACATGGATCCGGTTCAGGACAGTTCCAATGCCGTTGCGGGCTCCAGCCATGAGGTGGGAAGAGCGTGCGGCCATCCGGCGGGAGAGCCAGAGCGGCTTCCAGCGCCTCAACTCTTCATAGGCGCGAGCCTGGATTTTTTCAGACATATGTAGAATTTGCGGTAAAGGTTTCTTAGCGCCTCCGCCGTTAATGTCCCTCTGGGAGAGTCGGGGTTTGGGGAGAGAAAGAGCGGCCATGACCGATCTGACTGCTTCGCAGGCGAAGAGTCCGCGTGCTGGCCAGCCGGGGAAGCGCGGGGCTGTCTCCAACCGGATCATCGCCAACCGGATCATCGCCCTTGAGCCGCGTTTCATGTTCGATGCCGCCGGTGTGGCGGTGGCGAGCGAGGGTGCCGGCCAGCACGACGCGGCCTCCCCCCAGGCCGATCATACGCAGCCGGCCGCCGATCCCGCCTTTCTGGATGTCCTGGCGCAATCGGTCCCGGCTGCGGCGGCCCGTCCCGACACCGCCCCGGCCCGTGCGGCGGACGCTCCCGTTGCCGCTCCGCCCGTTGCGGATAGCGCACCCGCCGCCGCACCGGCGCCGGATGGGGCCGGGCGTCACGAGGTGATGTTCATCGACCCCACCGTCGCGCACTACGAAACGCTGGTCGAAGGCGCCCGTCCGGGAGTCGAGGTGGTGGTGCTCGATCCGTCCCGCGACGGGCTGGTGCAGATGGCCGACTATCTGAACGGCCGTTCGGGCATCGACAGCGTCCAGATCATGGCCCACGGCTCGGCGGGCCGCTTCGCCCTGGGGGCCGTCGACGTCAACGCCGGCACGCTGGAAACCCACGGCGCGGAGCTGGCGGCCATCGGCCGGGCGCTGGCCGAGCACGGCGATATCCTGATCTACGCCTGCAACACCGGCGCTGGCATCGACGGTCAGGCTTTCGTCATCGATCTGGCGGCGGCGACCGGCGCCGACGTGGCGGCGTCCGGCGACAACACCGGCGCTGCGGCGCTCGGCGGCAACTGGGCGCTGGAAACCCGGGCGGGAACCATCGAATCGACGGTCGCGCTGACCGCCCAGGCCCAGGACGGCTACGACGCGCTGATGACGGCGACCTTCACCTTCCAGACCGGAACCGCCAATCCGGTCTCGACGATGGGCACCGTGGGGACCAAAACCTTCATCGCCGCCGACTTCGACGGCGACGGCGACAACGACTTCATCTTCCGCAACAACTCGACCAGCCCCACCGGGGTGGATTTCTGGCGCAACAGCGGAGGAGTCTTCACCAGATTCTCGGGCGCCGTCTCGGGCAACCCCTTTTCCTCCATCACCTGGAGCGGGCCCAATTCCACGGCGCTCGCCGCCGGCTTCTCCCCCTTCTCCATGGTGGCGACCGATGTCGACGGCGACGGCGACATCGACGTCGTCAACATGGCGTCGGCGAACGGCAAGGGGATCTGGCTCAACAACAGCGGGATCTTCACCTACGCAACCAACAGCCCGACGCTGCCCACGGTCACCGCCAACACCCAGTCGGTGGCGGGCGACTTCGACGGCGACGGCGACATCGACGTCATCCTGCGCAACCAGACCGCCGCGCCGAGCGGGGTGGATTTCTGGCGGAACGACGGGGGCACCTTCACCAAAATCTCGGGCAACGTCTCGGCCAACCCCTTCTCCGCCATCACCTTCGCCGCCTCGGCCCCCAATTTCGACGCCCGCTTCATGGCCGCGGGGGACGTCGACGGTGACGGCGACATCGACGTCATCAACATGACCGGCTCCGCCAACCCGGGCCGGGGGATCTGGCTGAACAACAGCGGCGTCTTCTCGATCGTGAGCGCAGGGAGCCTGCCGACGGCATCCGCCAGCGGCCAGTTCGCGGCCGGCGATTTCGACGGCGACGGCGACACCGACATCGCGTTCCGCAACGGGTCCGGCACGGGCATCGATTTCTACCGCGCCAGCGGCGGCACCTTCGCGCTGGCCAGCTCGGCGAGCCCCTTTTCCGCGATCATTTTTTGCGGCGGGGCAAACGCGAACTTCAATTACGACCTGATGACCACGGTCGACATCGACGGCGACGGCGACCTGGACATCGCCAACCTCGCCAGTTCCGCCGGGAGGGGCACCTTCCTCAACAACCTGACGCCACCACAGCTCACCTCGGTGGTGGTTGGCGGGGTGACGGTCAACAATGTGGACAACCCGACCGGCGCCAGCCTCACGCCCACCATCACGCTGACGTTCAACAAGAGCATCCAGTCGGCCGGCACCGGCACCATCTCCATCCGCGACTACGGCACCGGCACCCTGGTGGGGAGCGCCATCACCGCCACCGACACCAGCAAGGTTTCCGGCGTCGGCTCCGGTTCCACCATCACCATCACGCCGGGCGTCACGCTGAGCGGCGGCACCCGATACTACCTGCAGATCGACAAGGGCGCCTTCTTCGACAGCGACGGCGCCACCCTCGGCCGCGTGGACATGATCAACAACGCGACGATGGGCCTGACC
This sequence comes from Azospirillum sp. TSO22-1, assembly GCF_003116015.1. GTDB lineage: Bacteria > Pseudomonadota > Alphaproteobacteria > Azospirillales > Azospirillaceae > Azospirillum. The sequence goes on from NZ_LGQZ01000057.1 coordinate 9,055, forward strand.
TCCAAGACCTTGTTCGATTTCACCACCAACGCGGTCCCGACCCTCGATCTGAACGGCGCCGGCAGCAGCGGGACCGGCAATACGGTGACGCTGGCGGGTGCCGCGGGCGGTCTGGTCGACGCCACCGCCACCGCCGGCGATACGGAGAACGACAGCGCCACCTGGAATGGTGCCACGCTGACGGTGAAGCGCACCGCCACCGCCGGCACGGCGAACGGCGCCTGGTCGTCCGACGTGTTCGGCTTCACCGGGGCGTCCGGGATCACCATCAGCAGCGGCGACCTGAAAAGCGGCTCCACCACCATCGGCACGGCGACGAACAGCGGGGGCACCCTCAGCATCACCTTCAACAGCAGCGCCACCACGGCGCTGGTCACCAGCGTCGTCAAGGGCGTCACCTACAGCAACAGCACGCCGGCGGGCAACGCGACCGTCACCTTCGCCCTGACCGACGGTTCGGGCAACAGCACCAGCGCCGACGTGTCGGTGACGAGTTCCGACATCTACGTCACCACCACGACCGACAGCGCGACGGTCGACGTCACCGGCGGGGTCAGCTTCTCCGAAGCGGTGGCGATCGCCAACGCCCAGTCCGGCGCCGACACGCTGATCATGGGCAGCGGCTTCACCGGCGCCATGACCCTGGCCGGGAACCTGACGCTCAGCGAGAGCCTGACGGTCAACGCCGATTCGGCGAACGGCTGGATCGTTCAGGACGGCACCAAGACCATCACCCTCAATTCCGGCACCACGCTGACCGTCACCAACAGCACCGGGACGGTGACGATCAATTCCGTCCTGTCCGGGGCGGGCGGCCTGACCAAGGCGGGAGCGGGGACCCTGACGCTGACCGGCAACAACAGCTTCACCGGGGCGGCCACGGTGTCGGCGGGAGAGCTGGCGCTCAACGGGACCAGCGGCGCGCTGAACGACAGCGTGTCGGTGACGGTGGCTTCCGGCGCGACCATGACCGTTGCGGCCGACGAGACCATCAGCGGGCTGTCCGGCGCCGGCACGGTGGCCCTCGGCACCAGGGAGCTGAAGGTCGGGACCGACGGCGTCAGCAGCAGCTTCTCCGGCGCGATCACCGGCTCCGGCACCCTGACGCAGGACGGCACCGGCACCCTGACGCTGTCGGGCGCCAACGGGACGCAAAGCTGGAAGGTCCAGGTGTACGACGGCACGCTGTCGATCGGCGCTGCCAGCAACATCGGAACCGGATCGGTGGAGCTGAACGGCGCCACGCTGTCGGTCACCGCCGACGCGACCCTCGCCAACGCGATCACGCTGAACGGCGGCGGCGGCACTGTTTCGGTGGGCTCCGGCACGGCCGTCGCCCTGTCCGGCAGCCTCACCGGCACCGGATCGCTGACCAAGACCGGCACCGGCACACTGACGCTGTCGAACAACAGCAACAGCTACTCCAGCACCACCGCCGTGTCGGCGGGCACGCTGCTGGTGACCGGGGCGCTGACCGGCGCCACCACCGTTTCGGTGGCGTCGGGAGCGACACTGGGGGGCACCGGCAGCATCACCACCTCCAACGCCAACGGGGTGACGATCGACAGCGGCGCCACCCTGGCGCCGGGCGTGGCAGGGACCAACAACGGCATCGGCAAGCTGACCATCAACGGCAACCTGCGGCTGAGCGGCGGGCTGACGGCCGAGGTCGGCGGCAACGGCGGGGTGGGCGGCACCGACTTCGACCAGGTGGCGGTCAACGGCACCGTCAGCCTGAACGGCGGCTCCCTCAGCGTCAGCCGGGTCAACAGCTACGCGGCGGCCGACGGGACGGTCTTCCGGATCATCGACAACGACAGCACCGACGCGGTCGGCGGCTCGTCCGGCACCTTCGGCTCCATCGCCGAGGGCACCGCCACCACCACCAACGGCGACATCTACACCGTCAGCTACGCGTCCGGGACCGGCAACGACGTGACGCTGACCTCGGTGGCGACCCCGACGGTGTCGTCGGTGTCGGCGACGACCGCCGACGGCTCCTACAAGGCGGGCGACACCATTGCGATCACCGTTACCTTCAACCGGTCGGTGATGGTGACCGGCACGCCGACGCTGGCGCTCGGCAACAACAGCCGAACGGCGACCTACAGCAGCGGGTCGGGAACCAGTACGCTGACCTTCACCTACACGGTGCAGGCGGGCGACACGTCGGCCGACCTCGACTACGCCTCGGCCTCGGCCCTGTCGCTGAACGGCGGCGGCATCGTCGACAGCCACAGCCTGGCCGCGCTGCTGACGCTGGCGACGCCGGGCGCGGCGAACTCGCTGGGCGCCAACAAGACCATCGTCATCGACACGACGGCGCCGAGCGCGCCCGGCGCGCCGGACATGACGGCGGGCACCGACAGCGGCGCCTCCTCGACCGACAACATCACCAGCAACACGACGCCGACCTTCACCGGCACGGCGGAGGCGAACAGCACGGTCAAGCTGTACGACACCGATGGCTCGACGGTGATCGGCACCGGCACCGCCGACGGGTCGGGCAACTATTCGATCACCGCGTCGACCCTATCGTCGGGAACGCACGCCATCACGGCGAAAGCCATCGACGCCGCCGGCAACACCTCCACCGCCTCGTCCAGCCTGTCGGTGACCATCGACGCCACCGCGCCGATGGTGTCGTCGGTGACCTCCCCGACCGCCGACGGAACCTACAAGGCGGGGGACACCATCTCGATCACGGTGACCTTCTCCGAAGCGGTCACCGTCACCGGTACGCCGACGCTGGCGCTCGGCACCGGCCGGACGGCGACCTACAGCAGCGGGGCGGGGACCAGCACGCTGACCTTCACCTACACGGTGCAGGCGGGCGACACGTCGGCCGACCTCGACTACGCCTCGGCCTCGGCCCTGTCGGGGACGATCGCAGACACGGTCGGTAACAGCGCGACGCTGACCCTGGCGTCGCCGGGTGCCAGCGGATCGCTGGGCGCCAACAAGAACATCGTCATCGACACCAGGCCGCCGACCGCGCCCTCGGCACCGGTGCTGGCGCCGGGCTCGGACACCGGCACGTCGAGCAGCGATCTGGTCACAAACGTCAATCGGCCGACCCTGACCGGTACGGCAGAGCCCGGCTCGACCGTCACCGTCCTGGTCGACGGGGTGCGCAGCGGCACCGCAACGGCCGGCATCGGCGGAGCCTGGAGCTTCACCCCCTCCACCGCTCTCGCCGACGGAGTGCGGACGATCACGACAATGGCAACCGATGCGGCCGGCAACGTCGGCCTGACCTCGCCGGCACTGGCGCTGACCATCGACACGACACCGCCCGCACTGTCGGCCCCCGGCCTCGCCGCCGGATCCGACGACGGGACCTCCACCAGTGACCGGATCACCAGCGTGACGCGACCGACCCTGACCGGCACCTCCGAGGCCGGCAATACGGTCAGTGTCATCCTCGACGGGAGCGTGATCGGCACGACGACGGCGGGAGCCGACGGAACCTGGAGCTTCACCGTCGCCACGGCCCTGGCCAACGGTAACCACAGCGTCCAGGCGGCATCGACCGACCGGGCCGGCAACACCGCCTGGTCGTCCAGCCAGACCTTCACCGTGTCGGTCAACAACGCGGTGACGGTGGCGCCCACCACCACTACGACGACCTCGACGACGGGCTCCGGCAACGGCCCATCCTCCAACACTTCGTCTTCCAGCTCTTCCACCAGTTTGACGGGCGGCTTGACGGGCAACGGGTCGTCCGGCATGCCGTCGCTGTCAAGCGGCAGCGGATCGTCGAGCAGCGACACCGGTCGCTCGGTGACGCTGGGCAGCGTCGGCGGCAGTTCGTCGAGCAGCGACGCCGGCCGTTCGGTGACGTTGAGCAGCGTCGGCGGCCAGAGCAGCGGCGGTTCCAGCAGCAGTTCGAGCGGCCTGTCGGGCGACACCGGCAGCATCGGCTCCAGCGGTGGGAATGGCTTGGGAGGCGCGCTGGGCGCCAGCCTGGGCGGGAGTCTCGGAGGCGGTGGTTTCGGGGGAGGGAACCTCGGCGGTCTCGGTGCGGGCACCGGAGCGCTGGGCGGCAGCGTTGGCGGTCCAGGCACTGGAATGGGCACCGGACCCGGGACCGGTGCGGGGCTTGGCACGGGCAATGGAGAGACACGCCAGACCGGTAACGGTACGCCCGGCGCTACGGCTCCCGGCACCACGTCCAACCAAGGGCAGGGGCAGAACCAGGGGAACCCGGCAGCCGGTGCAGGCCAGGGCGGCAACCAGCCGAACGGCCAGCCGCAAAATCAGAACCAACCCCAGAATCAGCCCCAACCCCAGAATCAGCCCCAGAACCAACCCCAAAATCAGCCGAACGGCACACCCGCAAACAACCAGGGCAGCGACCAGGGAGGGACCGACAGCGCGCCGGATGGGAGTGCGCAGCCGCAGGGCCGTGGCACCGGCGAACGCACCGACGCCGTCCCTGCAGGCCGCTCCGCTCCGGGCTTCGCCCATCAGGTTGCCCGTGCCCATGGCGGTCCGGCCGACGCTTCGGCTCTGCTGGCGGCGCTTGCCAACCATATCCTGCCCGGCAGCCGGGCCGCCTGATGTCCGACCCAAAGCTCCAAGCAACGAAACCTCGGAGATCGAACTCCGGGGACACTCAGCTCACGGGGCTGCGTGCCGCAGCCTTTTTTCCCGCCGCCGCCTCACCCTGCCAGACGGACGTGCCCGCCCCATGAAGATTCTGCCCGCCCGCTCTCTCCGCTACCGGCTGTCACCGGTGGTTCCGATCGCTGTGCTGTCGGCCTCCCTGTTGGCCGCCGGCTGTGCGATCAAGCCCGAACCCCTGTCGGCGGAGGAGAATCTGGCCCGGGTGCGCAAGGACCTCAGCGTCGTGCTCGCCCCCCAGGAACCGGTGTCCAAGCCGATCTCGATGCACGAGGCGATGGCCCGCGCCATCAAGTACAACCTCGATGAGCGCGTGAAGATCATGGAGACGGCGGTGGCCAGCCAGCAGCTGGACCTGTCGCAGTACGACATGCTGCCGCGGGTGGTGGCGTCGGCCGGCTATGCCGGGCGCAACAACGACGCCGGGTCGGAAAGCCTGAACTTGGTCACCGGCCGGCGCACCGGCGAGAGCACGACGGCGGTCGACCGCCACCGCCGCACCAGCGACCTTGGATTCACCTGGAACGTGCTGGACTTCGGGGTCAGCTACCTGCGGGCTCGGCAGAACGCCAATCTGGTGCTGATCGCCGACGAGCGCCGTCGCCGGGTGGTGCAGGGCATCCTGCAGGACGTGCGCACCGCCTATTGGCGTGCGGTGGCGGCGATGCGGCTGCTGGAGCGCATCGCACCGCTGGAGAAGCGGGTCGAAGGCGCCCGCCACGACGCCCGCACGTTGGAAGCCTTGCGCCTCCAGGCACCACTGCAGGCGCTCGGCTACACCCGCTCCCTGGTGGAGACGCTGCGCCAGCTGCAGTCGCTGCGGCGCGAGCTGGTGGCGTCGAAGTCGCAGCTCGGCGCGCTGATGGGGCTGCCGCCGGGCGAGCCCTTCGAGGTCGAACTGCCGCCGCTGGACACGCTGAAGACGCCGCCCAAGCTCAACCTCGATGTCGAGGCGCTGGAGACCTATGCGCTGCTGAACCGGCCGGAACTGCTGGAGGAGAGCTACAACCAGCGCATTTCGGCGGATGAGACCTGGCGGTCGCTGCTGAGGCTGCTGCCGGGAATCGACGTCAATGCCGCCCTGCGTTACGACAGCAACAGCTTCCTGGTGAACCAGCGCTGGGCCGATTATGGGGCGCGGATCAGCTGGAACCTGATCAACATTGTCTCGGCGCCGGCCACCAAGTCCTACGCCGAGGCGCAGGAGGATCTGGTGGCGTTCCGCCGGCAGGCGCTGAGTGTGGCGGTGCTGAGCCAGGTGCGGGTGGCGATGCTGCAGTTCCGCGAATTGCACCAGGAGTTCGGCCTGACGGCGGAACAGGCGGACCTCGACGACCGCATCCGCACGCAATACGCCAACAGCGGCGAGGCCGGGCAGATCGGCGAGCTTGGGGTGATCCAGGCCGAGGTGATGGCCCTTCTGTCGGATCTGCGGCGCGATCTGGTGTTTGCCGACCTGCACAACGCCTATGCCCGGGTGATGGTGTCAGCGGGCGTCGATCCGCTGCCCGACAACATGGTGCCGTCGACCGATCTCGCGAGCCTCACCAAGGCCATCGACCAGGGGCTGGACAGCTGGCAGGGCCGCGCCAACAGCGTGCTGCGCGTCAAGGACCTCGTCCAGAAGGAGCCCGCTCCTCAGAAGGGTGCTGCGAATCCCGAGCCTCAGCCGGCCGCGGCCGCGCCCGTGGCGGAGGTGGCGGCCCTGCCGGCTCCGGCGGCCGCGACCGGCTCGTTCTCGCCGACCATACAGGTCGATCTCGGGGCCTACACAAGCCACAAGCTGGCGCAGCTCGATTGGGATACCATCGCCAAACGCCTGGGGGCGGGGGCCGAGGGCAAGGACGCCCTGTTCCTCACCTCCCGGCGCAGCGTCGACGGTCAGACGATCGTGCAGTTGCGGGTTCGCGGCTTCAACAACCGCGCCGCAGCGGAGCGTTTCTGTAAGGGCGTGAGGGGCAAGCAGCAGGAATGCATCATTCTCACCGTTACGGCCATGCAGGCTCTGCCGCTATCCCCGGCGTCCGTGGCGCTGTCGTGATTGGGAATCGGGCGCCTGCCGCGGCGTGCACGCGCGCCCTGCTGGGGGCCGCCATCCTGTCGGTCGGCCTGATGGCCCCGGCCTTTGCCCCGGCCTCTGCCCAGGACGCAAGCCAGGGGCAGGTGCGGGCCCTGATCGAAGCGCGGCGTCATGCGGTGCTGTCGGCCGAAATTCCCGGCCGCATCGCCCGCATGGCGGTCGATGCCGGGCAGGGCTTCAAGGCCGGCGACGTGCTGATCGCCTTCGACTGCGCCAGCTATCAGGCCGAGCTGGACGCTGCCCGCGCCCAGCTCAACGCCGCCGATGTGACGGTGCGGGTCAACCGTCGGCTCAACAGCCTGCGCTCGATCGGTGAGGCCGAAGTGCAGCTGGCCGAGGCCAAGGCGCAGGTCGCCCGTGCCGACGTCCGCAAGTCCGAAATCCAGACCCGCCGTTGCGAGATCAAGGCCCCGTTCGACGGGCGTGTGGTCGAGCGCCGCATCCAGGAGCATGAGTCGGTTCCTGCCGGCACCCCGCTGCTGGAGATCCTGTCCGACCGCGACCTGAAGGTCGAGCTGATCGTGCCGTCTTCCTGGCTGGTCTGGCTGAAGTCGGGGCAGCGCTTCGACCTGCGGGTCGACGAGACCGGCGCCACCCTGCCCGGGGAGGTGGTGCAGCCCGGTGCCAAGGTCGATCCGGCGAGCCAATCGGTGAAGATCACCGCCCGTCTGGTCGGCGGCGATTCAGCGCTCATCGCCGGCCTCACCGCTGGAATGAGCGGCACGGCGATCTTCCCTCCGGCGGTCTTGTCCGCGCTGCCGACCAAGGCCGGTGCGGCGCCATGAGCGCGGCGTCGGTGGAGGCGCCGTCGATGATGGACGAGGCCGCGCATCCGCTGAACGGCCTTCTTATGCTGCTGGAGTTGCAGCGGCAGGCGCGGCGGGCGGCGAGCACGCCCGAGTTGCGCTACCACATCGTCAACCAGACCCGTCGGCTGATCGCCTACCGGCAGGCCGCCTTTCTGACCCTGCCCCCGAGCTTGCCCGGTCGCGGCCGTCCGACGCTGGAAGCGGTGTCGAACATCGCCGTGCTGGAGCCGGACGCCCCCTTCGCCCGCTGGCTGGAGGATGCGGTCCGCGCCGTTGCCGCCCGGGACGCGGGCGGGGTGGAGGCCATGGCTGTCCGGATCGTCGATCCCTCCGTTCTGCCACCGGCAATCCGTGGCGCCTGGGGGGAATGGGGGCCGGCGCAGGTGCTGTGGTGCCCGCTCGCCGGTCCGGACGGCAAGCCGCTGGCCGGGCTGTGGCTGGGCCGCGACGATCCCTGGACCGAAGGCGAGATCCTGCTGCTCGGCCAACTGGCGGAATGCTATGGCCATGCCTGGTGGGCGCTCTCCGGCAAGCGGACGCGGCGGCGCGGCTTGCGGCGGCTGATGCTGCCGTTGCTGGTGCTGCTGGGGATCGGCGGCGTGCTGTCCCTGCCGGTGCCGATGTCCACCCTGGCCCCGGCCGAGATCCGGTCGAGCGCCCCGGTCATCGTCGCAGCCCCGCTGGACGGTGTGATCGAGCGCTTTCACGTTCAGCCCAACGAGCCGGTGACCGTCGGGCAGCCGCTGTTCAGTTTCGAATCCACCGTCCTGCGCAGCCGCTACGAGGTCGCCCGGAAGGGGCTGACCCAGGCCGAGGCGGAGCTGCTGACCGCCAGCCAGGCCGCTTTCGCCGATCCCCAGACCAAGGCCCGCGTTGCCCAACTCCGCGCCCAGGTCGAACTGCGCCGCGCCGAGATGGCTCTTGCCCGCGATCTGCTGGACCGGGTGACGGTGAAGGCGGAGCGTGCCGGCCTCGCCGTCTTCACCGACGTCAACGACTGGCTCGGCAAGCCGGTGACGGTCGGCGAGCGGGTGCTGACCCTGGCCGACCCCGCCGTTCCGGAGATCGACATCCAGGTGGCGGTCGGCGACGCGCTGGTGCTGGAGGAAGGATCGAAGGTCGAGTTGTACCTCAACGTCGATCCGTTGCGCCCGGTCCATGCCCGGCTGACCCACGCCAGTTACGAGGCCGGGCTCTCGGCCGCCGGCGTGCTGTCCTACCGGGTGAAGGCGGCGTTGGAGCCGGCTCGGGATCCGGCACAGCCCCCGCCCCGCATCGGTCTGCGCGGCACCGCGAAGATCCTGGGCGAGCGGGTGCCGCTGGCCTTCTATCTGTTCCGCCGGCCGCTGGCCATGCTGCGCCAGACGCTGGGGGTGTGAGACGTGCATCCCGTGCCCCTCGCCCCGGCCGCCAAGCCCGCCCGCGACAAGCAGGCCGCCCGGCGGCTGCCGGCCCTGCGCGACGACCTGGCGCTGCTGCCGGCCCCCACCGGGCTCGACGGAGCGCCGGGCTGGACCATCCATGACCCGGTCCGCAACCGCTATTTCCGGATCGGGCCTGAAGCCTTCGCGCTGATCGCCCACTGGCATCACGCCGATCCTCGCACCATCGCGGCTTCGGTGGCGGCGGAGTCCCTGTTCGAGCCGACCATCGACGACGTGATGGGCTTCTGCCAGTTCCTGGCGGCCAACAACCTGGTCGAGACCACCGACACCGCCTACCTGACCCGCCAGGCGGCGGCAGGCAAGGAGGGCTGGTTCTGGTGGCTGATCCACAACTACCTGTTCTTCCGCATTCCCCTGGTCCGCCCCGACCGTTTCCTGTCCGCAACGTCGGGCTGGGTGGCGCCTTTCTACAGCCGGGCGTGGCTGGTCTTCGTCCTGCTGTCGGGGCTTGCCGGGGGGCTGCTGCTGGCGCGGCAATGGGACGCCTTCCTCCACAGCTTCCAGCATTTCTTCAGCCCGGAGGGGCTGGTCCTCTACGGCGCCGCCCTGACGGGCACCAAGATCGTCCACGAGTTGGGCCACGCCTACACCGCCAAGCGCTTCGGATGCCGGGTGCCGACGATGGGCGTTGCCTTCCTGGTGATGTGGCCGGTGCTCTACACCGACACCACCGACGCGTGGCGGCTGGTGTCGCGCCGGCAGCGGCTGGCGGTCGGTGCCGCCGGCATGCTGGCCGAACTGACGCTGGCGGTCTTTGCGACCCTGGCCTGGAGCTTCCTGCCCGACGGGCCGTTGCGCAGCGCCGCCTATTTCCTGGCGACGGTCAGTTGGGTGGCGACGCTGGCGATCAACCTCAGCCCCTTCATGCGCTTCGATGGTTACTATCTGCTGTCGGACGCGCTGGACGTGCCGAATCTTCAGGACCGTGCCTTCCGGTTGGCGCGCTGGAAGCTTCGGGAATGGTTGTTCGGGTTGGGGGAGCCGCCACCGGAGCAGATGTCGCCCCGCCTGCGTCGCACCTTGCTGGTCTATTCCTACGCCACTTGGATCTACCGTCTGGTGCTGTTCCTCGGCATCGCGCTGCTGGTCTACCACGTTGCCGTCAAGGTGCTGGGCATCCTTCTGTTCGCCATCGAGATCGGTTGGTTCGTTGCCCGGCCTTTCATTTCCGAGGCCAAGGCATGCTGGGAATTGCGGGACCGGTTCCGTCTGAACACCCGCCTGCTGATGACGGGCATCGGGCTGGCCGCCCTGGTCGGGCTGACCGTACTGCCGGTGACCGGCACGGTGCCGGTGCCGGCGGTGTGGCGGGCCGCGCGCTTCACCACCGTCTACGCGCCGTTCCCGGCCCGGCTGGAGGAGACGTTGGTCAAGCCCGGCCAGCGGGTGGGGGAGGGCGACCCGCTGTTCCGGCTCGCCGCCCCTGACCTGGAGGGCAAGCTGCGCCAGACCGAACTGCGCATCGACTGGATGCAGGAGCAGATCGCCCGCCTGTCGTCCAGCCGTGAGCAACTCGACCGCCTGCGCGCGATGGAGGAGGATCTGGCGGGCGCCCTGGCCGAGCGGCAGGGGCTGCTGGACAGCCGGAACCGGCTGGAGATTCGGGCACCTCTGTCCGGCGTGGTGACCGACATGGAGGATGCCCTGCTGCCCGGCCGCTGGCTGGGGCCGAAACTGGGCTTGGCGACGATCGTGGCGCCGGGGCCGGGCGAACTGATCGGCTATGTCGCCGAGGCCGACCTGGATCGGCTGCGGCCGGGGGCGGTGGCGCGCTTTCATCCCGACGACCCGCTGCATGCCCGGCTGGACGCCCGGGTGCGGGCGGTCAACCCGGTCAGCGTCGCGGTTCTGGATGTTCCGGCGCTTGCCTCGATCAACGGTGGGCCGGTGGCGGTGGAAGGACAGAACGGGGGCACCGGGGGAGGGGCCGGCAACCCCGCGAGTTCCGCCGGCCGCGCGGCGCTGAGCCCGGTGGAGGCGGTCTACCGCATCGTGCTCGACGTCGAGGCGGCAAACGGCCCGGCCCATGTGACGCGCGGCATCGCCCGCGTCGAGGGCGATGCCCGCAGCATCGCCGAGCGTTTCTGGCGCAGCGCCGCCGCCGTTTTCATCCGCGAGACCGGCTTCTGAACGGGTTCCCAAACCGTCCATGCCGCGTTGCTGCACGCCGACCCACTATCGTCTCCGCAAGGATGGCAGAGGTCCACGAGAGATGCTGGTTGGCTCGGAGGTGCGAAGGAGTGTCGAGGTTGCGGCGAGTTGGCATCGGGCGTTAGAGAAGGACAGCCATCGATAAGCCATCCGCCCGGCATGGATCTGGTTGGCGTCCCCACGGGGAGAGTTCGAACGCCACGCCGCAACATGCTGATGAGATTACTGCTTCCGCCACCAGATTTAGGAAATGGGCGCGTGTTGCACCGACGTGTGTCACACGTCGATGCCCTTGTCAACAACTGTACTGTCACCTTGTGTACATAGTCGTTTGCACCGTCGATCCCAGTGCCGGAACCCGCCGACCACCATGCTCGCGGCCGGCTGGCGTGGGGTGCGGCTCCCGCGCCTCACGGCGGAGGATGGGACGCACATCTGCTTGTCAATTCTGTGGAGTCGCTAACGACAGAGGGAACTCAGTCGAACTTGACCCTTCCCTGGTGGTACAGATCGGGGTATATTTTCACCAAAATCTTTACTAGGGAATAGGCATATGAGTAGTGCTGAGAGTGGCAGCGTCGATCCCCAATCTCTTTCAGTCCCCTTGGTAACGCAGCCAACTCGCTCGCAGAGTGAAAGCGTTGAAACAGTAATAAACAGGCTAAACAGGGATGAGTACTTTATTCCTGATTACCAGCGCGACAGCGATCAATGGGATCTTGAGAAAGAATCGAAATTTATAGAATCAATCGTTAATAATTTAACGATCCCGGCCTTCTTTCTATATGAAAACGAAGATGGACGGCATGAAGTAGTAGATGGCCAACAAAGGCTAAGCACACTCAGAAAATTTTTTAATGATCAGATGAGGATGTCTGAAGCCGAAGAGGTGAATTACCTAATTCCGGCGTCAATACAGTATGCTGGAAAGAAATATTCTGAACTTGATATTCGCCTAAAGAGAATATTCCTTCAGTATCCGCTAACTCTGATATTCCTACCTTCATCAATGAAGCTGAGTGCAAAGCTTGAAGTTTTTAGAAGGATCAATGAGGGCGGGACTCCGCTAACTGGGCAAGACATTCGCCTTGCCTACTATAGCGAGTCCAAGAGCGTTTACGGAATTCGCGTCGCAGGAATATACAAAAAAGAAGCAAATTCTGCCAGAAGAATGATTGAGAGAGCAGAAAAAATTGGAATCGGATATCCTTGGGAGAGGCATGCGCTCCCACAAGAGTACTGGGAGGATTGGTGGTCTGAAAGAGATCGCACCAAAGGGCAGACGCCTTCCCACATGTATCTCTGGTATCTTGTTGCCCTTCACCGCGAAGTACTAGACAGGATATTGAAAAACCCGGCTTATCTAAACATTAGCTTTAGAGGCACTATAGATGAAGCACTTGATATATACTGTGCGCAGCTTTATTATCAGGACACAAACACCTCTTCCGAAAAGCTTATTCCTGGAGCTGACGATATAACTGGCAAACTATTCGACAATTTTGCCAAGTGGCTGGGCATCGTACTTGGGGAAAAGCTACCTCGATTGAGCATCGAAAAATATCGACAGCTCGCGATATTTATCGCGGCAGCGACAGAGCTTAACATTGACAGCGATGCCCTAACGGACACCCATTGGAATTTAATTGGAAGCTTTATTCAAAATCCTCGAGAAGCTGGAAAACAAATTCTCGGTGGGGATGGATACCCGGAACCAAAAGGACGATGGCTAGGGCAAAAAGGTCAAAAAATTCAATTTGAGAAGGCAATTGAGGTGATGAAGAACATTGTCAAATAATCTGCCTACTGGGCTCCCTTCCTGCGATCCATATGCCCGACTGTTTCCGGCTTCTTGGATAGATGCGTACTACAGGTTGCACTTTAGTAAGGCAGAAAATGGGTACGTGTGCCCTCTATGCAAAGGTGTTTTTCGAGGGCCACGTGGCATTAGAATGCTTCGTGGCGACCATATTCTTCCTTATTCGAGAGGTGGCCTTACAACGTGGAATAACTTGCAACTGCTATGCTTTACTTGCAACTCAAGAAAGAGTGACTCCATACAAAGATAACCCACCCACTCGGGAGCGTTTGGCTTCAGTTCGTAAATAGGTGAGGTTGCTTGCAAGTCGCCAAGCTCAAATGGTGCGCACCTGTCGTGGAGGCCACCATGTCGCCAGTATCGTCATCCACGCCGCCATACCGCAAACGAACGTGTTGGGAAATTGCACATCGCCGGGCAGCGCAGGCACGGGAGCGGCGCCGCCGGGGGCGCAGTCGGGGCGGCACGCTGACGGCCTCGGCGGTCGTGCGGGATCTCGTCACGGGGCTGGAGGGGCAGGTCCTCATCGCGCTGGCGGTAACGCTGGCGACGGCTGCCGTCGAGATGGCAGCCGGGCCGTGGCGCCGGCCAGCGCCGCATCCGGCCGTCCCGCCACCGTCCCGTCGTCCGACGCCGGCTCGACGGCCGGAGGTGGTCCACGGGTTGCTGGCGTTCGCGGATGCGCTCCCTGGCGAGACTCTTGCCGAATACCAAGCGCGCCATCGTCCAGCAGCGGCTGCCCGCTACCGGGCGGCGGCCGGATCGCAGGCGCGGTGGCTGCGCCGCGCTCTGGCAGGTGACGAGGGCGCCACGGCCCGGCTCACGCCGGCTCTGCGTGCCACGCTGGTCGGTCTCGATCCCGCGGCGCGGGATGATCTCGCCACGCTGCCGCGGGAGAGGCTGGCACGGCTGATTCCGGCGATCGTGGCCGGAGAATACGCGCCGCCGCCCGTCGAGCCGCCGCCAGACGCGGCGCCCGACGTCGCACCGGAGGAGGCCGCCCCTTGAGCTTCCTCACCGCCACTCGAATACTTCATTCGCCTGCCGCGGATCGCTCCATCCGTGGGCAACGATTACCTCGACGTCGCCGTCGTCGTTGATGGCGGCTTCGATATGGCTGATATCAGAAACGATATCGCCAATCAGAGACTCGATCTCATAAGGCTCCGCTGGGTCATGCATGAGTACCGCCGCAGTATATAGATCAATGCGGTCGGCGATTTTCTCCTCGGTTCCGACTGGAATCATCGGAAATCCGGCGGTATTGATCTCTACGTACGTGTTGTGCATCTCGCCACCTCATCTATAATCGTGAGTGCGATGCAACGATAAACAGGCATCAAAGCCTGCTGTCAATGGGAAATAACGAATTATCTAAAATATTTTTTGAGGAATTGTCAACATTTAGGCTGCTGTTCGTGCCGTTATCGTCATGTTGAATTACCATTCACATGGGGTTGGCCTTCCCGCGCTTTGGCCTGTTATCAGAATTTCATTTCGCATACCTACCCATTATCACTCTTCCCCATATGTTGACAACATCCCGTCCCGCTTCAATCCCGTGTGGCGCGCCCTTCTTGGTCGCCCAGTGGTCGAACGCCAATGCCTCAGCCTCCTCATTTCTAGTTATCCAGTAGACCGGAAATTGTTCACACAGATCTCTCCTTGTGTTCTCTTCCCGTATTTTATTCCCATGCCTCTCCACTGACTCCAGTTCGTCATCGCTGAATCTGTCGTAAATTGAATGAAATAGCTCGTGGTACAATGTAGTGAGCGGATTAAAGCCGCCACAGAACCCGACCACTATGGACGTTTTGAGATAATCGCACCGCCCCGTCGAATGCGAGGGCCGCCACCTTCTCGCCCCGTGTTCTTTTAGAAATCCTTCGTTCATTCCTTCGATTATTGGGGTGAACGGCTCAAATCCGTGGAGTACGGGTCCCATGGCGCATCGCACGCGTGGATTTATCCGCATGGCCTCCGTGTATCTCGCCATGTCGCCACCGTTGATTGGCCAATAGATTGTCTCCCCTTCTCCGAAGGAGAACCAGTCATCACCTACATCCTCAAGGGGGCGTTCAATGAAGGCGCGTCCACCCCAAATCAATGCTTTATCCATCACTTCCGCCCTCCTTCATCATGGTCAGCGTTGCCGACCCATTTCGGGATGAGCCGAGGACCAGGAGCGTCCGGCTCCGGCGTCGGCACCGTCCCGTGGCCGTCCCGCGGCGCGGGACGCGGCGGCCGGACGAGACGGACTGCGGCGTCGATGTTGCCCCGTCCCGCGGTCTCCGTCACAGCGCGCCGGCCGGCGAGGACAGCGGCCTCCACCCGGCGGAGGGCTTCCCGTCGCTCGGCGTCCCGTCGTCCGTCCCGTCCGACGGCGGCGACAGTCCGGCAGGACACGGCGGCGTCCCGCTCCGCCGCCCGCTCCGCCCTGACGGCGGCGTCATGGACGGCCTCGAGCCGCTCCCTCTCCTGCCGCCACCACCGCGTCCGTCCCGTGATCGCTGCCCACAGGCCGGACGGCCGACGCTCGTCATGCTTGTCGAGTGCCCGTCCGGCGCCGCGCCGGACTTCCTCGGCGTCGCGAAGCCGCGCTGTAGTCGCAGCCTCCGCGGCCAGCGCCGCCGCCCGCTGTCGGCGACGCGCTTCAATCTCCTCCATCCCGCGCCGGATCGCCGAGAGCGCGGCATCCTGTGCCCCGGCGGCGTCCATTGCCGCCGCCAACACGGTGTCACCCGGCCGGGGCGATCCCCCGGCGAGGACGGCGGCCTCGGCGCGTCGCCGGCCATCGCGGGAGGCCCGCCGCGGTGCGCCCCGTCCCTCGCGGGACGGCAGGGCTTCCCGTCGGGCGTCCCGTGACGTCCCGTGCGTGCCGGCCGTCGCGGTGGCGGCCGTCAAAGCGTGCGCGAGGGCGGCGTCGCCCGGCCGCGCCGCTCCTCCGGTCAGTGCGGCGGCTTCGCCGCGGCGGCTGAGGCGAGGCGGGCGAGGTCCGCTTGCATCGCGGTCACCATCTCCAGGAGCATCGCGAGTGCCTGCAAAATTTTCTCGATCCGATCTTCCTCCCCGGCTCCAGTCTCCGTCAGCAACTCGATGATTTTCGACGTGTCGACCTTCGTCGCCGTGATCGTCTGCGCGATCACGGCTGACGACGGCGGCCGGGACTGCTGCGTGGTCATGTGCTGTCTCCTGCGGCGGCTGCATGGTGTCCGGCAGCGTGCCGGCGCGATCACGGATGGCCCGGCGGGCTTGCTCCAGCGGAGGCAGGGCCAGCGCTGCCACGACCTCACGTGCAGCCCGTGCACCCGGCCCCTTGACGCCCGCGGCCTTCGCCCCTGCGTTGACGGCACGCGCCCACGGGTGCGCGGCGCCCGTCCCGTCGACGACGACGGGTCCCTCAACTCCGGCAGCGAGCCGCAGCCCGCGCCATCCAAGTGCGGCCTCAAGGTCGGGCGCCTGATACGCCTCCCACGCGGCACGCCGGACATCGGTGAGGGACACCGCCGTCCGCTCGGCCTGTGCCCTTTCCCTCGGCGTCGCCGGCGCGACGGGACGGACGCGGTGTAGCAGTCCGGCGGCCCGCATTGCCTCGGCGACATCGTGGCGTCCCTCGCGCTCCAGGGCGGCGGCCACAGCGTGGTTGTGGCGCCCGGTGACGAACGGCAAGCCCTCGTCATGCTCGGTGATCCGATGGATCTTCTCCCGGCGGAGGAAATCGTGGTCAAGCCGGATCGCCCTCCCGTCTGTGAGGACCCGCGAATACACGCGATGCCGGTGCTCGCGGCCGCCCTTGAGATGGACAGCCTCGAAAAATGCTTGGTGCGCAAGGCCGAACTCGGCTTCGAAGCGCGTCCAGTAGCGCGCCCACTGCCCCTCGCTCCATCCGGCACCGGGCGGCGGGTCGGCATGGACGTGGTACAGAGGGGTTTGGGTGCGGGCGTGGGCTGCGATGTCGCCAATCTCGGCGACCTGCTCCCGGATCGCGGCGCTGATCAGCCCGCGGGACGCGCCGGGACGCACCGTCTGGCCGTGGCGGGTGTCGGCAAGGTGCCTGCCGAGAGCGCGGCCTCCGGCGCCGCGGGTTGCACCGCCAATCACCGCCCGCCCCCGGAATCGCCGAGCATGGCGCGCTTGAGGCGGTCCAGGTCGCGAGCAACCTGCCGGACGCCGGGCAATGCGGCCTCGATCGCCGCGTGATCAGCACCCCGTCCCGCGACACGGGACGCGATGGCGGCCTGCACCATCGCGCCGGCTAGCTCGCCGACGGATTCGCGCAGCCGGGCGATCTCGACGACGTGCTCCGGCGGGGGCGGCGCCGGCCGACGGTAGGCACGCACTGGGGCGGCGTCTTCCGGACGGGCGCCGACGGCGGCGACGGCGAGGGCGCGGAGCCACGCCGCAGCCGTCAGGCCGTCGGCTTCGGCTGCGCTGGCGACGCGGGCGGCCAAGGTAGTGGGCAGGCGCACGAGCACCTGTCCCGCCATAACCCGCCGCTCGGACCCGCGCCGTCCCGCCATGCACGCCCCCGGTGCTGGGCCGCGCCGTGCGCGGCCGGGGAGGTCCACGGAGGGGCAAGCCCCTCCTGGCCAGCTACCCGTATCCGCGCGGATACGGGTATGGCTGGCTACCCACTTTCGGTGACGTTGCGGCGCCCTCACGCAAGGCACCATGCTTTTTCCGGCCGCGATGCCCCAGGACAAAAGGGTACCGCGACGCTTGGCGCCGACGATGACGAACGGGCGCACCCAAGATCTTCCCAACACGGCCATACGGACCCACCTTGTCCGCGCGGCCGGAACGGCGCGGGACAAAAGGGAGCGGGAATGGTGGACGACGACAAGCGGTTGCGCCGGAGGGAAGCAATCCGAACGGGAATGGAGGCGGCCCGCGCCGCCGGCCGTCCACCGGGTCGGCCACGAAAGCTTGTCGGTGCCGCTCTGGCGGATGTCGTAGCGGTGATGACCACGAAGCCGGACAGCCGGCGCTGGGACCTCATCGGCGGCGCGATGCTGGGCTGGCGCCATGCGCTGTCGGTTCAGTATGGCGTGTCGGAACGGACGATCACCAGGGCAATCGCCCGAGCCAAGGGTCGAATCCGGCCCTGACTGGGGGCCGCCGTGGATTCCGATGCGCGCTTTTGCCCTATTCTTTGGAGATCGCGAGGGCGCCAAGGGTACGGGTACCCCCGGAGTCACACCGTCCTACGTCGATCCTAGCGAGTGCAGGGGGCGGCGCGCCCCACGTTGACGACCACCGTGTCTGCTCGGCGCACGGCCGGTGACGATCACGCCAAGCAAGATTTCAACGTCTCCATGGCACTGCCACATCGTCAGCACTGGGACAAACACGCGCACCATTTTGTCCCGCGCCGCCCGGCGGTGCTGTCGGTGGACACGCGGGCGTAGCCGAGCAGGCGCCCGACCGCCACCACACCGCCGAACAAGTCGATGGTTCCCGGGTCCTGCTCGTCCTTCATCACCGCGCCCACTTGCGGTGGCGGATGTCCATTGCCTCGGCCTCGCGCAGCATCTGGCGCTTGAGCGCCAAGTTCGGCGCGTCCGGCAGGCCTCGCCCGCTGACAGCGACGGGGCAGCCGGGCGGGGTCTCCCCCCGGCGTCGGACAGCCCAATCCCACACGACGCCGACGATGAGGCCGACGCCGACACCACGCGACTTCATCTCGATCGCCCATTCGCCCGCCTGGAACCTGATCTCCCGGCCGACGCGGGGGCGAAGCACCTGGTCCAGGTCACCGTAGGTCCTAATCTCCTCCATGATGCCCTCCCCGCTTTGGCACCGACTTTCTGCACTCTGAGCCCGTTGATTCGCTTGGCCAAGGCTTCGCCGTCAGAGGTTTCGACTTCCGGCACTGGCCCGCCGGCTGTGGGGCGAGCCGGCGCGTACGGGACGCCTTCACGGGACGGTGACGACGGGATCCACCATTACGGGAGGGGCCGCTGCGTCGTCAGGGGCAGCACCCTTTCGTCCCGTGACGCGGCGGCCGGGACCGCCCAGGCACGAACGCCCGCTCCGGGATGCGAAGTGGGCGTTTAGGACTGCCTATTCGGTGGCACCGCCTGCGCGGCAGGCTGTCCCGGTAGTCCACAGGCATAGGCCGTAGGCCGTCCCCGGCCCGGAGCGCCACCTACGAGGCGGCGTAGGGCCGGGGGCATGCTTGTGGACCCACCGGGGCAGCCGGCGGGGTGGAAATGGGCTCCTCCAACGCGATTCCAGCCGTCCGAGCACTCGAGGACGCCCCGCGGAGCGACCCTTTTGGCCGTAGGACGGTGCTTCGAGGGCACCCAAGGGTAGGACTACCCCCTAAAATCACGCCGTCCTACGACCTCCGGGAGGCGAACAAGGGGCCGGGCACAAGGCAGACGTCCGCCGCCGGGCGCCCGGATCTGGGCGCCGGCGCGACAATGGCCGCCCGTCGGGCGACGAAGGCCGGAAGTCGGATGACCTGTTCGGTTTTGGTCCAGGGGCTTCGGCCCTCCGGGCCTGCGCCCCCGCGCCCCATTTCCTCCGGCTCCGACAACCATGCCTGCCCGGCCTGCCGACCGTGCGCCTGCTCATCTTCTGCCGAGCCGGGTCGCGACGGGGTCGGCTCGTCCAAAGGCCGAGCCTCGTCCGCCGCTCCCTCGTGGCCCATGCTGAGGGGCACGTCGCGAGCATTGTCCGTGGCGTGGACCGCCGGGTCTACGGGCGCCACGCGGAGCACGGCAATCGGAACCGCAGGCGGTGCCGGCCGTGCATCGACACCGGGCTCCCCTTCCTTCCGGGTTCCGGTTTCCGCCGTGTGGGGGGCTCCCGAAGAACCGAAGGCTAGTAGTCGGTCGCGAGGAGTCTCAACCGCCGCGCGGCGGCGGTACCAAGTCGCGCGGGAAACCCCTTCGGCCTCCCACGGCTTCAGCGCTTCGGCGGAGGTCGCGGCCTGCTTGGCCCGGCGCTCCTTCATCGACGGGACGCCCCGGTCACGGCGGCGTTGATGGGCCCGTACCGCCTCTGAGCGGAGAGCACCCAAACCGTAGCGGATCATCTCGGCCTCGGTCACGCCGAGTTCGCCCGCCACTCGACGGCGACTGTAGGTCATGCGGGCGTCCACGACGCGCTCGCGCCCGGCGCTGTCGATCAAGGTGCGGGTTACCCCGGCCTTGGCCTCGGCGGCGCGGGCGGCGAGGCAGGCGGCGCGCCCATCGCCGTCCATCCATTCCGTGATGTAGGCGCCGACGAGCCGGTGACCAATCGCCCGGAGAAGCGGCGCGGCCTCGCTCCAACCGCCGGGGCAGACGCAACTCAGGTCCGAACCGATGATCGTCAGCGTGGTGTTGCGGTGGCCTTCGGGAATGCCGTGCTCCCACCCTGCCACGCCGTCGGCGCGCCGGCCCTCGACCAACCGCACGATGTCGCGAACGCGGCGCGCCTGATGCAGAAGGAAACCGGACGCCTCCCAATCCTCGGCCTGCCACTCGTCACCGGGCACGGGCCCACCCCACAGGCGCTTGGCCTGCGTGGCCAGGGCGGCGATCCGGCGGTCTATGAAGTCGATGTCGGCCCGCGTCAACGCTGGGAGCGGTGTCGCGAGGGCGCGGGCGGCGGCGCGGGCGACCGTGCCGTCCGGCCGGGCCTTCTTCGCTTTCGCCGGCACGGCCTTCGCCACGGGCTCCGGGCAGGCTGCGGCCAGCGCGTCGGGGTCCACGGCCGCGCCGGGGAGCACGATATGACGGCGGCCGGCGACGGGGTCGTCCAGCCCAGCGAGGCGCGGGGCCAACTCGTAAATCGGCTGCTGGTATATTGCGGCGGCCGGGTCCAGCACCTTCGCCATGGACCAGATCACGGACTCGCCAAGCCCGAGCGCGCGGCACTCCGCGGCCAGCGATGCGCGGACGGCGGCGTCGTGGCGCCCGACGATAACCTTACGCTCGCTCTCGGCCACCGGGCGGGTCCACAGCATCCAGACATGCGCGGACAGGGTCGCGGGCACCTCGTCGGGGCCGAGCGGGCGGCCATCCGGACCGATCAGGAACGCGGACGAGGACCACGCCACGACTGCCCCAGCGTCCGGGCAGGCGGTGCGGACGTGCCGGGCGATCCACCTGGCGGCATCGTCGGACTGCCGAGCGGTGAACCTGCGGAGGTTGGGCCAGCCATCGGCATCCGCCACGGACACCGTGGTGGCCATGTCGACGATGTAGCCCTCAGGGTCGCCCTCCTTCGACACGGCCGCCGACTTGCGGCGCGAGGTCTCGGCTGCGCCGGGGTGCGACAAGCCGCCGAGGATCAAGAAACCGGGACCGAACTCGCCGCCGGCTACGGCGTGCAGGACGCGCCCCAGCCCCTCGACAGTGGACGGCATCGGTATCGGGTACGGCGCGTACGCAGTGATGCGCGCGGGCTTCGCCTTGTCCACGCGGCCGTCGCGGAGCGCGTAGGACTTGCCGGGGTGGCGGCGGTCGCCGGGCTGGGTCCGGAGCATCAGCAGGTGCGGCACGGCGTAGGCCCTGGCCGAAGGCGGCGCCGGATACGGCCAGATGTCGGCGAGGCCGCCCCCAGCACCAAGGGTGAGGTCGAGACGTGCTGATCGCCATGTCCCGGCGGACGGGACGCCAAATCTGTTGACACTGGCAGGTAGGGGAAGGTGTTGGTCGGCCGCCGGGATATGCAGCCGGGCCTTCACCTACCGCCGAGGCAGGCGGCAACGCTCGAGTTGACGGCGCGAAATAGGTCAGCCATATTGACCCTCATCAGCCAGGGCCCGCAGCGCTGAGGGTTGCCGCCCGATAACGGCGCTGCGGAGTCCACCGCCCAAGTTTGCCCTCCTCACTGCAAGCGTCAAGGGCTGCCGCCCCGCCCTTAGGGCATCCGCCTTCGCAAGCCGGCGGGCAGCAGCGGATAGAGGTGCTCCAGCGGTATCGGAGACTTGACGCGCTCAACAACTTGGCGGGCCTCGTCAGGCGACAAACCGCGGCCGTATCCGGCTCCGACCGATTCCCCTTCGTGCCCAAAGACTTTGTCAACAATTTCCGGGTGCAGTCCGGCCGCGCGGAGTTGCTGACGGAAGTTGTGACGCAGGCTGTACGCAACAACCGTCGGATCGTCGATGCCGATGTCGTCAAGATAGCGATTCGTCCATTTCGACCAATCTTTGGAGCCGTTCGGCCCCTCCACCATCTTCCGACCGCGTCTGTACTGCTCTTCGGCCCACTGCTCAAGCCCGAGCCGCCGGAGTTCAGGGAGCACCGGAACGAGCCGAGCGCCTGCACTGGTTTTGGTGGCGTGTAGGAAATTTAGGCAGGCGATGCCGCCCTCCAACTCTATGAGCCCAGACGGCAACGCAGCGATTTCCTCCGGACGAGCGCCGGTCAGAAGGGCAAGCAGCCAAAACCAGTAGCGCTCATCCTGGTAGACATGGGGTCCAACTTCCGAGCGGCGGGAACGGGACTTGCACCCGGTGAACAGCGGGCTGCTGAACAGCATGGTCAGCTCGGCCACGGTAAATTCGCGCCGTTTATCCTTGCCGTCGCGCTCCTCCCGCGTCTCGGTGCGAGGCTGCACGCCGTCGGCCGGGTTGATGGTGATGAAGCCGGACCCGGCTGCCCAACCAAAGAACCCCTTCAAATGGCTGAGCATCTTGACGATGGATGTCCTTGCCATCCGCTCTTTTCCAGCCCTGTTGATTGGGCGGTCGCGGAGGTGGTCCGCAAAAGCCTTGATCTCGGTCTTGGTCACCTCCACCAACGCCTTGCGCCCAATCAGGGCCTCAAGCTCGCGAAACGCTTGCTGGTGGCTGGTCCGGGCGGACGGTCCAATGGACGGCCGGTCGGTGAAAAACCGTTCCACGAGGTCCGGCCATGGCTGCCTGGCTTCGGCCGGCAGAGGCGGTGCCGGTGGCATCGGGTTGGCGGGCTGCTGCCGGGACAGTGACAGCGCCAGCGCCCGGCCAAGTGCCAGCGTTTCGCGTCGTTCCCTCTGGCGCTTGATTTCCGCGGTCACCGCGCGATGCTGGTCCGCCTCCGCTTGAACCCGCGCTGCCTCGGCTTCCCTCCGCGCGACCGCCAGTTCTTCCGTGGCGATCAGCGCATCCAGCCGAACCAGCACCGCATCCTTCTCCTCGGGCGTCAACTCGTCCAGGTCGCTGGCGCGCAGAGTCGGGATGTCATCGCCAGTGAGTTCGTCCAGGCGCTTCCCTGCAATCCGGATCACGTCCCGCCTCACCTCTTGCCATCCCGCATGCAGCCCGGCCAGCAGGCGAGCAGCCTCGCCGCGAGCGCGCCGAGGGTCGCCAGTCTGGAGGGATTTCACGAAAACTTTCTTACCGGACAGCAAGGTTATGTCTGCCGGGACGCGCACGCGGAGATAGAGTTTTTGGCGCCGCCGCTCAATGTAAGGGATGCCGGACATGGAGCCTCGCGTGTGGCACAAGCGTGTGGCACGCGCGAATTTTGGGCTCTGGAGAATTGCAGCAAAATCAACGCCTTAGCGGCGGATGGCGTCCCCACGGGGATTCGAACCCCGGTTGCCGCCGTGAGAGGGCGGTGTCCTAGGCCTCTAGACGATGGGGACATCGTTCACCGGCAAGGGCGCCGTAAATATCGGACCAGTGGCTTGGACGCAAGAGGAACTTTATCCAAATTATAATGACGGCCGGCTCGAGGGAGATGGGCTGCCCCAGCCACCATGCATAATTTCCATAATATATCTTATGCGATATCAGGCGCGCTCCGGGCGGCTGCCCTCTCACGGGCTGCGCCGCACGAAGACGCGCCGGTGGTGGTGCTCGCAATACGAGGAGCCCGCCCGGCGGCGCTGCTGGCAGTAGGTCCAGACCTCGTCGCCCAGGTCGCCGTGGATCCAGCGGCAGCCGCGCGGCTCCTTCGTCGAGCGCTCCTCCTCCCGCCGCCGCTGCACCGCGTAGCCGCCGACGCCGTCGTTCGACGCCAACCCCAGGCGGTGGCAGCGTCCGGCCACCGCGTTGCGCGTCGTGCCGAACAGGTCGGCGATCTCGCTGTACGAGCGCCGCTCATGGACGAAGAGTTGTTCCAGGATCTCCCTCGACGCCGGCCAACCGCCGGCCCGCGCATCCCACGGCATGTCGTGTGTCCCCTCGCACGTCTTGAACGCTCAACGCTCAAGGCCGCGCTTGGTTTCCTGCGATTGCCGAAAATCAGGCGGTGATGTCGAGGAACATGCCGCGACGGTAGTTGCGCGGCAGCGTCAGGATACCGTTCACCATCAGGCTGGCGAGTTGGCGCACCGAGGGAATGCGCTGGCGCCCCGGGGTACCGACCTCCCCCACCCGGCCACCGCCGCGGCCGGCGGACAGCGCACGGGCTCCGCCACCGTCGGGGCGGATCGGGTCGCTGCTGCGGTCTCCGGTGCGGCGGATCGAGTCCATGGTCCGTATTTACCATAAATGCATGCGGCGGGCAATGGCTGGACCGCGACAAGGATGGGACAGCGCGCTTGACCGGAGTTATCCACAAAATGGTGGACAGCTCCGTGGATAAGCCTGTTGAACCCGCGGTCTCCGCTGTCCGGCGCGGTGTGCGGGGTGGGTGGGCGAATCGCCGTCCGGGGCCGGGGAGAGGCGCCCATCCTGCGCCCGCCACTAACCCCGAAGAAGAGGTAGGGGAGCGCCTCCCCTGCCCCATATCAGTCTTCGTTGGTAGGCGAAGGAGCTGGCGCGATGGCGCACTATCTGGTCACTGGCGGCTGCGGCTTCATCGGTTCGCACTTGGCGGATGCCCTGTTGGGCGACGGGCACGCCGTTACCATCCTCGACGACCTGTCCACCGGCCGGCTGGAGAACAAGCCGGCGCGCGCCGAGCTGGTGGTCGGCGACGTCGCCGACGCCGACGCCGTGCGGCACGCCATGGACGGCGTGGACGGCGTGTTCCACCTCGCCGCCGTGGCCTCGGTGCAGCGTTCCAAGGAGCTGTGGGCCGAGACGCACCGCACCAACGTCGGCGGCGCCGTCACCGTGTTCGAGGTGGCGCGCACCATCCGCGACGGCGCGTCGGTGCCGGTGATCTACGCCTCCTCCGCTGCGGTGTACGGCGACAACCCGAACACGCCGCTGGGCGAGGACTGCGTGCCGCAGCCGCGTTCGGCCTACGGGGTGGACAAGCTGGGCTGCGAGCTGCACGCCCGCGTGGCGTGGGAGATCCACAACGTGCCCACCGTCGGCTTCCGCTTCTTCAACGTCTACGGGCCGCGCCAGGACCCGCTGTCGCCCTACTCCGGCGTCATCTCGATCTTCGCCCGCCGGGTGGCGCGCGGCGAGGAGGTGGAGATCCACGGCGACGGCGAGCAGGTGCGCGATTTCGTCTACGTCGGCGACGTGGTGCGCTTCCTGATGGCCTCCATGCGGAAGCGCCCGCAGGGGGCGGCGGTCTACAACCTGTGCACCGGCCGGCCGACTTCGATCCTGATGCTGCTCGACGTGCTGCAGGAGCTGTGCGGCAAGAAGGCGCGGCGCCTGCATCGGACGGCACGGCCGGGCGACATCCGCGTCTCCATCGGCGATCCGGCGAAGGCGCGCGCCGCCTACGGGCTGACCTGCCGCACCGGCCTGCTGGAGGGGCTGGGCGCCACGGTCAGCTGGGCGGTGCTGTGATCTCGGCGGCAATGCTCTGCGCCACCGCGTCCGCGGCCTCGGCCACGGCGGGGGTCAGCGCGTCGCCGAAGCCGAAGTCGGCTCCCTCGATGCCCCAGATCACCAGGCTTCCGGGCAGATGGCCAAGGGCGCGGGCCGTCTCCACCGCCTCGGCGAGGCCGAACAGATGGCTGGAATAACGGAACAGGCCGCGCGGCGGCGCGGCGCCCACGGCGTCCAGCCGCACGACGGTGCCGGCTTCGGCGCCCGACTGCGTGGCGTCGACCACGATGACGCGGATTCGGCCGCGCCACGCCTCGATCAGACCAGCGCCCTCGCCCGAGTGCTCCTGCGCCGGAATTCCCAGCGCCGCCAGCCGGTCGGCGACCGCCGGGCCGACGCCGTCGTCGCGGCGGAAGCGGTTCCCGATTCCCAGCACCAGCGTCATCGCATGGCCCCCTCACCCTTCGGACAGGGGCGGAACGGCGGCCGCCCGCACCCGTTCTCAACGAGCCCATCCCGCACACCACGGCAGCACAGGGTACGATCCGATGACCATCACCCGCAATCGCGAGGACGAGAACCGCGAAGCCACCTGGCGGCTGTTCCGCCTGGAGGAACCGACCTTCGACGACCTCACCCGGGGCGTTTTCCTCGGCGTCGTCTGGTGCTTCGTCATGTGGGCGCCGATGTTCATCGACGTGCTGACGAAGCGCTGATCACGCGCGCTCCACGGTCAGCGTCAGGAAATGGGTGGCGCACGAGATGCAGGGGTCGTAGTTGCGGATCGCCTGCTCGCAGCGCCACTTCAGCTGTTCGTCGGGCAGGTGCAGGTTGGCCTGCACCACGCCCCACAGGTCGCGTTCGATCTGCTTCTGGTTCTGCGCCGTGGGCGGAACGATGCGGGCGTGCGTGATGCGCCCCTCCCCGTCCAGGTCGTAGCGGTGCCAGCACAGGCCGCGCGGCGCCTCGGTGCAGCCGTGGCCGCGCCCGGCGCCGGGGGTGATCGGCGGCGCCGGGACCGCCAGCTCCTCGTAGGATTCCGCCAGCTTCAGCGCCTCCTCGAAGGCGTACAGCGTTTCCACCGCGCGGACGACGATGCTCTTGAACGGGTTGCGCTCGACCGGCCCCAGGCCGGCGTCGTAGGCGGCCTGCCGGGCGAGCGGCGACAGCTGCGCGTGGTTCAGCGCGTAGCGCGCCAGCGGGCCGACCATGTAGGGGCCGCTGCCGTCCGTCATCACGCCGTGCAGCGCGTTGGAGTGGCGGACGTGCTCCTCGTCGAAGTGCTCCTCGAAGGCCGCGACCGGGATGTCCAGCCCGCGGTTGGAGATCAGCCGGCCGCGCTCGATGGCGTAGTCCTCGTCGTGGTGCAGGGCGACGAAGGTGTAGTCGTGCTCGTAGTCCGGGAACTCCAGGCCGGCGAAGACCTTCACGGTCGCCAGCGACTCGTCCACCGCGCGCTTCAGCGGCTCGATCAGTTCCCGCACCTCGGCCTTGCGGGGCGATTTGTAGAAGCCGCCGACCTTGGTGTTGACCGGGTGGATGGCGCGGCCGCCGATGACTTCGAGGATGCGGTTGCCGAGCTTTTTCAACTGCAGCCCGCGCTCCACCAGCTCCGGGTGCACCTTGGCGATCTGGAGGGCGTCCTCCATCCCTAAGAAGTCCGGCGCGTGCAGCAGGTAGGCGTGCAGCACGTGGCTCTCGACCCATTCGCCGCAGTACATCAGGCGGCGCAGCTTGCGGATTCCCTCGCCGATGTCGACGCCCAGCGCGTCCTCCATGGCCTGGCTGGCGCCGGCGATGTAGGCGACCGGGCAGATGCCGCAGATGCGCGAGGTGATGTCCGGCGCGTCGCCGTAGGGGCGGCCCTTCAGCAGCGCCTCGAAGAAGCGCGGCGGCTCGAAGATGCGGAACTTGACGTCGGTGATGACCCCGTCCTTGACTCGGACGGTCAGCGCCCCCTCCCCCTCCACGCGGGCGAGCGCGTCCACCTTGATGGTGCGGCTGGCGGTTTCAGCGATCGTCATGGGCATCACCCTCCTTGCGGAAGGCCTCGGCGTTGGCGTTGAAGGAGCGGAAGGCCTGGGCGATGTCGCGGCTGCTTACTCCCAGCTCGGCCATGTGCTTGGCGAGGCTGGCGGTGTTGGGGTTCTCCTTCGGCCCGAAGCAGCCATAGCAGCCGCGCGCGAAGCCGGGGCACAGGTTGCCGCAGCCGGCCTGCGTCACCGGCCCCAGGCACGGGGTGCCGTGCGCCACCGTCACGCAGACGGTGCCGGCCATCTTGCACTCCACGCACTGGCTGTGCGCGGGGATCACCGGCTTGCGGCGGTTCAGCGTGGCGTTCAGCACCTCCAGCAGCTGGTGCTTGTTCACCGGGCAGCCGCGCAGCTCGAAGTCCACCGCCACGTGATCCTGGATGGCGGTGGAGGTCGCCAGCGTGTCGATGTAGGCGGGGTGGGCGTAGACCGCCTTGATGAAGCCGTCGACGTCGCGGAAGTTCTTCAGCGCCTGGATGCCGCCCGCGGTGGCGCAGGCGCCGATGGTGACCAGCATCTTCGACTGGTCGCGGATCTTGCGGATGCGCGCGGCGTCGTGCGGCGTGGTGATGGAGCCCTCGACCAGCGAGACGTCGTACGGCCCCTTGATCTCCACCCGCGTCGCCTCGAGGAAGTAGGCGATCTCCACCGCCCCGGCGACCTCCAGCAGCTCGTCCTCGCAGTCGAGCAGGGAGAGCTGGCAGCCGTCGCAGGAGGAGAACTTCCACACCGCGAGTTTGGGTTTGCGTGAGGCGGCCATGGCTACAGCTCCCGCACCGTGAAGATGTCCTCGATGGTGTCGTAGCGGTACACCGGCCCGTCCTTGCACATGAAGGAGCCACCCATCTGGCAATGCCCGCAGAAACCCACGCCGCACTTCATGTTGCGCTCCAGCGTCACGTAGATGCGGTCCGAGGTGACGCCGCGCTCGTGCAGCGCCTGCACGGCGGGGCGGGTCATGGTCTCCGACCGGCAGACGTAGGCGGTGGTGTGCTCCGGGTCGAAGCGGGCGATCTTGACGAGGTTGGCGACGCTGCCCACCCGCCCGCGGTAGCCGCTTGGGGCCGAGTGCACGGTGACGTGCACCTGCAGGTCGAAGCGCCCGCGCCAGCGGTGCAGGTCCTTCTCGTACAGGATGTCGTGGGTGCCGCGCGAGCCGTAGCAGATCACCACCTTGCCGAAGTGCTCGCGCCGGTGCAGCACCTCGTGAATCAAGGGGCGCAACGGGGCGAGGCCGATGGTGCCGGTGACGAACAGGATGTCGTTGCCGTAGGCCTCCTCGATCGGCCACGCCCGGCCGAAGGGGCCGCGCACGCCGACCACGTCGCCGACCTTCAGCTTCGCCAGGGCCTTGGTCACCGTGCCGACCTCGCGGATGGTGTGCACCAGCGTGGTCAGGTCGCGGCAGTCGCCGGAGATGGAAATCGCCACCTCGCCCGTGCCGAAGGCGTAGAGCATGTTGAACTGCCCGGGCTGGTAGACCAGCGGCCGGCCGTCGAGCGAGCGCAGGTGCAGCGTGAAGCAGCCGTCCACCTCGGCGATGCGGCGGACGATGCGGAACGGCCGCGTGTCCATCGGATCGGGTGCCGGGGCGGGAGATGCGTTCACGCGGGTCGGTAGGGTGCCGTCCATGACGGTCGCTCCGCAGCGGTGGTGCTCAGTAGACGGCGTCCGTGGTCAGCTCGACGATGCGCAGCCGCGCCTCGGAGATGCGGCGCCCCATGATCGGGATGAAGCGCTGGTAGAGCTGGTAGCCGAGCTCGTGGTTGGCCTCCAGCTTGGTGCGCAGGCAGGCGCCGTCGATGGTGATGGCGCGCACCTGCTCGATGGCGCGGGCGTCGAAGGTCCAGACGTAGGGCGGCACCAGCCAGGACCAGCCGATGATGTCGCCCTCGCCGATGTTCTCCACCACCACCGCCGGCCGGCCGGGCGCGTGCACCTCCACGGCGACGCTGCCCTGGCGGATCAGGTAGAAGTGGTCGGCCTTGCCGCCCTCCTTGAACAGGTACTCGCCGGGGCGGTAGTGCGCGTTGGCGCAGCAGCCGACGACGATGTCGCGCACCTCCGGCGTCATGTCCTGGAAGAACGGGTGTTCGGCCAGCAGCCGGCCCAGCCCCTCGATCGCCACCATCTCACGCCCTCCCCTCGTTTGTGCCCTCTGGGGTGCCCCCTGCCGTTCCACGCGTGCTGTCGTGGATCGCGCGGGCTTCCTCGGTGATGTCGATGCCGACCGGGCACCAGGTGATGCAGCGCCCGCACCCGACGCAGCCCGAGGTGCCGAACTGCTCATGCCAGGTCGACAGCTTGTGGGTGATCCACTGGCGGTAGCGCGACGCCGTGCTCTGGCGGATGCTGCCGCCGTGGATGTAGGAGAAGTCCAGGGTGAAGCAGGAATCCCAGCGCCGCACCCGCTCCGTCCGCTCACCCGTCAGGTCGGTCACGTCCTCCATGGTCGAGCAGAAGCAGGTCGGGCACACCATGGTGCAGTTGGCGCAGGACAGGCAGCGCTTCGCCACCTCTGCCCAGCGCGGGTGCTCCAGGTTCTTCGCCAGCAGGTCGGCGACGTCCGGCACCATGGCGCGGCCCATCTGCCCGCGCGCGGCGTCGGTGACCGCCTGGGCGGCCTGCACGTCGTACACCTCGGCCCGCCGGCCCGGCAGCGTGTCGAGGATCGCGCGGCCGTGCTCGCTGCCGGCCTCGACCAGGAAGTCGTGCCAGCCGTTGCGGTTGATCTCGGTGACGGCGAGGTCGTAGCCGCCCTCCGCCTGGGGACCGCCGCCCATCGAGGTGCAGAAGCAGGTCCCGCCCGCCCGGCCGCAGTTGACCGCGACCACGAAGGCCTCGGCGCGCCGCGCGGCGTAGCCCTGGTCGGTGAACTGCTGGGCACCGTGGCCGGCGTCGTGCGGCTGCACGCCGAACACCCGGTCGTGGATGCCGAGCGCCCTCAGTTCGCACGGGCGGACGCCGAGGAACGCCTGGCGCGGCGGCGTGCCGTCCGGCTTCTCGATGGTGAAGCCCTTCTCCGCGTCGCGCGCGGCCGTCCACAGCGACTGCCGCGGCGGGTACAGCGCGCGCTTCCAGCTGTGCGGGCCGACGGTGTAGCCGAACAGCGTCTCCTCAGGGCCGGTGTTCAGGCGGTAATGGCCGCCGTTCTGCTCGTCGATGACGCCGATGGGGAGGTCGGCCGTGCTGTCGACCGGCTCGTAGGCGATGGCGCCGTCGCGCACGCGCGGCCCGATCACCGCGTAGCCCTCGCCGCGCAGCGCGGCGATGAGGGCGTCGAGGCCGTCGCGGCCGACGATCAGCCGGTGGCCGGCGGCGGGCGTCGCGTGGATGTCGTTGTGAACCATGGGCTCCGTCCGATGCGAAGCGTTCCGACGGGCACGAGTATACGCGTGTCACGGCGCGTCACGCTGCGCAAATAGCCGCAGCCGGAGGTTTCACGCCCTGCGCCTTTCGGACGGCTTGGATCTTTTCAACGGCGAGCGCGCGCCGTAATGATCGCCAGGCGGACGGACGGGGGATCGGCGATGGATCGATGGAACGGCGGCGGACGGCGGTCGTGGCGGCGCCTGTCGCCGGGCGCGCTGCTGCTGGTGCTGGCTCTGCTGGGTGGTGCGGCGCTGCTGGAACGGCTGGAGCTGCTGCCGTCCGGGACCGTGGAACGGCTGCTCGGCCAGGAGCCGAAGCGCCCGGCCTACCACGTGCCGGCGGTGCCGCCCGACGCCGCGCGAGTCGACGTGGCCGAGGTGCAGGGCTGGCTCGCCCGCATCCGGGTGGTGGCGGAGAAGCAGAAGGGCTACCACCGCGAGGACTGGCCGCACTGGGCCGAGGTGCCCGGCAGCTGCCGCGACGTGCGCGCGGCGGCGCTGATCCGCGACAGCCTGGAGCCGGTGCAGCTGTCCTCCGACGGCTGCCGGGTGATTCGCGGGCGCTGGCGCGACTCCTACACCGGCCAGGAATTCCGCGACCCGCACGAGCTGGACATCGACCACCGCGTGCCGCTGGACGAGGCGCACGACAGCGGCGGCCACGCCTGGAGCCGCGAGCGCCGCACCGCCTACGCCAACGACCTCACCGACCGCCGCACGCTGGTGACCGTCGCCGCCGCCGTCAACCGGGCCAAGGGGGCCAAGGGGCCGGACGATTGGCTGCCACCGGACCGCACGCAGCTCTGCCGCTACGTTGCCGACTGGGTGGCGGTGAAGCTGCGCTGGGACTTGGCGGTGGACGCCCGCGAGCGCGCCAGCATCGACCAGGTGCTCGACGGCTGCCGGCGGGCGGCGCGGTAGGGCTCAGCCCAGCCCCTCCGGCACCGGCACGCCGAGCGCCGCCGACTTGGCGCGCAGGGCGTCGAGGATCGCCGCGGAGAGCGCCACGCCGGACTCGAGCTGCTGTCGACGCCGCTCCAGCCCGCGCTCGCCGGGCAGGCGGACCGGCGGCGCGCCGCCCGGTACGCGGGACTCGCGGCAGCTTTGCGCCAGCGTCTCCATCTGGTGGCGGAAGGCGCCCTGCCCGCCGCCGCGCGCCGGATCGACGATCTGCAGGAACACCGCAGCTCCCCAGCGCTTCTCCGGCTCCGCCCGGCCGTAGCCGCCGAGGCCGGCGGTCAGCGCCTCGACCAGCAGCGACAGGGCGAAGCCCTTGTGGCCGTGGTCCTGGCCGCCGATGGGCAGGATGGTGCCGGGCGGATCGGTGAACAGCACCGCCGGGTCATCGGTCGCTTGGCCGTGCGAGTCCTGCACCCAGGCGTGCGGCAGACGCCCGCCCTGGCGGTGCAGGCGCCCGGTCATGCCGTTGGTGGTGATCGAGGTGCTGACGTCCAGCAGGATCGGCCCGCCTTCGGTCGGGATGCCGGCGGCGATGGGGTTGGGCGTCACCACCGGCGATAGCCCGCCGAACGGCGCCACGCTGGCCACCGCCGGGTCGGATGAGGCGAGGATGATCAGCTGCCCGGCCTCCGCCACCGGCCGCAGGTAGGCGGCGAGGCAGGCGATGTGGTGGCTGCGGCGGATCACGATGGTGGCCGATCCGTGCTCCGCAGCGCGGGCGGAGGCCGCGTCGATGGCGCGGCGCACCAGCCAGGGCCCGGGCAGCCAGCCGCCGTCCCACAGCGCCAGCGCGCCGGCGTCCGACACCACCTCGGGCTCGCCCCGGGTCGCCATGCGGCCGGCGGCGATCTCATCCAGGTAGGGGGCCAGCAGTTGCAGACCGTGCGTGTCGTGGCCGAGCAGGTCGCCCTCCACCAGCACGTCGGCGACGACGCGCGCGCGGTCTTCGGCCAGCCCGGCCCGCGTGAGCAGCGCCGCGGCCCAGCCGCGCAGCGTGTCGGCCGACGGCCGTTGCGTCTCCATGCGTCCCTCCCCTGCACTCCCGTCCGGGCACCGTTCGCCCCGACAGACGTTTTGTCAGCAAGGAAGCTTTGCAAGGACGAGCGATGTTTGGAAACCCATTCCTGCGCATGCTGGCCATCGCGGCGGCGCTGATGCTGCCGCTGGCGGCGTGCGACGACCAGAACTCCGCCGAGAAGGCTGGCGCCGAGGCCGGCCGCGCGGTGGATCAGGCGGCCGAGCGCGTCGGCGAGGCCACGGGCGACGTAGCCCGCGGCGCCGGCCGGATGCTGCAGGACGCGGGCGAGGCCATCGAGCGCACCGCCCGCGACCCGCGGGGCACCCAGGAGTCGCCGAAGCGCTGACGTCTCACAGCCCGTCGAACAGCAGCTGCGCCGGGGGCGCCGGCTTGCTGTCCGGTGGCGTCTTGGTCGGCTTCGCCGCCTTGGGCGTGACCTTGGGGCGGGCCGCCGGCCGGCGCGGGGCGATGCCGACTCCACGCTTGGCGCGGTCCACCGCCTTGTCGCGGGCGACCGCCTCCGGGGCGGCGGGATCGCCGTCCAGCCACTTGCCGCGCTTGATCACCTCGTTCACCCGGCCCTGGTTGACGCCGAGCTGAAAGGCGATCTCTTGCTGCGTCATCTGCGTGGTGTGGTGGAGGTGCAGGATCTCCGCAGCCAGCTCCGGCGTCATCTTCCGCCCGGTCAGCCGCCGCGCCGGGCGGATCGAGCGGTTGGCACGGTCGCGCTCCCGGAGCCTCTCCAGGATCTCCAGCGCCGCGGTGTTGCCCGCGGCCTTCAGCGCCTCTTCGAACTCCTTCAGCGTCGCCATCCGAGCCTCCTGCCGATGCGCACCGGATTAGAGATGGGGGCGTTTGCCGAGATAGCGAGTTCTTGTTTTGTTGTTAGTGACGGTAACGACGTTCGCAAAACTGCTGTTCTGCAATAAAATGTGTTATTTCAATGCCTTGCGTGTAAATTTTTCAAGGCTGCCGCCAGCGATCCCCAAACCTCTCCTTACCGGCATCCCCGCGCAGGCAGAGAACCAGAGAGTTCCGCAAAGTCAGAGCCTTGCAGGCGTTTCATGGATCCCCACCTTCGCGGGCATGAGGCATGGAGTAATGGCATGATTCCATGGAAAATGCATATAATACAATGTATTATAATGTTTTTCTCACCTTTTGTATAAACATTGGCTTGGCACCTCTACCGGGAACGGATTTCCGCCGACCCGGTTCTGTCGGTATGGACGATCATCGCACGCCGACCATCGCCATCGTCGAACGGCTGGACGTTCGCACCGCGGTCGGCCAAGAATTGAGCGGGATCACGCGGGGCGTCCCCCGGAGGCCGTCCTCAACGCGATCGAAAGCGAAGCGCCGCCCGATCAGCGGCAACATGCAACAGGGGATCCGAGTGCGATGAGCAAGTCGATCATGTGGGCCGAGACCGACGCCAAGGGCTTTGAATCCGAATGCCTGTTCAACGAGGATTCCCGCAGCTACGAGGTGATGGTCTGCGCCTCCGGCCGCCGGCTGTGCCGCTCGGAGTCCTTCGTCGCCCGCCGCGACCCGCAGCAGGGCATGGACGAGGAGGACCGCCGCACATCGGTGGCGATCGCCGAGCGCCTCGTCGTCGAGATCGAGCACGAGTTGGGCGACCGCTGACATGACCCGTCGCCGCATCGGCGTGATCGGCCTGGGCATGGCGGCCGCGCCGCACGCCCAGAGCCTCATCGACTTGTCCGGCCGCGTCGACGTGGCCGGCTGCTTCAGCCCCACCCCGTCGCGTCGCGAGGCGTTCGCCAAGACCTTCCGCCTGCCGGTGGTGGACCGGATGGAGGCGATCCTGGACGACCCGACAGTGTCGGCCGTGCTGGTCCTGACACCGCCCGACAGCCACGCCGACGTGGTGGCGCGCTGCGCCGCCGGCGGCAAACACGTGCTGCTGGAAAAGCCGCTGGACGCCACGCCCGAGGGTGCCCGAGCCGTAGTCGAGACCATGGAGCGCGCCGGCCTCACCCTCGGCGTGGTCTTCCAGCATCGCTTCCGCGCCTCGGCGGAGCGGCTGGCTGACCTGCTGGGACGCGGCGTGCTGGGGCGGCCCGTCTCCGCGGCGGTGTCGGTGCGCTGGTGGCGCGACGCCGGCTACTACGCGCAGCCCGGCCGCGGCATGAAGGCGCGCGACGGCGGCGGCGTGCTGCTGACCCAGGCGATCCACACGCTGGACCTGTTCGTCAGCCTGCTGGGCCTGCCGCGCGAGGTGGCGGGCTTTGCCGCCACCAGCCCGCTGCGCACCATCGACACCGAGGACGTGGTCGCGGCGGCGCTGCGCTACGAGAACGGCCTGCTGGCGACGGTGAACGCCACCACCGCCGCCTTCCCCGGCTTCCCCGAGCGCATCGAGATCGCCGGCACCGCCGGCTCCGCCGTGCTGTCCGGCGACACGCTGGAGGTCGACCTGCACACCGGCGAGGCGATCCGCGAAGGTGGCGAGAAGGGCACGCTGGGCGGCGGTGCCGACCCGATGAACTTCCCCAACCTGCACCACCGCGCCGTGCTGGCGAACTTCCTCGACGCGCTCGACGGCGGCGGGCGGCCGCGCGTCGACGGCCGCGAGGCGCTGAAGGTGCACCGGCTGATCGAGGCGCTGCTGGACGGCGGCGGTGGCGTGCGGGTGGCCGACGCCTAACGCCCCAGCGCCCGGAGCAACGCCATCAGCGCGCGGTCGCGCTCCGCCTCCAGCTGGGCGACGGAGCGGCCGGCGGCTTCCTCGGCGACGCCCTCGACGATGCGCGCCTGCACCTCCGGCCCGAGGCCGGGATCGCCGAGCGAGGCCCAGCGGCGGACCTGGCTCGGCCCGAGGTGGGCGAGGTAGTGGGCGATGCCGCCCTCGCCACCGCCCAGGTGATAGGTCATGTGCGGCCCCATGAGCGCCCAGCGCAGGCCGGGGCCGTGGCTGATCGCCGCGTCGATGTCGGCGACGCTCGCCACCCCCTGCTCCACCAGATGCACCGCCTCGCGGTAGAGGGCGGAGCTGAGCCGGTTGGCGATGTGCCCCGGCATCTCGCGCCTCAGCACCACCGGATGGCGGCCGAGTCCGCGGTAGAAGGCGCAGGCATCCTCGACCACCGCCGGGTCGTCCCCGACGATCTCGACCAGCGGCAGCAGGTGCGGCGGGTTGAAGGGATGGGCGACGACGTGCCGGCCCGGCGTCCGGCACTCCGCCACGATGGCGCTGCGCAGCAGGGCGGAGGTGCTGCTGGCGACGGTGACCTCCGGCGGGACCAGCGCGTCGATCTCCGCCAGCAGGCGGCGCTTCAGCGCTTCGTCCTCCGGCGCGTTCTCCTGCACGAAGCCGGCGCTCTCCAGGGCGTCCGCCATGGTTTCATGAAAGGACAGCCGCCCGCCGCCCGCGCAGCCGAGGTCAGCGAGCTGCGCCAGCGCCCGCTCGACGAAGCGCTCCAGCCGCTCCCGCGCACCGGGCGCCGGGTCGGTGGCGGATACGTCCAGACCGTGCGCCAGGAACAGGGCGGCCCAGCTCGCCCCGACGGTTCCGCAGCCAATGACGGCGACGCGCACCGCTCAGCCCTCACCACGCAGCATGCGGACGATGCCGGAGAAGTCCAGATCGCCGTGCCCGCTGCCGCAGAACAGCGCGTACAGCGCCGCCGCCTGGGCGCCGAGCGGCGTGGCGGCGCCGGTCGCCGCGGCGGCCTGCTGCGCCAGCTTGAGGTCCTTCCACATCAGCGCGGCGGCGAAGCCCGGTTTGTGGTCGCGGTTGGCCGGCGAGGTCGGCACCGGGCCGGGCACCGGGCAGTAGGTGGTCAGCGACCAGCACTGGCCGGAGGACTTGGACGCGATGTCGAACAACTTCTGCGCGTCGAGGCCGAGGCGCTCGGCCAGGACGAACGCCTCGGCGACCGCGATCATGGTGGTGCCGGCGATCATGTTGTTGCAGATCTTCGCCGCCTGCCCGCTGCCCGACGGGCCGGCGTGCACGATGGTGCGGCCCATCGGCTGGAGCAGCGGCTCGGCGCGGCGGAACGCCTCCTCCGGCCCGCCGACCATGAAGGTCAGCGTTGCCGCCTCGGCCCCCACCGTGCCGCCGGACACCGGTGCGTCGACCATCGGGAAGCCCGCCGCCTCGGCTTGCGCCGCGACGGCGCGAGCCGTCTCCACGTCGATGGTCGAGCTGTCGATGAGCAGTGTGCCCGGGGCGGCGGAGGCGAGCACCCCGCCCTCCCCCAGCACCACCTCGCGCACGTGGCGGCCGACCGGCAGCATGGTGACGACGGCGTCGACGGCGCGCACCGCCTCCGCCGCGCTGGCGGCGACGGTGCCGCCGGCCGCGGCGTGCGCCGCGCAGGCGGCGTGCGCGAGGTCGACGCCGACGACGGTGTGCCCGGCCTTCAGCAGGTTGCGGGCCATCGGCCCGCCCATGTTGCCGAGGCCGATGAAGGCGATGCGTGCCATGCGGTTTCCCTCCCCTGCTTTTCCGTCATCCTGACACAGGGACGGGGGGACCGTCAGCCTTGGAGCGACGCCCACATCTGGCGGTCGCGCTCGGCGGTCCAGATCTGCGGATCGCGCAGGCCGCCGGCCTCGTCGTAGGCGCGCGACACATCGAAGGGCAGACAGTGCTCGAAGATCACCCAGCCGCCGAAGCGCGGCTCCAGCGCCTTGCGGGTCTCGGCGAACGCCTCCTTCAGCGAGGCGCCGCGGGCGCGGGCCTGCTTCACGTTCTGGAACAGCGCGGTGACGAAGTCGCGGGTCTCCTGCAGTGCCTTGCCGCACAGCTCCGGCGTCATCAGCGCCTCGCCGCGGCCGGGCACCAGCCGGTGCGGCCCCAGCGCCGCCAGCCGGTACAGCGTCTGCGGCCAGTCCTCCAGGTACGCGTCGCCGGTGTAGGGGGTGGCGCCGAACTCCACGAGGTCGCCGGCGTAGAGCACCTTCTGCTCCGGCAGCCAGACCACCGTGTCGCCCTTGGTGTGGCCGCGGCCGAGCTGCATGATGTCGACGCGCGTCTTGCCCATGAACAGCGTCATCGAGCCCTCGAACACCAGCGTCGGCCAGGTCAGGCCGGGAATGCTGGCGGCGCCGCGGAACAGGCGCGGGAAGCGGCCGAGTTCGGATTCGTAGTCCTGCTGGCCGCGCTCGACGATGGTGTCGTAAGTGTCGCGGCTGGCGATGATCTGCTCGGCGCCGTAGGCCGAGGCGCCCAGCACGCGCACCGCGTGGTAGTGGGTGAGGACGACGTACTTGATCGGCTTGTCGGTGACGGTGCGCACCTTGGCGATCACGTCCTCGGCCATGGCGGGCGTGGCCTGGGCGTCGATGACCATGACGCCGTCGTCGCCGACGATGATGCCGGTGTTGGGGTCACCCTCCGCCGTGTAGGCGTAGGCGCCGGGGGCGAGCTGCGAGAAGGTGACCTTCTTTTCCTCGAGGTCACCGGTGGAGGCGAAGGCAACGGACATGCGATTCTCCCAGGGATTGGCTCAGAGGCCGAGATAGGCCTGCTTGACGCGGTCGCTGGCCAGCAGCGCCTCGCCGGTGTCGTGCAGTGTGACCTCGCCGGTTTCCAGCACATAGCCGCGGTCGGCAATGGCCAGCGCCGCGTAGGCGTTCTGCTCGACCAGGAATATGGTGGTCCCCTGCTGCTTCAGACCCTGCACGGCGTTGAAGATCTCGCCGACCAGCAGCGGGGCAAGGCCCATGCTGGGCTCGTCGAGCAGCAGCAGGCGCGGGTGCGCCATCAGCGCGCGGGCGATGGCGACCATCTGCTGCTGGCCGCCGGACAGGGTGCCGGCCGGCTGGTGGCGCTTCTGCTTGAGGATGGGGAAGCTGGCGTACATTCGCTCGATGTCGTCGTTCGGCTTGCCGCCGCGCCGGTAGGCGCCGAGGCGGAGGTTGTCCTCCACCGACAGCGGGCCGAACAGCTGCCGTCCCTCCGGCACCTGCAGGATGCCCTCGGCGACGCGCTGGTGCGGCGTCATGCGGGTGATGTCGACGCCTTCGAACTTGATGGTGCCGCTGGTGGCGTTCTGCACGCCGGACAGGGTGCGCAGCAGCGTCGTCTTGCCGGCGCCGTTGGCGCCGACCAGCGCCACCAGTTCGCCCTCGTTGACCACGAGGTCGACGGATTTGAGCGCGTGGATGCGGCCGTAATGCGTGTTGATGCCGCTGATCTCGAGAAGCACGGCGGGATCTCCTTATGCCATCGAGCCGAGGTAGGCGGCGATCACGTCGGGGTTCGCGCTCACCTCCGCGGGTGTGCCCTCGGCCAGCTTGCGGCCGTAGTTCAGCGCCAGGATGTGGTCGGAGATGCCCATGACCATCTTCATGTCGTGCTCGACCAGCACCACGGTGATGCCGCGCGCGGCGATCCGCTTGATCAGCTCGTCGATCTCGCGGCTCTCGGTGCCGTTGAGGCCGGCGGCTGGCTCGTCGAGCAGCAGCATCTTCGGCTCCGCCGCCAGGGCGCGGGCGATCTCCAGCCGTTTCAGGGCGCCGTAGGGCATGGCCGAGGCCTGGGCGTCGATGTACTTGGACAGGCCCACCTCGCGCATCAGTTCGGCGGCCAGCTCGCGCGCCTCTTTGTCCTTGCGCACCAGGCGCGGCAGGCGGAACAGCGCCGCCAGCACGCCGCGGTCGAGGTGGAGATGCCGTCCCACCATCACGTTCTCCAGCGCCGACATGTTGAAGAAGATCTGCAGGTTCTGGAACGTGCGCGACATGCCGCGCGCCGCCAGCTTGAATGGCGGCAGGCCGGAAATGTCGCGGCCGTCGAACAGGATGCGCCCGTAGGTCGGCGTGTAGACGCCGGTGATCAGGTTGAACAACGTGGTCTTGCCGGCGCCGTTCGGGCCGATGATCGAGACGATCCTGCCCTTCGGCAGCGTGAAGCTGAGGTCCTGGATCGCCAGCACGCCGCCGAACTCGCGGCTCAGGTTCTCGACGCGCAGCAGGGGGGAGGTCCGTTCGGCGACGGCGGGGGCCGCTTGGGCGACGGTGTCCATCATGGCGGGGGACGCGGCGTTGATCATACCCGCCTCCGCGGCGCGATCAGGGCGGAGAGCGTGGGCACCAGCCCCTTGGGCATGAACACCATGGTCAGCATCAGGATGGCGCCGAGCACCATCGCCTCGTAGTCCTGGAAGGCGGTGAGCAGTTGCGGCAGCACGGTCAGCACAACGGCGCCGACCACGGCGCCGAAGGTGGAGGCCATGCCGCCGAACACCACCATGGTGACCAGCTCGATGGAGCGGAAGAAGTCGCTGGCCGACGGCGTGATGAAGCCGAGGTAGTGCGCCGACAGGCTGCCGGTGATGCTCGCCATCACGGCGGACAGCACGAACACCATCACCTTGTAGCCGGCGGTGTCGACGCCCAGCGTCTCGGCCGCCACCTCGGCGCCGTGCACGGCGCGCAACGCCCGGCCGGCCGGGCTGTCGATCAGGTTCAGCGCCGCCCACACCGCGACCAGCAGCAACCCGGCGACGATCCAGTACCAGACCTTCTCGCCGTACGCCTGGAAGCCGAGGACGGCGAAGCTGTCCACCGGCATGCCGTCCGGGCCGCCGGTGATCTTCGTCTCGGTCTTCAGCACGATGGAGATGATGATGCCGATGCCCAGCGTCGCCATGGCGAGGTAATGGCCCTTCAGACGCAGGATCGGCTTCGCCACCGCGAAGGCCAGCAGGCCGACCGCCACCGCGCCGGCCAGCAGCGCCGCCAGCGGCGGCCAGCCGTAGGTGGAGACCAGCACCGCCGAAGCGTACGCCCCCAGTCCGAAGAAGCCGGCGTGCCCCAGGCTGATCTGCCCGGCGAAGCCGATCAGCAGGTTCAGCCCGACGCAGACGATGGCGTTGAAGCCGGCGACGATGGCGATGTTCAGCAGGAAGTTGTTGGTGAGCGCCAGCGGCAGCAGCGCGGCGACGACGGCCAAGACGGCCAATGGGGCAAGTCGATGCGACGACATCCCGGCTTTCCCCTTACACGCGCTCGGTGCCGCGCTTGCCGAACAGGCCGTTCGGCATGAACACCAGCACCAGCAGGATGATGACGAAGGCCACCGCGTCCTTGTAGGCGGAGGACAGGTAGCCGGCGGACAGCGCCTCGGCGATGCCGACGATCAGGCCGCCGACCACGGCGCCCAGCCCGTTGCCCAGGCCGCCCAGCACGGCGGCGGTGAAGCCCTTGAGGCCCAGCATGATGCCCATCTCGCTGGACGAGAAGGTGATCGGCGTCACCACGGCGCCGCCGACGGCGCCCAAGGCGGCCGACAGCGCGAAGGCGGCCAGCACGACCTTGCGCACGTTGACGCCCACCAGCTGGGCGGCCAGCCGGTTGTACGAGGTCGCCAGCATGGCCTTGCCGGCCAGGGTGCGGGTGAAGAAGAAGCCGATGACCAGGATCAGCACCAGCGCCACGCCGACCACCCACAGCGATTGCGGCAGGATGGCGGCGCCCAGCAACAGGATGGGCGTGTCGCCGGAGAACGAGGCGAGCTGGTGGAACTCCTTGCCCCACACCACCTCGGCCAGCCCGCGCAGGAAGATGGAGGCGCCGATGGTGATGATGATGAGCGTGACGACGGAGGCGTTGCGCGCCTTCTCGATGGCGAACTTGGCCAGCAGCACGCCGCCCAGCATGGCGACGGCGCAGCCGGCGAGGATGGCCAGCGGCAGCGGCACTCCGGCGGCGGTCAGCGTTGACGCGCTCATGCCGCCGATCATGATGAACTCGCCCTGGGCGAAGTTGATGACCGTGCTGGCGTTGTAGATGATCGCGAAGCCCAGGCCGGCCAGCGCGTAGATCGCGCCGACGGTGATCCCGGACACCAGGAATTGCAGGAAATCGGCGCCCATGGTGATGGCGTCTCCAGAGAGAGCCCCTCTCCCCTCGCGGGAGAGGGGTTGGGGAGAGGGGGCAAGGAACTTGGCCGGTTTCATCGGCGCCACCCTCTCCCCGACCCCTCTCCCGTCGAGGGAGAGGGGCTAGGAGTGGCGTCGTGGACAAGCCTCAGTCGGCCAGCTGCCAGTTGCCCTGCTTGATCTCCACCATGTGGAAGGCGTCGAGGCCGAGGCCCATGTGGTCGGTCGCCGACATGGTCACGGTGCCGCCGGTACCGACGTAGCCCTTGGTCTTCTCGATCTCGTCGCGGACCTTGGCCTTGTCGGTCGTGCCGGCGCGCTTGATCGCCTCGACCGCCAGCATCAGCCCGTCGTAGGCGTGGCCCGCGAAGGTCGAGGGCTCGGCCTGGAACTGCTTTTGGTAGGTCTCGGTGAAGGCCATGACGACCTTCTTCTGCGGGTCGGCGTTGGACAGCTGCTCGGCCACCACGAGGCCGGCCGCCGGCAGGCGCACGCCCTCGGCAGCACCACCGGCCAGCTTGATGAAGTCCTTCGAGGCCACGCCGTGGCCGTGATAGAGCGGCAGCGACATGCCGAGCTGGCGGTAGTTGCGCGTCACCACCACCGGCCCCTGCCCCAGGCCGAACACCAGCACGGCCTGCGCCTGACCGTTGTTGCGGATCTTGGTCAGCTGGGCGGTGACGTCGTTGTCCTTGGCGCCGTAGATCTCGTCGGCGACGATCTCGATGCCGCGCTCCTTGGCGACCTTCAGCGTCTCCTCGCGGCCGGACTTGCCGAAGCCGGAATCCTCCGACAGCAGGGCGAGCTTGCTTAAGCCCCGCTTCTTCAGGTCGAGCATGACCTTCTCGGCGGCCATGCGGTCGGTGTGCGGGGTCTTGAACACCCACTTCTTCACCGGCTCGACGATGACGACGGCGCCGGCCAGGGAGATGAAGGGAATCTCGGCGCGCTCGGCCAGCGGCACCGCGGCCATGGTGGCGGCGGTGGTGGTGCCGCCGACGATGACGTCGACCTTGTCGCTCTCGATCAGGCGCTTGGCGAAGCTGCCGGCCTTGGCGGCGTCGGCGCCGTCGTCATAGACGATCAGTTCGATCTTGCGGCCGTTGATGCCGCCGTCCCTGTTGATCTTGTCGACGTACAGCTCCAGCACCTTCTTCTCCGGATCGCCGAGGAAGGAGGCCGGGCCGGTGGCCGACAGGAAGGAGCCGATGCGGATGAGATCCGCGGCCGATGCGGTGCCGGCCAGCAGGCCGACGGCGGCGGTGGCCGTCGCGAGGACGCCCACGATGCGCTTGAGCATGATTCACTCCCATAGGTCGTTCTTGTTAT
The DNA here is from genome assembly GCF_003116015.1 of Azospirillum sp. TSO22-1. Taxonomy (GTDB): domain Bacteria; phylum Pseudomonadota; class Alphaproteobacteria; order Azospirillales; family Azospirillaceae; genus Azospirillum. Next base: position 52,155 of record NZ_LGQZ01000057.1, read on the forward strand.
CGTTTCAAACGAAACTTTTTTGAGACGCGCAGGCCGGTGAGGGGTTGGCTCCTCCCGGTTGTCAGTGGCTGAACAGAAGGCGGGTCAGCCGCGCCCCGGCGGCGCCGAACGCCTCGACGGCGTCCTCGTAGGCGTCGCGGGCGACGGCATAGTTCTCGACCAGATCGGTGGCGATGCCCTCGCCGAACAGGCGGACGTGCAGCGCCTCGCATCGGTCGAGCTTCAGATCGGCGTCGAGCCCGCACACCATGTAGGCGCGGGCGGCGGCGGCAGCCTCGCCGGACAGGGCGCCCAGCAGCGGCACGGTGGGATGGTCGTGCGTGGCGAAGTCACCGCGCAGCTGGTCCCACAGCGCCGCCCAGTCGACCGCGCCGGCGTCCGGCATCGCCTCCATATGGCGGTAGCCGTAGCGGGCCAGCACGGCCCGACCGTCGATCAGCAGGCGGTTCGGAAGCTCCTGGACCGGGACCATGGCGCCCTCCCCTCTATCCGACGAGCATGGTCAGCTGCGCCTCGCCGGCGTCGTAACTCATGCGCATGTCGTAGTCGGGCTCGACGCCGGCCGGCAGTTCCAGCCCGATCTCCTTCAGCCGCGCCTCCAGCAGCTCCAGGTACTCGGCCTGAAGTTCCTCGGGGCGTTTCGTCTTCAGCCCGACGTCGTAGTACTGGTCGAAGGTGGCCGAGCGGTCCGGCCCGGTGGACGGCCGGCCGTAGAAGCCCAGGCCCATGCGCAGGAACTTCGGCACGCGGGCCTGCAGGTCCTCGCGCGCGGCCTCGCCGCCGAACTCGATCACCCGCTTCGCCGCCCAGACGCCGAAGGCGAGATGGCCGTATTCCTCCTTGTGGATGCGGCTGTTGACGCGCGCCCAGGGCAGATAGGAGCAGTCGCGGTACTGGCCCAGGAAGGCGACCGCCGCCGGCGTCACCACCCCCGAGAACAGCGCCACGTCCGACCAGCTGTCGAACCAGCGCGACCAGTTCTCCTTGCGGAAGCCGTTGATGACGCAGACCTTGCGTGCATCGGGCTCCTCTGGGTTGCGCACCAGCTCGGCCAGCCGCGCGTCCACGTCCACGCCCAGGTCCTGCATCAGGTTCCAGACGTAGTAGGCGTGGCCCATCTCCTCCATGACCTTCTTGGAGAGGCGGTAGGCCTCTTCCGGCCGCGGCGCGAAGCGCATGTTCTCCGCCACGCGCTGGGCGCCCGCGTACTCCGAATCCCCCTGGAAGGACATCAGGTGGATGAGCATCGCACGGTACGCCTCGGGCAGCGGATCGCCCTTGTCGTAGGTCTTCCATGTCCTGGACATGGCGTTCCCCCTCTTGTCGTTTCCTCCGGCGTGTCAAGCCGCGACCTTGGGGCGCGACATTATGTGACACACAAATTCCGTTTTCACGAACCGTAATGTATCATATTTTGACGTGTCAAACGGTTTTTCGGAGAGTCGCGGCGCCTCGCCTATGGTCACGAGGGTGCCGCATGCGTTACATGCTTGTGTCGAAACGCTGAAGCGGCTGTTTTCCCAGTCCATGCCCGAACCGCCGCAACGCCCAAACCGGTAGACCACCATGGCCCGTCCCCGCCGCACCGAGGATCTTGTCGCCAACCTGTTGCAGGCCATCGCGCCGCGCGCCAAGTCGCTGATCATCACGGTGTATGGCGACGCCATCCTGCCGCACGGCGGCTCGGCCTGGCTGGGCAGCCTGATCGACCTGATGGCCCACTTCGACATGAGCGAGCGCATCGTGCGCACCTCGGTGTTCCGCCTGGGCAAGGACGACTGGCTGACCAACACGCAGATCGGCCGGCGCAGCTTCTACCGGGTGACCGAGAGCGGGCGCGAGCGATTCGCGGCGGCCGAGCGGCGGATCTACGCGCCACTGGTGCGCTATTGGGACCGCGGCTGGCACATGGTGCTGATCGGCCAGCCCTCCATCGGTCCGGACCTGCGCGAAAAGCTGCGCAGCGAGTTGGCGTGGCTGGGCTTCGGCGCGGTGGCGCCCAACGTGCTGACCCACCCCGCCTACGACGAGGCCGCCCTGCACCGCCTGCTGCGTGAGCTGGGCGTCGCCGACAAGGTGGTGGTGATGCGCGCCGAGCACGATCGCTCCGGCGGATTCGGCGCCATGCGCGAATTGGTGCGCGACTGCTGGGACATCGAGCGGCTGGAGGCGGATTACGCCGGATTCCTGACGCGCTTCCGCCCGGTGTGGCAGGCGCTGGAGGGGGCGGACGGACTGGACCCGCGCCAGTGCTTCCTGCTGCGCACGCTGATGATCCACGACTTCCGGCGAATCCTGCTGCGCGACCCGCTGCTGCCGCCGGACCTGCTGCCGCACGACTGGCCGGGGCAGGCATCGCGTATGCTGACGCGCAACATCTACCGGCTCATCCTCGGGGCGTCCGAATCGTTCGTCATGAACAGCCTGACGACGGCTGACGGGCCGCTGCCGGAGGCCGCGCCGGCGTTCCTCGACCGATTCGGCGGGCTGGCGGACGAGCCGGGACGGATGGTGGGCTGAGGCGCACTCCCCTTCCCTGCCTGGAGGTGGGGGCGCGGCGAGAGACATTCGTATCCGCCCGGAACGAATCACCACGATACAACAATGCCTATGAAGCGCCATTCCGCGCATCGTGTCGATGCGTGCCAACGCGGCTGAAACTCCGATTATCGCATTGTTTTTAAATGGTATAATTCCAACGCTCGTGGTCTTGTCGTCGAAAGCGATACATTTTCATGTTGCTTCTCCGAAAATAATGCGTCACGTTGTGAGGGTGCAAGGCGGCCGGGCGCTCCCAGAGGGGACGCCACCTGCGGCGCCTTCCAGAAAAAAACCGAAGAAACAGGCCGGGCGCGCAGCGCCGCGGCCACCGCATCCCCAAGGAGGAAACCGCCCCATGGCCAAGGACTTCGTGCGTCTCGCCAACACCATGGACATGCCGCCGCCGACGCCGCAGCCGAACGTCTATCCGCTGTCCTGGCACTCGCACACCAAGAAGCTGGAAGAGATCTACGCCGCGGCGCAGCGCGAGAACTGGGATCCGGCCAAGTTGCCGTGGGACAGCTTCGATCCCTCGAAGTACACGTGGGAAGAGCGCGAGTGCATCGCCTATTGGTGGACGCTGCTGTCGGTGTTCGACGCCTCCGCTCCGCCGGTGTTCGCCGAGGCGCTGATCAAGACCTACGAGGTGCACGAGGAAGACCCGGTCCGCCGCTGTTTCTTCTCGGTCACCCGCGACGAGCAGAACCACGAGCAGCTCTGCGGCCTGTCCATCACCAAGCTGCTGGAGCATCCGGACCCGCTGACCTACGAGCCGAAGACCGAGCTGGGCAAGAAGCTGCGCCGCAACGCGCACTGGCTCTACTACAACGGCGGCCGCTACTGGAACGGCTACAAGACCGCGGTGCCGAAGTACCCGCTGGCCGTGCTGTTCAGCTCGTTCCTGATGGGCGAGATCGCCGCCGCGACGATCTTCCACCAGATGGCCGCGCAGTCGCGCGAGCCGGTGTTCCAGGCCGCCTTCAAGAACGTCGGCCGCGACGAGGGCCGCCACATGGCGATCTGCATGTCGGTGATGGAGCGCGACTATCCGAAGCTGCCGCCCGAGGAGAAGTCGATCATCACCAAGCAGATCCGCGCCGGCTACCTGTTCCTGTCGGCCGTGCTGTTCGAGCCGCCGGCGGACTTCTGGGACCTGCCGGAGGACTTCATCCCGGTGCAGCGCGAGGCCGAGGAGGTCGCCCGCAAGGCCGGCTTCGGCATCCCGACCTACGAGATGAAGAAGGAGAACTGGCGCAACGCCATGCTGAACCTGAAGGGCGTGCTGGACAAGTACGCGATCCCCTTCCCGGCCATCCCCGAGGTCGGCATCACCGGCGAGGAGATCCGGGACATCGACATGGACGAGATCATCCCCGTGTTCTGAGGATGATGCTGCGAGCCCCGACGTCCGCCCGCGGCGGGCGTCGGGGGCGCGTCCCGCTGAACTGGGGCGGCGGGGATGACCCGCCGCCCATCTTTGTCTGCACGTCTTGATTGGGGGAGTTCGTCCCGTGAGCCGCATCCGCATGCATCCCTCGGGCCGCGAGGTCGAGTGCCAGGAAGGCGATACCGTGCTGTCGGCCCTGGAGAAGGCCGGCTACGCGCTTCCCAACAACTGCCGCGCCGGTGCCTGCGGCGAATGCAAGGTGAAGGTCCTCTCCGGCCAGTTCGACCAGGGCATGGTGCTCGACATGGCGCTGTCCCAGGCCGAGCGGAAGGACGGCTACGGCCTGATGTGCATGGCCAAGCCGATCAGCGAGGAACTGGTCATCGAGTGGGGCACCGCCGACGCCCGCCCGAAGCTGTTTCCACCGCGCGAGAACGTGCTGTACGTCGTCACCGACCGCATCCCGCGCACGCCGCGCATCGTCGAGCTGCTGCTGCGCCCGCTCGGCACGCCGCTGCGTTACTGGCCGGGGCAGTACGTCCAGCTCGGCGACGAGCGCGCCGGCGCCTCGCCGCGCTGCTATTCCATTGCCAACGCCCCGCGCCCGGACGGCGAGATCGCGCTGCACGTCACCCGCGTCGACGGCGGTTCCACCAGCACCTGGGTGCACGACACGCTGAAGGTCGGCGACGTGGTGTCGCTGAACGGGCCGTACGGCACCTTCATCGGCGACCCCTCGGTGGAGACGCCGGTGCTGTGCATGGCCGCCGGCTCCGGCCTGGCCCCGATCCTGGCGCTGGCCGAGGCGGCGCTGCGCCGCGGCTACCGCCTGCCGGTCACCCTGCTGTTCTCGGCGCGCGAGAAGGCCGACCTGTACGAGCAGGGCATGATGGCCTACTGGCGGCAGAAGCACCGCAACTTCGAATACAAGGCCACCCTGACCCGCGAGGTGCATGAGGGCCTGTGCGGGCGGATCCCGGCAGTGCTGCCGTCGCTGTTCACCGACCTGTCGCAGCACAGCGTCTTCATCGCCGGCAGCCCGGAGTTCGTCGAGGACTGCGTCAAGGCCGCCAAGGCGCTGGGCGCGCGTGACGAGCTGATCCACACCGAAGGCTACTTCGCCCAGCAGCAGCCCGAGTATCCCTCGGCCGACCGCCTGACCGCTGTCGCATAGCTCTCTCCCGTTCCGCTGACCTCGGCGCCGTGGGCTTTCGCTTGCGGCGCCATTTCTTTTGGTGGGGAGCTGAAGAGTCGCGGGCAACCGTTCACACGGATTGCACGGATTGAGGCACGGATTACACGGATTGTCTTTGATCGTGCAGAGCGTCCTGTTTCCGGACGACGGCCGCGCAGCACGAAGAAAAGAAAAATCCGTGTAATCCGTGTTCAAATCCCCAAAATCCGTGTGAATGTTGCCCGCGTCGCCACGACCTTCGGGACTACGCGTCCGCCAATCCCCACGGCGCCGGCGCCAGGTTCACGATGCGCGAGTAGAGCGAGCGCGCGTCCTCCTGCGCTTCCGGACTGAACAGAGGGTCCTTGTTGTCGGCGAAGGCGGCGTTGATGCGTTCCCAGTCCTCGACCGTCAGCGCCTCGCGGGCCATCGGGATGACGACGCCCTCTTCCTTCTGCAAGTGCCGCAGCTGCAGGTGCCGGTACGCCTTGGCCGCCTCGGCGAAGCCCTCCCGTCCTCCCGGGGCGCCGGCCTTGTAGGCGTCCAGCGCCGTCGCCAGCCCGGCGGTGGCGGCGTAGCACTGGTCGTGCTCGGCCTCCAACTCGTCGAGGATGGCGTGCGCGTCGGCGCTGTGCTCGCGCAGGGACGCGAACAGGAAGCGATCCTCCTTCGGGTGGTGGTGCTGATCGGTGAAGGTCCGCAGATAGTCGACGATGGCGTCCAGCAGCGCGAAGTCCGGCGCGCGGCCGGACTCCACGCCACGGAGCACGGCGTCGAAGGTGTTGACGACCCGCATCAGGTTGCGGTGCTCGGTCTTGATGACGGCGACGGCGTCGGTCATGCCTGACTCTCCCCGCGGTGCGGCACCACCTCCTGCTCGATGGCGCCGAAGATGCTGTTGCCGTCGGCGTCCGGCATCTCGATGCGGACGCGGTCGCCGAAGCGCAGGAAGGGGGTGGCGGGCCGGCCCGCCTGGATGGTCTCGATCATGCGGATCTCGGCGATGCAGGAGTAGCCGGCCCCGCCCTGCCCGATCGGCTTGCCCGGCCCGCCGTCCAGCTTGTTCGACACGGTGCCGGAGCCGACGATGCTGCCCGCCGCCAGAGGCCGCGTCTTCGCCGCGTGCGCGATCAGCTGCGGAAAGCCGAAGGTCATGTCGACGCCGGCGTCCGGCGTGCCGAAGAGATCCCCGTTCAACGTGCTGCGCAACGGCCGGTGCACCCGCGCACCGTCCCAGGCGTCGCCCAGTTCGTCCGGCGTCACCGCCACCGGCGAGAAGGCCGAGGACGGCTTGGACTGGAAGAAGCCGAAGCCCTTCGCCAGTTCCGCCGGAATCAGGTTGCGCAGGCTGACGTCGTTGACCAGCATCACCAGCCGGACGTACTGGCCGGCGCGCTCCGCCGGCACGCCCATCGGCACGTCGCCGGTGACCACCGCCACCTCCGCCTCGAAGTCGATGCCCCAGTCCTCGCTGCCCGCCGGGATCGGGTCGCGGGGGCCGAGGAAGCTGTCGGAACCGCCCTGGTACATCAGCGGGTCGGTCCAGAAGCTCTCGGGCATCTCGGCGCCGCGGGCCTTGCGCACCAGTTCCACATGGTTGACGTAGGCCGAACCGTCGCACCACTGGTAGGCGCGCGGCAGTGGCGAGGCGCAGGCGCCCTGATCGAACGGTTGGCCGTACGCCTCGCTGGCGTTCAGCGCGCGGTAGACCGCCTCCAGCCGCGGGGCGGCCTCGGTCCAGTCGTCCAGGGCCTGCTGCAGGGTGCCGGAAATCTCCGGCACCGCGCGGCAGCGGGCGAGGTCGCGGGACACGACGGCGAGGATGCCGTCGCGCCCGCCCTGCTTCAGCGTCGCCAGCTTCACGGCTTCGCCTTCCAGGAATCGACGTAGCCCGCCCACTCGACCTTCTCCAGGTCCCCCAGGACCGTCAGCGGGTCGCGGGTGTCGAGCATCACCGCCACCTCGTCGGTCTCCTTGCGCTCGTACTTCTGGGCGACCTCGAAGGCCTTGGGGTGCGGGCCGTGCGGGAAGCCGGCGGGGTGATAGGTGATCATGCCGGGGTGGATGTTGTCGCGCGAGAAGAACTGGCCGCGGTGGTAGAACAACACCTCGTCATAGTCGTCGTTCGAGTGGTAGTAGGGCAGCTTCAGCGCCTCTGGATCGGACTCGATGGGCCGCGGCACGAAGGTGCAGATGATGAAGCGGCTGGACACCCAGGTGCAGTGCGCGCTGGGCGGCAGGTGGTAGCGGTGGCTCATCAGCGGGCGGATGTCGCGCCAGTTCAGCCGCACCGGGGCGAGGTTGCCGTGCCAGCCCACCGCGTCCAGCGGGTTGAACGGGAAGGTGACGGCCGACAGGCGGTTGTTGCGCTTGATGCGGATGGTGGTGCGCTGCTCGCTCTTCTGAGCGTTGAAGGCGTCGTCGATGCGCGGCGCCTCAAGCATCGCCTCGTCGAAGATGGCGTGGTTGCCGACCAGGCCCTTGTAGGGCAGCTGATACGCGTCGTTCGTCGCCTCGATCATCAGGACGCCGACCGGCGTATCGCTTTCCAGGCGCCACGCGGTGGAGCGCGGCAGGATCACGTAGTCGCCCTCGAACACCTCCATGTGGCCGTAGTCGCAGTAGAGGTGGCCGCCGCCCTGGTGGAAGAACAGCAGCTCGTCGCCGTCGGCGTTGCGGACCAGATGGTCCATCTTGCCCTTGAAGCGCCAGAACCGCACCTGCGTGGCGCCATTGCCCATAAGGCGGTAGGCGTCGAACGGGCTGGCCTGCATCTCGGCGGCCTTCACCGTATCGAAGGCGCGCGGGCGCAGGTCGCCCTCCCAGCTCTCCCACGCGGTCGGCGGGTGGGCGTGGTGGATCTGCGTCGCCGGGCCGAAGAAGCCCTCGCGCCCCACCTCGCGCTCGAAGGTGCCGGGCGGCAGCGCGACGTGCGCTTGACGCGTCGCAACACCCTCCACCCGCGGAAACCCGATCCAATTCTTCATGGCATTTCTCCCATTTTGTATCGTTATGGCCTGGGCCTGCGGGCAGGATAGTTTCATCTGAAACAATTGCAAACGGAAAAATCCCGGGCACCATGGCCGGCATGACGACTCCCGACCTCAACCTCGCGCGCTTTCTGCCCTACCGGCTGTCGGTGCTGTCCAACACGATCAGCCACACGGTGGCGCGGCTGTACGAGACGCGGTTCGGCATCACCATCCCGGAATGGCGGGTGATCGCCGTGCTGGGTTCCGGCCGCACCATGAGCGCCGGCGAGGTGGCCGCCGCCACGGCGATGGAGCGCGTGCAGGTCAGCCGCGCCATCAGCCGCATGCTGGAGTCCGGCCTGATCCTGCGCGAGACCGGCGACCGTGACCGCCGCCGCGCCGACCTGACGCTGACGGCGAAGGGGCGTGCCATCTACACCGAGATCGCGCCGCTGGCGCTGGCCTACGAGACGCGCATCACCAGCGTGCTGGACCCGGCCGAGGTGGAGATGCTCGACCGGCTGCTGGCGAAGCTGCAACTCCAGGCCGACGCGCTGGCCACGTCGCCTTAGGGAATTACTTCCCCTTCACCTTGTGCAGCGGTTCCACCGTGCCGGCGTCCACCCGGCCGCGGTTCGGTTCCGGCGCCTCCAGCGGGTCGCACTCCACCATGGTGGTCAGCGAGCGCACCGTCAGGCGCTGGTACTCGCGGGTGCCCTCCATCTTCCAGGCGACCTCGTCGTCGGACAGGGCGCGCACCACCTTCGCCGGGGTGCCGGCCGCGAGTGTGCGCGGCGGCACCTGGAAGCCGGCCTTGACGAAGGCGCAGGCGGCGACGATGGCCGACTCGCCGATCACCGCGCCGTCCATCACCACGGCGTTCATGCCGACCAGCGCACCGCGCTCCACCACGCAACCGTGCAGCACCGCGCCGTGCCCGACGTGGCCGTCCGCCCGGACGATCACGTCGAGCCGCGGGAAGGCGTGCGCGGTGCAGTTGTCCTGCACGTTGGCGCCCTCCTCCAGCACGATGCGGCCGAAGTCGCCGCGCAGGCTGGCGCAAGGCCCGACGTAGCAGCGCGGCCCCACCACCACGTCGCCGATCAGCACGGCCGAGGGGTGGACGAAGGCGGTGGGGTCGATGACCGGCGTCACGCCGTCGATGGCGTAGACACGCGGCCGCAGGCCGTTCGGCATGGCGCTTCCCTTACGCGGCGGCCACCGGAACCGGGACCGGAACGCGACTCTGCACGACGCGGAAGCGGTTGGCAACGAAGGCCAGATCGCACAGCGCGGCGTTGCAGGCCGGGTTGGCGCCGGTGCCGTGGAAGTCGCTGAACGCCGCCGACTGGTTGACGAACACGCCGCCCGTCAGGTTCACCGACAGCGCCACGCCGGCGTCGACGAAGGCGTCCTCGGCCGCCGCGATCACCGCCGGGTCGCTGGAGTACAGCGCCGCCGTCAACGCCCCCTTGCCCTTCACCAGCGCGGCGGCGCGGGCGAGCGCGTCGGCGGTGCTCTCCACCTTGACCACCATGGCGATCGGGCCGAACATCTCGCGCCCGTACACCGCCTCGTCCTTGGCGTCCAGCACCAGCAGCAGCGGCGTGCGCACGCGGGCCTCGGGATAGGCCGGGTGGGTGATCGCCTTCGACGCCAGTGCCACCGGGCCGAGCGAGGCCGCGTCCTCCAGCCGCTTCAGCGTGGCGTCGGACTGGATGGCGCCCAGCACCTCGACCGCGCGCTCGGGGTCGGAGAGGAACTTGTCCACCCCGCCGGCCAGCGCCTGCACCACCTCGTCGAACGACATCCGGGCGCCGGCGGCCTGGATGCCGTCCTTCGGCACGAAGATCACCTGCGGCGTCGTGCACATCTGGCCGGAATAGAGGCTGAGCGAGAAGGACAGGTTGCGCACCATGCCCTTCGGGTCGTCGGCGGAATCGATGATCACCGTGTTGACGCCGGCCTTCTCGGTGAAGACCTGGGCCTGCCGCGCGTTCTCCTCCAGCCAGTCGCCGAACTCCGACGAGCCGGTGAAGTCGATCAGCGCGATCTCCGGGCGCAGCGCCAGTTCCTTGGTGACCGGCGCCTCGACGCGGTCGGCCACGAGGGTGACGAGATTCGGATCGAAGCCGGCCTCGCGCAGCACGTCGCGGGCGATCTCCACGGTGATGGCTAGCGGCAGGATGGCCGCCGGGTGCGGCTTCACCACCACGGCGTTGCCGGTGACGAGGCTGGCGAACAGCCCGGGGTAACCGTTCCAGGTCGGGAACGTCGCGCAGCCGATCATCAGGGCGACGCCGCGGCCGGCAACCTCGAAGCGCTTGTCCATGATCAGCGGCGGGTTCTTGCCCTGCGGCTTTTCCCAGCGGGCGGCGGGCACCTGGTCGGTCATCGCCTTCCAGCCGTAGGCGACGGCCTCCAGCCCGCGGTCCTGGGCGTGCGGGCCGCCGGCCTGGAAGGCCATCATGAAGGCCTGCCCGGTGGTGTGCATCACCGCGTGCGCGATCTCGAAGGTGCGGCGGTTGAGGCGGGTGAGGATCTCCAGGCAGACGCCAGCCCGGCCATCCGGCCCGGCCTTGCGCCACGCTGGCATGGCGGCCTTGGCCGAGGCCAGCACCGCGTCGATGGCGGCCTCTGGATAGGTGACGCCGAGCACCGGGCCGAAGGGCGAGCGCTCGCCGCCCACCGCGCTGGTGCCGGCCGGCTGGCCGGGCAGCGCGAACGGCTTGTCGAGGCGGGCCTTGTAGGCGGCCTCGCCGTCAGCCGCAGCGGTCTCGCCGTAGGCGCGCGGGCTCGGCATCTCCGAGAACGGCGACCAGTAGCCGCGCGAGCGGGCGGTGGCGACCGCCTGCTCCAGCGTTGCGCGGTGCCGCTCAAAAAGCTCTTGGGGCGTCATCTTTTCCTCCACACAGGTGCATTCGTTGTTGTTCGGCGTCCAGCAGCGACGCCCAGTTTTCGGCCCACGCCTGCGCCGCCGTGTCGGGCAGCGGGTCGGCGCAGGTGTCGATCTCCAGCCGGGGGCCGAGCCGCCGGCCGCCCAGTTCGGCCAGCAGCGCGTCGACGCGCCGCCCGGCCATGCAGAAGGTCTCCGTGTAGGTGCGGTCGCCGAGCGCGATCACCCCGTAGGGCAGCCCGCGCAGATCCGGCCGCAGCACGCCCAGCCGTCGCACGAAGGGCGCCAGATTCTCCGGCAGGTCGCCGTAGCCGTAGGTGGACGTGCAGACCAGCAGCGGCCGGGACCGGTCGAGCGCGTTCGCGATACTATCGTTCCCGAAAGTTAGCTCTATAGTGTGTCCTTTGGACGAGAGCGCTTCGCCCGCCGCTTCCGCCGCGAAGCGGGCGTTTCCGCCTTCCGTTCCAACGATGATCAGGATGTCCGCCATGGCGCCGCAGCTGGTGGTCCGTACCGGTCGCGCCACCCTATACGAAAATCCGCTTTTTGCGATACGGAATTTTATGATACAAGCTGCAAACTGTATCTCATTGAAAGGCGGCTGAACCGCCTTCCGGACCAAGAATGCTGCGCAAAAGCGGCGCCTATGGGGAATGGAAACGCTATGACCTACGCCACGATCCGGCTGGAGGTGGGCGACGGTGTCGCCACGCTGACGCTGAACCGGCCCGACAAGCTGAACAGCTTCACCAGCGAGATGCACGCCGAGCTGCGCGACGCGCTGGCGGTGATCCGCGCCGATCCCTCGCTGCGTTGCCTGCTGGTGACCGGTTTGGGCCGCGGCTTCTGCGCCGGGCAGGATCTGTCCGACCGCGCGGTGGCACCCGGATCGGAGACGCCGGACCTCGGCCAATCGCTCGAGTCCAACTACAACCCGCTGGTCCGCGCGCTGCGCGATCTGCCGATGCCGGTGGTCTGCGCGGTGAACGGCGTTGCGGCCGGGGCGGGCGCCAACCTCGCCTTCGCCTGCGACATCGTGCTGGCGGCGCGCTCGGCCAGCTTCATCCAGGCGTTCTGCAAGATCGGGCTGGTGCCGGATTCGGGCGGCACCTGGATTCTGCCACGCCTCGTCGGCACCGCACGCGCTATGGCGCTCGCCATGCTGGGCGACAAGATGAGTGCCGAACAGGCGGAAGCCTGGGGGATGATCTGGAAGGCGGTGGACGATGCCGCGCTGATGGATGAGGCGACCAAGCTCGCCCGACATCTGGCGACGCAACCGACGAAGGGCCTCGCCCTCATCAAGAAGGCAATCCGGGACTCGGCGACCAACACGCTGGACCAGCAACTCGACCTCGAGCGCGATCTGCAGCGCGAGGCCGGGCGCACCTACGATTATCAAGAGGGCGTCGCCGCCTTCGTCGCCAAGCGCGCGCCGGCGTTCGAGGGCCGCTGATGGCCGCGCTCGACCGTTCGGCGCCGGTGGCCGTGATCGGCTGCGGCGCCATGGGCCAGGGAATCGCCCAGGTCGCGGCGCAGGCCGGGCATCCGGTGCTGCTGCTCGACAGCCGGCCGGGGGCCGCCGCGGGGGCCGTGCAGGGCATCGCCCGCGCACTGGGCAAGCTGGTGGAGAAGGGCAAGCTCGCGGCCGGCGAGCGCGATGCCGTCGCGGCGCGCCTGACGCCGGCCTCCGGCACGGCGGACCTCGGCGACGCCGCGCTGGTGGTCGAGGCCATCGTCGAGGACCTCGCCGTCAAGCAGGCGGTGTTCCGTGAGGTGGAGGCGGTCGTCCGCCCCGATGCGATCCTCGTCAGCAACACCTCGTCGCTGCCGATCACCGCCATCGCCTCCGCCCTGCAGCGGCCGGAGCGCTTTGCGGGGATGCACTTCTTCAACCCGGCGCCGCTGATGGCGCTGGTCGAGGTGATCCGCGGCATCGCCACCGATTCAACCGTGGCCGAGACGCTGTTCGACACCGCCCGGGCCTGGGGCAAGGCGCCGGTGCACGCGCGCTCGACGCCGGGCTTCATCGTCAACCGCGTCGCCCGCCCCTTCTACGCCGAGGCGCTGCGCCTGCTCCAGGAAGGGGCCGGCAGCCCGGCGACGCTCGACGCGGTGATGCGCGACTCCGGCGGTTTCCGCATGGGGCCGTTCGAACTGATGGACCTGATCGGCCACGATGTGAACTTCGCGGTGACCGGCTCGGTGCACCGCGCCTATTTCGGCGACCCGCGCTTCCAGCCCTCGCTGGTCCAGCAGGAGCTGGTGGAGGCCGGGCGCCTCGGCCGCAAGACCGGGCAGGGCTTCTACCGCTACGCCCCCGATCCCGAGATTCCCCTGCCGCACACCGCCGAGCCCTGCCCTGCCCCACGCGGGGTCGAGGGCGATCTGGCGTCCAGCCGGCTGGTGGTGGACGGCGTCACGCTGGCGCTCACCGACGGCCGCAGCGCCACCCGCCGGGCCGCCGAGGAGGGAATCGCCGACCTCGTGTTGTTCGATCTGGCGCTCGATTACACCACGACGCCGCGCGTCGCCATCGCCGCGGCCGACCAAGCCTCGCCGGACGCGTTGCGGACGGCCGTCGGCTACTTCCAGGCACAGGGGAAAAAGGTGTCGGTGCTGGACGACGCGCCGGGCCTCGTGGTCATGCGCACCGTCGCCATGCTCGCCAACGAGGCGGCGGACGCCGTGCTGCACGGCGTCGCCAGCGCCGCCGACGTCGATACCGCCATGACCAAAGGCGTCAACTATCCGCTGGGTCCGCTCGCCTGGGCCGGGCGCATCGGGCTCGGCCGCGTCGCCGGGGTGCTCGACGCGCTGGCCTCCACCTACGGCGAGGACCGCTACCGCACATCGGCGCTGATCCGCCGCAGAGTCTCGGGAGGAACGACATTCCATGGCTGACCACGGCCGCCACTCGCCGCAGGAGGTCGCCGCCGCCGTCGGCCGCGGCATGTACGAGCGTGACTACTGCGCCCACGCGCACGGCATCGAATTGCTGGAGATCGCGCCGGGCTATGCCCGCATGAGCATGACCGTGCGCAAGGACATGGTGAACGGTCACCACACCTGCCACGGCGGCATGACCTTCACGTTGGCCGACACCGCCTTCGCTTACGCCTGCAACGCCAACAACGAGGCGACCGTCGCCGCGTCCTGCCACATCAGCTACCCGGCGCCCGGCCGGCTCGGCGACACGTTGACGGCCGAGTGCCGCGAGGTGCACCGCAAGGGTCGCAACGGCGTCTACGACTGCATCGTCACCAACCAGGACGGCGCGACCGTGGGGATCTTCCGCGGCATGTCGGCCACCGTGAAGGGCGCGGTCGTCGCGCTGCCGGAGTGAGAGCCATGACCGAAGCCTATCTCTGCGACGCGATCCGCACCCCCATCGGCCGCTACGCCGGAGCCCTGTCGGCGGTGCGCGCCGACGAACTGGCCGCCGTGCCGATCAGGGCGCTGATGGAGCGCAACCCGGGGGTTGACTGGGCGGCGGTGGACGACGTGGTCTACGGCTGCGCCAACCAGGCCGGCGAGGACAACCGCAACGTCGCCCGCATGGCGGCGCTGCTGGCCGGACTGCCGGTGGACGTGCCGGGCACCACCGTGAACCGCCTGTGCGGATCGGGCATGGATGCCATCGGCATCGCCGCGCGCGCCGTCAAGGCCGGCGAAGCCGATCTGGTCATCGCCGGCGGCGTCGAGAGCATGACCCGCGCTCCCTTCGTCATGCCGAAGGCGGACAGCCCGTTCAGCCGCGACACCGCGGTGTACGACACCACCATCGGCTGGCGCTTCGTCAACAAGCGCATGAAGGAGCTGCACGGTATCGACTCCATGCCGGAGACGGCGGAGAACGTCGCGCAGGACTTCGGTGTTTCCCGCGCCGACCAGGACTCCTTCGCCCTGCGCAGCCAGCAGCGCGCAGGGCGTGCCCAGGAATCCGGCCGCTTCGCCAAGGAAATCGTGCCGGTCACCGTCAGGGGCCGCAAGGGCGACACGGTGGTCGACCGCGACGAGCACCCGCGCGCCGACACCACGCTGGAGATGCTGGCCAAGCTGAAACCCATCGTCCGGCCGGACGGTACCGTCACCGCCGGCAACGCGTCGGGCGTCAACGACGGTTCGGCGGCATTGCTGGTGGCGTCGGAGGCGGCGGTGCGGCGCTACGGCCTCACCCCGCGCGCCCGCGTGGTCGGCATGGCGGTGGCCGGCGTGCCGCCGCGCGTCATGGGCATCGGCCCGGCCCCGGCCACCAGGAAACTGCTGGAGCGCACCGGCATCGCGCTCTCCCGGATCGACGTGATCGAACTGAACGAGGCGTTCGCCGCCCAGGGCCTCGCGGTCCTGCGCGACCTCGGGCTGCCCGACGATGCCGAACACGTCAACCCGAACGGCGGCGCCATCGCGCTGGGCCACCCGCTGGGGGCCAGCGGTGCCCGGCTGGTCGGAACATCCATGCACGAATTGTGCGATAGACAAGCCAAGTTCGCCCTGTGCACCATGTGCATCGGCGTGGGCCAGGGCATCGCCATGCTGATCGAGCGCGTCTAAGCACCCGCAAAGGGGCGCGCGCTCGCAACGATAAAGAACGGCATTCTGTGGGAGGAACGCCATGTACATGCTCAACACGCCCTTGCGGCATGAGCTCGACCACTACGAGACCGCCAGCCGCGACGAGATCGCGGCGATGCAGCTCTCACGGCTGAAGTGGTCGATCCAGCACACCTACGCCAACGTCCCGCACTACCGCGCCAAGTGCCAGAAGGCCGGCGTCCATCCCGGCGACCTGAAGGAGATGAAGGACCTGGCACTGTTCCCCTTCACCGTGAAGGACGACCTGCGCCAGACCTACCCCTACGGCATGTTCGCGGTGCCGTTGACCGAGGTCGTGCGCATCCACGCCTCCTCCGGCACCACCGGGCGGCCGACGGTGGTCGGCTACACCCAGAACGACATCGACATGTGGGCCGGGCTGGTCGCCCGTTCGATCCGCGCGGCCGGCGGCCGGCGCGGTGACAAGGTGCACATCGCCTACGGCTACGGCCTGTTCACCGGCGGCCTGGGCGCGCACTACGGCGCCGAGCGGCTGGGCTGCACGGTCATCCCGATGTCCGGCGGACAGACGGAGAAGCAGGTCCAGCTGATCCGCGACTTCCAGCCGGACATCATCATGGTGACGCCGTCCTACATGCTGAACATCGCCGAGGAGATGGAGCGGCAGGGACTGCGCCCCTGGGAGACGGCGCTGCGCATCGGCATCTTCGGCGCCGAGCCGTGGACCAACGCCATGCGCGGCGAGATCGAGCGGCGCTTCGGCATCGACGCGGTGGACATCTATGGCCTGTCCGAGATCATGGGCCCCGGCGTCGCCAACGAGTGCGTCGAGACCAAGGACGGCCCGGTGATCTGGGAGGACCACTTCTACCCGGAGATCATCGACCCCGCCACCGGCGCGGTGCTGCCGGACGGCGAGTACGGCGAGCTGGTGTTCACCACGCTCACCAAGGAAGGGCTGCCGATGATCCGCTACCGCACGCGCGACCTGACGCGGCTGCTGCCGCCGACGGCGCGCAGCATGCGGCGCATGGACAAGATCACCGGCCGCTCCGACGACATGCTCATCATCCGCGGCGTCAACGTCTTCCCGACGCAGATCGAGGAGATCATCTGCAAGGACCCGACGCTGGCCCCGCACTACGAGCTGGTGGTGACCCGCGACGGCTACATGGACGAGCTGGCGGTGCGCGTCGAAACGGCGCCGGCCGGCCACGGCCGCACGCGCGCCGAGCAGGCCAAGGATCTCCGCCACCACATCAAGTCCTTCATCGGCATCTCGACCGCCGTCGAGGTGGTGGAACCCGGCACCATCGAGCGCTCGCAAGGCAAGGCCAAGCGCGTGCGCGACCTGCGGCCGAAGGCCTGAGATCCCGGCCCCGCCGTTCGCGCGGCGGGGCTTTCTTTGGCCCATATAGTTGCGAATGAAACTATCACAAACGAAAAGACAAGCCTGAACCTCTCCTTTCTGTCATCCCCGCGAAGGCGGGGATCCATACGTTCCGCAGCCGCTCCCTTTGAGAATTATGGATCCCCGCCTTCGCGGGGATGACGGATCCGGAAGGTGTCGGCTGCCTGAGAAGAACTCAAAACAAACATCCCGAGGAAACGCCATGCTGTCCACCTACCAATACCCCACCTTCTCCTACCGGCCATCGGAGGAGCAACGCACCGGCACGGTGAAGCGCCACCCGGTGGTCATCGTCGGCGCCGGCCCAATCGGCCTGACCGCGGCCCTGGACTTCGCGCGGCGCGGCGTGCCGGTGGTGGTGCTCGACGACGACGACACCGTGTCCATCGGCAGCCGCGCCGTGTGCTACGCCAAGCGCGCGCTGGAGGTGTGGAACCGCCTCGGCTCGTCGAAGCGGATGATCGACAAGGGCGTGGTGTGGAAGGTGGGCAAGGTCTTCCACGGCGATTCCCAGGTCTACCAGTTCGACCTGCTGCCGGAGCCGGACCACAAGATCCCCGCCTTCATCAATCTCCAGCAATACTATCTGGAAGAGTACCTGATCGACGACGCGATGAAGACCGGGCTGGTCGACATCCGTTGGAAGACCAGGGCGTTGAGCGTCAGGGACGAGGACGGCCGCGTGGTGATCCAGGCCGAGACACCGGACGGCGTCTATCAGCTGGAGGCCGACTGGCTGATCGCCTGCGACGGCGCCAAGAGCTCGATCCGCAAGATGCTGGGCCTGGACTTCGTCGGGCAGGTGTTCCAGGACCGCTTCCTGATCGCCGACGTGGTGATGAAGGCCGACTTCCCGGCCGAGCGCTGGTTCTGGTTCGACCCGCCGTTCCACCCGAAGCAGTCGACGCTGCTGCACATGCAGGCCGACAACGTCTGGCGCATCGACTTCCAGTTGGGCTGGAACGCCGACCCCGAGGAGGAGAAGAAGCCCGAGCGCGTCATCCCGCGCCTGAAGGCCATGCTGGGCGAGAAGACCGAGTTCGACCTCGAATGGGTCTCCGTCTATACCTTCCAGTGCCGTCGTCTGGAGCAGTTCCGCCACGGCCGCGTCTTCTTCGCCGGCGACGCGGCGCACCAAGTGTCGCCGTTCGGCGCGCGCGGCGCCAACTCCGGTGTGCCGGACACCGACAATCTGGTCTGGAAGCTGAAGCTGGTGATGGACGGCGTGGCGCCGGACAGCCTGCTCGACACCTATTCCGACGAGCGCGTCGCCGCGGCCAAGGAAAACCTGCTCAACTCCACCCGTTCCACCGACTTCATCACGCCGAAGAGCGAGGTCAGCCGCACCTTCCGCGATGCGGCGCTGGAACTGGCGGCGACGCAGCCCTTCGCCCGCTCGCTGGTCAACAGCGGCCGGCTCTCCACGCCGACCACCTACGCCGACAGCCGCCTCAACACGCCGGACGAGGACGGTTTCCAGGGCGCCATGGTGCCGGGCGCGCCGGCCACCGACGCACCGCTGGAGTTCACCGATGGCGACACCGGCTGGCTGATCGACCGCCTGGGCGGCAGCTTCGTCGGCGTCTACTACGCCGGATCCAACCCGGTGCCGGCCGACGTGGCGGACGCCATGGACCAGCAGACCCGCGGCCGTATCCCGGTAACCTGGATCGTGGTCACCGATCGCCGCACCGGCGCCCCCGGAACCGCGGTGGACTACAAGGGCCGCTTCCGCGAGCGGTATGATGCCCAGCCCGGTACCACCTACCTGTTCCGCCCCGACCAGCACGTGGCGGCCCGCTGGCGCCGCTTCGATGCCGCCAGGACCACCGCCGCGCTCACCCGCGCCATCGGCCTCTGATCAGGATCCGCACCCATGGCCCAGCTCATCACCGAGAACCGCTTCTCCAGCCCCGACGCCTTCTACGAGGCGCTGATCGAAACCCACCGGGATCTGACGCCGGAGCAGAGCGCCAAGGTCAACGCCAAGCTGATCCTGCTGCTCGCCAACCACATCGGCGACATGGAGGTGCTTCAGCAGGCGATGATCGTCGCCCGCGGCGAGGCGGGGTGAGGCGCGACGCCCCCGGCTTGGGTGTTGAAACCTCCCTTACCGTCATGCCCGGGCTTGTCCCGGGCATCCACGCACTCGAACGTCCGCAAAGGTTCGGGTCGTGGGTGGCCGGGACAAGCCCGGCCATGACGATGAGCATGCGTTCAGGTTGACTGGAATCCGACGCTACGGCTGCTGCGCCGCCTCGTCGCCGGTGAACTCACCGTCGCGGATCAGGCGGTCGATCTCGGCCTCCTCGCGGGCGAGCTGGGCCTGCAGCTCCGGGCTGATCTGGCGGCTCGACCAGAAGGCGTCGGCGTAGAAGGTATCGTACCAGTTCTGCAGCGTGTTCACACCGATGTCGAGCACGACGGTGCCGAGGATCGAACCGGCGACGATCAGGGCGGTCAGGGACGGTTCCATGGCGGACCTCGCGCGGCGTCAGAAGGTTTCGTGAGCCAGTTCGCCCTCGGCGGCGAACTGCAGGCGGTTCAGCGCCTCCTGGCCGAAGCACTGGAAGAGCACCGGCGTGGTCAGCGTGTCGAGCAGCGTCGAACTGATCAGCCCGCCGAAGATCGCCACCGCCACCGGGTGCAGGATCTCGGTCCCCGGCGCGTCGGAGGTGAACAGCAGCGGGATCAGCGCCAGGCCGGCCGACAGCGCGGTCATCAGCACCGGCGTCAGCCGCTCCTCGCAGCCGCGCAGGATGAGCGCGCGGCCAGGCGGCACGCTCTCGTGCAGGGCCAGGTTGATGAAGTGGCTGATCTTGAGGACGCCGTTGCGCACCGCCACGCCGGTCACGGCGATGAAGCCGATCATCGCGGCGAGGCTGAGATCCTGCTGGAACGCCACCAGCGCGATGACGCAGCCGATCAGCGCCAGCGGGATGTTGGCCATGATGATCAGGCTGAGCACCACCGACTGGTAGCGCTGGTACAGCACCAGGAACACCAGCGCCATGGAGATGGCGCACAGCCCGGCCATCACCATGCGGCTCTCCTCCTCCTGCCGGAAGCTGCCTTCCAGCGAGGTGGTGTAGCCGGCGGGCAGCGGCGTCGCCTTGACCACCTCGCGGATGCGCTTGACGATGGCCGCCATGTCGGAGCCGTCGGTGTTGGTGGTCAGCACGATGCGGCGCATGCCGCTTTCGCGCATGATCTGGTTGGGGCCGCCGCCGTTGACGACGGTGGCCACCGAGGACAGCGACACGTAGCCGGCCGGCGTCGCCATGCGCATCTGCGCCAGCGTCTCCGGCGTGCGGTCGGCGTCGGACAGCTTCAGCACCACGTCGAAGCGGCGGCCGCTGTCGATCACCTGCGACACGGTGCGGCCGTTCGACAGGCTCTCCAGCGCCTGCGCCAGCTGCGCCGGGGTGACGCCGAACAGCTTGGCCCGCTCGTAGTCGATGGTGATGCGGATCTGCGGCACCTGCACCTGCTGCTCGACCAGCAGGTCCTTCAGCCCCGGCACGGAATCGAGCTTCTGCCGGAAGGTCGAGGCGAGCACCCGCAGCGTGCCGAGGTCCTCGCCGAAGATCTTCAGCACGATGGCGCCGCGCACGCCGTTCTGCGCCACCTCCATGCGGGACGTGAGGAACTGCGTCACCGTCAGCTCCACCGGCAGCACCGACAGCCGGGTGCGGATGTCCTCGATCACCTCGGCGCGCGAGCGGCCGTCGAGGCGCACGCGGATCGGGAACTCCGAGCTGTTGACCGGATCGGCGTCCTCGTCGTCCTCGTTGCGGCCGGTGCGGCGGGCGACGCTGACCACCTCTGGCACCTGCATGATGATGTCCTCAGCCAGGGCGCCGATGCGGCTGGATTCCGCCAGCGAGATGCCGGGCCGGTTGAGCAGCTGGACGTACAGCGTGCCCTCGTTGAACGCCGGCAGGAAGGAGCGCGGCAGCAGCGGCAGCGCCAGCGCCGACGCCACCACCAGTCCGCCGGCGATGCCCAGCAGCCGGCGCGGGTTGTCCAGCGCCCAGCCGAGCGCGCGGGCGTTGAGGGCCTTCAGCGCCCCGATCAGCCGGCCGTCGTGGGACTCGTCCAGCCGCTTCATGTTCGGCAGCAGGTAGGCGCACAGCGCCGGGGTGACCGTCACCGACACCAGCAGGCTGCCGAAGATCGAGACGATGTAGGCGATGCCCAGCGGGCCGAATAGCCGCCCCTGCTCGCCCGGCATGGCGAACAGCGGCAGGAACACCAGCACCACGATGGCGGTGGCGTAGAGGATGCCCGAGCGCACCTCGTTCGACGCCCTGAGGATGACGTGCATCACCTCCAGCGGCCGGGTGCGGCGGCGGTTCTCGCCCAGGCGGCGCAGGATGTTCTCCACGTAAACCACGGAATCGTCCACCAGCTGGCCGATGCCGATGGCGATGCCGCCCAGCGTCATGGTGTTGATGCTGGCGCCCATCAGATGGAGCACCAGCACCGTCACGATCAGCGACACCGGGATCGCCAGCAGCGAGATGGCGGTGGTCCGCACGCTCATCAGGAAGGCGGCGAGCACCACGGCAACGATGACGATGGCGTCGCGCAGCACGTCCTCGACGTTGTGGATCGAGGCGCTGATCAGGTCGGCCTGGCTGTACGACACCCGGTCGGCGCGCACCCCCTGGGGCAGCGACGGGGCGAGGCCGCGCAGCACCTCCTCCACCTCGGCGGCGAGGCGGACGCTGTTGGCCGAGGGGTGCTTCAGCACCGACATCAGCACGGCGGGCGCGCCGTTGAAGCTGCCCTCGCCGCGCTTCACCTTGGCGGCGAAGCTCACCTCGCCGACCTGGCTCAGCAGCACCGGCCGGCTCTCGCGGTAGGAGACGACGAGGTTGCGCATGTCGTCCAGGCTGCGGCTGCGGGCGACGTTGCGGATGATGAACTCGGTGTTGAACAGGTCGTTGAAGCCGCCGCTGCTGTTGGCGCCGAAGGCGGTCAACGCCTGCTCCACCTGCGACAGCGAGATGCCCAGCGAGTTCATGGCGCCCGGGTTGGGCGTGAAGCGGAACTGCCGGACGTCGCCGCCCACCACGTAGACCTGCGACACGCCCTCCGCCGCCATCAGCCGCGGGCGAATCGTCCAGTCGGCGATCTCGCGCAGCGCCATGGGGTCCAGGCTGGGGCCGCTGACCACGATCTGCATCGCCACGCCCATCACCGACGACAGCGGGGCGAGGTGCGGTGCGGCGCCCTGCGGCAGGCGTTCGCGCGCCATGGCGATGCGCTCGTTCACCAGCTGGCGGTTGCGGTAGGGGTCGGTGCCCCACTGGAACTCGACGTAGACCAGCGCGAAGCCGGGGCTCGACGCGCTGCGCACGCGCGACACGCCGGGCATGCCGTTCAGCACCAGCTCCAGGGGCTGGGTGATCAGCTGCTCGACCTCCTCGGGCGCGAAGCCGCTGGCCTCGGTGACGATGGTCACCATCGGCGGGTGCAGGTCGGGCAGCAGGTCGATGGGCATGTCGCGGGCGACGAACACGCCCCAGATCGTCATCAGCAGCGTGGCGACGAACACGAACAGCCGTTGGCGCAGGCTGAAGCCGACGAGGGCCTGGAACATGGGCTACGCCTCCCGGGCGCCGGGGGAGAGCGCCGTCACGCCGCGCGCCCCGGCCACCACCACACGGCACCCGGCCGCAGGTAGCGGAACAGACCGAACGCGGCGCCGGCCACCAGCGCCAGGATGAACAGCCTCAGGCCCAGCCGCGACGAGCCGGCGGTGCCCGGGTCCGGCACCTCGGACAGAACGAGGTCGGCGGCGCCGCGCGCCGTCTTGCCGTCCAGGGCCACGCTGACCGTCAGCGGCGTGCGCACGGCCGGCGGCAGGTAGGGGCCGGAGACGTAGATGCCCGGCGAGATCTCCTGGAGCGGCAGGGTGGTGCGCGCCGTGGCGATCTGCACCGCGGCCCCGCGCACCGGGGCGTTGTCGTCGAGCCCGTCGAGGAAGGCGTACAGCTTCTTGTGCGCGGCGATGACGACGACGCTGGCGTTGTCCAGCGTCAGCGCGACGCGCGGCAGCGGCACGGCGGAGCCGGGCGCCTCGGCACGCGCCGTAACCCCCGCGGTGAGCAGGGCCAGCAGCGCCAGCAGGGCGACCAGCGGACCGTGTCTGTTCGTCATGTCGTTTCTCCCCCTGCCCGCGTCCGTTTTGGCCGCCGGGTTTACTGAAGCTGTGACAGCAGGCGCGAGCCGCGGGTGACGATGCGGGCACCGGGCTCGACCCCGGCGACGATCAGCACGTTGCGGCCGTCCAGCACCTCGGTCTTGACCGTGTGCGGCATGAAGACCTCGGGCTCCACCAGTTCCCACACCTGCTCGGCGCCGCTGGAATCGGCGACCAGCGCCTCGCGCGGCAGCGGGATGCCCTGCTGAAGCTTGTTGCGGTTGCGCACCGACACGGTGACCGGCCGGCCGACGCGCAGCCCTTCGATGGGCGTGTCGATGCGGAACATCACCGGCACCGACTGCTGCTGCAGCGCGAGGCCGCTGCCGATGTAGGTGAGGTCGAGCGTCTGCCCCTCCGGCGTCACCGCCAGGGCGGAGATGCCGGCCACGGCGTCGCGGACCATGTCCGGATCGGCGGCCACCGCCTCGATCCACAGGCGCTGCGGGCTGACGATCTCGAAGATCTTCTCGCCGGGGTGCACGACGCGGCCGTTGATGGCGTTGGACAGGCTGATGACGCCGTCGCTGGCGGCGCGCAGCACCTCCTGCGTCTGCAGCATCGGCAGCAGCGCGGCGCGTTCGCGGCGCAGGCCGTCCAGCTTGGTCTCGGCCTGCAGGATCTTGCCGTCGCGGAACGGTACGAACCAGAACTGCTTAAGGATTTCAAGGCTCTCCGCGGATATGCGGATCTCGTTGGTGAGGCGGGCGACCTCGCGCTTCACCTGGCTGCGGTCGACCACGCCGACGGCCGGGGTGACGTAGCCCAGCACCTCGCCTTGCTTCACCGTCTGACCGAGAACGGGGAAGCCGGTGCGCGGCGGCTCGATGCGGCCGAGCAGGCTGGCCTCGACGTCACCGTGCGCGTTGGGGTCGGGGACGATGCGGCCGGGCAGGCGCACGGTGAGCGCGCTCTGCCGGGTGTCGGCCTTCTGCGTGCGGATTTCGAACAGCCGCTGCAGCGGCTTCGGCACGAAGTACGAGCCGTCGGGGCGGCGCTGTGACTTGTCGAGCGCCAGACCGGCCAGCGTGCGCGTGTCCACCGGCTCGGGCGCCGGGGCGGGTGCCGCCGCTGGAGGCGGTTCAGAGGTGCGCAGCCGTGGCGGCTCCGCCGGCGGCTTCGGCTCGGCAGCCTTGGGGGCGGGAGCCGGTGTGGGCGCTGCGGCCGTCTCGCCCGGAGGCGGGGCGGGAGCGGCCTTTCCGTCCGTGGCCATGGTATCCGCCACGACCGCGCGCGCGCCGTCGGACACGTGCACCGGCGCCACCGGCGTGCCGTTGATGCCGAAGACGTACTCCACCTCCCAGGTGAACTGCTTGAGCGCCTCGGCGGTGACGCCGAGGCGGTGTCCGACCGCCTCCCCCGCGGCGCCCGCGGCGTCGCTGACCGTGGTGGCGGCGCTCGACGCGGTCTGGCCGACCCAGCCGGCCACCCCGCCGGCGACGCCGCCGACCCAGCCGGCGACGGCCGGCAGGGACACGGCGGGAGCAGTCGGAGCCGCAGAAGGGCGCGCCGTCGCGGCGCGTGGCGGCGCCAGCGTCTCGTCGAGGTCTTCGGCCGGCCCTTGTGTCCAGCGCCCGGCGTGCGCGGAATCGGCGAGCATCAGGCCAACCGCCAGCAGGACGGCGGTTCCTCTCCGCCAGGAGCGTGAGGGTCGCTCGGAACCCATGTCGCACACGTTCGGCTCCACTCTTGCCCGCCCTTCTAGCCCGATCGATTTTGCCTCATTCGACCTTCATGGGCAAAGCAATCGTCCCTTGCAAGGATATCGTGCGAACGAAACTGTCCAAACCGGGATGGCTGCTCCGGCCGAGCGTGCGACGGAAGTGGTGACCGGACGATTAATGCGCCGCGCCGCCGGCCTGCGCCTCGGCCCCGGTGGCCAGCTCGATCAACTCAGTGGTGATCTGCTCCTGTCGCAGGCGGCGGACGACGCCGGTCAGCTCGTCCAGCGTCGCCTCGATGTTCTGGCGCGCCGCCATCATCACCAGCAGCCGCGCCGCGTTCTCGGCGGCGAAGCTCTCCATGGCGGCGCGGACCAGCAGGGCGAAGACGTACTCGTCCACCAGATGCGCCACCAGATCGGCCGCCGGCAGGTTGGTCAAGGGCGGCACCGCCCCGCCCGCCGCCGGGAAGCGCGCGAGGTCGAGCGGCAGCAGCGCCTCGCGGACGACATCCGGCGCCCCGCCGGACACGGTGCGGCCGTACAGCAGCTCGACCCGGCTCAACCGGTCCTCGGCGGCGGCGCGGTAGAGCGCCTCGGCGACCCGGCGGGCGGTGGCCGTCACGCCGTCGGTGTGGGTGGCCATCGGCAGCCACCAGTCGGCCGGGCGCCCGCGCTCCTCCAGCAGCGCCGCGCCGCGGCTGCCGACCACCCACAGGGCGTGCCCCGGCGAGGCGGTCCGGGCGGTGTCGGCCAGTCGCTCGGCGAAGGCGCCGACGAAGCCGTGCTCGGGCGCGAACAGCACCAGCGCTGGCCTGCCCCGCCCGTTGCGCGACGGCCAGCGGCCGGGCGTGCCGCGTCGGAGCGCCACCGCCTGCGCCAGTGCGCCGGCCACCACCTCGGCGTAGGTTCGGGTGCCGGCCAGCATCGCCGAGGCCTGCTGCAGCCGCACCGCGGCCAGCGACCGCATGGCGTCGGTGACCGTGCCCAGCTCCTCGACGCTGGCACGGCGGGACTCGACCTCGGAGAGGCGTTCGACCATCAGGAGCCTCCCAGGCCGGCGGCGGCCTCACGCATCAGGGCCTTCAGGTCTGGATCCGGCCGCGTCTCCAGCAGCGCCGCCAGCGCGCTTCGAAAGCGCGGCACCGCCTCCACCGGCAGCCGGTCGAGCGTGCCGTCGGAGAGCGCCGTCAGTTGCGCCACCTGCAAGGCGAGCGGTTGCGGATTTGAATGGCGCTGCGCCAGCAAAGCCCGCATGCGCTGGCCGTGCGCCACGGCGGCGCGGGTCTTCTCGTCGACCATGCCGCCGAAGCGGGTGAACACCTCCAGCTCCAGGAACTGCGCGTATTGCAGGCGCAGCGGCTCGGCCAGCGCGCGCAGCTCCGGCGGCTGCGCCTTGCCGCCGACGCGCGAGACGCTGCGGCCGACGTCCACCGCCGGCTTCTGCCCCTCGTGGAACAGCTTGGCGTCCAGGTAGACCTGCCCATCGGTGATCGAGATCAGGTTGGTCGGGATGTAGGCGGAGAGGTTGCCGGCCTGCGTCTCGGCGATCGGCAGCGCGGTCAGTGAGCCGCCGCCCCGGGCGGGCGACAGCTTGGCGGCACGCTCCAGCAGGCGGGAATGCAGACAGAACACGTCGCCCGGATAGGCCTCCCGCCCCGGCGGGCGGCGCAGCAGCAGGGAAAGCTGGCGGTGCACGGCCGCGTGCTTGGTCAGGTCATCGACGATCACCAGGGCGTGCCGGCCGCTGTCGCGGAAATGCTCGGCCATGGTGAAGGCGGTGTAGGGGGCCAGCCATTGCAGTCCCGGCGGCGCGTCGGCCGGGGCGACGACGAACAGCGTGCGGCCCAAGGCGCCGCCGCGCCGCACCGCCTCGATGACCTCGCGCACGCCGGACGCCTTCTGCCCGATCGCGGCGTAGACGCAGAACACGTCGCCGTCCCTCTGGTTCAGGATGGCATCGACCGCGATGGAGGTCTTGCCCACCGCCCGGTCGCCGATCAGCAGCTCGCGCTGGCCGCGGCCCAGCGGGAACAGAGCATCGATGATGGCGGTGCCGGTCAACAGCGGTTCGGTCACCGCGGCGCGGTCGGCGATGGAGGGGGCGGGACGCTCCACCGGCTCGAAGCGCTCCGCCGCCACCGGCGCGCCCTCGTCGAGCGGCTGGCCGAGCGGGTCGAGCACCCGCCCCATCAGCGCGTCGCCGACCGGCACCCGCACCACCGCGCCGGTCCCGTGCACCGGCGCGCCGGCCGACAGGTGGCGGTCCTCGCCCAGCAGGATGCAGCCGATCTCGCCGTCCAGGTCGACCGCCAGCCCGGCCACGCCGCCGGGGAACAGCAGCAGTTCGTCCGCCCGCGTCTCCGGCAGGCCGGACACCCGCGCGATGCCGTCGCCGACCGAGACGATGCGGCCGACGAACTCGAAGCGCGGCTCGGCCCGCACGCCGTCCAGCCGGCGCGCCGCCGCGGGGACCCAGGCGTCAAGCGCTTGCGTGAGCGTCGTCATCGCGGGTCAGCTCCTCCGTCGCCTCGGCCAGCGCCTGCTTCCATGAGTGGCGCAGCACGGTGTGCGGGAAGTGCAGTTCCACCCCGGCGATCAGGCCGGGATCCTCGGCGGCCTCCAGCGCCACCGGCCGGCCGAGCGCCGCCGCCAGCCGCTCCCGCCACGGCGCCGGGTCGAGCGGTGTGACCGTCACGAGGCGCACCGGGACCGGCGTCTCTCCGCCGGCCAGGGCGTGGCGTTGCGCCTCCGGCAAGTCCTCGACGCTGCGGCAGGCGGCGTCCAGGAAGCGGCCGTCGTCGCCCCCGGCGGCGCGCAGCAGCCGGCCGGCCAGATCGGTGCCGAGCGCCGCGGCCTGCCCGTGCAGCGCGGCCAGCGCCTGTCGGCGCTCCTCCTCCAGCCGGGCGCGGGCATCGGCGAGCAGGCGGTCGGCCTCGGCCCGCGCCCCGTCGAGGAGCGCGGCGCGTTCCGCCTCGGCCGCGGCGCGGGCGGCGGCGAGCAGGCGGTCGCGCTCGGCGGCGAGGCCGGCGCGGGCGTCCTCCAGGCCGTGGCGCATCCCGTCGGCCTCCTGCCGGATGGCCTCGGCCTGGGTGCGCACGCGCTCGGTCGCGGCCTGCCGTTCGGCGATCACGGCCAGCACCGGACGGTACAGGAAATGGCGGAGCAGCCACACCAGGATCAGGAAATTGACCGCCTGGAGAAGCAGCGTCCAGCCGTCGACATGCATGGCGCGCCTCTCAGGCGAACGGGTTGGCGAACAGCAGCAGCAGTGCCACGACGAGGCAGTAGATCGCCATCGTCTCGATCATGGCGAGGCCGACGAACAGCGTGCGCGACAGCGTGTTGGCCGCTTCCGGCTGGCGGGCGATGGCCTCCATGGCGGCGGCGACCGCGCGGCCTTCGGCGAGCGCCGGTCCGATGGCCCCGACCGACACGGCGATCACCGCGCCCAGGATGCTGATGGCATGGACGTCCATGGCTTATCCCCTCTCGATGGAACCGACGGCGCCGCCGATGAACACCGCGGCGAGGATGGTGAAGATGTACGCCTGCACGAGGCCGAGCAGCAGTTCGAGCGCCATCAGCGGCACCGGCACGAACAGCCCGGCCAGCGACAGCACGATGGCGATGACGAACTCTCCGCTCATGACGTTGCCGAACAGGCGCACCGACAGCGAGAAGGCCCGCGTCACCTCGGACAGCAGGTTGAGCGGCAGCAGGAGCGGCGTGGGGTGCGCGAAGCCCTTGAGGTATGCCCACAGCCCGCGCGCCCGGATGCCGTAGACTTGGCTGCCCAGCAGCACGATCAGCGCCAGCGCCGCGGCGGTCTCGATGAACGCGGTCGGCGCCTTCAGGCCCGGCATCAGCCCGGACAGGTTGGCGGTGGCGAGGTAGAGGAACAGCGTGCCGAGCAACGGCAGGAACGGCGTGGCGTCGGCCTGCATGGTCTCGCCGATCTGCTTTTGCAGCGTCTGGACGATCAGTTCCAGCACCGCCTGCACCCGCCCCGGCCGCTCCACCGTCAGCCGCCGCGTCGCCAGCACGGCCGCGAGGGTCAGCAGCGCCATCAGCCCCCAGGTGGTCACCACCGGCAGCGTCACCGGCACGGGGCCGAGCGTGAAGACGACGGGGGCGGTGAGCGGGGATTCCGTCATCACGCCCTCCGCACCGCGATTTCCTTGGCCGCCTGAAACCCAGCCAGCATGCCGAGCAGCGCCGCCGCCCCACCGAACATCGCCGCCAGAGTGAAGCCCGTGACCGCTCCACCGATGCGCAGCAGATGCAACGGGACGGTGCGCCTGGCGTCGCCATTCAGGGTCAGCCGGGTTCCTGTCGCAAGCCCGCGGAAGAACGCGTAGCCCAACCCGGCGCCGGCGAGAAATCCAAGGAGGACGTGCAGGACCATGGCTCAGCGCTCCTGCTCGATGCGTTTCCAGGCCAGCCAGCCGCCGACCGCCACCCCGGCGAAGATCAGCGAGGCCGTCCAGAAGATCCCGCCGCCGGCCAGCCCGTCCAGCCAGCGCCCGGCGAACAGCCCGGCCAGCGTGGGCGCCACCACCAGCCAGCCGAGCGCACCGATCAGCGCGAGGTTGCGGCCGACCGGCCGTTCGCCTTCCCTGGCCCAGCGTTCGCGCCGTTCGCGGCGGCGGCGGATGGGCTCGGCCATGCGGTGGCCGTTGTGGCTGGGATCGGTCATGGCGATTCCTCCAGACCATCGCGGGTGGCCTGCAACGGGCCTGTCGGCCGCCGCTCGGGCCGCAGGTAGGCGAGGATGTGGCGCACCGCCGCCAGATGCATGCGCCGGGCGCCGGTGCGCGCCTCCCCCTCCTCCTCGCGGGCTTGGCGGAAGCGGGCGAGCACGTCGTGCTCCAGCGCCCCAAGGTCGTCGCCAACCACCGCCTCGCGCGTCGCCACCGCGATCCGGGCGCCGCCGGACACCGTCAGCACGCCGCCGTGCACCGCGCAGTGTCCCTCGCGCCCGTCGGCGCGGCGCCAGCTCACCACCGAGACGCTGAGCGCCGTCAGCAGGTCGGCGTGACCGGGCAGGACGCCGAATCCGCCGCTGGCGTCCTCGGCGCGCAGGTGGACGACGTCCGGCACGCGGGCGGCGACGGCGGTGGGCGTGGTGATCACGAGGTCCATCACGCCCTCCCCGCCTGTTCCCGCGCCTGCACCTGATCCAGCGTGCCGGTCATGAAGAAGGAGGCCTCCGCCCAGTCGTCGCCCTCGCCCGCCAGGATGGCGCGGCAGCCCTTGAGGGTCTCGGCCAGCGGCACGCTGACGCCGGCATGGCCGGTGAAGACCTCGGTCACCAGGAACGGCTGGGTGAGGAAGCGTTGCAGGCGCCGGGCGCGCTTCACCGCCTGCCGGTCGGCGGTGCTCAGTTCCTCGACGCCCAGCAGCGCGATGACGTCCTGAAGCTCGCGGTAGTGCGCGATGGTGCGCCGCACCTCCTCGGCCAGCCGGTAGTGCTCCTCGCCCACCACCATGGGGTCGAGCAGGTTGGAGCTGGAGGACAGCGGGTCGATGGCCGGGTACAGCCCCTCCGCCGCCATGGCGCGCGACAGCACGATGGAGCTGTCGAGGTGGCTGAACAGTTCGGCCACCGCCGGATCGGTGAAGTCGTCGGCCGGCACGTAGACCGCCTGGATCGCCGTCACCACCGCGCCCTCGGTGGAGGCGACGCGCTCCTGCAACTCGGCGATCTCGCTGGCCAGGGTGGGCTGGTAGCCCACTCGCGACGGCAGCCGGCCGAGCAGCCCGGACACCTCCGCCCCCGCCTGCACGAAGCGGAAGACGTTGTCCATCAGCAGCAGCACGTCGCGCCGCGCCGCGTCGCGGAAGTGCTCGGCGATGGTCAGCGCGGTCAGGCCGACGCGCCAGCGGGCACCCGGCGGCTCGTTCATCTGGCCGAACACCAGCGCGGTGCGGTCCAGCACGCCGGAGCGCGCCATCTCCTCCCACAATTCCTGCCCCTCACGGGAGCGTTCGCCGATGCCGGCGAAGACCGAGATGCCGGTGTAGTGTTCGACCATGCCGCGGATCAGCTCCATGACCAGCACGGTCTTGCCGACGCCGGCGCCGCCGAACATCGCCGCCTTGCCGCCGCGCGCCAGAGGGGCCAGCAGGTCGATCACCTTGACGCCGGTCTCGAACGGCTCGCGCCGCCCGCTGCGGCGGGCGAGCGGCGGCGGGGCGCGGTGGATCGGCAGGCGCGGCACGTCGGCCGGCAGCTCCGGACCGCCGTCGCGCACCGCCCCCATGACGTCGAGCAGCCGGCCGAGCACCGCCTCGCCCACCGGCGCCGTCAGCGCCGCCCCCGTGCGCCGCGCCGCGGTGCCGCGGGCGAGGCCGGAGGTGCCCTGCATGGCGATGGCGCGGACGGTGCCGGAGTCCAGGTGCAGCTGCACCTCGGCGATCAGGCGCTCCGGCCCGTCCCACAGGATCTCCACCGCCTCCATGAGGTCGGGGAGACCGCCCTCGGCAAAGCTCAGGTCGACTACCGAGCCGCGCACCGCCACCACCCGGCCGGGGGGCGGCGCGTCGGGGGGCTCTGTGGGGATGGTCTGGGTCATGGGCCGGCCGGACGGCTCGGGGCGGGATGACGATTATCCTATACCCTTGGGCCGGATATCGGGAATGCGGCATGCTCGCCCCAGCCATCCCGTGCTAGAGTGCGGCATTGGGAAGGAGGCCCCACGATGAAGGCGATGGTCCTCACGCGCCCCAACACGCCGCTGGTCGAGACCGCCCTGCCCGACCCGGTGCCCGGCCCGCGCCAGGTGCTCATCAAGGTGCACGCCTGCGCCGTCTGCCGCACCGACCTGCATGTCATCGATGGCGAGCTGCCGCACCCGGCGCTGCCGCTGGTGCCGGGGCATGAGATCATCGGCACCGTGGTCGCCGCCGGGCCCGACGTGGGGCGGCTGGGCGTGGGCACCCGCGTCGGCGTGCCGTGGCTGGCCTGGAGCTGCGGGGAGTGCGGCTACTGCCGTTCGGGGCGCGAGAACCTGTGCGACCGGGCGCGCTACACCGGCTATCAGGTGAACGGCGGCTACGCAGAGCTGACGGTGGCGGACGAGCGCTACGTGTTCCCGATCCCGGACTCCTACAGCGATGTGGAGGCGGCGCCGCTGATGTGCGCCGGCCTGATCGGCTACCGCGCGCTGCGCATGGCGGGCGAGGCCAAGCGGCTCGGGCTATACGGCTTCGGCGCGGCGGCGCACATCGTGGCGCAGGTGGCCGTGTGGCAGGGGCGCACCGTCCACGCCTTCACCCGCTCCGGCGACGCGGAGGCGCAGGCGTTGGCGCGCGCGCTGGGTGCCAAGTGGGCCGGCGGGTCGGAAGAGGCGCCACCGGAGCCGCTCGACGCCGCGATCCTGTTCGCGCCCGTGGGCGCGCTGGTGCCGCTGGCGCTGAAGGCGGTGGTGAAGGGCGGCACCGTGGTCTGCGCCGGCATCCACATGAGCGACATCCCGTCCTTCCCCTACGACCTGCTGTGGGGCGAACGGGTGGTGCGTTCGGTCGCCAACCTGACGCGCCGCGACGGCGAGGAGTTCCTGGAACTGGCGCCCAAGGTGCCGGTGCGCACCACGACGACGACCTTCCCGCTCGCCCGGGCCAACGAGGCGGTGAACCGGCTGCGCGCCGGGCAATTGGCCGGAGCGGCGGTGCTGACGGGCGGATA
>NZ_LGQZ01000205.1 GCF_003116015.1 Azospirillum sp. TSO22-1
AGCTGGAGAACGTGCTGGAGCGCGCCGTCCTGCTCTGCGAGGACAACGTCATCACCAAGTGGGACCTGCCGCCCAGCATCACTGGCCCGAGCGCCAGCCCGCCGCGCGTGAGCGACATCGGGCCGATCGATCCCAACGCGTCCCTCAAGGACCAGGTGGCGTCGTTCGAGCGTAAGCTGATCCTGAACGCCATCCAGGCGGCCGGCGGCGATCGCCGGATCGCCGCGCGCAACCTCGGCCTCGGCCTGTCCACCCTGTACCGCAAGCTGGAGGAGGGGGAGCCGGCGGGCGAGGCGTAGCCGCGGCTCAATCCGGGAAGAACAGCCGCTTGTCCAGGTAGCCGATCAGGCGGTCGTCGCCGTAGCGCTCGCGGGCGAAGGCGTTGCCGCGGCGGCGCACCTCCTCGGCCTCGTCGCGGTGCTCGGCGAGGAAGCGGACCACGGCGACCAGCTCGGCCAGCGTTTCGAAGCTCAGGTAGTGCTCGCCGGCGGTGAAGTAGTAATCCATGTCCGGAGTCGACTCCTGCACCAGCAGCGAGCCGCCGATGATCGTCTCGAAGCTGCGGCCGGTGACGATGCAGCTCAGGTCCGAGCGCATGGAGAGATTCAACGAGCAGGGCGCGTTGCGGATCTGGCGCATGTAGAGAGCGTAGCTCTCCAGCGCCGGCAGGCCGTCGGCCTGGTGGGAGGACAGCCGCGACTCGACCGGCAGCCCGAGTTTGGCGGCCGTGGCCAGCCAGAAGGCGCGGTGCCAGTTGTACCCCTTCACGCCGCCGCAGAAGCTCAGACGGCCGTCGAGCGGCACGCCGGGTTCGGCGTCGTTTCCGGCGTGCGGTACCTGCATGTGCAGCACCCGGCCGGCGAAGGCGGGCTCGCGCCACAGCGGCAGCGACGGCGAGGTCGTCTCCCACACGCAATCGACGCCGGCCAGCGCTTCGGCCATCACCGTCGGATCGAGCGACCAGGTGTCGAACAGGATCGACACGATCTTCAGGTCCGGCAACTCCTGGCGCAGCCGGGCGATCATCGCGGCGCGCGCCGGCCGTGCGTACTCCGCCTCCATGAGGTTGTCGTCGAGGACCAGCAACTCGGCGTCGTGCGCTGCGCAAAGCTCGGCGACGGCCTGGTATTCCTCGATCAGGTTCCGGCATGGCATGCCATAGAAGCGCGGCCGCCAGCCGTACCCCTCCATGGCGGCGACCAGACGCGGCCCGAGGTCCAGCGGACGCGAGCCGGGATGATTGGGAAAGAACAGTTCGCGGATGGCCACCACGGCGCGGCGCGGCAAGCGCGGGGCCGACGCGGGCGGACTCGCGTGGCTGATCAGGCGGGAACGCGCGCGCCCCTGCCGGCGCAACTCGTCCGGCATCAGTGCGGGGACGGGAGCCTCGCTGTCGAAGATCGTACGGAAGCGTGGTGCACCCGCCTTGAGGATCTCCAGGATCCGCAGCATCCGCTGGTGATCCGATGCGCGCAGGGTGCCCTCGAGCAGGAACTTGGCCACCGGCTCCAGCACGGCGGTGTACAACTCCGCCCGCTGGGCCTCGGTCAGTGCGTCCGCCTGGAGTCGCAGGGCGGACAGACCGCGCGCTTCCTCCTCGGTGTTTCCGAAGACAAGGCCCCCGGCGGCGACGGCGACCGAAATGATCGGGTTCCCATAGCCGCCGTTCGCCAGGAGCATCCCCATCAGGTACGCCGGCCTCAACGTCTTGGACACGAGCAACTGGTGGATGGCTTGGATCATGTCGCCCGGTTGATGCCCACCCTCCTGGACGTAGCGGACCATGTCGTCGATCCTGTCCTCGCTATCCATAAGCAGAAGCGCCTGCGCAATGGCGGTCATCGTCGGGGAAATCCTGTGGGCGGCGGTGTGTGGGCGACAGCCTAGCGTCAACCGGGATGCCTCTGCAAAGGTCGCGGCGTCGGCAGGTTGCGCCGCCGTCGGCATTCTTGCCTGCTTCCGCGGCGCTCGGGTAGAATTCGACCGGTCATGCCGGCCCTTGTCCGGATGCATCATGACCGGATCCGATCGCGCTGTGGAGAGTGAACGTGCAGTTGGAGAGCCTGACCGACGTAGCGTTCCATCCCACGTCCGCGCTCGGTGTCCTTAAGGGAACGTTTCTTTCATTCATCGGTGGGTGCGTCTGGTTCGACGTGGAGAACGAACGTCTGGTTACGCCGATTCCCCACTATGACTTTGCGTTCGACGGGTATCGGAAGATATTCACCCCCGAGATGATGGAGAACCTTCCACGCTACGCCAGTACCATTACGCAACGGTACGAAAACCTGCCGGTCTTGGCCAGCCCTTATGCGAACAATTACTTTCATGTTACGCTGGAATGCGCGGGGGCACTGCGGCTTCTCGGCGCCCGGCATCCGGCGGTCGCAGTCAACCCCCGCCTGCGGGAGTTCCTCTATCAGGACGAACTGCTCGGGCGCTGCTTGAGGGGGCGGACGATGGTTCCGGTCGAAGACTCCGCCATCCACGTCAACCCGACTCTGTTCTACGATTATTTTTCGCGTGAAAGCGTCGATTACGTCCGGGAATGCATGGATACGTTTGCTCAGCCGGGCGACGATTTCATCTATTTAGAGCGGAAGAATTCGAATCGCCAACGCGTCGAGGGGATAGCCGAGACGCCGGAGGTTCTCGATGTCCTGGGTCGATACAGGTTCCGACGCGTGGATTTCGGTGCCGGCGAGCTCACCGTGTCCGAGCAGATCCGCCGGATGAACGGCGCGCGCACGATTCTGGCGCCGCACGGCGCGGCCCTGACGAACATTATTTATTTGAATCCGCCAGTAAACCTGATCGAGGTATTCCCGCCCTATTTGGCCACGCACGACTGTTACGGGGAAATCTGCCGGATCCTTGGCTTTTCCTACCACCCGATCGTTGTCAACAGCTACGATGCGGACGGCAACATGCTCATCGACGCCAGTGAGCTTGACCGGATCCTGCAGGCCTGCGGGTGACCGGCACACGCGGGGCGCTGCATCGTACCTCAAGCCGTTTCCTTCGCGCTTGCCAGGATACGTCCTGGATACGTCCCTTTTAAGGGGGCACAGGCAGGCCCCGCCTTGTCGGGCTGAGATGCGAGGAATATGAGATGTGGCGTGCGAGCCCGTCAACCGGCGGCCCATGGGCTCTCTGGACAAATGATATCAAAGGCAACTCAATGCGCGGCATTGAGCGGAAGGGGTATGCGGACGAAGCCTTCATGCGCCGTCCGTATGAGTGTCACGAATACCCCACGGCCTGAACTGCGGCAAGATGACACCCGGTTCTTTCCCGTTAGTTAGTGCTTTGACAATCATAAAGCGGCATGACGTGCCCAGCATCTGGCGTCGGCGCGCGGGTGCGGCTGAAATTATGTCGAGATTTCAATGATTCGCTCCGGATTTCGGCTCAGTGGAAACGGGAATGGCGGGTGTTTGAAAGCGCCGATGCCCTCCATCCAGCACGGATATTTCTGCTTCAATGGGGACGATGGGAGTATCGCCGAAAGCGCCCGAATGCTCAACAGGAGTCCCACACCGGCGCTTGCCTTACCCGTTCGGAAGGGGTATAACCAACCCTGAAAAAGAGTAGTCCCTTCAAAATGGAGGATCGGAATCATGTCCAGCTATCGGCAAGCCGCAATTCTGCGCGGGATGGGGAATCGGGTCGACCAGCTAAAAGACGCTGGTTGTCAGATTCTTATCGCCTCCGATAATTGCCGGTAACTGGGAGATCTCCTATGGTCAGCGCGATCACGAATTTGTCACCGGCGCAAATCTCGTCGCTGTCGACGGCCAACATTGCCAGCCTGACGACCGCCGACATCTCGGCGATGACCACCAGTCAGGTGCAGGCGCTGACGACGACGCAGGTCCAGGCGCTGCAAGTCGGACAGTTGGTCTTCAGCGCTGCGCAGCTGCAAGTGCTGAGCAACGCACAGATCGGAGCCCTGGAAACCACTGACTTGAATGCGTTGAGCGCGACGCAGGTCGGTTCGCTGACAACGCAGCAGATCGGTTGGCTGACGACCACGCAGGTGGCGGCTTTGTCCACGACCGACGCGCGTGAATTCACCAAGACACAGATCGGGGCGCTAGGTACCGATCAATTGGCGGCGCTGGGGACCGATAAGCTGAGCGTCTTGACGGCGACGCAGGTCGGTGGGTTGACGACGGATCAGCTGTCCACTCTGAGTACGAGCAATCTGTCGGCGCTGACGAGCAGCCAGCTAGGTGGGCTTGGCGCGACGCAGGTGAAGTCGCTGACGACGACGCAGCTGAACGCGCTGAGCACGGCGGACATCAACGAGTTCAGCGCCACGCAGA
>NZ_LGQZ01000229.1 GCF_003116015.1 Azospirillum sp. TSO22-1
GGCGCCGACACGCTGGACGGCAGCACCGGCAGCGACACCCTGATCGGCGGGGCCGGCAACGACGTCTATGTCGTCGATGTGAGCACCGACGTGGTGACGGAACTGGCGGGCGAGGGCACCGACGAGGTGCGCACCGCGCTGGCCTCCTACACCCTGGGCGCCAACGTCGAGATCCTGACCTACACCGGCACCGGCACTTTCGCCGGCACCGGCAACGCGCTGGACAACGCCATCACCGGCGGCGCGGGCGCCGACACGCTGAACGGCGGGGCCGGCAACGACACGCTGGACGGCGGCGCCGGCAACGACAGCCTGATCGGCGGGCTCGGCGACGACGTCTACGTGGTGGACAGCGCGGCCGACGCGGTGGTCGAGGCGACGGCGGCCGGCACCGACGAGGTGCGGACCACGCTCGCCACCTACGCGCTGGGCGCCAACGTCGAGAACCTCACCTACACCGGCACCGGCAGCTTCGCCGGCACCGGCAACGCGCTGGACAACGCCATCACCGGTGGAGCCGGCAACGACACGCTGGACGGCGGGCTCGGCAACGACACGCTGGCCGGCGGCATCGGCAACGACGTCTACCTGGTAGATGCCACCGGCGACGTGGTGGTCGAGGCGGCCGGCGCCGGCACCGACGAGGTGCGCACCGCGCTGGCCGCCTACACGCTGGGCGCCAACGTCGAGACCCTGACCTACACCGGTACCGGCAGCTTCGCCGGCACCGGCAACGCGCTCGCCAACCAGATCGTCGGCGGCGCCGGCGACGACACGCTGGACGGCGCGGCGGGGGCCGACACGCTGACCGGCGGGGCCGGCAACGACACCTACGTGGTGGACGATGCCGGGGACGTGGTGGCCGAACTGGCTGGCGCCGGCACCGACGAGGTGCTGGTGAGCGCCTCCAGCCACACGCTGGCGGCCAATGTCGAGAACCTGACCTACACGGGGTCCAGCAGCTTCGCCGGCACCGGCAACGCGCTCGCCAACCGGATCTCCGGCGGCACCGGCAACGACACGCTCGACGGCGGCGCGGGCGCCGACACCCTGGCGGGCGGCCTCGGCAACGACGTCTACGTGGTGGACGACGCAGCCGACATGGTCACCGAGCTGGCCGGCGCGGGCACGGACGAGGTGCGCACCGCGCTGGCCGCCTACACCCTGGGTGCCAACCTGGAGACCCTGACCTTCACCGGGTCGGGCGCCTTCGCCGGCACCGGCAACGCGCTGGACAACCTCCTCACCGGCGGCACCGGCGACGATACGCTCGACGGCGGCGACGGCGACGACACGCTGATTGGCGGCCTCGGCGCCGACCTGCTGCTTGGCGGCACGGGCAACGACGTCTACGTGGTGGACGACGCCGGGGACGTGGTCGTCGAGGCGGCCGGCGCCGGCAGCGACGAGGTGCGCACGGCACTGACTGCCTACGCCCTGGGCGCCGACGTCGAGAACCTTACCTACACCGGCTCGGGCGCCTTCGCCGGTACCGGCAACGCGCTGGACAACGTCCTCACCGGCGGAGCCGGCAACGACACGCTGGATGGCGGCGCCGGTGCCGACACCCTGGCCGGCGGGCTGGGCAACGACGTCTATGTCGTCGATGACGCCGGCGACGTGGTGGCCGAACTGCCCGGCGGGGGCAGCGACGAGGTGCGCACGGCGCTCGCGGCCTACACGCTGGGTGCCAGCGTGGAGACCCTGACCTACACCGGCACCGGCACGTTCGCCGGCACCGGCAACGCCTCGAACAACCTGATCCAGGGGGGCGCGGGTGACGACACCCTGGACGGGGCGGCCGGCGCCGACACCCTGGCGGGCGGGCTCGGCAACGACGTCTATGTCGTCGATGACGCCGGCGACGTGATCGTCGAACTGGCGGGCGCGGGCAGCGACGAGGTGCGCACCACGCTCGCCGCCTACACGCTGGGCGCCAACGTCGAGGGTCTGACCTATGTCGGATCCGGCGGCTTCGCCGGCACCGGCAATGCGTTGGACAACCTGATCGTCGGCGGGGTCGGCAACGACACGCTCGACGGCGGCCTCGGTGCGGACACGCTGGCGGGCGGATTCGGCGACGACGTGTACGTCGTCGATGCCTCCGACACGGTGGTGGAACTGCTCGGCGCCGGCATCGACACGGTGCGGACGGACCTCGCCGCCTACACGCTGGGCGCCGATGTCGAGAACCTGACCTATACTGGAACCGGCGCCTTCGCCGGCTCCGGCAACGCGCTGTCCAACGCCGTCGTCGGCGGGGTCGGTGACGACACGCTGGCCGGCGGCGGCGGCGCCGACGTGCTGATCGGCGGCGCCGGAGCCGATTTCCTGCAGTTGACCGTCGACGCGGTGGGCGACCGCGTGGTCTATGCCAGCGCCGGGGATGGCGCGGCGCCGGGCGCCTCGGCCGGCTTCGACGTGGTAACCGGCTTCCAGGCCGGGCTCGACCGGGTCGCGGTGACGGGGGACTTGCTTGCGCTGCTCGACCGCGATGCCGACGGCACGCTGGCCGCAGCGACGCTGACAGGCGGCCCGATCGACGTGGCGACCACCGAGTTGGCGTGTCTGCAGACGACGGTGGCGGCTCTCGCCGACACCGACTTCGCGAGTCTGCGCGCCGCCATCGGCACGCTGGACAACGGCACGGGTGCCGAGAGCATCCTGGTGCTCGCCAATGACGGTACGTCGTCGGGTCTCTACGTGGTCGGCGACGTCAACGGTGACGGGATGCTGGCGGCCTCGGAAATCCGGATGCTGGGCCTGTTCGCCAGCGCCGCGACGCTCGGCGTTGGTGACGTGTTCGCCGCCTGACCCCGGCGGGCGACGGATGGTTCGCAAATCCGTCGCCCGTCCGCACCAACCTCCGCCGGTGCCGCTGCGTGTCGGTCGAGCCGGACCACGGGCGGTAGCGGCTTTCTCCGGGAGGTCATGGGATTGGGCTCATCGTATCCGGCACGATCGCCGGCGCAGGCGCCTCATCCCCACCCCCGTCTCACCCTCCCCACACCGCTGTCCGCGGGCTTTACCATCGACGACAATCGTTATATTTTTTTGTGTATAGCGCCTGTCGTCCGCTCCAGGTGGAGTCTGTGCTTGTGCCGCGCATCACGCGATGTATAGTCAAACTATATAACGAATGGTCAAGGCGGGCGGAATGGTGATCCGCGCACAGGTCATCCTCGGCGGCAGAAACGCACCCAGCATTGGGCGGGAACGCATCCGCCTGATCGAGGCGCTGGGCCGCGAAGGCAGCATCTCCGGCGCCGCGCGGGCGATGCGGATCACCTACAGGGCCGCGTGGGACGCCATCGACGCCATGAACAACCTGTTCGGCCAGCCGCTGGTCGACGCCCGGACCGGCGGTCGCAACGGCGGCGGCACCTGCCTGACCGCCGAAGGGCTGCGGGTGATCGAAACCTTTCACCGACTCGAAAGCGAGCTCGCACGCACGCTCACCGACCTCGAATCCGGATTCCCTAAAGCCGGATTCCCCAAAGATGGCGTCGCCGTCAAAACCCTGGTGTCGGGATTCTTCATGCGCACCAGTGCCCGCAATGCCCTGCGCGGCAGCGTCGCCGCCGTCACCGACGGCGCGGTGAACGCCGAGGTGGCGCTCCGGGGGGCCGGACCGGACCACCCTGACCGCCGTGATCACCCGCGACGGCGTGCGCGACCTGAGCCTGTTCCCGGGGCGCGAGGCGACGGCGCTGATCAACCCCTTCGTCATCCTCGCCCCCGCCGGCGAGGCCCGCCGCACCTCGGTGCGCAACCGGGTCGAGGGCGCCCGCCCGCTGGAGGCGGCGGCGACGCTGCGCGCCTCGCCGCTCGACAGCTTCTTCACGGTGGCGGTGCCGCCGGCCCGGCGCGGCTTCCTCACCGGCGCGGTGCTCGGCTTCGCCCACACCATGGGCGAGCTCGGCGTGGTGCTGATGATCGGCGGCAACATCCCGGGCAGGACGCGGGTGCTGTCGGTGGCCATCCTCGACTATGTGGAGAC
>NZ_LGQZ01000236.1 GCF_003116015.1 Azospirillum sp. TSO22-1
GCTGCTTGTACCAGGTGACCGGCGGGCGCTGCAGCGGGTTGAGCGTCTGCTGCGTCAGCAGCGCCGCGCCCGCCACTTCGGCCGGGCGCAGGCCGACGCGGCGGCGGTGCACGGCGACCGGGCCGTCCTGACCGGCGGCGTAGGAGGACAGCCGGTCCTCGCGGTAGACGGAAGGGGTGGAGTAGCCGCGCTCGTCCGGGATGGCGATGCCGTAGATGCGGGTGACCGACTCGCCCTGCCAGCGCAGCAGGTGGTTCCACATCGCCTCCTCGCCGGTCTTCGGTGCCGGGAAGGGGATGCCGATGCGGGCGCCGGTGACCGCCAGCCCGTTCTCCAGCAGCCGGGCGCGGCCGGCGGCGTTCTCGATGCTGGCCTCGGCGACGCGCTGGGGCGCCGCCGCGGTGCGCCGCGTCGGGAACATGGGGATCTCGAAGCTCGCCGGGAACTTCCTGAACAGGGCGATCTGGCCGGCGGACAGGCGGGACTTGTAGCGCTCGACCTCGCCGGCGCGGACGGTGAACCAGCGCGTGTCGTCGGGGAACGGGTCGCGCATGTGCTGGCCGGGGGTGTAGACGTCCGGCGGCGGCTGGCTCATGCCGCCGGTCCAGGCCGGGATCGTGCCGTTGCGGTTGGCCGCGCGCACGGCGCCAAAGGCCGTCAGCTCGCCGCCCACCATCGGCTCGGGCGGTGGTGCAGTGTCCGCAGCAAGCGCAGGAAACGCGGACACGGCGAGCGTCAGCGCCAGGGCGCGCGCGGTGGAGACGAGGGGCATCGGGTTCCCGGGACGGAGGGCACTGGTCTCATTGTGCCGCGTCCGCGGTCCGGTGCAACTCCGTTCAATCGTCCTCGCCGGACAGGTCGGCCACGGTCAGCCGGGCGGCGCGCAGCAGCGACGGGTTGGGGTCGGAGACCACGCCGTCCTCGTCCACGTCGGGCTGCACGCGCTGCTTCAGCTCGCGCGCCGCCTCGACCAGCAGGTAGCTGAGCCGCAGGTCGTTCAGGCCGCGCACCAGCGCGCGCAGCTCCGGGTTGGTCAGCGCCGCCGGGTCGAGCGGCGCGGGCGCCGGCTGCGTCTGCACCACCGGCGCTGCCATCGGCCGCGGCGGCGGGGCGGGAGGCGGCATGGGCGGAGCCGGTTCGGAGACGCGGTCGACCGCCACCGGCTCCGCCGCCGTGCGGACACGGCGGGGCTTCCGGCGCACGGCGGAGACCGCTTCCGGCAGATCGTCGAAGAGAAGGGGCTGGCCGCCGCTGGTCGCGTCCATGCTCATCGCTCCACCCGCGGGCTGCGAAATGTTCACGGTTCATTCTACAAGCCGCGTCCCGTTTGTCGAGACTCAATCGACGAACAGACCCCGGGAGCGGAAGATGGTGCGCACCGCCTCGGTGGCCTCGGGGGTGGGGGGCTGCACGTCGGCGAGCTGGTAGCGCAGGTCGCGCGCGAACCATTTGAATTCGCCCATCTTGTGGAAGGGCAGCACGTCCACCCGCTCGACCGAGCCGAGCGACGCCACGAAGTCCGCCAGCTTCTCCAC
Organism: Azospirillum sp. TSO22-1; assembly: GCF_003116015.1. Lineage (GTDB taxonomy): Bacteria > Pseudomonadota > Alphaproteobacteria > Azospirillales > Azospirillaceae > Azospirillum. The sequence continues at coordinate 1,536 of NZ_LGQZ01000236.1, forward strand.
GGCGTCGGGCTGGTCGGTCAGGCCGGGTACCAGCACGTAGCGGATCCACATCGGCTTGCCCAGCGCGTCGAGGTGGCGCGCGAAATCCAGCGTCGGTTGCAGCTCGACGCCGGTCAGACGGCTGTAGACGTTCGGGTCGATGTGCTTGATGTCGAGCAGCACGAGGTCGACGTCGAACAGCAGAGTGCCGCTCGCCCGCGCACCGAGGTAGCCGGAGGTGTCCAGCGCGGTGTGCAGGCCCAGTTCCTTGGCGCCGCGCAGGATGGCGGCGGTGAACTCCGGCTGCACCAGCGGCTCGCCACCGGAAATGGTCAGGCCGCCGTGCATGCGCTTGAGCATGTCGGCGTAGGAGGCGATCTCGTCCAGCACCCGCTCGATGGAGACCTGATGACCCTCCTTCATGTGCTGGCTGTCGGGGTTGTGGCAGTACAGGCAGCGCAGCGGGCAGCCGGCGGTGAACAGCACGAAGCGCACGCCCGGCCCGTCCACCGTGCCGGCCGTCTCGACCGAGTGGATCCAGCCGGTCAGCCGCTCCGGGCGGGTAAGGTGCGGGTGCGGCACCAGGCAGAGGGCGCCGTCGGATTCGCAGCGCATGGCGGGACCTCGCGCGAGGGGATACTCAGGAGATGGAGCGCGGGGGCGGAGTTGCGAGCGGAGGCGGGGCCTTATCGCTTGAGGCCTTATCGCTTGAGGAACGCGATCGGCCGCAGGATGCGCGTCCGGCCCACGGTCTTCAGCGCCAGCACCGCCTTGTCCTCGGTCAGCAGCACGTCGGCGTCGCCGGCCAGCGCCACCGCCAGGAACTTGTCGTCGTCGGGGTCGCTGCACAGCCGCCGTTCCTCCACCGGTTCGACGCGTTCGGCCTCCGCGGTGATGGCGGCCAGGAAGGCTTCGCGATCGGGGCGGGGCTTCAGGCGGTCGAAGGCGGGGCGCAGCAGGACGTCGCGCAGCTCGGCCAGGGTGGAATCGGAGACCAGCAGCACACCGTCGCGCCGGGCGATCCCGACGCACAGGCGGGTCGGCTCGTAACGGCGAACGCCGCCCTCGGGAAGGAGGGCGGCGCTGACCAGCACATTGGTATCGAGAACGAAGCGGCGGACGTCGGGCATGACGCCCTATACCGCGTTAGTTCAGGCCGTGGAAGGTGCGGTTGATGACGTCGAGCTGCTGCTCGCGGGTGAGCTTGATGAAGTTCACGGCGTAGCCGGAGACGCGGATGGTGAGCTGCGGGTATTGCTCCGGGTGGTCCATGGCGTGCAGCAGCGTCTCGCGGTCGAACACGTTGACGTTGATGTGGTGCCCACCCTGCCCGAAGTAGCCGTCCAGCATGCCGACCAGATTGCGCACCCGTTCACCCTCGGTCGGACCCAGGCCCGACGGCACGATGGTGAAGGTGTAGGAGATGCCGTCCTGCGCGTGCGCGTAGGGCAGCTTCGCCACACTGGCCATCGAGGCGATGGCGCCCTTCCTGTCGCGCCCGTGCATCGGGTTGGCGCCCGGCGCGAACGGCTGCCCGGCCTTGCGGCCGTCCGGTGTGTTGCCGGTCTTCTTGCCATACACCACGTTCGACGTGATGGTCAGCACCGACTGCGTCGGCAGCGCGTTGCGGTAGGTCTTCTGCTTGCGCAGCGCCGCCATGAAGCTCTCGACCAGCCACACCGCGATGCCGTCCACCCGCGCGTCGTTGTTGCCGAACGCCGGGTACTCGCCCTCGATCGCGAAGTCGGTGGCCAAGCCCCGCTCGTCGCGCACCACCGAGACCTTGGCGTGCTTGATGGCGGAGAGGCTGTCGGCCACCACGCTCAGGCCCGCCATACCACAGGCCATGGTGCGCAGCACGTCGCGGTCGTGCAGCGCCATCTCCAGCCGCTCGTAGCAGTACTTGTCGTGCATGTAGTGGATGGCGTTCAGCGTGTTCATGTACGCCTTGGCCAACCAGTCGATCATCGGCAGGAACTTCGAGATGACCTCGTCGTAGTCCAGCACATCGCCGGTGACCGGCGCGAAGGCCGGGCCGACCTGCTCGCCGGACGTCTCGTCGCGGCCGCCGTTGATGGCGTAGAGCAGCGCCTTCGCCATGTTGGCCCGCGCACCGAAGAACTGCATCTGCTTGCCGATCCGCATGGCCGAGACGCAGCAGGCGATGCCGTAGTCGTCGCCCCAGTACGGCCGCATCAGGTCATCGTTCTCGTATTGCAGCGAGCAGGTCTTGATCGAGGTCTCGGCGCAGAACGCCTTGAAGCCCTCCGGCAGCTTCTCCGACCACAGCACGGTCAGGTTGGGCTCCGGAGCCGGGCCGAGGTTGGCCAGCGTGTGCAGCATGCGGAAGCTGG
>NZ_LGQZ01000200.1 GCF_003116015.1 Azospirillum sp. TSO22-1
ACAACACCGTCGGCTTCAACGACGACACCCGCGCCTTCTGCTCGATCCCGGCCCGCCACGACGTGGCGCGGCGCATCGACTGCGCCTTCCTGGCCCGTCTGGTCGCCGAGCACCGTATGGACGAGGACGAGGCGGCCGAGCTGGCGGTGGATCTCGCCTACCGGCTCGCCAAGAACGCCTACAAGCTCTGAGAGGACGCCGCACCATGGCCTCGCTGATCATTCGCCTGCATCCCGCGGACAACGTCGTCGTCGCCGGCGTCGACCTGCTGCCCGGCGTGACTCTGCCCGGCTCCGATGTAGCTTGCCGGACCCCGGTCCCGGCCGGCCACAAGGTGGCGGTGCAGGCGATCGCGGCCGGCGAGGCGGTGCGCAAGTACAACCAGGTCATCGGCTTCGCCACCCAGCCCATCGCCGCGGGGGAGCACGTGCACGTGCACAACCTCGGCATGGGCGACAGCTTCGAGCGCGATCACGCCTTCGGCGCCGACGCCAAACCGACGGCGCTGGTACCGGAGGCGGAGCGCGCCACCTTCCAGGGCATCGTCCGCCCGGACGGCCGGGTGGCGACGCGCAACTACATCGGCGTGCTGACCAGCGTGAACTGCTCCGCCACCGCGGCGCGGATGGTCGCCGACGCGTTCCGCGGCGACGCGCTGGCCGCCTTCCCCAACGTCGACGGCGTGGTGGCGCTGACGCACGGCTACGGCTGCGGCATGGGCGCCAAGGGCGACGCCATCGAGGCGCTGCGCCGCACCATCGCCGGCTACGCCCGCCATCCCAACTTCGCTGCCGTGCTGGTCCTCGGCCTGGGCTGCGAGGTCAACCAGGTCGACCACCTCGTCGAGGCGGAGAAGCTGGCGGTCGGCGACCGCCTGCGCACGCTGTCGATCCAGGAGATCGGCGGCACCCCGGCGGCGGTGCGCGAGGGTGTCCGCTGGATCAAGGAGCTGCTGCCGGCGGTCAACGACGTGACCCGCCAGCCGGTCCCGGTCAGCCACCTGACGCTGGCGCTGCAGTGCGGCGGCTCGGACGGCTATTCGGGCATCACCGCCAACCCGGCGCTCGGCTACGCGGTGGACCTGCTGGTGCGCCAGGGCGGCACCGCCGTGCTCTCCGAGACGCCGGAGGTCTACGGCGCCGAGCATCTGCTGACCCGCCGCGCCGTCGGCCCGGAGGTCGGCCGGAAGCTGGTCGACCGCATCGCCTGGTGGGAGGACTACACCACCCGCACCGGCGGCGAGATGAACAACAACCCCTCGCCCGGCAACAAGAAGGGCGGCCTGACCACCATCCTGGAGAAGTCGCTGGGCGCGGTCGCCAAGGCCGGCACCACCAATCTGGTCGAGGTGCTGCGCTACGGCGAGCCGATCACCGCCAAGGGGTTGGTGTTCATGGACACCCCGGGCTACGACCCGGTGTCGGCCACCGGGCAGGTGGCGGGCGGCGCCAACGTGCTGTGCTTCACCACCGGCCGCGGCTCGGTGTTCGGCTGCAAGCCGACGCCCAGCCTGAAGCTGGCGACCAACACGCCGCTGTTCCGCCACATGCCCGACGACATGGACATCGATTGCGGCACCATCGCCACCGGCGACGAAACCATCGAGGAGGTCGGCCGCCGCATCTTCGACCTGATCGTCGAGACTGCATCGGGCCGCAAGAGCAAGAGCGAGGAGCTGGGCTTCGGCTCCGACGAGTTCACACCGTGGCAGATGGGCGCGGTGATGTAAGCGTCGGACGCTTCGAGGGGGAGAGACAGGAGGGCACCGCCGGGCACACCGCCCGCCGGTGCCCTTTCCCTTTCCGGGGGTCGGGGCAGGGGTCGGACCAGTCTGCTGCACTGCGACACTTTGGCATACCCCGTCGTCGCCGCTTGCCCTCCAAGTAATATACTAGTATAACGACCACGCGAATTCAGCGCCGTTGGCGCAGGGGCGAACGACGCGTGCCGCGCCGCCCCATCCCTCCTTGCGGAGACCGCTTCGACATGAGCAGCCAAACCCCGATCCGCCGGACCCGGCAGACGAAGATCGTCGCCACCCTCGGTCCCTCCTCCTCGACACCGGCGATGATCCGGCAGCTGGTGGAGACCGGCGTGGACGTCTTCCGCCTGAACTTCAGCCACGGCAGCCACGCCGACCACGGCGAGCGCGTCAAGGCGATCCGTGCGGTCGAGCGCGACACCGGCCGCCCCATCGCCATCATGGCCGACCTGCAGGGCCCGAAGCTGCGCCTGGGCACCTTCGCCGGCGGCCCGGTGGACCTGACGCCCGGCCAGAGCTTCCGCCTCGACCTGTCCAGGGAGCCCGGCGACGCCGCGCGCGTCGGCATGCCGCATCCGGAGATCTTCGCGGCGCTGGAACCCGAAGCCGAACTGCTGCTCGACGACGGCAAGGTCCGCCTGCGCGTCACCGCCTGCGGCGCCGACTTCGCCGAGACCGTGGTGATCGCCGGCACCCGGCTGTCCGACCGCAAGGGCGTCAACGTGCCCGGCGTCGTGCTGCCGCTGTCACCCTTGACCGCCAAGGACCGCACCGACCTCGCCTTCGCCCTCGACCAGGGGGTGGACTGGGTGGCGCTCAGCTTCGTACAGCGCCCGGAGGACGTCGCCGAGGCGCGCAAGCTGATCGCCGGCCGCGCCGCGCTGCTCTCCAAACTGGAGAAGCCGCAGGCGATCCAGCACCTGGAGCGCATCGTCGAGCTGTCGGACGGCGTCATGGTCGCCCGCGGCGACCTCGGCGTCGAGATGCCGCCGGAGGACGTGCCGTCGATCCAGAAGCGCATCGTGCGCGAGGCGCGCATGGCCGGCAAGCCGGTGATCGTCGCCACGCAGATGCTGGAGTCGATGATCTCCGCCCCGGCGCCGACCCGCGCCGAGGCGTCGGACGTGGCGACCGCCGTGTTCGACGGCGCCGACGCGGTGATGCTGTCGGCCGAGACGGCGTCCGGCGCCTACCCGATCGAGGCGGTGTCGATCATGGACCGCATCGCCCGCCGGGTCGAGCAGGACACGCTCTACCGCGCCATGATGGACGCCCAGCACGCCGACCCCGAGCAGACCGCGGCCGACGCCATCACCGCTGCGGCGCGGCAGGTGGCGCACACCATCAAGGCGGCGGCCATCGTCACCTACACCACCTCGGGCTCGACCACGCTGCGCGCGGCGCGCGAGCGCCCTGAGGTGCCGATCCTCTGCCTGACCGAAAGCAGCGCCGCGGCGCGCCGGCTGATGCTGGCCTACGGCGTCCACGCCGTGCTGACCGAGGACGTGCAGAGCTTCGCCGACATGGTGCACAAGGCGGCGCGCATCGCCTACGCGCACGGCCTCGCCGACGACGGGCAGCGGCTGGTGATCACCGCCGGCGTGCCGTTCGGCATGCCCGGCTCGACCAACGTGCTGCGCATCGCCTGGGTCGAGCGGCCGAGCCAGCCCGGCCCCGGCGCCCGCTCCGAGCACGCCGCCATCGACGCCCGCGCCGCCATGGCCGACGCCGACTGACCCGTTTTCCGACCGCGCCGCCCCCGCTGACGGGGCGCCGGCGCTTTCTCGAAGGTGAAAAGCAATGGACACGCTGTTTCGGGAAGAGCTTGCCGCTCCGGCCAAGGCCGCCCTCGACCCCTGGCGCGGCTTCGCGCCGGGCGTGTGGCGGAGCGAGGTGAACGTCCGCGACTTCATCGTGCGCAACGTGAGCCCCTACGAGGGCGACCGCGCCTTCCTGGCCGGCGCCACCGGCAAGACCAAGGCGCTGTGGGACACCGTCGCCGCCCTGCTC
>NZ_LGQZ01000234.1 GCF_003116015.1 Azospirillum sp. TSO22-1
GCTCGACCTTGATGACGTCGGCGCCGAACCACGCCAGCAGCTGCGTGCAGGTCGGGCCGGACTGGACGTGGGTGAAGTCCAGAATCCGCACACCGTCGAGAGCCTTACCCATCTCCAATCCCCTTTTTGACGTATTCCCGAAGTTTTTGACCGTGGCGGCCCGCCCGCTCGGGAGCGGGCCGCTCCCCCATTTCTTGAACAGACCGCCGGCCTTACTGGCCCGGCATCTTGCGCACCGTGCTGGTCGGGTTGAGGCTGCCGATGTTGCCGCTCTCAGACCCCGCCGCCGGATCGATGGCGGCGTTGATGAGCGTCGGCTTGCCGGAGTCCATGGCCTCGCTGACGGCGCGGTACAGCTCGTCCGGCGTGGTCACGTGCACGCCGACGCCGCCGAAGGCCTCCATCATCTTGTCGTATCGGGAGTCCGGCACGAACACCATCGGCGACGGATCGGCACCACCGGTCGGGTTGACGTCGGTGCCGCGGTAGATGCCGTTGTTGTTGAAGATGACGATGGTGACCGGCAGGTTGTAGCGGCAGATGGTCTCCACCTCCATGCCGGAGAAGCCGAAGGCGCTGTCGCCCTCGACGGCGAGGACCGGCTTGCCGCTCTCCACCGCGGCGGCGACGGCGTAGCCCATGCCGATGCCCATCACGCCCCAGGTGCCGACGTCCAGGCGCTTGCGCGGCTGGGCCATGTCGATGATGCCGCGCGCCAGGTCGAGGGTGTTGGCGCCCTCGTTGACCAGCATGGCGTCCGGCCGCTCGGCGACGACCCGGCGCAGCGCTCCCAGCGCGCCGTGGAAGTTCATCGGCGAGGCGTTGCTCATCAGCTTCGGCGCCATCTTGGCGATGTTCGCCTCCTTGCGCGCGTTGACGGTGTTGATCCACTCCGCCGCGGGCGGGGTCCACGAACCGTCGAGGCCGGCGCTCAGGGCCGCGATGCACGAGCCGACGTCACCCACCAGCGGGGCGACGATCTCGACGTTGCTGTCCATCTCCTTCGGCTCGATGTCGATCTGGATGAACTGCTTCGAGCCCGGCGCGCCCCAGGTCTTGCCCTTGCCGTGCGACAGCAGCCAGTTCAGGCGGGCGCCGACCAGCAGCACCACGTCCGAGTCCTTCAGCACCGTCGAGCGGGCGGCGCCGGCCGACAGCGGGTGGGTGTCGGGCAGCAGGCCCTTGGCCATGCTCATCTGCAGGAAGGGGATGCCGCTCTTCTCGACGAAGGCGCGGATCTCCTCGTCGGCCTGGGCGTAGGCGGCCCCCTTGCCGAGAATGATCAGCGGACGCTTGGCGCCCTTCAGCACGTCGAGCGCGCGGGTGACCGCCGACGGGGCCGGGATCTGCGCCGGGGCCGGGTCGATGACCTTGACCAGCGACCGGCGTCCCTCCTCGGCGTCCACCACCTGCGAGAACAGCTTGGCCGGCAGGTCGAGGTAGACGCCGCCCGGACGGCCCGAGCACGCGGCGCGGATGGCGCGCGCCACGGCGATGCCGATGTCCTGCGCGTGCAGCACGCGGAAGGCGGCCTTGCACAGCGGCTTGGCGATGGCCAGCTGGTCCATCTCCTCGTAGTCGCCCTGCTGCAGATCGACGATCTCGCGCTCGGACGAGCCGGAGATCAGGATCATCGGGAAGCAGTTGGTGGTGGCGTTGGCCAGCGCGGTCAGGCCGTTCAGGAAGCCCGGGGCCGACACGGTCAGGCAGATGCCCGGCTTCTTGGTGAGGAAGCCGGCGATCGCGGCGGCGTTGCCGGCGTTCTGCTCGTGGCGGAACGAGATCACGCGCATGCCCTCGCCCTGCGCCAGACGCAGCAGGTCCGAGATCGGGATCCCGGGCACGGCGTAGAGATTCTCGATGCCGTTGAGCTTCAGCGCGTCGAGGACGAGCTGAAAGCCGTCCGTCAGCGTCTGCGGCGCGTCGGCCTGGTTGGCTTCGTTGGCTTGGTTCTTGACCATTACTGCAGCCGCACTTGACATTACGGTAACTCCTCCCCGAGTTCCTGAAGATTCAGCGTCGGTCAATCAAGAAAATCGCAGTGATTTTCAACAAAGTGCGCCAGGCCGAGCGTGTGCTCGCGCACCCGGCGCTCCGCCAGGTCGGCGTCGCGGGTCATCAGGGCTTCAATGATCTCGCGATGCTCGACGATGGACTTTTCCGCACGGCGGCCGCGGCGCATGGTGACGCGGCGGATCGCCCGCATGTGGATGAAGAAGCGGTCGGTCAGGTCGGCGATCAGGGTGCACCCCGACGCCTGGATGATCGCCTGGTGGAACGCGATGTTGGCGTCCGAGTACTCCAGCACGTGATCGGCCAGCTCGCCTTCCGAGAAGCGGTCGAAGGTGGCCTCCAGGTCGGCGACGCTGAGGTCGGTCGCGCGCTCGACGAACAGGCGCGCGGCCATGCCCTCCAGGGCGGCGCACACCGTGATCATCTCGACGATTTCGGCCTTGGTCTTGCGCACCACGTAGATGCCGCGGCGGGGCTGCGAGCGGATGAACCCCTCCTGCTCCAGCAGCGCCATCGCCTCGCGCACCGGGGTGCGGCTGACGCCGAGCGCCTCGCAGAGATGGCGTTCGTCCAGGCGGATCTCGTTGCGCTCGCCATAGATGTCCATCTGCGTGATGGCGTGGCGAAGCGCCTGATAGGCCTTCGCCTTGAAGCTCATGCCCTGGTCAAGGGGCTCTACGGAGAATCTCACACGATCCATGGCGGTTTCCGTCCCTGTGCTGCGCCGCGTCCTGCAGGCGTTGCCACCCATCTTGTGGTCCGTGGGTTTGAATTGGAGATACGGTATACCAGATGCCAATCAGGGCGCAAGCGAATATGTTCGGGCGTCAAATTGTTTTGGTGGGAGGCGAATGCCGGCCTCTGCCCAGCGTCAACGCGGCCTTGAAAGCCTTGCTTTCCGCACCCGGACGCCTTGGTGCAACCATCTCAGCCCCACCGGATCGAACGCGTCGCTGATATTTGGTATACCGTATTCATGTGCCGCATGGCTGGTATACATTATCCACGCTGTTCGCGTCACCAGCCGCGGGTTACACATGAACCCGGGACTACACGCTTTCCTCCCTGTAGATTCCTCCCCCTACGGCTCCGCGGCTCACCGCCGACGGAGCCTTCTTTTTGGGCGCGCACCCGGAAACGGAAAGCCCCTCCCCGGCGGTGCCGGGAAGGGGCTTCGTCCAGGTGCGGGCGGGAAGGCGCGGCGTTACGCGTGCTCGGCCGCCTTGACGACCTCTTCGGTGACCTTCTTGGCGTCGCCGAAGAGCATCATGGTGTTGGGCCGGAAGAACAGCTCGTTCTCCACGCCGGCGTAGCCGGAGCCCATCGAGCGCTTGATGAAGAACACCGTCTTGGCCCGTTCCACGTCGAGGATCGGCATGCCGTAGATCGGGCTCTGCGGGTCGGTCTTCGCCGCCGGGTTGGTCACGTCGTTGGCGCCGATCACGAACGCCACGTCCGCCGTGCCGAAGTCGCGGTTGATGTCCTCCAGCT
>NZ_LGQZ01000212.1 GCF_003116015.1 Azospirillum sp. TSO22-1
CCGACGAGGCGTGGCACAGACGGGTGCAGTGGTCGACGTTGTTGGTGCCGAAGCCGGTGCGCACCAGCTTCTGGAACAGGTATGCCTCCTCGTTGGAACCCTTGGCCGAGCCGAAGCCGGCCAGCGCCGAGCCACCGTGCGTGTCGCGGATGCGCTTCAGGCCGCCCGAGGCCAGCTCCAGCGCCTCCTCCCACGACGCCTCGCGGAAGTGGGTCAGCGGGTTCGCCGGGTCGATGTCCACGTCGTGCTTGGACACGCCCTCGCGGCGGATCAGCGGCCTGGTCAGCCGGTGCGGGTGGTGGATGTAGTCGAAGCCGAAGCGGCCCTTGACGCACAGCCGGTTGTGGTTGGACGGGCCGTCGCGGCCCTCCACCGACAGCAGCTTCTCGTCCTTGATGTTGTAGGTCAGCTGGCACCCCACCCCGCAGTACGGGCAGACGCTGTCCACCTTGCGCTCGGGCGCCGCCTTGAAGATTCCGGTGTCCAGCTCGACCTGGGTCTTCGGCATCAGGGCGCCGGTCGGGCAGGCCTGCACGCACTCGCCGCAGGCGACGCAGGTGCTGTCGCCCATGGGATCGTCGAAGTCGAAGACGATCTTCTCGTTGTGGCCGCGCAGCGCCATGCCGATCACGTCGTTGACCTGGACCTCGCGGCAGGCGCGGACGCACAGGTTGCACTGGATGCAGGCGTCGAGCTGCACCACCATGGCGGGGTGGCTGAAGTCCTCGGACGCCGGCTTGGCGCGGGTCGGGAAGCGGCTCTCGTTGACGCCGACCTTGTCGGCCCAGTTCCAGAAGCGGGAGTCCGGGTCGTGCGCCTTGTCGCGCTCGGGCTGGTCGCCGACCAGCAGCTCGAACACCATCTTGCGGGCCTGTTTGGCCTTGTCGCTGGCGGTGCGGACGTACATGCCCGAGGTCGGCTTGCGCATGCAGGACGCGGCCAGCACGCGCTCGCCCTCGACCTCGACCATGCAGGTACGGCAGTTGCCGTCGGAGCGGTAGCCGGGCTGGTTGGAGTGGCAGAGGTGCGGAATCTCGGTGCCGAGGCGCGTCGCGACCTGCCAGATGGTTTCGCCCGGCTGGGCCTCGACTTCCTTGCCGTCGAGATGGAAATGGATGCGGCCGCTCATAGGGCGCCCTCCCGGTTCTTTTCGTTGCTCACGGCGTTGTTCAGACGGCCGCGGAAGTGCTTCAGGGCGCTCTTCAGCGGGTTCATGGCGGCCTGGCCGAGGCCGCAGATCGAGGCGCTGCCCATCACCGCCGCCAGCTCGTCGAGCAGCGGCTCGTCCCACACCGGGCGCTTGATCAGCGACACCGCCTTCTCGGTGCCGACGCGGCACGGCGTGCACTGGCCGCAGCTCTCGTCCTCGAAGAAGGACATCAGGTTGAGCACGACCCGGCGCATGTCGTCCTGGTCCGACAGCACGACCACCGCGGCCGAGCCGATGAAGCAGCCGTGCTGCTCCAGCGTGCCGAAGTCGAGCGGGATGTCGTCCATGCTGGCCGGCAGCATGCCGCCCGAGGCGCCGCCCGGCAGGTAACCGGTGAACGTGTGCCCCTCGGCCATGCCGCCGCAGTACTCCTCGATCAGCTCGCGGATGGAGATGCCGGCGGGGGCGAGCTTGACGCCCGGATCCCGGACGTGGCCGGAGACCGAGTAGCTGCGCAGGCCCGTCCGGCCGTTGCGGCCGAAGCTGCCCCACCACTCCGAGCCCTTCTCGATGATGTCGCGGATCCAGAACAGCGTCTCGACGTTGTTGATCAGCGTCGGCCGGCCGAACAGGCCGACCACCGAGGGGAACGGCGGCTTGTGCCGCGGCAGGCCGCGCTTGCCCTCGATGCTCTCCAGCATCGCGGACTCCTCGCCGCAGATGTAGGCGCCGGCACCGCGGCGCAGGTGGATGCGGGTGTGGCGCGCCAGACCGGCAGCCTCCACCACGGCGATCTCCCGGGCCAGGATCTCGCGGCACTGCGGGTACTCGTCGCGCAGGTAGATGTAGACGTCCGTCGCCTCCACCACCCAGGCGCCGATCAGCATGCCTTCGAGGAAGCGGTGCGGGTCGGCCTCCAGGTGGAAGCGGTCCTTGAAGGTGCCGGGCTCGCCCTCGTCGCCGTTGACCGCCATCAGGCGCGGGCCGGCCTCGTGCCGCACGAAGCGCCACTTGCGCCCGGTGGGGAAGCCGGCGCCGCCGAGGCCGCGCAGGTTGGCGCCTTCCAGGCGGTGCAGGATGTCCTCGACGTCGCGGCGGCCGTCCAGGCAGTCGCCCAGCAGCGTGTAGCCGCCGCCGGCGCGGTAGGCGTCGAAGCCGGTGTAGTCGGGGATGTGCGGGTGGGTGTCGCCGCTCTCCACCGCCTTGAGCACGCTGTCGACCGTGGCGTTCTCGTGCAGCGCGTGGCCGATGGCGACCGCCGGGGCGTTGTGGCAGGCGCCCATGCAGGGCGCGCGCACCACGCGCACCTCCGAACCGAGCGTCGCCGGCAGGTCTTCCAGCAGTTTCTCGCCGCCGGCCATGCAGCAGGACAGGCTGTCGCACACCCGCACGGTGACCGGCGGCGGCGTCTGCTCGCCGTCCATGACGATGTCGAAGTGGGCGTAGAAGGAGGCGACCTCGTACACCTCGACCAGGGACAGGCGCATCTCCTGCGCCAGCGCCGCGAGGTGGCGGGCGTGCAGGCAATGATGGGTGTCCTGCAGCAGGTGCAGGTGCTCGATCAGCAGGTCCCGCTGGCGGGAGCGGTCGCCGAGCAGCGCCTGCACCTCGGCCAGAGCCGCCGGATCGACCTGCCGCCCCTTGGGCTGCGGCCGCGTGTTCCGGCGCCCGGCGCCGGGATGAATGGCTCGCTTGTTGGAAGCCATGACCGTATCCATACCCGTTCCCTTATTTTTATGTGGTTCCCCGGTGCGGCGCGGCGCGCGCACCGGAGCCCTTAGCGATGTTACCTTTGATTTACTCGGCGGCCATGCGCGGGAGGCGGCCGAGCGCCCCGCCGTCGCGGACTGTGGCGATGCGCCGCTCGTCGAAGCCGAGCACGTCGCGCAGGATCTCGTCGGTGTGCTCGCCCAGGAGCGGCGAGCGCGTCAC
>NZ_LGQZ01000230.1 GCF_003116015.1 Azospirillum sp. TSO22-1
TTCAACACTATCGGCGCAAAGCGGACGGTCACTCCGTCCGGAAAAGGGCAGATCCGGAAATCCGGATTGCCGCTTGATCCGGCGGCAGCATGCTGTTCTCCAGGCAAGATTATTATCCATTCTGCCCTGCCTCGGCGATTGAACGGCGCCGAGATCAAGCATTTTCAAGGCCTTGATCGTGCCGCACCGGGGGACTCGCCCCCACAAAGTCTTTCCCCTCCCTGACCATCGCTCGCCTCCGCCACCGTGCTCCACGACGCGCTCCTTTGTCCCAGGGGCGCCCGTAGCACACGGAGACGGACGAATAATGGACGACAAGACCGCCGGCCTTCCCCCCGCGCTTACTGCGCACGCCCGAGGCGGCTCGCTTCCTCGGCCTGTCCAGCCGGACGATGGAGAAGCACCGCCTCCACGGCACCGGCCCGCGCTACCGCAAGAGCGGCGGCCGGGTGGTCTACGCCGTCGAGGAGCTGAAGAGTTGGGCCGACCAGGGCCTGCGCACCTCCACCTCCGATCCGGGCACCGGCACCGTGCGGCCCGCCCACCCGGCACGCCGCTGAGGCCGTGCCGTGGACGGGGTCTTCCGCGACGGTGACCGCCAGATGCAGCTCGACCTGTTCGTGGCGCTGCCGGGCGACATGGCGGTACGCGACCAGCAGGACCTGATGGCGCACCCGTTCTTCTCGCTCGCCAGTGCCGCGCGCCGCCGCCGGGCTGGTGAACGGCGGCCCGGTGATGGACGGCATGACGGCGCTGGCCGCGCTGTGGACCGCCGGCTGGCTCGGCATGCGCAGCATGGCTGGTGCGGCGGCGGCCACCACCGGGGCGCCAAGCAGCCTCGCCGTCGGCGCCTCGGCGGTATGGGGTGGCCTGCGCCACGCCACGGCCGGGGCGACCTCGTCCATCGGCAGCACCGGCGGGACCGGCAGCGGCGCTGGTGGCGATGCCGCCGGCGCCTCGGCCGGGCGCCGCTACCCGGCCGGCCGCTTCGGCGGTTCCCGGGCTTCGGCCCCGCGCGGCAGCGGCTGGGACAAACCGATGACCGACGCCCAGCGCGGCGAACTCGACCGCCTCGCCGCCGGCCGCACCGTCGATCCCACCCTCACCCGCGGGCAGGCCAGCCGGCTCATCGAACGCTGGGGCGGCGAAGAGTCGTGGCTGCGCCGCTCCGCCTCCAACGCCACCGAACGGCCGCAGGACCCGCCGGGCAAGACGACCGGAACGGATCGCCGCGCCGACGACAAGGAGACCCGAAGACCGGCGCTACCGCCTTCTACGTGGTGTGGACCGAGACGGTGTACCGGGACTTCAAGCCGCGCTCGAAGACGCTGATGAGCGCCGCCGTGGTCACCGTCGACGGCCCATCGCGGGACGGCGCGCTCGACGGCGTGTCGATCTCCGGCTTCTCCGAGCCCAGCGGCACGCCGCTGAAGGCCGAGACGAAGGAGCCGGTCAAAGCCCACCGCCTTCCTCATCCCGAGACGATGGAGCCCCAGCCATGAGACTCCCGGTTTCCCTGCTGGCGCTGCCGCTGCTGGCCGCCTGCGCCATCGACACGCCGCCCGTCCCGATGGCGGGAACGGCACCGCCGCGGACCTACACCCTGGCCGACCTGCACATCCCGCCGACGGCGATGGAGCGGGAGCCGAGGAGAAAGCGGGGCTGCGGCCGTCGCGGGCGCAGACCCGCAGTTGGGTCGGGCAGGCCAACGAGGCCGCCCTCGACCTGCTTCAAGGGCAAGAGCTGCGAATACTGGTACCAGCCCGACCTGCAGTACCTCGTCTACATGGCCGAGGGGAACCAGACGCTGGTCTGCCTGAAGCCCGGCGAGGTGGTGCGCGACATCGTCGCTCCCGGCGCCCAGGTGTGGATTCCCCACCAGCCCTACAGCTTCGGCAAGGGCGTTCAGCGCACCGAGTGCATCGCACTTCATGCCGCGCCGGGCCGGCCTCAACCAGCAGATTTCCCTCTTCACCAGCGAGCGGAAATACGACCTCAACGTCGAGACCCACAAGCGGGTCCACCACGTCGAGGTGCGCTGGCGCTACCCCGAGGATTATCTCGCGACGCTGAACGGGCAAACCGGGGCTGTTTCAGGCACGGCCGGCGACCGGCGCTGCACCTACACGCTGGACGGCGACACACCCCGCCGCTGCCGCCCGATCCGCTGGCCCGCCATCGGGTGGTGACCTCCGGTCCGCACGTCGTCCGCATCCTCCTGGTGGCGGCGGCCGTGATCGGGCTTGGATTGGTAGCCTACATGCTGGGGCGCAGCCAGGGGGCCGGGGGCCTGCCGAAGCTGTCCGCCGCCCTCGGCCCGACCCAGCCGGACCCGCGATTGCCCAGCTACGAGGACATGGCGCCCAAATCGGCCCCGCCACCGGTGCCCCGCATCGAGAAGAAGGACCCGCCGCCTCCGCCGGCCCGGCCGCAGGCCAAAGCGCCCCCGAAGGAGGACGAATTGCGCAAGAAGGCGATGGAGGCCGGCGTCGGCGGCTGGAGCCGCAAGGAGGAGGGAACGACTGTCGCCTCCGCCCAGGCCGGAACGTCGGACTTCGCCGCCGCCGGGTCTGACTGCCTCGTGCCGCCGGGGACGCCGATCCCCCTGCTGACGGTGAACCGGGTGGTGATCGAGCGCGGCGGCATCGTCACCGCGCGGGTGATGCAGGACGTCTGGGACGCCGGCTTCTCCTGCCTGGCGGTGCCCGCCGGCCCGGTGGTGACGCTGGACGTTGGGAGCAACGTCACCAAGGGGCAGAAGCGCATCGAGGTGGTCAATCCGGTGATCACCCGGCCCTGGCCGCGCAACGACATGGTGCGCGTGGCGGCGGTCGGAGCGGACATCACCGGTGCGGTGGGGCTGGCAGGATCGGAGCAGGTGCCGTGGCTCCAGACCGGGCTGCTGATCGCCGCCAACACGGCGGTGGACGTCGCGGCAGCGGCGCTGACCGGCGGCGGCAGCCTGATCGGCGGCATCCTCGGGCACAGCATCGACCGCCCGCTCGACAAGGCGGCCAAGGACCTGCTCGACCGGGCGCC